>NZ_JANHZR010000001.1:0-912139 GCF_041414715.1 Pseudoalteromonas sp. DY56-GL22 | reverse complement strand
CAATTGCCGAGCACAACTAAATAACGAAATTTTTGCCTTGTTATCAACGAGGTTTTATTGCCTCAAAATAGACCACTAAATTAAGCGTATTGGTATAAACTTATAACGACAGTGAATAGCCACCATTCATGGCATAATGAAAATCTATTAAAAAAGGGGCATTTGTTACCAAATGCCCCTTTTTACGTACTAATACGTACTAATTTTTTAAAAATTAGTTTTTAACAATCGCATTGTGATAAACGTTTTGCACGTCATCACAGTCATCAAGCATAGAAATAAACTTTTCAAAGTTTGCGATATCATCTGGATCAGTGATGTCAGTATGAACTTGTGGAACAAACGTGATTTCGTCTACTTCAAAGTTGATACCTTCAAATGCTTCTTCAAGAGCTGTTTTTGCTTTGTAGTACTCAGTATGTGGAGCGAATACAGATACTTTGCCATCTTCTACTTCTACATCTGTTACGTCTACATCAGCCATCATTAGCGCTTCAAGTACAACTTCGTCGTCATCACCTTCAAAGCCTAAAACAGCTAAGTGGTCGAACATATGCGCTACACAGCCCGGTGTACCAATTTTTGAATCTGTTTTAGTGAACGGTAAACGTACATCTTTAATAGTACGGTTAGGGTTATCAGTTAAACAGTCCACAATAACCATACAGTTACCCGGGCCATAGCCTTCGTAACGTGCTGGAGAGTAGTCTTCCCCTGCTCCACCGGCTGCTTTTTTAATCGCATTGTCGATTACGTGTGCTGGAACTTGGTCTTTTTTTGCACGCTCAATAATACGTTTTAGCGCTTGGTTTACTTCTGGATCTGGTTCGCCATTTTTAGCAACAACGTAGATTTCTTTACCGTACTTAGAATTTACTTTAGTTTTTGCATTGGCTGTTTTAGCCATGGCGTTTTTGCGGACTTCAAATGCTCTGCCCATCTTATGCCTCTATGAATACATTTGATAATTGCCGATATTTTAGCAACTCATGACCGCTTGGGCTAGTACTAGGGCATTTTGAAAAATAAAAAACTAACAATAAATCTCAGGAAAAATAAAAAACAAAGCTATTTAACATAACACTTTATTTTCTTGGAATGAGTCAACCAAAGTAGGTAGTTCTGAAAAATGATGCATTACATAATCGGCCTGATTTGCATACTCAGGAATTTCATCTGGCGCGTACAAACAAGCACGCATGTTGGCATTGTGAGCTGCTTGTATATCAAATAAATAATCGCCGACATAAAGTAACTCAGACTGATCAAGCTCCCATAATGTCGCAATCGCATTTAAAGCACTTGGATCAGGCTTAGCAGGCGCATCAGAGCGAGTCAGCACGGTTTCTATTGGTAAGGGATTATTCTTTAATTTAATGGCAGCTGCACGGTCGTAGTTGCGAGTCACAATCGCCATCGGGATGTTATTTTCTTTCAGCCTCGTAATTGCCTCAGCAACGCCTGGCAATAAATGCGCATGCTGCGCATCAATAAGTTCATGCTGATGAACAATATTCATCGCTTCTTCACGCATGTAAGGCGAAGGTAACGAAGCAATGTAAGCAAGTAAGTCATTATCAAGCGGACAGCCTACCTGTGCTTTGATCAGTGAAAAATCCAACTCCGATGAAACCAAAGTACCATCTAAGTCAAAAATTACGCCACGGATATTGTTGTCATGGATAGTCATATAAATCCCTGTATATGAGAAGTGGGAAAATGTTGATGCCCATTAATAAGATAGTTTACGAAATGGGTTTATTAAAGGATCAAAGGATTAAAAAAGTAACTTTTTTAATCCTTTAGGACTGCTATTACTCTGGATTGACCGGTTCAAATCTAGCTTCAAGCCAAGTATCATCTTGGCTAAAGGTCAGCGTTTTTACCTTACCTTTACCCTCAATATTTACCATATTCACTTGTGTTGGCCATAGGTCGCGAAGTGCTACGTTGCTCATTCGAATACCATGAATTCCCTCAGGGATCATGACTTCTTGATAAACCCAAAAGAATTTACCATCAACTTGCGCACCCACATCTTTAAGCTCAAGCGGCTTGCCATCTAAAGTTTGTAGAGCAATATGTGACTCAACATAATCTGCAAAACGCTTCTGATCTTCTTTATTTGATAAAATATCAGCATTGCCGTCAAACAAATATTCAACGGCGTGCTCTGTATCATGTAAATAAAAACGATGCATCAGCTCAATATTGTTGGTGCGTTTGTTAAATAACACGGTAGTCACAGACGCTTTTAACTGGTGCGCCATGGTTGGCGCACTCAGTAATAAAGCAAAAATAATGGCTATAAAGCGCATTATTGTTGCTCCTGGGCATCATTTTCGTCGTCTTTTTTCAGCTCAGTTTTAATATCTTGCATGATATCGCGGCTGACTTTCGCTTTACTCTTCTCACGTTTGTACACTTCAATACGTGATGGAATAATACGACGAGGGTAGTTATTGTTTTCTACATCAACATCCGCTGTTTCCCAGCGAGGGTCCACTCTAACAGACACTAGGTTTTTACCTTTTTCTGTAACAATTAGCTTTTGTACATGCTTGTGGTTACGACGCCAGATTTCAGCCGGAATGTACTGCTCTTCTTTCGTACCATCTTCATAAGTAAGCTCTAATAAGATAGGCATGACTAAACCACCTAAGTTTGAGAACTCAAGTACGTAGTAGTTTTTATCTTCTTTGATTGCACGCTCAAACGTTTTACGCTCCCAAGGCTCTAATCCTTTAAGGAATTTGTTATACGCGTTACGCTCTTTGTTAGTTACTGTGAAACGGTCGTTTTCGTCGTAGAAGTCAGTTACATCTGGGTTTTCTTCAACCCACAGTTTTTTACCTTCTTCTTTATTACGTTTTACGAATAACGGCATTGGCTTGTCAGCTTCGATATCACGTAAACGATTAAAGTCGATATCAGGATTTTTGGTATCTAAACGAAGTTGGTAAACCTTGTCTAGCGAGATATCAACGTGATCTGTGGTGTAGAACCAACCACGCCAGAACCAATCAAGGTCAACACCTGACGCTTCTTCCATAGTGCGGAAGAAATCAGCAGGAGTAGGGCGCTTGTATTTCCAACGCTGTGCATATTCTTTGAATGCAAAGTCGAATAGCTCACGGCCAAGGATCACTTCACGTAAAATGTTAAGTGCAGCAGCAGGCTTAGTATAAGCATTAGGGCCTAAACGTAATACGCTGTCTGACTGTGTCATAACAGGCACTTGGTTTTCAGACTTCATGTACTCAACGATGTCGCGAGGCTCAACACCCCAAGGAATAGTGTGATCCCATTCGCGACCAGCAACACCATCTAAGAAGCTGTTAAGGCCTTCATCCATCCACGTCCATTGACGTTCATCAGAATTGACGATCATAGGAAAGTAAATGTGGCCAATTTCATGGATAACCACACCGATCAAGAAGCGTTTTTCTGCTTGCGAGTAGGTACGAGTTCCATCTTCTTGTAGATCTGTACGCGGGCCATTGAAGGTGATCATAGGGTATTCCATACCGCCTACAGGGCCATTTACAGATTGAGCAACTGGGTAAGGGTAGTCAAACGAGAAGCGTGAATACACTTCCATTGTATGAACTACTGACTCAGTAGAGTACTTCTTCCAAAGGTCACCACCTTCTTTAGGGTAAAAAGACATAGCCATTACTAACGGCTGATCTTTACCGCCTTGATGGTAGCCTTTTGCATCCCACATAAACTTACGTGAAGAAGCCCACGCAAAGTCACGTACATTTTCAGCTTTAAAGTGCCATGTTTTCGTTTTGTTTGTGCCTTCTTTTTCGTTTTCTAACGCTTCTTCTTCAGTCACGATGAAAACAGGGCGCTTAGCATCTTCAGCTTGTTCAAGACGCTTACGCTGTGTGCTAGTCAGAACGCTGCTTGGGTTATCAAGCTGACCCGTTGCCGATACGATATGGTCAGCAGGTACTGTAATTTCTACATCGTAATCACCAAACTCAAGTGTGAACTCACCGCTGCCTAAGAAAGCTTTGTTAGTCCACGCTTCATAATCAGTGTATGCAGCAAGACGAGGGAACCACTGCGCTAATAAGAAGATATCGTTACCATCTTCTTCAAAGTGTTCATAACCTGAACGTGCACCAACGGCGTCTTCTTCAACAATGTTAAAGGCGAAGTCCATGCTGAACTCAACGTCTTTTCCCGGTTTAAGCGGCTCGTTTAAGTCGATACGCATTAAGGTATCTACTACAGTAACTTTAAGCTCTTTTCCGTCTTCGTCTTTAACATTGGCGATTTGATAACCCAGCTCGTTGTCGGCCATAAATTGCTGACGACGTAACTGACCTAAGCTCAATTTAGTTGATTTTGGCTGAGGATCACCTTGCAATGTTTTACCATTGAAAGTAGATGTCATTTCAGCAATTGAGTCAGATTTAAAGATATTTTGGTCTAGCTGTAACCAAAGATACTTTAAGGTGTGCGGCGAGTTATTTTTGTATTCGATAGTTTGGCTTGCTGTTAAGCGACGTTTCTTTTCATCTAGCTTTACATCGATGTCGTAGTTTACTTGCTGTTGCCAGTAATTTTCAGCAGGCTCACCGGCCGCACTACGGTATACGTTTGGAGTTGGAAGTGCTTCATCTAGCTGACGGAACTTGTCAACGAATGAGCCTTTAGTTTGCTCAACAGATGACGCCATAACAGCTGAAGATACTGCTAAAGGCAATACCAAAGCACTCAATTTGAGAACTGCTTTTTTCATTGTTTATCCTGTAATTAGTTTGCAACCGTAACATCGCAAACTAAAAACAAAGTTGCAACATTATCACGATAAATTGCGGTATTTTTCAGGTAGTATTCATCGGTTATTACTAATCAAGATTAATTGTTGCTTTTTTTAATTAATATCTTGTAAAGGGGGTTTACAAAAACTGATTAATTTTAATTCAGCACTAATTCATTCCAAAGCATTACAGTTAAAGAGAAGGTAATCGACTTAAATTCTAGTTAATGATGAAAGGGTGATTAGATGAAGTTTTATATTGTAAAAAAAGACTCTCGTTTAGCAGCCATTCCTGCGCAAGAATCAATCTTAAACGAGTACCAAGAACGTGGTTTTAAGTTTGTTGAGGTCATCAATGCATGTGATGAATCAGACGCCCTATCACGAACAAAACCAGAGATTAAAAGAGCTAACAAATGGCTAATTTGGTCATCTTCATTGGTTATTTTGACCCTATCCATAATTATTTTTTGCAATTAAGTAATTTTTGTAGCATTTGCTATTGAAATTTACTGCCATTTATATTTAAAATCGCCCACTTTTTTGATTTTGGGGTCTACGCAGCATGCATTTTAAACCCCAAAATGTTTGGTAATCAGCATAGAATTCGGTGAGCGTATGGATTTCTATATCCTAAAAAAACAACAAGAACTAATTGCAATTCCAGCGGACGAACAAAATTGTAAACAGTACCTAGATTCAGGGTATTTTTATATCGACAAAGTAGCGGCATGTAATGAAACAAATGCCCTTAAGATTTTACAAGCTAAGCAGACTAAAGCGCTTAAAGTACCTATGATAATGGCATTGTTAGCTTTGCCAATGGTGGTTTTTGCTTGGTATAGCTTAAGTTAACAAACCAGGCTGGGCATCTTAGCTCAGCTTAGGTATATTGACGCTCTTAATAAATAATAAGAGCGTTAAATGAAAGTCCTTCATACATCTGATTGGCATTTAGGCCAACAATTCTACGAGCACTCCCGATTCGATGAGCATCAAGCATTTCTAGCTTGGTTAACCGATACGCTTGTGTCAGAACAGATCGACTTACTACTGGTTGCGGGTGACATTTATCATACGGCAACACCTCCTGCCAGCGCAGAAAACCAACTCTACCAATTTATTAAAACCACTAAGCAACATTGCCCTGACTTACACATAGTGATAATTGCTGGTAACCATGATTCAGCAAATCGTATTATGGCGGCAAAACCTTTATTGGCTCAGTTTGATACCCATGTTGTTGGCCGCTTTGATAGCAATGCTCCTCATGAAGTAGTACTGCCAATCAGCACAAAAAATGGCGATGCGAATGTTGTTGCTATGCCATTTTTACGCAGTAGTGATTTAAGCAGTTATAACCGCCAACAAGAGCAACCGTTAAGTTACAACCAAGCCGTTGCCCTTGCCTACAAAGATGCATTACAAGCAGCAAGCGAATTACCAAGCGCGCCATTAATTGCTATGGGCCACCTGCATGCAAAAGGTGGAGACATCTCATCTGATTCTGAACGTAACTTAGTGATTGGTGGTGAAGATGCGATATCGGCAAGCATATTTACTGATCAACCTGATTATGTCGCACTAGGGCATCTTCATAAGGCTCAAAGCGTCGCGAAGAAAGAGACCATTCGCTACAGTGGCACGCCAATGCCGATGTCATTTTCTGAAAGGCGTTACCAACATCAAGTTGTAATAGTCGAGCTTACTGACTCAGGTACTTCTGTAAACCCCCTTTACATTCCTAGCTTCTGTAAAGTCATGTTACTACCAGAAAAAGACTGCGTACCACTTAACGAACTCTGTGAGCTTATAAAACAGCTCGATTTAACAGATGAAGATTTAGCGCCATATCTGCGGGTTAAATTGAGCGCCCATGACACTGACACCACTTTCAGAGAACAAATAGAACAAGCCCTTGAAGGTAAGCAGGTTAAGTTTTGTGGCATTGAAAGAGTACGTCAGCAAAGCAACCAGCAAGACGATGAACAAACCCTATTTGAAGATGTCTCGCAAATTGAAGCGCTAAATCCACATTCACTTTTAGAGCAAGCATTTGCAAACAATAAAGATATGGCAGGGCAGACGGTGCCAAAAGAATTAGAAAGCTTACTAAGCCAAGTGATCGATGAATTGAATGCAGAGGACCTACTATGAAAATTTTAGCGATTCGTGTTCACCAACTAGCCTCTATCTTAGACGCCGAAGTCGACTTTAGCGCTTCGCCTTTAAAAGAAGCAGGGTTGTTTGCCATCACCGGTGATACCGGCGCCGGTAAAAGCACATTACTCGATGCCATTTGCTTAGCACTTTATAACAAAACAGCAAGGTTACGCGGCGATACAGGCAATAAAATTGACTTTAACGGCGACAATATCAAACTCAATGACTCGCGAAACTTATTACGCCGCGGGGCAGGGCAAGGCTATGCAGAAGTCGACTTTATTGGCCAAGATAAACAACAGTACCGAGCAAGGTTAAGCTTTAGCCGAGCGCGTAATAAAGCCGATGGCAAGTTACAACCTGCACAACATAGCCTGCACTCATTACCCGATGAAACCCTAATCGCCGATCGAAGCGCGGCAGGTAAAGAAATCGAGCGTATTATCGGTTTGAGCTTTGAGCAGTTCTCACGAGCAGTCCTTCTTGCGCAACATGAATTTGCGGCATTTTTAAAAGCGACCGGAGATGAGCGTGCGCAACTACTTGAATGCTTAACAGGCACCGATAAATTTAGCCGTATTGGTCAGCGAATTTTTGAACGCCATCGTGAGCAGCTGCAAGCATTAGAGCAGTTAAAGTTAAGTTTAAGTAATTATCAGGTTTTAAGCCCTGAACAGGTCGAAACGAAACAAGCAGAACAAAAAGCGCTTGAAGCTAAACTTGCTGAGTTGCAAAAGCAAATAAAACAATTTGAACAGTACCAAGGGTGGTACAAGCAAGCATCTCAGCAGCAACAACAGCTAAACCAGGCAGAGCAAGCAAAGCAAGAATTACAGCAACAAATGCACGCGCTTGCTGAAAAAGCCACTGAAGCGAAACAAGCCCAGCAATGCCTAGAAATAAAAGATAACCGCGAGCGCGTTACTTCGATTGCTGCTCAACATGGGCAACTTATTAAAAACCGTGAGCAGCTTTTAAATGTTGATCATAAAACAGTGATCAAAGACGCTGAGCAAACGCTTGAGAAGCAAACCGCGCAACTAAACCAAGCAAAGCAAGCACAAAAAGACGCGCAGCCTATTATTAGCCAGGCCCGAGAGTTAGATAAGCAACTTGCTGTATTAAACCAGCAAGCAGCGGCGCAAAAAGTACAAGCAGAGAAAGCTAAGCACCATCATCAAGAGCTGACTAATACACTAAACAGCCATAAAGCAGAGCAGCAAAAACAGCTCGATCAACAAGCGCAAATAAATAGCTATTTAGAAACACATGCACAATGGCAACCATTAGCAAAAGACTGGTCATTCTTTAAAAGTGAGTTAAGCCGCTTTAGCCAGCAACTGCACACAATTAGCCAATCACAGCAAAACGTAAAAGCTCTTCAACCTAAAATTGATGAGCAGCAAGCAGCTGCGCAGCAGTGTAAAACTCAATATCAAGCCCTTGAGCAAGAAATTAAGCGCCTAAATGAGCAAGATACCGCCTTTAAATCGAGTTTAAACACCCAATCAATGGCAGATATCGACGCTAGGCTTGATGCGATTAAACACCTGATTGAAAAGCGCCAAGTATGGCAAACTAATCATCAGCAGTTAAAAAATTGGCAAACCCAGCTAAACACTTTAAGCCAAACGGAGCAGCAACTACAAACAGCATTAAAAGATGCGCAGCAAGGGGCAGAGCAAGCACAGCAGCAGGTTTCGTTTTGTGAGCAAAACTTACAGCAAGTGCAGTTAAGAGCCAGTGAAGGGGTTAGCCAGTTACGCGCCACTTTAAAGGCAGGGGAACCGTGTGCAGTATGTGGCTCAAAAGAGCACCCTTTTATGCATGAAGAAATGGTTAACGAGCAATTTAGTCAACTTATTAACGACTTTACCAACCAACTAACTAACGCCAAACAGCACTTAAAAGCTCAGCAAGCATTACAGCAAGCTAAAAGTAATGAGCTGGCGGCATGCAGCCAACAGATAAGCTCGTTAAGCGGGCAAATCTCGGAACTGAGCGCTCAACAACAGAACCTCAAAGAAACCATGGCGGCTAATCGTACTGAGCTAAATGATTTAACCGAAGATCAGTTAAACGAGCGTCAACAACAGCTCAGCTTGCAAAAACAGCAATACTACAAAACCCTTGAACAGCAACAACAGCTGCAAAACACGCTTGCGGCTAAGCAAGCTGAGTATAATCAGCAAGGGCAAGCGCTACATGGCAAAGAGCAGCAGTTAAACGAATTACAGCAACAGCTGAATAATCAGCAAACACGTTTAAACGAGCTCAATGATGAGCATCAGCAGCTTTATACGACCCTGAATCAACAGTTCACCAGTGCACCTTGGTGGCAGGCACTCAATACACAAAGCGTTTCTTTAGAGGTCATTGCAGAGCATGTTGAGGCTTATCAAGCTTCGCTGCAAACGGCGGATGAGCTTAAAACGAACTTAAAAGCCATTGAGCAGCACCTTGCACATGTAACGCCGCAGCTAAACGAAGCACATACCTCCTTAACTCAGTGCAACGAGCAACTAAGCCAAACTCAAAACGAACTCACGCAGATAAAATCAAAGCGCGAGGGCTTATTTAGTAACGCGGCGATATCGGTAGATGAGTTTATAGCAGAGCTTGAAAAGGCGATAGATTCAGCGCAGCAGGCACTGCAACTTGCCCAGACAAACCATAGTAATGCGGTGAAGGCGCGTGACGAACAAGCCATTCAAATCGCCAATATTGACGAGCGTGAAAAAGAGCTCACCGCAGAGCAAGCGACGCTTAATGAGCGATTTAGCCTTTGGTTTAACGATTTTAAAGCGCAGCACCCAAGTTTGGATGAGCAAGCAGTTAGTCAGCTATTAACGATAAGTCCCGCTGAAATTAAACAAACTCTGGCAGATTACCACACCGCCGAGAGCAGCTTAAAAGACGCAGAGGCGCTTTTAAAACAGCGACAGCAGGCGCTGGCTCAGCATCAAAAAGAAAAGCCAGCGCTCGGTGAAGATGAGCTACAATTACAGCTTAATCAAGCCACAGAGCAACATGTACAAGCGAATAATGCACTATTACAAGTTGCGACTGAGCTTAAAACCCATCAACAAAATAGCCAAGCGCTTGAAGATAAACAAAAGCTATTAGTTGAGCAGCAAAAAAGCTATGAGCACTGGCATATACTCAATAAGGTCTTGGGGGATGCCAGCGGCAAAACCATGCGTAATTTAGCGCAAACGCAAACCTTAAAAATACTGCTGCACTACGCGAATAGTCACTTACAGACACTAAATAAACGCTACAAATTAACAGCCATAGGGCAAACGCTCGATATCGCAATTATCGATAAAGACATGGCCGATGAGCAGCGCTCTGTTAATACATTATCGGGCGGCGAGTCATTTTTGGTATCGTTAGCACTGGCGCTAGGGCTTGCCTCGTTGTCGTCGAATAAAGTGCAAATAAACTCTTTGTTTATCGATGAAGGGTTTGGTACGTTGGACAGTGAAACGTTAAGCATCGCGATGGATGCTCTTGATTCACTACAAGCACAAGGCCGCAAAGTAGGGGTTATTTCGCACGTATCAGAAATGACCGAACGCGTTGCCACGCAAGTGCATGTGGCGAAAAAACCAGGTGGTTATTCGACCATCTCAGTTATTTAAAGGATTAGCATGCCAACTTTTAACCACGAAGAAGCAAATCATTACGACGAACGCATTTTGCGCCTAGTTCCAGGTTATGAGCTATTACATCAAGCAACCGCGGCACAACTTGCAGCCACGCTGAGCGATGAAGCGTGCATTTTAGTGATTGGTGCCGGAACAGGTAAAGAAATCATTGAATTAGCGGCGCTAAAACCAAGCTGGCAATTTATTGCTCAAGACATTTCACAAGACATGCTCGATATTGCCGAGCAACAGTTTGGCCAGCATAACATTAGCGATCGCGTAACAGTACACTGCGGTGATATCAACGACATCGACACTCAATGTGACGCCGCACTGTGTTTACTGGTAATGCACTTTGTTGAAGATAACGGCGATAAAAAAGCGCTATTAAAAGCGATTCACAGCAAACTTAAAAAATCGAGCAACTTATACATTGCCGATTTAATGCGCCCAGAAACCGCTTTTGAGCGCGAATCTCAACTACAGCTCTGTACGCAGTTAGGTTTAACCGAAGTCGGCGTAGAACGCATGCGCCACAACCTAGAGCACGAGTTTTACCCATTAGACCGAATTCGTTTTTCAGAGTTAATGAATGAAACCCGCTTCAGCACCCCTAAACAGTACTTTAAAGTGCTTGGTTTTGCTGGGTATGTGGTTGGGAGTTAGCTACGTTCTAGAGCTGTCAACTCGTAGGTTGGGTAGAGCGCAGCGAAACCCAACAAACTTAGGTAAAGTTAGCGAGTTACAAGGGGAAAGAGTAAGGCGCTTTAAGCTGTAAGTCGTTGATGCCTATTCGCTGCTGAGATGGATTAGTTACCGTAGGCGTGAAATTTATTTCGCGCGATGGTTCTAACTTTACTCTTTGAACTTGGTAACTTCACTTAATAGTTGAGCTTAATCTTGCTTTGAATATCAGCTTTGTGCCTTGAGTCAACAAACTCACTCCTAGGGAAAAACTTTTTAGGTCGTCTGTATTAGGTGAATTTTCTATAAGGCAACGCCGTGCTAAACCACACAAAATGCTTAGCTAAAATCAGCGAAGAAGGAGCGCAAGCCAAGCGTTTTTCATCCTTTAGAGCTCGTTGGGTAAGCGAAGCGGTGTTTTGATGGCGCTTGTTAGGCTTGTGGCCGAAAATAAAATTCATAGTGAGTAATCTCTGATGGATCTTCATTGATAGTTTCAATAGCTTCCATAGACGTTATTTGTCTTTCCCTGCTGAATGATGCGTTGAATTCCATATGTGGTTGTCTAGTACCATCTGGGAAAACTGTAAAGGCGTCGTACCCCAAGAAGTAAAAACCTTTTTCGTATAACAACTCAATCACTCTTAAAGCCTGTTCACGAGCGATTAGTACACCTGATCCGATGATGATATAAGGTAAACCCCAATCTTCATATAACTCAGAACTTTTCATTTGATACCAACACCCCAATAAGCGGCAAGTTACGAGCGTAAGCCAAGTTTTAGACCCCCGTTTAAACGGCTTGTTATATGGCTACTTACTTTTTCTCTTTATTAAATAGACGGTGTATCGATAACTGAAAAGCAGAGCAAATACTATTAAACCAAATTTAAATGGAAACCACTCCAAGCCTGTTTCTGCAAGACCGACTAAAATACATAGCCTATAAAGAGGCTCCCAAACGATACAAACTAGAGAATTAGCAAAAGCATCTGGCGCAAGTAAAATAGCAAATTTTAGTTTCTCTTTTAGTAAATTAAACATCAACTCTCGATATACACGCCCCCATAAAGGGCTAAAATTATTGGCCTAAATTAGCGACGAAGCAGCGCCGTATTTTTGTCTGAGTGGCCGAAGGTAACGAATTCATACGTTTGTTATATGGCATTTTGTAAAAGTGCTCGTTTAATTTTGGCATGTATTTCAACACCTTTTGAGCAGGTTATTGAATGGGTAGAAGCGAACTCCCTATTTACCAAGTTATAGAGGTGTTGAAACACAAGGTTAGCTAATTCGTCTTGAGTAATAATGCCTTGTTCCATGCAAATATAGCTTTCCCGGTTAACTAGAATTTCCGTTAATTTATCTACTACGTCGTTTGATTTTGGTTTTGGAACACCTAAGTCTTCCGCAATCAAATTGCAACATTCAATAAGTGCTTTTTCGGAGTAACTGATAGTGATTTCCTCATAGCAGATAAAAATTTTATAATGTATGCATCGCGCATATTTCTGGCGACGTCACGTTAATGTATTTAGTAAATCTACTATAAACAAATAACGTAATACATTGCTAACTTTACTCTAGTAATTCGCTACCAAAACTTCAAGAGGGGCCACTTTTAAGCTTGGCTAAAATACGGAGCTAAATGACTTAGCTCAGGTGTTTACATCCTTGGGAACGCAGTGAACAACAACATTTGTTTGCTATATTTCATCTTCAAAAAAAGCTAAAACAAATGGCTCAACTGTTTCATCCAGCTTGACTAATTCAGCTTTACATACATGGTTTGCGAAGCCTGATTGTGCTACACCTCCATTTAATGCCAGCTCACGTAATACTTCTTTTACCATGCGTCGTTTGGTTAGACCACGAGAAAGTACGTTTAACCTGCGACTTATTGAACTATGAATTACTGGTCGATCAAAGCGAGAGTTTTCGAACAACTCGGAGCTCAAAACAACCTGATCGATAGCCATTTTCCACTCTTCAGGAACCAAAGAAAAAATACGTTTTATATCTTTTTTATTAAGAGAGTGAAAAGGTTCAATATTTAATTTTGCAGAGATAATCTTCAAACCCTACCTCCAAGAAATATAATACCGCAAAATAGGGCGTATTAAGCTTGACTATAATTAACTATGAACGAGCGCCAACTAAGCTTAAGACGTTCATTAATTAATGCGCTTATTAGATATGCTTGCTACCCGCCAATTGCTTTACGCCCAAATGTTAAACACAATTCGGTTTCCCACATTACAGAAATTTCGACTGAGTAGTTTTCTTGCTCCATGATTTGAATCTCTCCTTCGTACAAATTATTATTTGATAGCCAGTCAATTGCCTTTTTCCAAGTGCTATTTAGAGTTAATTCTTCACGATTCTCTTCTTGAGGGAGGCATAACAGTTGAGTTCCATCACTAAGGATTTCTTCTTTACAATCTTTGTCTAAATCGTGAGAAGTATAAATTAACGTTACAGTTGGCCAGCCACTAGAGTTTTCAATAACTCGAGGAATCGAGATACGATAACTGTTTTCACTCTCTAACTTTTCAAGTTTAATTAACGAATCATATTCTTCACCTTGATTTGGTAACATACAAGCGCAAACCAATCGAGGAAGAAACAAAAATAATAAAAGACTCAAACGTTTAGCTATGCGCACCTAACCCCCTGTTAATATGCAATTTTTTGGTTATAAACTGGAGCGGAGCCAAATCAGCCAACTGAATTTTGTTCACTATGAAACAGTTCGTTATATGCTTTCACATCGGAGTGTGCCAAATACTGAGGCTGGAATAACTTCGCATTTTTGTCCGCTTCTATTAACTCTTAGTGCATCTCCACATTGAGTTTCCTTTTTTATTAACTGCGAGTTTTTATAATTTTGTGAGCCACATATCTCTTTAGCTTTCCGATGCCAATATGGAACTAATTGTTTAGAATCACTAGCCGGAGCTCTTACACTAAGACCGTAGCTTAACTTGCTATTTGCGACTTCTGTTATTCGATATTCAATATCAATTTTCGCATTGCAAACCGAGCTTACACTCAACAGCAAAAGTAAAATTGGGATACTATTCTTCATGACATAACGCCGTGTTAAATCTCACAAAATGCTTTGCTAAAATTTGCGACGAAGGAGCTCAAGCCAATCGTTTTGCGTCCGCCCTTAAGCACTTTGTTATGTTTTCAATTAAAGTTGATCGCCTTTTTTGACCACACTTTGTCAAAGTCATTTTCTGTTAAAAGCGTACAAGTACCGTAACTCCGATCATTTAAATTATCTGGTGTTATAATACCTTCGGGTAATTGACCATAAGAATCAGCTTGATGCTGCTTCGAATATTTAAGAAGCTCAGCATTTGGTTGTACCTCAATACTTTTAATAATTTCGCCCAGTTCATTAATTTGCCAATAGCAATTGATATTATCATCCAAACCAACTGAGTTGCCATTTGAAGAATACTTTACAAATTTCAATTAAACCTCAGGAAAACATAACATTTTAGTATTTATGCGACACGCATATTTCTGTCGATGCCACGCTCATTTATTTAATAATTCTATTATTACCAAAGAAGGTAATGCATTGCTAACTATAAATTTTTTATCGGTACTAAAGATATTCAGAAAAACGGCTTAACGCTGATTTTGATCTTATTTGCAGGGTAGGTGGTTGGGAGTTAGCGAACCATGAACCATCGCGTGAAATAAATTTCACGCCTACGCGATGTGAAATCGCTACTACATCAAAGCTCGCTAACTTTACTCTTGAAACTCGCTAGCTTGTTGGGTTTCGCTGCGCTCTACCCAACCTACAATAGCCTAATACCCCGCGGCCTGACCATCTTTGCGGGTTTCAGATGCGCCGTAATAAACGCCGGCTTTTGGGTCTTTCAATATTGCTTGATAACCACCGTATGGGCCAACCGCGTCTTGTAAGGTGTGGCCTTTTTTCATTAACTCACGGCGGGTTTCCATCGAAAAACCTGACTCTAAGCTTACAAAACCACCGTCTTCCATGATCTCGCCGGTTGGCTGCGATGAACCTGTGTGCAGAATACGTGGTGCATCACCGGCTTCTTGTAGGTTCATGCCAAAATCAATCATGTTGATAAGTATTTGAGCATGCATTTGTGGCTGTGTTGCGCCGCCCATTACGCCATAACTCATATATGGCTTGCCATCTTTGGTGACAAACGCAGGAATGATTGTATGAAATGGTCGTTTGCCTGGCTCATATTGATTCATGTGGCCTTTTTTAAGGGCGAACATTTCGCCACGGTTTTGCAATACAAAGCCTAATTTTGCAGGTGTCATGCCTGAGCCCATGCCACGGTAATTACTTTGAATAAGCGAAACCATGTTACCGTCTTTGTCGGCGGTCGTCATATAAATGGTATCGCCTTCTACTGGGCCTGCGTGGTCACGTTTTGCAGCTTTGTTAGGGTCTATCAGTTTACGCCTTTCATCAGCATATTGCTGCGAAATAAGTGTTTGTACGGGAATGGTGTTAAATGCAGGATCGGCGTAGAACTTTGCACGATCTGCAAACGCGAGTTTTTTCGCTTCAACAAAGGTGTGTACGTATTCTGGGCTATCAAAGCCCATAGCTTTGATATCGTAACCTTCAAGAATATTCAGAATTTGCTGTGCTGCAATACCTTGGCCATTTGGTGGCAATTCCCAAAGCGTATATCCTCTATAATCGGCGCTCACAGGCTTAACCCATTCACTATGGTGCGCAGCTAAATCTTCATACGATAAGTAGCCGCCGTTTTCTTTCATGTAGCGACCAATTTCTTTAGCAATATCGCCTTTGTAAAAGGCATCGCGGCCGCCTTTGGCAATTTTGCGATAGGTGTTTGCAAGGGCAGGGTTCTTAAAGATTTCCCCTTTTTCTGGCATTGCCCCATCAAGCATATATACATCTTTAAAGCCTGGATATTTACCACGCGCAGCCACACTTTTTTGCATGTAATAGGCAATCAGTTCAGACACAGGGAAGCCATTTTCAGCGTAGTCGATAGCAGGTTGGAGTAAGGCTTTCATTGGTGTTTTGCCAAACTTTTTATGTAACTCAAACCAACCATCTACAGCACCAGGTACCGAGACAGGCAATGGCCCATAAGCAGGAATGTAGTCACCTTGTGCTTTTAAAGTTTCAAAAGACAAGCTTTGTGGTGAACGACCAGAGGCATTTAAACCGTAAAGTTGCTTGCTTTTGTTATCCCAAACAATGGCAAATAAATCGCCGCCAATTCCACATCCTGTTGGTTCAACTAGGCCTAGTACTGCATTTGCTGCAATAGCCGCATCAATAGCATTACCGCCGTCTTTTAAAACTTGTAAGCCTACTTGCGTAGCTAACGGCTGTGATGTAGCAACCATCCCTGATTGTGCGATGACTTCAGAACGACTAGCAAAGTTATGGCCTGTGATACGATCGTAAGCTTGAGCAGCACCTGCTGTGCCTAAGCATACTGCTAGCACTAAGCTTTTGAAGAGTGGAGTTGGTTTCATAATTTTTTGCCCTTTTTATTTGTCACTATAAAAAGCAATTTAAGATCAGGCAATGGCTTTGCGTTCGAGCGCGAAAAATCGCGATTGACTTCAAAAATAAGAAAAATAGCGGCTAACTTACCTAAAATCACTCCAATTTAATAAATGGCAGAGCCATTTAAGCACTGCTCTGATACTTTGGATGCTTCGCCGTGAGAGTGCCTATCCTCTTCGACAAACTGATCAACAAAAGGGTCAATCAGGTTTTCTTGCTTCATGGTATCGAGGGCGTGTTGCAGCTTAGTAACTACCTCCGGCGATGTGTTTTTGTTAAGTGCTAAATAATTACCCACTAAAGCAGGGTGCTTTAACTCAAATACCGGTGTGACTTGGTCTGGGCTCATACCTACATTCATCAATTGTGTTGACAGAGTGAGAGAGGAGCCAATCAGTAAATCATGCTTGCCTTGCTTAAACATTTTAAGTTCTTCGAACTTTTTTGAGTAAGTTAAAAATTGCTGGCCTTCAGTAAGGTTAAAATCAGCAAGAACGGTTTGATATACATCACCACGAGATACGCCAATGGTGTAGTTTTGCAACGACTGTGTACTCGTTACTTTAATGTCGTTTCGATCATTTAAGCGATAGAAACATGAATGCCCAGATACCAAAGGACCAACCCAGTAAAATTGAGTTTCTCGCTTTGCGGTACGTGAAGTAGAGTAAATTCCTGCATTCGGTTGGGCGAGGGTTAGTGACATTGCGCGCTTCCAAGGCAATACACTAAACGTACAGCTCAACTTAGCTCTTTCGCACAAAGATTCCATGATTTTGGTGTTAATACCAGTGAGCTGATTGTGCTCCACAAAATTATAGGGTGGGAACACTTCAGTATATAAAGTCAATTGTTCAGCACTCGCCATAACAGAGCTAGCTGTAAACAAACTCACTATTGGTAAATGCTTAAACATCGGTTTAGCTCCATTTTTCACACTTTAACAATTCGATCAGAGTTTTCATCTAAACTCCTATTAAGCTCTACAGTATTTAAAGCTTAGTTTGCTAACTCAATAACGCAATAAACTAGAAACTAAGAAAAAATATCGGCAACAAGCTGGCTAAGTCGTGCAATTTTAATATTACTTAACTGGCGATAATCAAAATAGGGGCAAACAATCACTTTATCTGATTTACTAATAGCAAATTCATCATCAAGCCAAGTTAATTGGCAATGCAAAAGTCCGTCATTTATAAGCTGTTTAGCATGTGTTCGCCCTGCAATTATATGCAATTGCTCTGGTTTGCCTAATATCGGCGGACTAAACAGTAATGTAGTTTGGCTGTGTGCTTGCAGCAGTTGTTCATCGCGATAGCTCTGCCAATCAGATGCTCTTTTTGCAAAATCATAATATTCACTTGGTAGTGCAAACAGCACTTTGCCATACACGTTAAAAACTTTGCGCCAACCATTGCCACATGCTTGGTTTATTTCGTTTATTTGGCCGGGTTGCATTGCATGCAAATGATCAAGCTGTTGCCAAGCAGGCATCGGCGGGCGCTTTTCTATATAAACAGCGACTTTAAACGCATCATCACCAAAACCCTGCAGTGGCGCACTATTAACGACACTCATAACTGTTTAGCTAGGATTCGATCAAGATTATTTGCAAAGTTTTGGCGGTCTGCTTGGCTTAACGGCGGTGGGCCACCGGCCATTTCAACACCACTTGAGCGCATTGTTTCCATAAAATCACGAACGTTTAAACGTGAGCGAATATTTTCGGTCGTATATAATTCACCGCGCGGATTAAGCGCTTGTGCGCCTTTTTCGATGACTTCTGCAGCCAAGGGAATATCACCGGTGATCACCAAATCATTCGGCTCAATACGTTTAACGATTTCGTTGTCGGCAATATCAAAACCCGAAGATACCTGCAAACGGCTAATAAACTTTGAGGGTGGTACTCGCATCGCATGGTTCGCCACTAATGTGGTAAAGGTCTGTGTGCGCTCTGCGGCACGAAACAATATTTCTTTAATAACGACGGGGCAGGCGTCTGCATCAACCCAAATCTTCATGCTGTTCTCAATCTTTAATTTTAGACATTAATAGTTTACCGTAATTGAACTAAATTAGTGCTATTAACGTATTAATTTGTTTAATTTTTAAAGGGAGTAAAAACGTGCAAACATCATTAAAATTAATCGGGGTTTTATGTATCACAGTCATTTTATCTGCATGTACAGGCGTGCCAGACAACATCAAACCCGTCGATAATTTTGAGTTAAACAGATACACAGGAACATGGTACGAAATTGCACGTTTAGATCATTCATTTGAACGCGGCCTTGAGGGCATTACCGCCGAATACTCAATTAACCCAGATGGCAGTGTGAAGGTTATCAACAAGGGTTACAGCGCTGAAGATAAAGAATGGCAACAAGCTGAAGGTAAAGCGAAGTTTGCAGAGCAACAAGACATAGGCCACTTAGAAGTCTCATTCTTTGGACCATTTTACAGCTCTTACGTGGTGTTTGAATTAGATAAGCAAAATTATCAATACGCTTATATCACAGGTTATAACAAAGAGTATTTATGGTTTTTGTCGCGCACACCGACCGTGACAAAACAGCAAATGCAGGACTTTATAAACACTGCAAAAGAATATGGCTTCAAAACAGATGAACTTATCTATGTTGACCATAGTCGCTTGTAAAGGGGCTTTACAACTGTCTTTAAACTATCACGAATGTGCAACACAACTGTAATGGATGCTAGGCAAACTTAGCCTCGTTAAATTGAAGCAACATGTGATCCCCCGATTTAATCCCCTGCTAGGGTAGGCATTGCCTACCCATTTTTTTAAACAAATTTGATCAATTAAGCGTTATTGCAAATAGCTATCAGATCAGTTTTTTACTAACTAAACTACAAAATCATCACCGAAAAGCCACTCAACAGTAAAATAGACATAGTAAATACACTGACATGCTTCACCCATGAAACAGTAAAACTGTATAAAATCATGAGCATAAGCACACTTAAAGCCATATAACCGCAAAACAGCAATGCGCCGTACCCAGCATCAGACAGCACACAAAGTACCAAACTTAGTAAAATACTGATCCAGCCACTGGCTAAAAAGCTATTTCGTTGTTTTTCGGTTAATTTCTTTTTAAATACATCACGAAAATGATTGAATTTTGCCAGCGCAAAACAATTAAACCCTAAAAAGCAGAGACTAAATTGCAGTAACTCCATCATCCTTGTTGCTCCTTTAACACCCTATTTTTACTTGGTTTTGCCTTGTTAATAACAGCTTTGTGACTAGCTATTTTTTTGCTTTGTAGTAAAAACAACACGCCAGCACAAATAAACGCACTATCAACACCGAATAAGGCCCATTGATTAGTTAGTAAATACGTGATCCAATTACCATCTGTTGTCAGTGCATTTACCACGGGCACGAGAAAGCAAGCTATTGCATTGAGCCATGCATTATAGCGCCAGTGGCGTTTTTCTATACTGCTCACAGCCGAAAGCGCCACCGCAAGCCAAGTTAAGAAAAACACGAGTATTTCTTTATCGGCACGCCCAGCTAACTCTAAAGGCAATAAACGATTAGCAATGAAGAACGCTGAAGTTGCTAGCGGTAAGCCCATTAAAGTTATTAAATTAAGACTTTCAACAAGCTTTAAACCAAAGCTTGGTTTTTGCTCTGCTTTGAGCCTCTCGCGTAAGCGTTTTGCCCACATAATGCAGCCTGTAGCGATCATGGCACAGCCAGCTACGCCACAGAAAAAATACAACCAACGCAGTAAAGGCTCCGCTAAACGACCGCTATGCAATGCCGTCATTGAGTCATAAAACTGCGCCGAAGCGCTCCAATCTTCGCCAGAACTCGCTTCAAGCTCGCCCGTTACACCATTGAATAAGTAGCGTGGTCCGTTATCTACAACCTCTTTGCCGGTTGCCAAATAAACCACGATTTGTGAGGAAGCAGTATTCGCATTTCTTACAAACACGTAGCTAATATCAGCATTCGGCGACTTAGTATAAATCTGATCTAATACATCTTTAATTGCCACCATTGGGCGCTGCTCTTCACTTGGTTTTGCACGCTTATTAACTGGTTGCGCCTCATTAAACATCTGCCGTACGCCATTTTCATAAACGGTTTCGGCAGGGTAGGGGAACAGCATAAAAATCAGTGTAATAATACCCGTGTAGGTGATCATGATATGAAATGGTAATGCCAGCACTGACGAAACATTGTGTGCATCGAGCCAGCTTCGGCTGCCTTTGTTTGCTCTAAAGCTAAACATATCTTTAAAAATACGTTTGTGGATCACGATGCCTGTTATAAGCGCTACCAACATAAATAATGAGGCTAAACAAACAATTATCCGTGCAGTAAATACATCTATGTAATGTAAATCAAAGTGTAAGCGATAGAAAAAGTTACCCCCCTTAGTTTCCCGAGGTTCGGGTAATTGCTCTAAGGTATTAGGGTCTAAATGTGAGTAGTTGAAAGGTGCTCGGCGCTGGCCTGGCTGTTTAGGCTCAGCAAACCCATAGCTTAAAACAGGGTTACGTGGCTCAGGTAAGTTTATCCGCCAAGATAATGAATTAGGTGCCTGTTGCTGTAATTGCGCAAACACATAATTAATTTGCTCGGCTTGAGACTGAACCCGTAGTGCTTGATGCTGAACATTGTGTGTTTCAGGTTTAGCCCAAATAGTGATTTCATCTTTAAAAAAGCTGATGGTGCCAGCAAAAAAGATTAAGAACAGTAACCAGCATACCAGCAAGCCAACCCAGGTATGAAGCCAAGTCATTGAGCGGAAAAAGCTCTCTTTCATAACCAATCCTTAATCAATGAAAGGGCCAGCAATTGCCCACCAGTTGTTAGTAAAATAGTGATCCAAACAGTCTTTAAAGACTTAACTGCAAACACCCAAATAAACACACAACAGTAAAAAAATACCGATAGAGTCGTGGTTAACAGCACGCTGTCGAGTTTATTAAGTGGTAATAACACAGCTAGTAATGAAATAAGCACACTGGTAAAGGCGTAACCACCAATGATGGCTGCAACGAAACGCAAAAACACAGCAACACGATAAGATAGGCTCACAGAGCGCTTTTTAGCTGTATTTTTAGGGCGATTGGTAGTCACTGCATCTAATGATTGAGAATGCATGATAATCCCTTAAAAAATAACACGAGAAGAAAACCCCGTATTATATCGCCGACAAACAGAAAAGATAGTAGTTATCATTTGCATGCACGTATTAAATAGTGAAACTGAACCAACTAAGTCGATCTGTTAGTAAAATAATGATCTGCTAGCTTTGTTCTGTGCAATATCATATGGTGTTAAGTAAATAAAAGGGAGCTGCAATGAAAACAATAGGCTTAATCGGTGGCATGAGTTGGGAGTCTACACAAAGTTACTACCAGCTTTTAAATCAAGGCATTAAAAACAAACTTGGGGGGCTGCATAGTGCCAAGATAGTACTCGTTAGCCTCGATTTTGCCGAAATAGCTATGCTTCAACAGCAACAAGATTGGCCACAGATGGCCGAGATACTCATTAAGGCCGCTAAGCAAGTTGAAGCCGCGGGCGCGGATTATTTATTAATTTGTACCAACACGATGCATAAACTAGCTGAGCAAGTACAAGCTGCGGTTGCAATTCCTTTATTACACATTGCTGATGCAGTTGGTGAAAACCTGATCCAACATAACTTTAAGAAAGTGGCTTTGTTGGGTACCCAGTTCACTATGGAACAAGACTTTTACAAGCAGCGTTTAGCAGATAAATTCGCCATAGACGTGTTAATCCCTGATGCACAGGGGCGTGAAACAGTGCATCGTGTGATTTATGATGAACTATGTAAAGGCGTTATCAAGGAAGAATCTAAAGCCGAGTATTTAACCATTATTGATAATCTAACTCAGCAAGGTGCTGAAGCCATTATTCTTGGTTGCACCGAAATAGCGCTGTTAGTTCAACAAGCAGATACATCGATTCCATTACTTGATAGTACAGCACTTCATTGCGCTATGGCGCTTGAGAATAGTTTAAATTAGGAGCTTACCATGTCGAACCACCATAGCCTAAATTATGTTGAATTTGCTGCTAAAGATTTAGCCGCAACAAAGGCATTTTTTCATCAGGTTTTTAAATGGCAATTTACCGACTATGGCCCTGAATACACGGCCTTTAGCGCTGAATCTGCGGGGCTTGATGGCGGGTTTTATCAAGCCCCATTAGCTAGCTTAACCAATAATGGCGGCGCGCTACTGGTGCTTTATTCAAATAATATTAAAGAGACGCAAGCGCAGGTAGAAAAACATGGTGGAACAATTATTAAGCCCTTGTTTGATTTTCCTGGAGGCTGTCGGTTTCACTTCACAGAGCCAAGTGGTAACGAGTTAGCAGTTTGGTCAAAACAAGCATAGATCATATTTTTACTAACTCATGAGTACTCAATCATTATTAAAACAAGTTAGTAAATGCGTGATCTGCGAACCTCATTTACCACTCGGAGCGCGGCCCGTTATTCAGTTTAATCCACAGGCTCGCATTTTAATTGCTGGTCAAGCACCGGGAATTAAAGTGCATGAAAGTGGCAAACCTTTTAATGATGCAAGCGGGCAAAGGCTTCGCTCTTGGCTTGGTGTTACGAGTGATGAGTTTTACGATGACCACAATTTTGCTATCTTGCCGATGGGCTTTTGTTACCCGGGCAAAGGAAAATCAGGTGATTTACCGCCAAGAAAAGAGTGCGCGACTGCATGGCGTGAAAAGCTCTTAGCGCAACTAAATAATATTGAGCTCACCATTATCTTAGGTAAATACGCGCAGGCATATCATTTACCCCACACTAAGCAGCTGCCCTTAACTGAGTTAGTAAAATCGTGGCGTGAATATTGGCCAAATTACTTGCCACTTCCTCACCCAAGCCCTCGCAATAATATCTGGCTAAAGAAAAATCCGTGGTTTGAGCAACAAGTATTGCCTGAGCTTAATAGTAAAATGCGTGCAATTTTAGCAAGGTAGAAAATGAAAAATAACTTTTTTGCTGAAAACGGCTACTACCATGTAAAGGGGCTTTACACAGAGAGTGAGCTTAGTAAAGTAAGGCCAATTATCGATAAATTTCATCAACACTGGTTGCAAGAAAACCAATCTTTTTATCAATCTAGAGGTATTAATAGTTCAGGTTTGACTGGCGCTGCATGTTTAAGTGCTGAGGAAAAGTTTACTCTTTTTAAGTTTGTCAGCGCCAACACACTATTGAAACAGGTTAAAGGTATTGTTGCTGGTCCTCAGTTTATGAATACTCAACTATTCTTTAACCCATACAATCCCAAACAAGCTAACTATTGGCATCGAGATATGCAGTATCACTTAGAGCTTGATGCGCAAAAAGTAGCTCTTAACGGCCCTGAAGTACTACATTGCCGCGTTGCTTTTGAAGATGAACCAGGAATAGAACTAATACCGGGTAGCCATAAAAACTGGGATTCAGATGAAGAGTTAACAGTTAGATTAGAACAGCAGGGTGCTCGAAATAGTGACTCACTCGTTCGTGGTAAAAGTGTGGCACTCAAAAAAGGTGACTTACTCATATTTTCGGCAAACATGATCCATCGGGGCTTGTACGGCATGAATCGTTTCGCCCTTGATATTTTATACTTTGAACGTCATCCAAGCCTTAGCGAGTTTGTACAAACTGGATTTTTACCAACTGCAGAACAAAAGCTGCATCTAAAAAACGCTGTGGTATTCGAGTAAGCATAAAAAAAGCGGCTACCTAGCCGCTTTCTTTTCGTTTTGCAGTTACTGCAACATTGCGAACAATTCTTTTAACTGCGGCATATACTGCTTAACTAAGTTAACGTTACTTTCGCTAACATCTGCTGTTGCAGTACTTGCTTTAATACCTTCTAAAGCACCAGCCATTGAGCGAGTACCCGCATCAGATGATGATGCTGTAAGGCTTTGTAAACCACTCATTGCTTGGTTTACACGTTGCTTATTCTCTTCAGACATACCCGCTTTAAGGTTTTCTAAATACGCCATTGATACCTCTGAACCAACAGTAACTAACTGCTCAGGTGTGAAACCATATTGTTTGGTAAGGGCTGCAAACTCAGTGTAAAGCTCGTGTTCTTTAATGTGGCCTAATGCATTCATTACAGACGAACTGTCAACACCATCAGAACTACCTAACATACTACCTAGATTCAAACTATCCAGCTCAGGTTGGTTTTGTGACCAATTAACAACTGCAGGAAGGGCTTTAATGTAACGCTGTAGCTGATTTTCAGAAATATCTTCTGCGAAGCTAGAAAAACTCATCGCAAGTAGACTCATAGAAATAAGTAGTGCTTTCATCGTGATCTCCTTTCTTTCAAAATGGTTAGCAACCGGCGCAAATAGTCGAGCTATTATGTTTAGCCAATTACAAATGTTACAATACCTTTTTTACCATAGCTAACTGAACCTGATGTTAATTATTTCTAATACCGTCACAATTGATGAATGGGAACTCGACTTTAGTGCGATCCGCTCGCAAGGCGCGGGCGGGCAGAATGTCAACAAAGTGGCCACAGCTATTCACCTTCGCTTTGATATTAAACGCTCAAAGTTACCTGACTTTTACAAACAACGTTTACTTAATTTGAATGATTCTCGAATTACCAAAGAGGGCGTTATTGTTATTAAGTCGCAAAGTCATCGCACGCAAGAGATGAACAAAGAGGATGCGCTTAATCGTTTGAAAGAATTAATTCTTAATGCCACTCAAGTACAAAAGGCGCGAAGAGCGACAAAACCAAGCAAAAGCTCTCAGAGAAAACGCATGGACTCTAAAACGAAAAGAGGACAAACAAAAGTATTAAGAAAAAATGTAAAATTCTAACTTTCACATCAGAAGATCGTGTCAAAAATAAGCAGAACTGTAAAGAAGTGTAACTTGTTAACAAAGTTAATTGATGGTTAATCCTGCCGCGTCTATAATAGTCATACAATCTCACCATTAATGAAGGAGCCGCGTATGGGCCAGAAATCACGCATTGTTGCTGCAGCAATGATAACGCTGTCAGCTTTGCCTATGTCGAGTTTTGCTGTAGATTCATGGCAAGCCGGTAACGCGTATCCGCAAGGTAGTGAAACCTGTTACAACGAAATTCTTTATAAAGCCAGATGGTGGGCAACTCCAGGTGAAGAACCAGGTAGTTCACAATGGGGCGCTTGGGTTGCAGATGTCGCCTCAAAAACCTGCGTACAGAGTGTCGTAAAAAAACAAGATGATTTATTAAAGTCTTTACCGACCATTTTCGAATCAAATAACAATAAAAAAGGGAGTTCTGATTAACTCCCTTTTTAATCTTTACTCAAACGTGTGATGCCTTGTCATTTCAAAGCGATTTAAGATGTGATGCATTATATACACCGCACACAAGCTCAATAGTATTGCCACAGATACCGACGAAAAACGATACAGCGCGCTGTAAACCAGATCTTGCCCCGGCCCTAATGACTGGCCAAACAAAATACCAAATGTGGTAATAATACCAAAACCAACACCCGGAATACCGCCACCAATTATGTGATAACGACTAAAGATAAAGGTCAAAATCCACAGAATTAACGCAGGAAATATTAAAATATCGGTATGGTTATACAAAAATAACTGTGCCACTAACGCTAAGTTACAACCAATTAAGGTGCCTATCGCACGTTGCCACGCGGCCATACCCGCTGCTTTCCAGCACAACGAAAACAATATCAGTACCGAGGCCGCTTGAGCTGAAATTGAATCTTGTAAATCGAAGACCTGAAATACAACGAATGACAAGGTAGCTACAGTTGAGCACAGTAATACTTCGTGGCGCACACTTTCTTTTGCTTTTTCTGGCATTACCCGACCTTGGCGTGGTGCTACATCAGGAAATAAACCATGCATTAGCATCGAGAACACCACTGTGACCACAACGGCAACAGCGTTACTAATGATCAACGGATAAATACTCACTCCACTGCCAGTGTAGGTCGAAAAGTGCAATTGAATCGACAAGCTTACCACTGTTGTGGCACCAAATAAAAAGTTAGCACCACGGCTCATTTGATAAAACAAAAAAGCAAATGCGATAAAGCACATCATTGTCATAACAACAGGCAGGTGTGAAAACAAACCTTGTACAACCAATACGAACAGCGCACTGAACACCGCGCCTGCATAAAACT
The DNA here is from genome assembly GCF_041414715.1 of Pseudoalteromonas sp. DY56-GL22. Taxonomy (NCBI): domain Bacteria; kingdom Pseudomonadati; phylum Pseudomonadota; class Gammaproteobacteria; order Alteromonadales; family Pseudoalteromonadaceae; genus Pseudoalteromonas; species Pseudoalteromonas sp. DY56-GL22. The sequence goes on along the minus strand of NZ_JANHZR010000001.1, from coordinate 885,095 downwards.
GACGAATAATATGCATGTTAAGCACAGGCACTAAACCGAGCAATAGCATAGGGTAAACAGTAAAAAAGATGCCATTAGGCCAGTTCATCAATTTTGCCAGTGTAAACCCTAGTGCTGAGCCCGTAGCAATGCGTAGCGCTTGGCGTAAGCCGTTACCATCGAGTTGCAATACTGACATAACTCACCCAGCCTTAGTAAATGAAGTGCAGAACACTAATGAAGCGAATTTGCATACTTGCAAACCAGCTACCGATGCTAGAGTCAGGCAGAAGTTGTACAGTTGCACGCGCACCACTTGGAAATTTAGCCAGCATCTGGTGCTCATCTAGTTGAATATGGATACGTTGACGCTGTGCATCTCGGACCCAACGGTTGCTGCTTTCAGTCGCACTGAGTAAACCGTTCGCGTTAAGCTGACCATCACTCACACCGGCTTCAAAACTAATAATTTTGCCTGTAAACACTTTGCCCGGTAGCGCATCAAAGCTGACTTTTGCAGTACTACCAATTTGCACGTGAACTAACGACTTTTCACGAAAATCAGCAACCAAATCAGCCTTATTAGCAACAATCGCCATTAGCGGTTGGCCTTTATTAGCATACGTACCCGGTGTTACTTGTAAGTTTGCAGTTTTACCGTCGGTATCAGCTGTCACTGTGGTATAAGACAGGTTTAGCTTCGCTTGTTCAAGCTGGTTTTGAGCATGACGAAGCGCTAAATTGTCATCCCCCATTTTACCGCGCGCTAATTTAGCCTCGCTAAGCTGGGCTTCAATTGCAGCCACATTGGCTTTGCTTGATTGATAGTTCGCATTGATTGTTTCGTACTCTTGCTCTGAAATAGAGCGCTTTTTCAATAACGACTCTCCACGTTCGAACAGTAATGTTTGTTCATGCAGCTTAGCTTGAGCAGCTGCAAGCTGTGCTTCTATTGCCTTCACACTGCTATCTAAACGTTGGTTTTGTAGTTTTGCATCATCATATGCAAGTTCAGCTTGTTGCACGGCAAGCTCAAAAGGCTCGTCATTAATCTTAAACAAGGCTTGCTGTTTTTCGACGGCTTGATTATTGGTGACAAGTACGTCAGTCACGCGACCACTTACCTGCGGGGTCACTTGCACCACTGGGTGATACACACGGGCCTGCGGTGTAACAGGCATATACAAATCGGCAATCACAAAATATAAAAATAAAACAATAAAACCCGCTAAAGAGATTTTTACGTAACGGGCAAACTTTTGATCTGGTGTCATAACGTTACTTATCTCCTGAATAATGGCGGATACACTGGCGAGCATTCTGTTCCATCTGAATTAAACCATGCGCCATGGTATCGAGTTGCTCAGTGGTTAAGTCGGCATAAAGATGCTGTTTCACATCAGCAATAATCACCTGCAATGTGTCTAACAATTGTAGACCTTGCTCAGTGAAGTACAGACGTTTACTGCGTTTATCTTCAGCGTCAGCTTTGCGAGCAATAATCTCTTGTTGCTCAAGCTGCTTAATCGTGCGAGTCAGTGAAGGCATTTCAATGCCTAAGCTATTTGCCAACTCTTGTTGTGTACAACCTTGGTTTAGATGAAACAGGTGCATCATCGCGGTCCAGCGAGATTGGGTAAGACCTAAAGGCTCAACCGCCAAAGTGACAGCATCGCGACATAAACGATGCACACGGCCCATACTGCCGCATAATGTTAAATCAAGAGTTTCGTGAAAAGGGGGAGTGGAAGACATGATGCGCTCCATTTACTTAGCATGCTAAGTATTTTAATATAGTTAGCATGCTAAGTAAATATTAGTGCAATTAATAAAATAGATAGCTTTGTTCGATAAAAGCGAACAACTGCAAAAGTTATCTACTAGATAACACTATTTAGCGATTAACTCTTTGATATGACTTTCATAAAGGTCTAATTTATCAGCAACAAAACCTGTGTGTTGGAACCGTACTATGCCTTCTTTATCGATTAAAAAGCTGCTCGGCATCCCTTTGAGTTGATATTGCTTGCCAATAACAGCGTCTGGGTCGTAAATAATATTAAAGTTCACTGCAAACTCAGTTAAAAAAGCATCGGCATCACTACGCTCAACATCAATGTTTACAGCAATCACTTTAAGCCCTTGCTGTTGATACTTGCTCTGCATGGCTATAAACCAAGGAAACGACCGCCGACACGGGCTGCACCAAGACGCCCAGAAATCGAGTAACACGACTTGCCCTTTGTATTGATTCAGTAGTTTAGACAATTGCTGCTGGCTGGCAGCTAAAGGAGGGCTCGAAAGACGCTCTGCCTTAGCAGCAGAGCTCGTAATGAAAAGAAATGCAATTAAGGCGTATTTGATCATTGGTAATTTAATAAATTCGCTGGTGAATATTGATCAGTGAGCACCTTGGTATCCGCTGGCCAATCTTGATTACCCTTAGTATAAAACAAATGCTCGCTAAGTAACTGCAAATCAACATCGTAAGGGGTTAACTTATTTGCGAGTTTGTTGACGCGCTCAATTAAAAGCTTCTGGCTAGGCATAGTCTCGAAGCCCGCTAAAATAATGCGATTAGAATTTTCATCGGTCACAACATTCACAAAGTCACCAAACACATCGAAGTAAGTTGCCGACTCATGCTGGTACAACTTGCTTGATGAAAAGGTATTTGCAGCGACAATTCCACCATCAGCTAAAACACTTTTTACTTCTGCAAAAAATTCCTTAGTGAGTAGATGTTCAGGGATATAGTCGCCATTAAAGGCATCAAGAATAATCCAATCGTACTTTTGTTTTTTAAGTGCGGCGCGCTTAATGAAAATACGCCCATCTTGCACTTTTGACGTCACGTTATCGGTTTCTATAAAGTTAAAATAATCGCGGGCAACTTTTATCACCGCAGGATCAATTTCGACATTTTCGATATGAGCGCTAGGGTAAAGCTCATGAATGGTATTAGAGAGTGAACCTCCCCCTAAACCTATGATCAGTACATTTTGAGGATCATTAATAAATAGTAAGCTTGCGAACGTCATTTTGGTGTAATTAAACACCAGCTTTTTAGGCTTACTCTCATACATACAGCTTTGCGTACTTTTACGGGTTTTTTCGTTGAATTTTAAACACAGTAAATCGCCAGTCTTCTCCACTAAAATATTGCGATAAAGCGAGCGCTCTTTATGTATTACTTCGGCTAAGCTGCTAAAAGGCAATGTCATGAGTAAACAAAGCATTAAGATTCTAAACATACAGCACGCTCCTTTGTTTTAATTTGACTAACAACAATTGCAAGCAAACCAAGCGCGCCTAAAACCGCTGCAAAGGTTTTAATGATGTCGTTAACATCAAACGCTAGCACCATATAAAAAGAGGTAATAATCGTGCCAAGGGCGCTTCCTAGGGTGCTCACAAAATACAAACCACCGGCAACCTGGCCACTTTTTTCATGATCGGTAACCAATAATCGCACTGAGTAAGGTGAGATCATGCCGAGTATTGTTGTAGGAATAAAAAACAACGCCGTTGATGCCAATAACGAGCCGTAGCGACTGTCTTCAATATGGGTGAAAATAAAGGTCATAATTGGCTCAGCAAACAATACAATTGGCACCACCATAATGCTTGCTACAAAGAAAATGAGTCCATATTTAGTTAACGAAGGATTGCGAGTAGAGAGCTTGCCGCCAAGTAAATAGCCGATAGATAAGCTCAACATAAAGACGGTGATAATACTGCCCCATATATGCACACTACTACCAAAATATGGCGCTAAAATTCGCCCGCCTAAAAGCTCAATTCCCATAATACAAAAGCCACTACTAAAGGCTAAAAAGTAGATAAGCGCATTGATTTTATTCATTAAACACCCGCTGATTTTGTTGTTATTTTACCCATCTTAACCTGATGCAGATAAGGATGCCATGACTGTTTTTTAAGCTGTAAAGGCCGTTGACAAAATATAGTCTTTTTAAAATAAATAATTAAAAAGGTTAGGTTAAAGTACACATGCTCTGGTATTTTACCGGGAACAAACTAACAAGGATAAATGCAATGGATCAGCAAGTAACGAAAATCAATATAGACAACCCTACGATCTTATTTGGCCTCAAAGTTCGCACCTGTAATATGAATGAAATGAGTGGTGAAGGTGCCAAAATCGCTGGCTTATGGCAGCAGTTTTATACAGACATAGCGCCCAAATTAACCCCATCGAGCCAAGTTTATGGCGTGTACACTCATTATGAATCTGATGTCACAGGGGAGTTTGATGTGTTTGCGTGTACTGATCTGCAAGTCACGTCATCAGAGATAGAACAAACGACACTCGCCACAGGTAACTACCTTCGCTTTAGCTGCAAAGGGGCAATGCCACAAACCGTTATCGATATTTGGGGTCAAGTTTGGCAGTACTTTAGTAATGAACAGTGCCCGCACATTCGAGCATATAAAACTGACTATGAGTTTTATAAAAACAGTGACGAAGTTGAGGTATTCATTTCGGTTGAATAACACTAAACCCATTTTTAGTGTAAAGCCCCATTACAAAATAAGCCGCTTGTTGCGGCTTTGTTGTGTATATTAATTGGCGTATCTCAGCGCTAATTGCTCTGCTTTAGCATAGGCATTAGTCAAAGAGCGTTGGTGTCTTTGGTCGTTAAATTCTTGATACTCACAGGCTATATCATCAATGTGCTCAGCACCTAAATACTTACTCAAGGTTTTAATGTGCGGCACTAAATGGCTCATACTCTCGCGTATACCACCTGCCTCAAAGCCAAACTCACCCGTTGAGGTTATAACCAGCAAACGTTTACCAGTTAACAAGGGTTGCAAAGGGAAATCTCCCCGCTGCAAGTCAAAATCAAACGTTTTATTGATCCTAACGATTTGATCAAACCATGCTTTTAATTGTGCAGGCATGCCATAGTTATACATAGGCGTTGATATCACGATGGTATCAGCCTTAACCAACTCATTTATCAATTCATCTGATTCGGCCAGTACTTCTTTTTGCTCTAGCGTTAACTTATTGGCAGGCGTAAACACAGCACCAATCCAAGATTGATTAATAAATGAAGGTGGATTCATTCCAACGTCACGATAAATATACTCAGCTATAGCATTATTTTGCTGTAAGTGATTTACAAATTTCTTAGCAATATTTTTAGAGATTGAGTCGTGGTTAGGGTTTGCATTTTTAGCCGAACGTACACTAGCATCAATGTGTAATAGAGTGCTCATAAGTAAATACCTCATTAGTTAATGTGTTGGTATCATCAATAAATGAAGGCTATTTAACAAACGAGTTATTATTCACTATAAGTAAGTTATACTCATCTATAAATTTAGGTGGGTTCAAATATGCATATATCATTACAAGCTTTAAAAGCCTTTGAATCAGCTGCGCGATTAGGTAGCTTTAAAGCAGCCGCCGCTGAGCTTGCGATTACGCCTACAGCGGTATCGCACCACATTGCAAATCTAGAAAGCCGCTTGAATACAGATTTATTTCATCGCGAAGTGAGAAAGATTACCTTAACTCCATCAGGCGAGTACCTGAGTCAAAACACAACTAGCGGCTTTAAACTTATTTTTACGGCAATTGAACAATTGAGCCAAGCAAATAATCAAGTACGCATCACCACAACATCGTCTCTAGCAGCCCTAAGGTTAATACCCGCTTTAGATGAGCTAAATAGCGAAAAACCACATTTACAGCTCGATATATCAACCAGTGAAACTTTAGATAAGCAACTGCATACCTTGCCTGTTCGGCTAGGAAATAGTGAGGAAGTAAACAAAGAAGATATCATCAAATATGAGCGCTTTGATATGTTTGCGGCAAACACACAACAAAGCGCCCCTTGGCTTGATAAACAGGTTACTTTATACACCAGCCAATGGAAAAATAATGCCCTACCAGCCCCACCTCTAACGCAGTGGCTCAAAAAAAATAACCTAAGTGATTCATGTTTCAAGGTAAAAACATTCGATCAAGAGCTGTTTGGTATAAATCAGGTACTCGCCAATAAAGGTGTAGTGTTTTGCTCAAAAACCTTAGTACAACCTTACCTAGATGCAGGGTTACTAACATCGTTTAATAACCAAGAAGTTGAATCAAAACTGTGTTACTACATTCCCGAAAAGTCTCGCTTCGAAACATCAGCACATAACGCTGTGATTGAATGGCTTGAGCGGTTACTAACTTAAAAATGTAAACGTAAACATCATTTAAATTATAAAGTTTTTAATGAACCATAAAAAGCAGCTAGAAACAGAGTTAGTTAATTGGTTTAACGCCTATTTGTAGCTTTGTTTTTCGTCATTACTGAGCCATATCAAAATGATTAAAAGCCCCATCTAGCGCACTGCGAACGGATTGTTTTGCGTTTTGTTCATGGTCAGCACCTTTGTTGATGTGGTGCTGCCAGATAAGGTCGTTTGGTGCATGCTTTTGAAGAGCATTCACTAAACCATTGAATGCACCGGTTATGATTGGATTCTCATCACCACCTAATGTGACATAAAAATAGTGAGTGTTGTCTAATGTATTAGGTAAGTTTTTACTGAACTGTTTTACAACAACATTATCGTCATACCAAGCCGCTGGGCTAAAAGCAAAGTATGCATTAAATAACTCTGGTTTAGTAACCATGGTATATAACACAAAGCTACCTCCCGCTGAAAAACCTGTTAGCGTGCGCTGTCCGCTAATACGGTATGTTCCCTCTAAATAGGGTATTAGCTCTGTTTCAATAAACTTTAAAAACACATCAGCTTTACCAAATATTTCTCGTTGATTTTGGTTAATTGGGCGCGCTTCTATCGCCACATCCTTACGGGCGTAAGGTGGCACTAAATCACGATTTCGCGTGTCATGCCAAAACAGGTTCGGGATGGACACTAGAATAACCTCATGCTTGTCATCGGTGCTTTCAAGAAAACTTAAAGCGTCATCCCAAGTATCAAGGTTAAAATTGCCGTCAGTTTTAATTATGAGCGGATAAGCTTTGTTAGGGTTGTAGTTTTTGGGCAAGCGAATGAAAACTCTGCGCATTTCTGAAAGCGCATTGGACTTGATATCTATATCAATAAAGCGTGAGCTATAATGCTGTTGGTATTTCACCGCGATATACAAGCCTGTAGCTAGCAAAACAAATGTAATAAACCAAGCTAGATACTGAATTTTAAATTTTAGTAATGCCATTTTATATCCTAAATCAATAACTTAATGACACTACTTCAATTACAAAAATTAGTTAATAAGACAATTGTAACAGAGTATTAGTTAACTCCTTTCACCGACTTGACTGTAATACAGGATATTCATTAGATAATCCAATAGTTCGCAGCCGCCATTGCTAGCACTGATAATTTACTTCAAACATTTGATAGCTTTCATCTAATCGCTATCTTGTGTAACGGGGGTTTACAGTTTGCATAAAAAAACCGCAGCTTAACCTCTAAGCTGCGGTATTTTTTATAGAGCATATTTACTTGTTAAGTAAATGCTTTTCGAAGAAGTTAGCCATCATAGTATGATAGTGCAAGGTAGTGCCTTTACCTTCTCGTAGGCTGTGAGAACGGTTCGGGTAAGAAAAAAACTCGAACTGTTTATTGTGCTTAACTAATTCGTTAATTAAGCGCTCTGAGCCTTGGTAGTGAACGTTATCATCTCCTGTACCGTGGATCAGTAGCAACTTACCTTGCAGGTCTTTTGCAAAGCTGATCGGAGACGTATTGTCGTAACTTTCAGGATCGGTATTTGGGTTACCCGCATAGCGCTCTTGGTAGATAGTATCGTACAAGCGAATATCTGGCACTGGGGCTGAGGCAATCCCAACTTTATATTTATCACCGTGGCGGAATAACAAATTAAGCGTTGAACTACCACCACCTGAGTGACCCCATACACCAACACGGTCGGTATCAATGACATCCCAACGTTTTGCCATTGCATCAAGGGCGTCAACTTGGTCACGTACGGTAATAGAGCCTATTTTTTTGTAGATAGACTTACGCCAATCTCTGCCTTTTGGTGCGCGCGTGCCGCGGTTATCAACTGAGGCAACAATAAAGCCTTGCTGAGTTAGATACGACTTGTATAAGTAACTGTTACCTTCCCAGCGGTCTTGTACTGTTGAGCCCCACGGCTCACCGTAAACATAGAAAACGATTGGGTATTTTTTACTTTTATCCATATTCGCTGGGAACATGATGTAACCATCAAGCTCAACACCATCGCACGCATTAACCGTAAAGAACTCGTGAGTCGGTAACTGCTCAGTCGCTAATTTCTCTTTTAATGCTTTGTTCTCAACTAAGGTTTTCACATTGCTGTGATCGCTTACTTTGATGATCTCTTTCATTGGTGGGGTGCCAAATTTAGAGAAGGTATGCATCGCCCAAGAGGTGTCTTTAGACATGTAATAGCTGTTTGAGCCATCGAATGACGCAGGCGTTACGCGCACCGGTTTAGTGCTACCATCAAGCGAGGTACGGAATAAATAACGCTGGCCTGGATCATCCGGTGATGCAGTAAAGTACATAACGTTTTTATCTTCGTTGAGCGCTAACATATCTATGATGTCGTACTCGCCCGGTGTTAAATCAACAACCGTTTTGCCATCGCGAGATACACGGTACAAATGACGCCAGCCATCACGCTCACTGTGCCAAATAAAGAACTTACCGTCTTTTGACCAGTTTGCTTTATAAAACCACTCAATAAAGGCATCGTCTTTATCTTCAAGAATTTTAGTCAGCTGCTGTTTTTGCCAGTCGAATAACCAAACCTTATTGTGGCTTTGCGGGCGGTTAAGATCTTGGATCATCAAAGATTCACCTGTGCCTGCCCAGCTAATACGTGGAATATAACGATCGCGATTATCGCCACCTAGTTCAGCCCAGCGAGTTTTCTTGTCGCTAAGACTGACCACCCCCACTTTAACCGCAGAGTTCATCTCGCCGGCTTTTGGATACGGGAATTCTTTAAGGGTAGGGTAGAGATCATCGGTGTTATTGATCATGGTGAAGTATTTCACGCCACTGGTATCAAGCTGCCAATAGGCAATTGATTTGTTGTCTGGACTCCAGCGAAAACCATCACGAATAGTAAATTCTTCTTCGTATACCCAGTCAAAATTACCATTAACAATGGTGTCGTTACCGTCAGTGGTTAAAGCAGTCACAGCCTTGCTGCCCACTTTTTCCATGTAGATGTTGTTATCACGCACGTAAGCTACTTTTGAGCTATCTGGAGAGAACTTAGCAAACATTAGCTTTTTCGCTTCGATGTTTTCGCCACCTAACTGATATAGCGAATCAGTTTCGAGGTTTAAAAGCCAAAAATCACCACGGCTACGTGAGCGCCACACTTGCTCGCCATTGGTAAAAACCATCAGCCATTTACCATCTTTAGACCATTGGTAGCTTTCAACGGTGAGTGGCTCTGTATCACCTTTGGGAATTAATTTTTCGTAGCTAACAAGTACCTTACGACCCGTCCCATCGGCGTTATAAAACACAATATCATTGCCTTTTACACCGTGCTCATCGTCTTTAGCTTTGTCGTCTTGGTTGTTTTTATCGCTTTCGCGTTCTTCAAGTACCGTATAACCAGTACCATCATCGAGCCACGTAAAATAGGTGCTACGCTCAGCTTTAAAGTCTTTGTCTTTATAAATTTGTTCAAGCGAGAGCGGATTAGCCGTTGCGTTCACTGTTGCTGATGGGGTGCTCGCTTGCTCTGTCGTTGAGCATGCTTGCAAACCTAAACCCGCAACCACAGCAAACGCAAGGGTTGATGTTTTTATTAAGTTCATTTTGTTGTTCCTAGGTTTTAACTTACCTAGCGTACCAAAATAAGCTTATAAAATCTGAGCCTTTATCGTGTTATCTAGGGGGTTGAACTTAAACTTAATCGTCCCACAAGAACATACTGGCTTGCTTATTAGCAATACGTAGTTCGTAGATATCACTACAAGGGCGTATCGCCGCACCATAGCAAACATGTAACGGCAATAAGTGCTCTTCACGAGGATGGCTAAAACGCGCCGCAGGGGCCATTTGCCATTCTAATAGCTTAGCTTGTCGCTGCTGCTCACTCAGCTCAGTATTGCCACAGACATCGACTAACCATTGCTCAAAAGCCATATTTTGCGCTTTAATTTCAGCAGTTTCAGGGGTGAAAAATGCGCGCATATTATGAAAAGTAAAGCCAGAACCGATGATTAATAAATTATCGTAATCAAGCTGTTGTAAAGCCTCACCTATCGCTAGATGTAAGCTTGGCTCAAGGCTTGGATGTAACGACAATTGCACACAAGGGATATCTGCCTCTGGATACATAATCTTCAAAGGCACATACATACCGTGATCAAAGCCACGAGATGGGTTTAAAGTGCTATCGATATTAGCCTTTGCCAATGCTTGATGTACTTTTTCGGCAAGGGCTGGTTCGCCAGGGCTTGGGTACTCAATACTGTAAGCAGGCTCAGGAAAACCATAGTAATCATAAATTAGCTCAGGAGCAGCGCTCGAAGTAATGCTAATAGGGTTCGCTTCCCAGTGCGCACTCACCATCAAAATAGCTGACGGCTTTTGAATTTTTGCAGCAATAGACTGTAAGCAAGTAACCATATCGGCATGACTTGGATCGCCAAGCAATGGCATAGGACCGCCGCCATGTGAAACAAATAAAACGCGTGGCTTTTGCATAAATGTACTCCTTAAATGCAGTAATCACTATAGTGCACGCACAGAGATACAATAACCAGCCACAAAAATGCACAACTAGGGTGTGAATTTACACACCACTAGTTTGTAAGTACTAACTTAAATGCCAAGCTACGTTCATGGCGGGGACTTGCCCTTTTAAGCCACCTTCGAGAGGTTCTTTGCACAGTAATGTTAGTTGATAAAAAGCATCGTAGTGCTGATGTAGCTCATCGGCGACCACACTAAACGGCGGACCCGAAAACTCACTTTGCTGATACTCAAAGACCACCACTAACTGTTTAGCTCTATTGGTCAACTCTAGTAAATGCTGGGTATAGCGAATGCGCATGGGCTTTGGCAGCGCAACTAAGGCAGCACGGTCATAAACCGCGTTGATAGTGCCAAGTTCATTCGCGGTAAGTGCAAAAATATCACCTACCCAAACGGTTAGATTTGCGCCTTGATAACGTAATAGTTCGCCGTGTTGGCTAATTTCGGGTTCTAGCTTTAACTCATCAAATAACTGCTTAATGGCTATCTCACTAAGTTCTGCCCCAACAACACGCATACCTTGCGCGAGCAAATAATGAATGTCGTGAGTTTTTCCGCACAGTGGCACAAAAACAGTATCGCCTTGCTGTAAATTTAAGTTAGTAAAAAACTGATCTAGATAACGGTTAACGTCTCCTTCATGAAAACCAATTTCGTTATTTTCCCAACGTTGATGCCAATGCTTTGCGTCCATTACTTACTCCTAAATAAATTGAATGAATTGAGCTGATAAATATATTCCGACACCAAAAAGTAGGTGAGTTACAGCACTTTTTAAGCGGGCTTGAAGTGGGTTTGCTGTTTTCGTAGCCATTATCCCCATCCCTAAAGCGGGCTGCATAACAAAAAATGGCATAGATACACTAGCTAATCCAAATATACATGCAGCAATTAAGGTGGGCTGTTCAAGCCAAGCAAGACCGACCAGTAATATAAATAGAAACGAAAATAAAACACCAATAAAGTAGTGTAAACACCAGCCAAACACGCACTCAAAATGCTTAGCAGGGCTGCTTGTTATATTCTGGTGCATAAACTTTCCAGCTAATAACCCCAAGCCCCAACGGCCAACTAAACAAAGGTTTAATGACGGTATCTTAAACACTTTAGCCAGCAGAAAAGCATAAAGATCAATGAACAAAGTCGCCGCTATGCCTACAAAAGTTATCACATAAATATCATTAACACTCATAATTAGATGCTCTTAAATGATTTAATAAAAGACATGATATCTAATTGCAAAAATGCTAAAAATAGCAAGATAAACAAACTATGATTGCATAAATGAGAACATGATTGACGATATTGCCCTATTCATACAGATTGTTAAACAAGGCGGCCTAAGTAATGCGGCTGAGAGCTTGTCGTTGCCTACCGCAACAGTATCGAGGCGCTTGCAACGGCTTGAGCAACGCCTAGGCGAGCAGCTTTTAAATCGCTCAGCAAGGCAATGCACGTTAACACAAGCAGGAGAGGTATATTTTCAAAGTTATGTTGAATTAATTGAGCAGTTTGAACAAACTCACCGCCAGCTCAATGATCAAAAAGCACAATTATCAGGAAAGCTTAAAGTTTTAGCACCTCTGAATATTAGTCATGGTTTCTTAAAGCCGATGTGGCTCGCATTTACTAAACAGTACCCTGATATTCAACTTGAGCTACTGCTTAATAACCAACTTGAAGATCTCAGTAAAAGCCAAGCTGATATAGCAATAAGAGTCGGGCCGCAGGCTGATTCTATGCTCCATCAGAAAAAGTTAGGCAGTGTTGATACCTTATTTGTAAGCACTAAAGTATACCTTAATTCGGCATCTGCCATAGAAGAGCCTGCTGATTTAAAACAACATAGATTAATTGGTACCACGTTGCGAAATAAGTGGCAGCTAACCAATACACAAACGAATGCAACTTATACTCACATGTGCCGATTTGCTAGTACTTTTAACGATACTGGATTTGTAAAATACTTAGTTTGTGATGAGCAAGGTATCGCCTTGTTACCTCGGTTTGAGGTTATAGATGAATTAAAATCTCAGCAGCTAGTTCAAGTACTGCCACACTGGCGAGGGGAAAACCGCGACATTTATGCTATCTGGCCAAGCGCACGTTTACTGAGTAAAAAGGCTGTATGTTTAAAACAGTTTATAACCGACTACATGGCTGAGAAATTATAACGTCTGCCATTTATATTCCATCTGTTTAGCAGTTAGTAGGGCGTGTTCGTAACTAATAAACTCAGCGACTAATGCTAGGCTCATATCAATGCCTGCAGAAATCCCCCCAGAGCTGATAAACTTACCGTCGGTGACCCAACGAGTTTCTGCAATCACGTTGAGATCAGAAAACATAGCAGCCAGCTCAGGTTGATCTTGCCAATGAGTCGTGACATTTTTACCGCTTAAAAGCCCAGTTTTAGCAAGCAAAAACGCCCCCGTACAAACACTCGCAACACGCTTGGTGTTAGTGACTGTGTGTTTTAACCAAGTAATAACCTCTACTTTTTCCAGCTCTCGTGTATGGTCACCCCCAACCACAACAAGCAGATCAAGCAAAGGGCAGTCAGCAAAGCTGTAATGGGGGTTTACACTATAACCGCCGCGGGCAAGAACAGGACTATCATTTTCAGCAATTAAACTCACTTGCCAGTCATTATTCGCTAGGCGCTTAGCCGTACTAAACACCTCAAACGGACCTGAGAAATCGAGCACTTCGGCATCATCATAGATGTAAATTCCAATATTCATACAATTATTCCTATTTTGTGGATTTATTTCTCAAGTAAAAAAACGTACTATGCCATTTTTGCAGTTCGTTAATGACATATTATTAAATTGCGCACTGTATACAAACAAAACTTCAAGGCATTGTTAATGCGTTTTTTATTATTATTGAGCGTGCTGCTGGTTGGTTGTAAAACAACACAGCAAAGCGTTGCTGAAATTAGTGAAGTATCGCCGGGCACTATTTATTTTCACGGCAAAACATCAAAGCAAAATGTTGAAAAGTTTGAACAATTATTAGTAAATAGCGATCAACAAATCAACACCTTAATAATTAATAGCCAAGGTGGTGATGTGATGGCAGGTCTCCATTTCGGAGGCTTAGTTCATGAATATCAACTCAATGTTGTAGTGCGTGAGCTTTGTGCATCCTCCTGCGCCAATTATGTCGTTACTGCAAGTCCACATGTCCTCGTTGAAGCACAAGCCGTTATTGGCTGGCATGGCGGCTCATTACAGCCATTATACGTGCCCATGGAGCAGCCGCCCGAGGTAGCTAGTTATATAGCTAAATGGCAAACTGCAGAGCGACAATTTTTCGATATCATCAATGTTGAACAAGCGGTTACTATCATAGGGATGATGCCAGGTATTACCGAGAAACGTGATGCGGCTATTTATAGTTATGATACCCAAACCCTGAAACGTTTAGGGTTACATATCGAGTTTGCAGGTGCGCAAACGGGGATGTCAGCAAGTGGTGAAAAAATCGCGCAGGTATTCGAGCTTGAAGAGTCTGTACTTAACCACTTTTTGATGCTCAACGATATTGTTTCAGCAGAACTTATTAACTAATAAAAAGCCAACATGACGTTGGCTTTTTATTAGTTTTGTTGGCTAAGCCAAGAGTGGATTTGTTTAGCACTTCTTGGTGACACTATTTCAGCACGACGTTTTAACTCTTTATGCCACGCCAGATCATTTAAAGCCGCATCACTTAATGGTGCATTTCTATCTGTGTTTTTTAGCACATAATAGGCATCTGCAACATCCGCAAGGCTAATACTATTGCTTGTAGCAAAGCGTTTAGACATTGACGCTAACGGCTTATTCAACGAACTATTAGCCGATAAAGGGATCAAGCTGTCCGCAGGGTATGATGATGCAAGACCATCGTTTTTCATCGCAGGCCAAACAGTGTATGTGGAGCCCGGTTTTTGCTGCTCAAGTAATGCAATAACAGAACTAAAAAGCGAAGCTTGATTGCTTATACTATCGGCTTTTTAAACGTGTGAAATGCACCAAAGAGTAAGATTGCACGGCGCTGCTTAGCGACAACATGCTGATTTATAGCCTCTAAATAGCCAGTTTCACGGCTACGCTCTAGCTTTTGCCAATCCTCTTTAGAGAGGGTTTGCCAGTTCATTGCAGGCTCAGCAAGGACGAGACGAACTTTATGTTCACGGGTGCTATTAAGCTGTTTTAACTTTAAAACTAATTGCTCATAAACATCATATTGCCATGCCATAAAATACAAGGTGTCGCGCCAAATGTGCCTTACGTCATCAATGCTTATATTCTGTTTGCTCAACAAATATTGATCAGCTAAATCTTGATACCGCGCATTGCCAAATTCAACGACAAGATCATCAAGCTGCTGCCAGTTACTAGGCTCATCTAAGTATTTTATAAGCCTAGTAACAACATGCTCGCTGCCATGAACATCACCAATCGCAACGAGTTTATTAGCGTGTAACGCTTTATTAAGTTGGCTGTCGTAATCATAATTTTCAGCTTTGACAATACTTGCAAAACATACAGATGCCAAAACAACAAACGCGATGCGCTTTAAAACCTGCATATTAATCTAACTCTAATTGGGCTTTTTCAACAGTTTCCGCGGGTAACTCTTTTTGAACAGAAACCCCCAACTCTTTGAACTCAGAGGCCTGCTTAATCAAGTTTCCTTTACCGCGGTACAGCTGAGAAAACGCTTTATCATAGCTTTCTTTGGCGCGGTCTAACTGCTTACCAACCCCTTCCATACTGGTTAGGAAACCATTGAGCTTGTTGTAAAAACGCTCAGCACGGGCGGCAAGCTCTTTTGAGTATTTAGTTTGCTCTTCAAAACGCCACAGTTGTTTTACGATATTCAAGCTAGTCAATAAGGTCGTTGGAGTTGCAACTAAGATATTTTTTTCGATTGCTTGCTGATAAATATCACTCTGGTACTTAAGCGCTTCAACAAATGCAGATTCTATGGGTACAAACATGATCACCACTTCTGGTGAGTTAATACCGGGTAGTCTGTCGTAGGCTTTGCTTGCTAACTCGTTTATACGTGATTGCACCGCCATAACATGCTCTTTTAGCGCTTGCTGCGCCTCAAGCTCTGTATCGGCATTTACATAGCGTGTATACGCGTTTAAAGAGGTTTTAGCATCGATAACTAAATGACGTTGCTGAGGCAAATACACCACAACATCTGGTCGTAAACGGCCATCTTCGGTGTTAAACGATACTTCTCGCTGATAATCTACTCCAGCACGCAGCCCAGCGCTGTCGAGTACATTTTCAAGCATTAACTCACCCCAATTACCTTGGGTTTTCTTTTGCCCTTGTAATGCGGTGCTCAGCCTATCGGCTTGTTCAGTGATAGCTTGGCTTTTAGCCTGTAAATGCAATAACTCAGTTTTTAGCGCTGCACGCTGCTTTAGATCTTCGACGTGGATCAATTCCATCTTATCGCGAAAGCCTTTTAGCTCACCCTGAACAGGTTTTAATAGTTGCTCAATACTTTCTTGATTTAAGGTTTTAAAACGTTGCGATTTTTCTTCAAGGATTTGATTAGCGAGATTTTCAAATTCTTTTTTGAGTTGCTCTTTGCTTTCTTTGATATGGCTAAGCTGCTCTTTAAAATGCAGTTCTTTTTGCTCAACTGTGCTTCGTAAGGTACTTAAATCAACATCGCGCTGATTAAGTGCAGCTTTTGTATCAGCAAGCTCAGCTTCGACCTTGCGCCAAAACTGACTATATTGTTGTGCTTGTTTTTCTTGTTCTACAAAGCGGGTTTTAAAGTGTTGAGACTCATCACGTTGTTCTGCGTAATCTTGCTGTAACTGCGAAAGTGTAAGCTGGCTTTGTTCAAGTTGCAGCTGCTTTTGTTCTAAATGATTTTGCAGGATTTGCTGGCTATTTTGAAGTTCGGTTAACTGATTTTTTAAGCGACTATTTTGTAGGGCAAAAATAACACCACTTGCAACAGCACCTACAGCAGCACCAAGCACACCACTTTGCCAATTAATCTGTGCAATTAGCTCTGTAATCATAATGAAAACTCAATAACTTAAAGACACATCATCATAACGAATTAGCGCTCAGCAGAGTAGGGGGTTTAGGCATAAAAAAAGCCAGCTCAAGGTGAGCTGGCTCTAACATTACTAAAATTTAGTAACCAAATGGGAAATCAACATAATGCTTATGTAAACTGCAATTTAACAACAAGCATAATAATAGACGCCCCAAAATTTGATTAGTTCAAAAAAACTTTAAAAAAATTTAATTTTTTATCAGTGCAAGCATTTGCTCTTCATCAAACTGAGTAAAACTCATTGATTTCTCGGTAAATAATGCATCAACAAGGGCTTGTTTATGCTGCTGCATTTTAAATACTTTTTGTTCGATTGAGTTAGCCATAATCAATTTATAAACAAACACAGGGTTAGTTTGGCCAATACGATAGGCACGATCTGTCGCCTGTTTTTCAACGGCAGGGTTCCACCAAGGATCAAAATGAATCACTGTATCGGCTTGAGTTAGGTTTAATCCGGTGCCGCCGGCTTTAAGGCTGATTAAGAATACGGATGTATCACCTTGAGTAAACTCTTCAATTACACGGTCGCGATGTCGCGTTTGCCCTGTAAGCATACTAAAGCGGATGCCAAGTTCATTTAATCGCTCAGCTATCACATCAAGTGCCATGGTGAATTGACTAAATATAATCACCTTACGTCCTTCGCTAAGCATAATAGGCAAATGCTTTGATAACCA
The DNA here is from genome assembly GCF_041414715.1 of Pseudoalteromonas sp. DY56-GL22. Lineage (NCBI taxonomy): Bacteria > Pseudomonadati > Pseudomonadota > Gammaproteobacteria > Alteromonadales > Pseudoalteromonadaceae > Pseudoalteromonas > Pseudoalteromonas sp. DY56-GL22. The sequence continues at coordinate 867,570 of NZ_JANHZR010000001.1, read as the reverse complement.
CTCAAGCTTAGCACTGCCAGCCTGTGAACTAGGATCGATCAATTTTGGATGACAGCAGATTTGTCTTAGCTTTAATAATGCATCTAAAAAGGCAAGCTTACTTTTTTGCACACCTTGCTGCGCAAATAGGTCAACTAATTTCTGTTCTAAAGATTCAGTGATACCGGTGTAAATTTCTTTTTGTTTGCTCTCAAATTCAAACTCTTTAACTAGCTCAGTCTTCTCTGGGAGCTCTTGCGTTACCTGAGCTTTAGTACGACGCAAGATAAATGGCATGATCAACGATTTAAGTTCATCTGCACGGACAACATCGTTATCACGCTCTATAGGCGTTTGAAAATAACTCTTAAAATGTGTTTGCGAACCAAGCAAAGAGGGCATTGCAAAGTCGAGCAAAGATTTAAGCTCAAATAAGTTATTTTCGATAGGCGTGCCACTTAAGCAAAGCTTAAAGTCAGCATTAAGGCGCTTAACTAACCGCGAAACCTGCGCGGCATCGTTTTTGATATATTGCGCTTCATCAAGAATGATGTTTTCAAAATACAGCGGCGAATAAAAGGCAATGTCACGTTTCAACAGTGGGTACGTGGTTAAGATACAATCTGCTTGCGACAACTGTTGTAATTGGTCGCTGCGCGCAGCACCAAAGACAGTCGTAATTTTTAAGTTGCTGGCAAATTTATTAATTTCACTTTGCCAGTTACCGACCAAGCTGGTTGGGCAAACAATTAACGTGGGGCCTGCTTGTGGTGATTGCTTGGCATTAGCTAAAAAGGCAATAACTTGTAAGGTTTTACCTAGCCCCATGTCATCAGCCAAAATACCACCAAGTTGATGACGTTTTAAAAAGTTAAGCCAATCAACACCGTGCTGTTGGTACTCACGTAATTGCACACCTTGGTTTAAGCCTTGAATATCGGACTTTTTAATAAGTTGTTGTGAGCTATTTAGTTCAGATAGATAAGCATCTAGAGCATCGTCTACAATATTAACCTTAATTGCTTTTTGTTCGATAAGCTTAGGCAAAAACGACAAAGGCATTAAGATTTCGTCACGGGTTTTAATATGCTCAAAACGTTCACGATAATCATTAAGCTGCATCATCGCGGCCTTTTCAACCACAGCAAAGCGTTTTCCTACAGTAAAGTAATAAAAGCGTTCACTTTGTCTGTTAAGAGATTGATAAGTGTTGTTATCAGTGACAAACAACTGTTGAGTTTTAACACCAGAGATCACGATTTTACTAACTATCTGATGACCTTTACCTCGCTCAACTTGCAGTGAAAGTTGTTTTAGAACTTTGCCTACGTCTAACTCATCATTAATTTTCCAACCGCGTTTTAGTAAGTTTGGAATTATTTCAAACTTTAACCAGTGCTCATGAATAACTGATTGTTTATTAAAGATAAAATCAGTTTGTAAAGCCCCTTTACATAATTCAAAGCCAAGGTTAGTTAATTCATTTACAACGGTGTTTTCTAATGACTGGTTTAATATATCAGCTGGCGCCTGGCTTAAATCATACAAAGAGTTTTGATAATTAAACTGCAATCCTAAGCGGATTGTGCCCTCGTCATTATTAATACTGATGACAGGGAATACAGTTCGAGCTAGGCTTTTTTTGCTTTCCTTAAATGCATGAGGGATCACACCTTCACCAAAATTATCATTGAGTTGTTGATAAACGCGGTCAAAGTTCTCTGTGTGAATAGCTGGCATATTGGCAAGTAAAGCAATCTCATCTGCCGTTAACGGAGTACGGATACGACCTACCTTTAGTTTTTCAGGGTCAAGATAAGTAGGGGGGGTAGTTTTTAGCAATAACCAATTATCTTGGCCAGCAAGCGTCATGCTCAATGATGTTAAGTCTTTGTTTTGTTTCCAATCAAACTCTAGTGCTTGCATGCTATCAGCTTTAATTGCTTGGCGAGAGCGACCTAAAAACAAACGCTGAGTAGCAATTAATTGCTGCAGTGCTGCAAAACCCCATTGGCCTTTTAGCTCTGATTTACCAAGGGCATTTTGAGAACGGATCCAGCTATATAAACGAAAATCCGATTCTAATAAATCAGTGGGAGTTACAAAACTATTTAACTGCTGCTCGGTTAGGTTACGACCAAGCGTATAGTTATGCTCAGGATCGTAATTAGCAATTTTAGGGGTAAGGGTTACTACAGACTTCTCTACATCAAGGACGAATAATAAAACCTGTTTGGCATTGTCACTAGCAACTTGCTTAAGCGTTTTTAGCTCACTAAACCAATCATTAATGATGTAATCTTCGCCATAGTCACCTGAATGTTCAATTTTCAGCTTTAGGAGCACAGCCGCAATATGACGGCATTTGGTTTTAGAGCCACAAGTACAATGCGAATCGACCGAAAAGCCACTTGGTAATTTACTGATCTCAATATGCTGAGTGAAGGTATTTCCTTCGTTACCAAACATAGATGCATCAATAACACTAAAATCACTGTTATGTTCTAACCAATTGATTTGGCCGTTCTGGTGATACTCTTTTGCTTTACTTAACACATGTGGCTTAAACAGCTGTTTAATGAAGCGCTCAGACAGAGGAAACTGAGTTTCTTGCTCTTGTTTGATTTCTTCAAAGATAGCTAATAAGTCATTTTTGGATAAGTTAGCAGACATAACGCTTTTGGCAGTAAAAACAAAAAATAATTCTGCCAGTATATGATCTATCGGCCCAGAGCTAAAGCACTATTGGGCAATATTGGACTGGTTGGAGCTGATTAGTTAGTAAAAAAGTGCTTTAAAATAAAATCAAAGTTGAAAAGTGACATACTGAGCATTTAACAAACAACAATCGCACAAGATATAAACAGGTTAATAACAAGGAAGGGGCTTTACAGATCGATTTTTTACTAAGTAAACAAATTTACAGGGTAACAGAACTGTAAAGGGGCGATTAGTTGGTAAAAAACTGATCTGAGAGTGTAATAACGACCAAATTAGCCAACCAAAGATCACTATTTTACTAACGAAAGGGGAGGGGAGATCACGCTTTTACTAACTGTAAAAGCGTGAGAGATCATTATTTTACTAACTAATTAAAGCTATTTAACAATTTAGTTAGTTGCTCTAAACGTTTGTCTGTCATCACTTTATTATCGATTTTGACAGATAAATCACCGCTTTTAATATTACGCTGTACGCTAACAAACTCACTGTCGATAAGTGCTTCACGACGGCTAGGCGCTGCAGGCTCAGCAGTTAATAGCTTGGTAATTGCAAGAGCACGTTTATCATCGCTGCTGATTTGCGCTATTTCGCTATCACTACTTACGTCATTTACAAGCTTGGTAAACAGCTGCTCATCACGCTCTTTGGCACTGATAAGCTTTTTAGCTACTTCACGGCCAACATGATTCGCAGTAGGGTAAAGACTTAAAACCTCAGAAGGTAGATTCTCAAACGCTTTAATAGCATCAGCAATAGCAGTATGTGATACACCTTCAATTGCCGCAATCTCACGATAAGAGCCTTTTTTACCTTCAGCAATAAGCTCATCACGGGTTTGTTGATACGCTTGACCAAGCTCCCATAGGCTCGGGGCAATGTATTGATCAGATGATACAGCAAGAATTTTAGCATCTTGATCTGTGAAATCTTCAGAGCTTAAAACTAAGTAATCAGAGTTACTTAAGATACATGCTTTACGACGACGAGAGCCTGCTAATACAAGCATTTCGTCACCTTTATCCCAACATAGGGCAGGGTGCTGATTACGACCGTCTTCGGCAATTGCAGGTAGGATATCGGCAACTGACTTTTCATTTAATAATGATTGCACACGGCGGTTTTTACCATAAACTTTTGTTTTAGCTTCAATTTCTGAACTTGCGATAACCTTACAAACCAATGTAATTTGACGAGTAGGATCACTTGGAGCAGGCATACTGATAACATCACCAGCAGAAGCCTGTTCTAGCAAAGCATCTAAACTACTGCTTTCGATAGACGTTGAAAAAGGGTCTAAGCTGGTATCGTTTTTACGTTTTTTAGCCATTTTTATTAATTACCTTACTTAGCTGAATTTAGCGTTGATTGAGTTGACTGCCAATTAGAACGGATCAACATTTCTAGTTCATCAACCACATCTTTGATATTTTCTTGCGCACGAAGTAGTGACTCACGACTAGCTAAGCTGTCTGACGTTTTTTGATCAAAAATAGTATTAAAAGAAGATGAGCTGGCGGTAATTGCTGAACTATGATTGATTGGGTAACTCATTACTTGACGACCAAATGCACTACGAACATCTTTAACGATGTCGCGCTGTGAATGGTTCCCTTTAACATAGTTAGTCACTAAGAATTGCATGAAATCCCAACCTTGGTGGCCAAGCGCAGCAACTGTATGGTAAATCTCGCCTAATCGTTTTAAGTATTTATTGTTTGCATCAAAGTCTACAGCTTCAGGATGAACTGGAATAAGCATCGAGGTAGAAGCCATTAATGCATTATAAAACATAAAGTTAAGAGAAGGCGCTGTATCAATTAGAATAATATCGAATTGATCTTTTACCGGTTCAATTACTTTTTCGAGCAATTTATGATAGTGGCGTGTTTTATCGTAACTAGAGCTATCTTTTAATAAAGTTGCTGTTTCATGCTCGAAATAAAAGTCATCCATACCTGAAGGCAATATACGGATATTAGGTATATGAGTAGCTAAGAAAGAGTTAGTTACTAACTCATCCCAGGTTTCGTTTTCATCGAGTTCAATACAGTCACGCATTAAGTCACCCACAGTGATTGGATCTGGTTCACTAGGCGGGAAAAAGCTTGATGAAGAACCTTGTGGATCAAGGTCAATAATACCAATTCTGTATCGTTTAATGTTGGTAGTAGCAAGTGCAGCGGCTATGTTCACCATGCTGGTCGTTTTACCACAACCACCTTTTAATGAGTTAATAACGATAACTTGTAATTTATCATCAACGGTACGGTGATCTGGCTTTATATCCATGATATCAGCCATAGCAAAAATATTTACCAAGGTATATGCGTAGTGACCATTAGCACCACGTTTGATATTTAGTTCATCAAAGTCACCATTATCATGACGTCGTTTCAAGGTGCGATTATTACAGCCTAATAAGTCAGCGGCTGCTTTTTGCGTGTAAGTACGAAGTTCTTTTTCTTCAGACTTTAAATGGGCACGATAATGTTGAATACGTCCTTCTAGCGATTTTTCAGCAACTTCTGCTGTCGCTTTTAGTAACCTGTAAGTGGCTAGCGCATTATTATTGATAGACATACTTTCTTCCTCAAAGTTATGCTTTAAGTATAATGTCCATTCAAATTGCTGTAAACAAGTATTTAAGACGACATACCTTTTATTTATAAGACATTTAATAAAAATTTGTAACTTTACTGATGCTAAGTATAAATAAGTAAGTTTAATATCGGTTAAGTATATAGGTATATAAGGTTAAGATGCTAAAATAGTGAAATATATCACTGATTTTATTGAATATTTACTAAAAAGCCAGATCGTGTTTTTACTTGGTAAAGATCAGATCTATAATGACTCGCAGATCAGCATATTACTAAGCAAAAAATGAGCTTTCGACTTATGCACAGCTTAGTCACTGCTTTACACACAAAAATGCTTGTGTAGATCAAACTTTTACTAACTAAATTATAAAGTTATACACTGAGAGGATAACTAAAATGCGCAATAAGTTGGTATGGATCTGATCTATAGTTGGTACAGATCAGATCTATGCTAACTAAACAGCTGTTTATCCACATGCTGTTTTAAAAAAGCAATTTTTGTCGTGTTAATTTGCTTTAAAAAGGTGATTAACAGGACATAAATTGAACTGAGTTAGTAAAATTGCGACCTATCAACTATAACTTAGTAAAAATCTGATCTGAAAATCAGCAATTACGAAACAGTTAGTATAAAACTGATCCGAAGAAATAAATTATGATCGGATCAAGTTTATACTAACTTAAACATTTAACTTTTGAAGTTTTATGTGTTGTTATTAACTGTCGAAGAAAAATTGGAAATAAGAACAATGAGCCGAAAGGTCAACATCTCGGTAGATAACTTACCCGATACATTACGCGGGCAGATCCACGGGGTGGAAAGTGCAATAGATAATGAAAGTCTTGCACTATTTACAGACAACAAAGATGTGCGTGTTTCAATTGAAAATGCTGCACATGGTTTGAGAGCTTACTCAAATACATTTAATCATTATGATTTATGGGGACGTTTTGTCCGTTCTGGTCATAAGAAGCTTCCGGTTGAAGAAGCACCAAAGAAAACCATCGTCACAAGAAGAATCTCTGAAAAAGTAGACGGCATTCTTTATGATGGCGAAATCAAAATTACACCTGCGGTAGTAAGCACAAGAAAAGATGGTGAAGATGTTGAATATCTTGTTTGGCCATCTGATCGAGAAGAAAAAGTCGAACGTGCCTTAATTCGTTTAGCATCTAAAGGTAAAATTGTAAAAATCAATTTTAAGTCTGGCATTCAATACGCAGTTGTTTTTTCAATGAATGAATTAGCGCAAGAACTGAAAGCGGTTGGCCAGTCGATGCCTTATCCGCAAATCAAAGAATCATTAGAAGCATTACAAGGTTCTAAACTTTCTTTTAAATATTCAGCAACAGATACGCGTAACTCTGATATTGATGACTCATTTTACGAATCGAACATGAACTTTTTATCGTCACTTCATTTTAGTGGAAAAAAAGGTCAAGGTGGTAACGTAAAATGTGTGGCTTGTTTGAATGCCTTCGTTCATAACATGATCGATAACCTTGAATACAAAGGTTACTACTTTAATAGTGCTCAAGAATTAAAACGTGGTTTATCTCGTTGGATGATGCTTCGTTTATATCATTTATGGCGTTATGCGGCACCGGGTAAGACCTACCATTTCCGACTATTATCGATTATGGAAAAATATGGCTCTATTTATTCAACAGACGAAATTACCGAGAATAAATTAAAAGCTTTGCGTCGTGATATGACTACGACAATGAAAGACTTAATTGAGAAAGGTGCAATCTCTGAATATAACATTACCAATGTCAAAGATGACAAAACGGGTAATATTATTGATTACACATATGAAATGCATCCATCTGATCAATTTTGTGATGAGATTCTTACGCTTAATAAGCATAATAAACGAATCGAAATTCAAGGTGGGAAACGCATTGTTGAGAATGCGGTATTAATCGATGAAGATAAAATTGAAGAAATAGTCGAAGACTAATTTCTTTTATACTTACTTACTATATACAAAAGGCCACATATGTGGCCTTTTTAACATAATCAATCTGTCACTTGTTCTAAGTAAAGTCTATCAACTAAGAAATCATATTCTCTTTTTCGAGGGTGGCTTTCAGGTTTTTGATAATCAGTTAATGTACCCAGTTTTACATCTGGTTCTGGGTTTATCAAAATAAAAGGTAAAGCAGCACTAACATGATATCGATTTTTAGCTGTATATCTTACATTAACTTGTGGGCTAACTCTTGTTGGTCTACGAATTCGCAATTTTTCTTTATCACCTAAACTTGCAACACGACTTTGCTCTTGTGCAACTAGCGCTTGCCAAGCGTGTTGGTCGATCATTCTTGGGTTAGAATAACTAGCCGATTTATCCAACATTGCTAAGGCCATTTTTTTTGTTAGCGTTTTAGTTGCGTGTTTGTGCATCCAAGTAAAACGAACAGAGTAGGGCGATTCAGTTTCAAAATGGATCTTACGATATGCTGCAAGGGTAATGAGATTTGGAACAGCATTGTGAACAGCTTCAAACCTCGCATCATTATTATCGATAGCTATTACGCTATTTTTAAAATCAGCTTTGGCTTTATTTAACTGATTTATCCTTGCAATGAAATGTTGCTTATCGACATCTTTTAAAACTAATAAGCCTGGATGCCTTTTTAAAACTCGACTACTTAATCCTGTCTTTTTATAAAAATCACCAAAGGAATTTAGAATTAATTTATGAGCATCATCGCCTTCAATTTTATGTACACTAATTGAAGAAGGAACTTTCTTTTCGTCGTTTATATCGATATCTGGCAGTTGAAAATATGATGCCTTATGAAAACCGACTTCCATTAATTCTTCACAAAACAAATGAGTTAATTCACTTACTAAATCAAACTGACTGCGTATTTCTAACTTGGTACTCATAGGAACACATCTTACTTAACGTTTATTCAATTTTAACCTTATCTTCTGATAATTAATAGATAAATTTATTTTTATTGCTGACCTAACTTATAAATTAATTTAAGTATGATGTGTTCTTCATTATGATGCATAGTACAGGTTTTCAACTTGATCAATGTTAGATATAAATTGTTCAATATAAGTGTGTAAAGCAGAGGTTACACTAGGCCTTAATCTAGGTAAGATGTGTTCTTGGCCTTTGGGTTAATTGTTAAAACAAAAAAAGCTCTATAACTTACTGTTTCAAAATGGAAAGATGCTAAGTATCTGCTAGTTAATATCGAATCTGTTTATCAAATAACGAAATAATCGTAAATAGCTGAATATTGTCCTTGAACTTAGTACATGCAATAAGTTAGTTTTCGTAAATGGTCTATGTTAGGAATGAGGAAACAACATGCAATCGTGGAACCCAGACAGCTGGAGAAAACTGCCGATACTTCAGCAGCCAGAGTACCCAGATCAAGAAGCCCTAAAATCAGTTGAAGGGCAATTAAAAAGCGCACCACCTCTGGTATTTGCCGAAGAGACGCGTAGCTTATACAAACAACTAGAAGCTGTATGTGAAGGCAGAGCCTTCTTATTACAGGGTGGTGATTGCGCAGAGTCATTCAGTGACTTTAATGCAGCAAATATCCGCGATACATTTAAAACACTTTTACAAATGGCCGTTGTTTTAACTTATGGTGGTAAATGCCCTGTAGTTAAAATTGCGCGTATGGCAGGTCAGTACGCTAAGCCTCGCTCATCAGATTACGAAACGATCGATGGTGTATCTCTGCCTTCGTACCGTGGTGATATCATCAATAACTTCGAGTTCACTGAGCAAGCACGTGTACCCGACCCACAGCGTTTGATGACAGCATATCATCACAGTGCAGCAACGCTAAATTTATTACGCGCATTCGCGCAAGGTGGTTTAGCCGATTTACATCAAGTAAACCGCTGGAACATGGGTTTTGTTGCAGCAAATCCGCTTAAAGAGAAATACCAACAGCTAGCTGACAGAATTCAAGATGCGCTTGAATTTATGGAAGTGTGCGGTATCGACTCAACTGTTGCACCAAGCTTAAAAGAAACAGACTTATTTACATCACACGAAGCATTATTATTAGGCTACGAAGAAGCACTAACACGCCGCGACCACTTATCAGGTGACTGGTACGATTGTTCTGCACACTTTGTTTGGATTGGTGAACGTACACGTCAACTTGATCATGCACACATCGAATTCTTTAAAGGTATTAAAAATCCAATTGGTGTGAAAGTTGGGCCAGGTATGGACCCAGATGAGCTAATCAAACTTATCGATGCAGTTAACCCAGATAACATTCCAGGTCGCTTAACGTTAATTACGCGAATGGGTGCTGATGTACTGCCAGAGAAACTACCGGCACTAGTACGTAAAGTACAACAAGAAGGCCGTAAAGTTATTTGGAGCTCAGATCCAATGCATGGTAATACTGAGAAAGCGAGCTCAGGTTATAAAACACGTAGCTTTAATAATATTCTTCGTGAAATTAGCCAGTTCTTCGCAGTACACAAAGCTGAAGGTTCATACCCAGGTGGTGTTCACCTTGAAATGACTGGCCAGCACGTGACTGAATGTACTGGTGGTGCATATGGCTTATCTGATGAAGATTTAGCACAGCGCTACCGCACTCAGTGCGACCCACGCCTAAATGCAGATCAAGTTTTAGAACTAGGTTTCTTAGTTGCTGATTTATTAAAAGACGCACGTAAGTAACACTAAGTTATCCAAAAAAGGCTGCATATTGCAGCCTTCTTTAATGTCCGATACTAAAATAAGTTAGTACTTACGTCTTTCAAGACCAGTATCAGATATAATCTTTGCAGAAATTTCTTCTACTGAATGATGAGTCGAATTTAAAAATTGAATCTTCTGTTTTTTATAAAGCATTTCTACTTCACGCACTTCGATACGACACTGTTTTAAAGACGCATATTTTGAATTAGCCATACGACGCTGGCGAATATCGGCAAGGCGAACAGGGTCAATCGTTAAACCAAAAAGTTTATGTTTGTAAGCTTTTAAACACTCAGGCAGGGTGCCTCTTTCTAAATCATCTTCTGTCAGCGGGTAATTCGCCGCTTTGATACCATATTGTAATGCCAGGTATAAACTAGTTGGTGTTTTACCGCTTCTGCTAACACCTACTAAAATAATGTCGGCTTCAGCATAGTTTTTAATGTTAGCGCCATCATCATTGGTCAACGCATAGTTAACCGCATCAATACGAAAATCATAACTTTTCTCGTGCATCGAATGCGTTCTATGAACCTTTGGTACTGGCGCAACTTTTAACTCTTGAGAAATTTTATCACTGTATTGTGATAAAAAGTCATAACACACCGCGCAAGACGATTTAATAATTTCACTTAGCTCGTGGTTTACAAAAGTGAAGAACACGAGTGGCTGTTCTCCATCACGTTGCGCTGTTGAATTAATTAAGTTCTTAACTTCAATTGCTTTTTTTTCTGTTTCAACAAAAGGAATTGTTTTGTGATTAAACTCAACAGGAAACATAGATAAGGTCGCATGACCAAAGACTTCAGAGGTGATTGCTGTTCCATCAGAAATATAAAATGCAGTTCTCATATTTAACCTTTTTATTACCTTTATCTGCAAAATAGGGGCTTCACGGTTTACGTGAGGTCTGTTGCCAGTGTAGAATGACTACGACCTTTTTAGAAGGTTTTCTTTCTTAACTCTCACAGTTAGTACTACAATTTGTTTATGGAGAAAGATCCGTGCAAGAATACGTTCTCTGGTATCAAGAGCTTGGTATGCAAGATGTTCCTCGTGTTGGCGGTAAAAACGCTTCACTTGGTGAAATGATCTCAAACCTAGCTAACGCTGGTGTTCAAGTGCCAGGTGGTTTCGCTACAACCGCTGATGCATTCAATGAGTTTCTAGAGCAATCTGGATTAAACTCAAAAATCCACGATATTTTAGACACATTGGATGTGGATGATGTAAATACACTCGCTAAAGTCGGTGCCGAAATCCGCCAATGGATTATCGATACACCATTCCAACCTAACCTAGACCAAGCCATCCGCGACGCATATAGCCAACTACACGGCGACGCATCACAAGATGTTTCATTTGCAGTTCGCTCATCTGCTACAGCAGAAGACATGCCAGACGCTTCATTCGCAGGACAACAAGAAACGTTTTTAAACGTACGTGGTATTGATGCAGTAATGACTGCAATCAAACACGTGTTTGCCTCACTATTTAATGACCGCGCTATTTCTTACCGTGTTCACCAAGGTTATGATCACCGTGGTGTTGCACTTTCAGCTGGTATCCAACGCATGGTTCGTTCAGATAAAGCAGCTTCAGGTGTTATGTTCAGTATTGATACTGAATCTGGCTTTGAAGATGTTGTATTTGTAACTTCAAGCTATGGTCTTGGTGAAATGGTTGTACAGGGTGCTGTAAACCCAGATGAATTTTATGTTCATAAACCAACGCTTGCTAACGGTAAACCAGCGGTAGTTCGCCGTAACATTGGTTCAAAAGCAATCCAAATGATTTACTCAGCGGATGAATCACATGGTAAGCAAGTTGAAATTGTTGACGTAGATTCGTCACTTTCAAACAAATTCTCAATCACAGATGCTGAAGTTCAAGAACTTGCAAAGCAAGCTGTTATTATTGAAAAGCACTACGGTCGTCCAATGGACATCGAGTGGGCAAAAGACGGCAACGACGGTAAACTTTACATCGTTCAAGCACGTCCAGAAACAGTTCGTTCAAACGAAGACGCTAACGTTATGGAGCGTTTCCAATTAAATGGTACAAGCACAGTTGTTGCTGAAGGCCGTGCAATTGGTCACAAGATTGGTTCAGGTACTGTACGCGTACTAGATTCAATTGATGAAATGGACAAAGTACAACAAGGCGACATTCTAGTTACTGACATGACTGACCCAGACTGGGAGCCAATCATGAAACGTGCCGCTGCGATTGTTACAAACCGTGGTGGACGTACTTGTCACGCGGCAATCATTGCTCGTGAATTAGGTATTCCTGCAGTTGTTGGTTGTGGTAATGCAACTGATTTAATTAAAGCAGGCCAAGATGTAACTGTATCGTGTGCCGAAGGTGACACAGGTTATATCTACGAAGGTATTTTAGATTACGAAGTACTTACATCACGTGTTGATGAAATGCCAGAATTACCAATGAAAGTTATGATGAACGTAGGTAACCCTGATCGTGCATTCGACTTTGCTCGCTTACCTCATGCCGGTGTTGGCCTTGCGCGTGTTGAATTCGTAATCAACCGAATGATTGGTGTTCACCCTAAAGCACTTCTTAATTTTGATGCGCAATCTGACGAGCTAAAAGCTGAAATCTCAGAAATGATGGCAGGTTATGAATCACCTGTAGAATTCTATATTTCTAAGCTTGTTGAAGGTATTGCAACACTAGGTTGTGCGTTTGCACCTGAGCGTGTCATTGTTCGTATGTCTGACTTTAAGTCAAACGAATATGCAAACCTTGTTGGCGGCCAGCAATATGAGCCAGAAGAAGAAAACCCAATGATTGGTTTCCGTGGTGCAGCACGTTATATCTCTGAAGACTTCCGTGACTGTTTCGCTTTAGAGTGTGAAGCGATTAAACGTGTTCGCAACGAAATGGGTATGACTAATATTGAAATCATGATCCCATTTGTTCGTACGCTTGAAGAAGGTAAGCGCGTTATTGAATTACTTGAAGAACATGGCCTTAAACGTGGCGAAAATGGTCTGAAAGTAATCATGATGTGTGAATTACCATCAAACGCGTTACTTGCAGATGAGTTCTTAGAATATTTTGATGGTTTCTCTATCGGTTCAAACGACTTAACTCAGTTAACATTAGGTCTTGACCGTGACTCAGGTTTAATTGCCCATCTATTTGATGAGCGTAACCCTGCAATCAAGAAACTATTATCAATGGCTATTCAAACTGCTAAAGCAAAAGGCAAATACGTAGGTATTTGTGGTCAAGGTCCTTCAGATCATGAAGACTTTGCAGCTTGGTTAGTTGAGCAGGGCATTGATTCTGTTTCTCTAAACCCAGATACAGTATTAGAAACTTGGTTATATCTTGCTAAGAAATTAGCCGACTAAGTACTTTATTTAATTAAAATAATGATTCTGATATAAAAAATGCCAGCACTTAGCTGGCATTTTTGTAACTTCGAAGGGCGTGTTGTCCTTTTATGATTGATTTTGCAGCAGTGTGTTTGGTATTTAGGCAAGGCAGAGCCTGTGTAGTGTGGTTGTTCCACATAAATAGGTTATAACGCAGCATCAATGCCAAACACGCGCTGCCCTTCGGGTTCTTTCTAGGGGCGATTAACTCTTTGTTGCTCGATTTTTACTTAGCCCACTAGGTTACAAATCTCGCGCCGCGATTAAATCTCCCCTAGAGTGAACAAAGTCTAATCTACAAAGGACAACACGCCCTTTAAATCAGCGAGCAAGTTTTTTATCGATATAAGCACATGACTTAGTCAGAGCCTTTTGGCACAAGGTTAAATAATCACGCGCTTTAGGATAGTAAAAAGATAAACAGAAAAGTCCTGCAATAAAGAAGATCAGCGACGGTCCGGGAATAATAACAAAAACTAAACCCAATAACATGCACAAGGCACCTAAACTGATTAATGCAATTTTTTTCATCTGACTATCTCATTTGCTGCTTTAATACACAGTATAAAAGTATTGCCCCCGAAATCGATAAAAAGAGTGTTACAAACTGTAAAATCTTCAATTTATCTTAGCTATTAGCATGATATAATTTGCAAAATGCCTTAATTTATCACCGTCATGATAGCAACAATAAGCCAACAACAAGCCACCACAGAACTCGTTTCTAATTACTTAGATACAATACAAAAACAAGGTTTTAGTGGTGATACCGATGCAAGCTTTTCTACACGTTTAAGTTTATCAACCGATAACAGCGTTTACCAACAGGTACCTCAAGGTGTCATCTTTCCAAAGTCAGCAAAAGACATACAACTTGCTATGCAAATTGCTTCTCGTGATCCGTTTTTATCACTGACTTTTGGTCCACGCGGAGGTGGTACAGGTACTAATGGTCAATCGCTAACCCCAGGTATAGTTGTTGATTTATCTCGCTACATGCGTGAAATTTTAGAAATCAATGTCGAAGAAAACTGGGTGCGCGTGCAAACGGGTGTAATAAAAGACCAATTAAACGACTTTTTGCGTCCTTACGGTTTTTTCTTTGCGCCCGATTTATCAACAAGTAACCGTGCAACAATCGGTGGAATGATAAATACAGATGCATCAGGTCAAGGCTCTTTGGTTTATGGCAAAACAAGTGATCACGTTTTAGGCCTAACAACTTATCTTGTTGATGGCACTGAAATGTCAACAACCCCTATGCCTGTTGAAAAAGCAAAAGTTATTGCTGAGCAAAACACGACTGTAGGCAAGTTATATAAAACAGTTTTTGATATTGGTCTTGAGAATCGAGACGCTATTTTAGAAAAATTCCCTCGTTTAAACCGTTTTCTGACCGGCTACGATTTAGAACATATTTTTTCTAATGATTTACAAACCTTTGATATGAGCCGATTAATTACAGGCTCTGAAGGTTCATTAGGTATAGTTACTGAAGCTAAACTAAACATTACACCCATTGCTGAATTTAAAACATTAATAAATATTAAATACGATAGCTTTGATTCTGCACTTCGTCATTCACCCTTTCTAGTTGCAGCAAATGCAACTTCGGTAGAAACAGTCGACAGTAAAGTACTTAACCTTGCTCGAGAAGATATCATTTGGCATTCAGTATCGGACTTAATAACCGATGTTGAAAACAAAGATATGCAAGGACTCAACATGGTTGAGTTTAATGCGGTTTCACCAGAAGACATTAAAGATAAAGTAGACACTCTTTGTAAGCTACTCGATGAATGTGTTGAAAAACAAACTAATGGGGTGATCGGTTATCAGTTAACGAATGACAAAGCTGATATATTAAAAATTTATGCAATGCGTAAAAAGTCAGTGGGCCTTTTAGGAAATGTAAAAGGCAGTCAAAAACCGTTAGCTTTTGCTGAAGATACTGCAGTACCACCAGAAAACTTAGCCGATTTTATAGTCGAGTTTCGTGAACTTCTCGATAACCACAACCTTCAATATGGTATGTTTGGCCATGTTGATGCCGGTGTATTACACGTACGACCGGCTTTAGATATGTGTGATCCAGAGCAAGAAAAATTACTTCGTCATATTTCAGATGAAGTCGTTAAACTGACTGCAAAATATGGCGGCTTGATGTGGGGTGAGCACGGAAAAGGATATCGAAGTGAATATGGCCCTGAATTTTTCGGCGAGCATTTATTTACACAACTTCGAAAAATCAAAGCGGCATTTGATCCAAATAACAGAGTAAACCCAGGTAAAATCTGTACGCCAATTGAAAGTAAAGACTCACTCGTTTCTGTTGATGATCAAAAGCGTGCCTGGTTCGACAAAGAAATTTCTATCGATGTTAAAACAGAATTTAATAACGCGATGACCTGTAATGGTAATGGTCTATGTTTTAACTACGATGAAAAATCACCAATGTGTCCATCTTATAAAGTAACAGGTGACCGCCGTTATTCACCTAAAGGTCGCGCAAGTTTAATGCGCGAGTGGTTGCGCCTTCAAGAATCTGAAAATATTGATTTACTCAATGTCGAAAAAGAATTAGTTAATGGTGAAGTGATCACTTGGTGGGAGCGCTATCAACATAGTCGCGATAAGAAAAAAGGCGTTTATGATTTCTCTCATGAAGTAAAAGAATCAATGGACGAGTGTTTAGCTTGTAAAGCATGTACTACTGCTTGCCCAATCAAAGTTGATGTACCAACATTCCGTTCACGCTTTTTAAATTTCTACCATAGTTATTATGCGCGCCCAGCAAAAGATTACTTAGTTGCAGGCATCGAACAAACTGCGCCGGTGATGGCAAAGTTTGCTAAAGTGGTAAATCCAATTGTAAATACAAAGCTTGTTTCAGGTTTAATTAAAAATACTATTGGTTATGTGGATACGCCAAGCTTAAGCGTACCGCAACTTTCTAAACGTGTTTCTAAAGATCAGCAATTTAATTTTGAATTACTTAATTCGCTTTCAAAAGAACAACAAGCAGAGTATGTACTAATAGTACAAGATCCATTCACGAGTTTTTACGAAGCTGAATTAGTCGAAAGCTTTATTAAAGTGATTAAAGCGCTAGACAAAAAGCCGATGCTATTACCGTTTAAACCAAATGGTAAAGCTCAGCATGTAAAAGGTTTTTTAAATGAATTTAAAACAACAGCAAAAAATGCAGCTGAGTTTTTAAATTCACTCAGTGAAATCAATGCTCCTTTAGTTGGGCTCGATGCATCTTTGGTTATGTGTTACCGAGATGAATATGTGTCAATTTTAAAAGAGAACCGTGGAGATTTTAAAGTTGAGCTTGCGCATGAATGGCTTCAAACGCAAAACTTTAAACAAGTTACTCTTGCCACTACAACAAATTCGCCATTTAAATTGTTGAGTCATTGTACTGAAACAACAGCAATGCCGAATGCATCTAAAGTTTGGCAAACCATTTTTGCTGATCTAAATTTACAGCTTGAAACTACCAGTACGGGTTGTTGTGGTATGGCAGGAACGTACGGCCATGAAAAACAAAACCAAGAAAATTCACGGGCTCTTTATGAAATGAGTTGGCAACCAATTATTTCAAGTAATGAGCCTGAAACTATTTTAGCAACTGGCTTTTCTTGTCGTAGCCAAGTGAAACGCTATGAAAAATTTAAACCAAAGCATCCACTGCAATTAATTGCAGAGCTACTTTAAGTTGTAAAAATAAAAAAGGCGCTCAACGCGCCTTTTTTATTGGTAACTTTTTGCTATGGGCTTGGTACTCATGCCATGAATGAACACACTAAATAAAATGGTTGTTAATGTTACTGTGGCAATTTGTTCTTTGTTTTCAATTGCTGTATCCATCACCATTAAAGTGAAAACGATAGACGCCAAACCTCGAGGACCAAACCACGCAAAAGTAAATTTGTCTTTGAAATTTAGATTAGTAAACATAAGTGAAAGGAGTACCGGCACAATTCTAAAAATCGTCACACTTAATAACGCATAAAAAACAATTGGCCAAGTGATATCATTCACAATTAAGTGACCACATACAAAACCGAATAAACACCAAATTAGTAGCGCAACAAATTCAGCGATATGCTCAGAGTCTTTAACTAGTGTTGAACGAATTTTTTTAGGTGCTAAGTAATCAAATAAAAGCCCCGAAACAAAAACAGCAATAAAGCCACTGCCATGAAAATTTTGTGTTAAAGAGAAAATAGCCATGACTAAGCCAATCAATAAAAATGGACTGCTATTATTTGCAAAGTAATGACGTGCTAATGCTATTTTTAAAAGTGGAATAAACACGGCCATCGACACGCCTGCAACAATAAGTGCTACACCTAACTCTCTTGCAAAAACAAGTAAAGTATCACTTGTCGTTACAGCACTTTCTGGATTTTGAGCTAATAAAAGTAAAATTAAAAAGATGGGTACGCAAAGGCCATCGTTCAAACCACTTTCCGTATTTATTCCTTCGCGAACTTTCTCTGGAACCGATGTGCATTCTAAAATTCCTTTGCTAAGCGCGGCATCAGTCGGCGTTAAGATTACCGCAATCAAAGCAGATTGAAAAAGTGATAACTCCGAAAAGAAAAACAACCCACCAGCTACACCTAACACTAATGTCATCGGCAAAGCCACAAAAAGTAACAGGCTAGGGTACTGATAACTATGTTTTAATACGGGAAGTTTTGATTTGGCGGCATCGGTAAATAAAAAAATACTTAAGGTTAATTCAACCAAAGGTAAAATGTCACTGAGTCCGGCTTCGCCTAACTTAAACTCACTCGGCAAAAAGTAAGACATTGCAATTCCGACCAACACAAAAAACATTGGCCCGGTAATTTCTGTTCGCTCTAATTGCCGAATCGTCAGTGAATAAAATAATAAAGCTAAGCCAACTGATGCCAGTATTGTATATTCCATTACACTTTCCTTTTTATTCCGGACTTTGCACGTTCTTTTATATTTGTTTGAATATAGATTTGATCTGTCGTAGCAATTTTTGCATGACCTAAATCTTCAGATAAATGTTTAAGAGGTCTTGTTTGGGCATCGTGTGTTGCACCAGTATGTCTTAACCAGTGAGCAGTGGCCGCTTCAAGTTGTTCCGCATCATCTTTAAAGCCGTCATCTAAAAGAGATTGTTTTGCTAAATCAAAACTTTGCTGAACCAAACGACGAATTTGACGAACAGTCATTCCACCTTTACCACGAATTTTATGAACTAACGGCTCAGCTTCATCAACGCGGGGCAGGGCAGGTAAACCACGGTAAAGCCTATAACGTTTTAGATATGATATAAAATCTTCACTTAAGGTAACATCACGTAATTTATTTCCTTTACCCATAATTCTTAGAAACCAAAAACCATCATTATCTTGCCAAAAATGTGACATAACGGGTGACCACTGAGGGCGCTCGGATAACTCAGATATTCGTAAGTACAATCCTTTTAAGCAAGCAAGTGTGAATAAATTTCTTTCTAAATCAGGTTGTTGTTCACATAAATCACGAGTAACACCAAAAACATATTCCCATTGAATATCACTAAGTGTATCGGGAATTTTAATTTGCGATTGCACAACTAAGTAAGGGCTATTCTTTTTAACAACCGGTACAAAGTTAGCAAAGGTTTTTTCTTCTAAAATTGCGAACTTATAAAAAACATTTAAAGCTGTAAACATAGCTGCGAGTGTTTGTTGGCTAGCAATATTTTCTTTATTGATGAAAGGGCGCCAATTTGTATTTAGTCGTCTTATGCCTTGTTCATCTTTATAACGCCATTGCACTGAACTTGATAACCAGGCTGAATCTGGTTCAACCATAAAATCAACATAGGCTTCAATATCTTCACGTTTTAGATCAAATACCGATTTCTCAGCAACCAACCACGACCATAAACAAAAACGCTCAAGCTCATTTCGAAAACGATTAAATGTGGCTTCTGATTTTCGGCCATACACATATAAAAACTGATAAACAAAAGCTAAGTCATTTTTTGATTCAGCAACAGTCAATCCAACTTGATGTATAAAGTGTTCAAGTTCTGGATATTCTGTTGCAAGAGTATCATCTTCAAGATGGGCAATTTGGTAACGCAGTTGTTTTAGTGTATCGACGAGAGCAACGAGCATAATGATGTAATATCTTGTAAAATAGCTAGTTATAAGATTACCATAAAGTCCGATACTGTCTAGTATTGGACTTAATATATCTATAGTATTTGCAACATTAACTAGATTGCCATACTAATATTCAAGGAATATGTATGAAAAAGTTTATCGCTATTAGTTTAGTTTTAATCACTACAATTTTAACCGGTTGTGCTACAACAGGAAGTGCATCTCCCGATGAAAAACGTGCTTTAGTACAAAGCATGAAAAACAATACATTAAGTGAGCTTTACGCTCAAAAACCTGATGTTAAACAACAAATTGCTAACTCTGCTGGTTATGCGGTTTTTGATAATGCCAATGTAAATGTTGTTTTAGCCAGTTTTGGCGGTGGTTACGGTGTTGTTAAAAACAACCTAACCGGTAAATCAACTTACATGAATATGGGTGAAGCAGGTTTAGGCTTAGGTTTAGGTGTTAAAGACTTTAATGTTGTGATGGTTTTTCATAATCAAGCAGCAGTAAATCGCTTTATTGAACATGGTTGGGCATTCGGTGGAAATGCAGATGCAGCAGCAAAATACGAAGATAAAGGTGGCGCTTTAGTTGCCGAAGCTATTGCAGACCAAGTAACTGTTTACTCTTTAACCGAAAATGGCCTTGCACTACAAGCTGTACTTAAAGGCACAAAGTTTTGGGTAGATTCTGAGTTAAATTAAGCTATTTAAAACCCTTCTAAAAGTGGGCTAGTTAGCAACCTAACTCCCACTTTTAATTATTTTATGTAATTTAACATAACGTAATTTATGGGTAGTAATCTATAATTTGTTTCTAGTAGTTAATTTACTTGTTTATATCTATTTTACAATTTTTTATGAGTTCTCATTTATCGCTCTTTCAATTAATAAGTTCTTTGAACAAATAGCTAGTTATTTTTTATAGTTCTCAAGAGATTAGTTTGTTATGCGTAATTATTTTTAATGTATTACTCTAACAGTTTAGATGTTAAAGCTTTTATATTTTTAGCATTTAAACCTATCTCGTATATCTGCTCTTGCTTTGCTTGCACAATGCCCATTCAAAATAAACGACCTAATTTTGATAACTTTATATCTTTTCATTTGATGTTCCACATCAGAAGTAGTTCGGGGTTTTTTAAGTTATCTCTTCTTACACCTCCTAGGAAAATTCAGATTTCTTGGATAAACCATTAATTAAACTTAACTTTTCATTTTCATCTTAGTAGCATATCCATACTTTAATACTAGAAGAGTTGCACTTTTAACATTTTATGCATTTTCTTCAAACTTTATAACTATAATTATTAGCAGGTCCTATGAGAAAGTTTATTTTGCTGACAATTTTTTTGTATTTGGGATGGGAATATTACGTTACAAATAATGGTGGTACATCTATTACTGAGGTAGTCAATAGCCGTGTTATAGCACCTTTAAAAGCACGCTTTAATAAGAGACAACAAAAACGCTTCTCTACTAATGAAAGTTATTTCGAATGTGATGGCAGACAATACTGTAAGCAAATGACATCCATTGAAGAAGCCTATTTTTTCAATAGGCATTGTCCAAATACTGATTTAGATAGTGATTATGATGGTGAGTTATGTGAAGGTGATCCTAGGTTTTAATTTCTATAGTTTAACTTTAATTCTAAATTCTATTTAGAATTAAAGTTTTCCTCCGCATTTACGAAAAATATGAATTTTCTTAATTCCATATCAATTACTTAGGTGTAAATTGATATAGGACAAAACTTATTTAAATAAGACTTTCCTTGTTTATTTCACAATAATAATATCGGCAATAAACAATACTTTACTATTATAATTATTCTAAAAAAGTGAACAGCACTGTGAATAGCCAACTAATAAATAGCAATGAAGTTAAATTTCCTGAATCATCTATCCTATTATCAACTACAGATTTAAATAGCAATATTACTTATGCCAATGATGAATTTTGTAAAATAGCCGGATATTCCCTCGACGAAATGGTGCATAAACCACACAATCTCGTTCGTCATTCTGATATGCCAAAGCTTGCTTTTGCTGATTTATGGCACCATCTTAAAAATGGTCAATCTTGGATGGGACCTGTTAAAAATCGATGTAAAAATGGTGATTACTACTGGGTGAATGCCTTTGTAACACCTATTAAAGATAAAACTGGTAATATCATTGAATTCCAATCAGTCAGAACCAAACAGAGTGATGAAGTTGTACAAAGAGCAACTGCTGAATATGCAAAAATAAACAACAACCAAAAGTCTCATGCTACAGCAGTAAAGTATGATGCCACTCTTTACATAAGTGCCCTGTTGCTAATTAGCTTTTTAGGCTCGCTGGCTGCCCTATTCAGTGCTGGATTTAATATTTTTAATTGTGTACTTGTACTATTTTTAGCATCAGCTAATGGGCTTATGTATTTTTGGCGCCAAAAATATTTAGCACTTATTAGTAAAGCAAAACAAGTATACGATAACCCCTTAATGGCTTACCTGTATTCTGGTACCAATGATCAATCTGGCTTTGCATATCTTGCACTTGAGATGCAAAAAGCAAAACTAAAAGCAGTTGTTGGCCGTGTGAATGATGTTAGTGTGGGTGTTAATTACAATGCCCAACATTGTGCCGAGTCTGGCCATAATGTTACGGAGCTTTTAAATAAACAAACTGACGAAGTTTCGCAAATTGTTGTAGCAACAGAACAAATGACCGCTTCTATTGATGAACTTTCGTCTAGCACGATGAAATCAAGCCAAACTGCTGAGTTAACGAATCAAGCAACAGAAGACGGTTCACTTGCAGTTAGACAAACTATAAATTCAATTAGTGAACTTGACGAAAAACTCAATGCCGCAAGCAATTATGTAGAAAACTTAATCCAAGGAAACCAAGATATTGTGGCAATTCTTTCTGAGATTAATGCCATCGCAGATCAAACTAATTTACTTGCTTTAAATGCGGCAATTGAAGCAGCCCGCGCAGGTGAGCATGGCAGAGGGTTTGCGGTAGTTGCAGGAGAAGTACGAGCTCTAGCGTCTAGAACTCAGCAATCAACAGAAGAAATTAGCAATGTATTAAATCAACTCACCCACGCTTCGAAACAAGCACAAATTGCCATGAATGACGGACTAAATTTGTCGGCCAAAAGTGTTAAGCTTGCCCATCAAAGTGGCGATAGTTTAGACCATATTAAAGCGCAATCAATCAAGCTAAGTGAGCTTAATAGTGTTGTAGCCCAAGCGATAAAAGAACAGCTAACGGCAAGTCAATCGATCGCAAGAAATATAACAGCAGCTCAAGATTTTGCTCATGACTGTAAAGAGCTTGGCCAAACTTCGCAGCAACTTTGTGAAGCATTACTCAGTAAAGTGACAGAACAAACATCCTTGATTAGCCAGTTTAAGTAGTTAAAGCAAAACCACGATTATTTGATAAGGTTTATTTTCGGTGTGTGCTTATTCGTACATACCGTATCAAATGCCTCTGCTAGCCGTTCGGTTTCTTTGAATACTTGTTGCCAATATTTGATTCGTATATCAGCATCAAGTTCTGTAAAGTCTTTACGATCGGGAATTTTTCCATAAGGTAATGAAGCGACAAATTCCGCTGATGGGGTGATCATCACTACGTTATCATAGTTACTCGGGGTAATACCGCGCTTTAGGCTCTTATCAAACCAACCTGCCTTTGGGCTATTATTGAAATGCGGATATAATATGAGCCCGTCATTATGAATACTTAAGTCAAAGTGATAATCGATAATACCGCCATCACGATACATACCTGGTGGTGTTCCTGTTATATTTTTAATGCCTTGCATCACTAATGGAATAGAGCCTGAAGCAAGCAAAGCATCCGCTAAATTATCTTCGCTTAGCTCTATAGTATGGGTATTGAAAGTATTGTTATCGGAAAACGATAATTGACTATCTGCAGGCTGAAATACATAACGCTCGTATTGCTTGCTTAACAAACGCCTATTCATTCTATTGACTAAGTAGCTTTTAGATAACCCCATTAACTGCATCACTTTGTTTTCTGATGCTGTAAAGCCATTCGATTTTGCAACTATAAAGTGGGCTTTAAAAATCGGGTTGTTAATGATTTCGTGAATACCATTTTCAGCAAATACAGTGGTTAATAACTCTCGTGCTTTTGTTGTTATTTCTTCTGGTTTTGCTTTATTCGATGAATAGCGTGTTTCAGAGTAAGACTTTGCTAATCGAGATATTGCAGCAACAGGGTCATTTTGTGCAAAACAAGCAGATCTAAATGCACCGGCACTTGACCCTAATAAGTTTAAAGGTGTGGTACGGTCTTTAAAAAATTCACCAAATAGATATTTATCCAAACCAAATAATGTAAACCACTTGGGCCCGCCGCTTGCTCCTAAAAAGGTATTAAACAAATCGGCAGACAGACCTTGCTCTTGAATTACTTTTGCAGCACTAGGCCCTGCATAAATATCTATCATGGTTACTTTTCTCGTTATTGTTTTAGCTTATTTGCGCCATATACCTTGCTCTGTTTGACCTTGAACCTGTACTTTTTCAGAATCAAAACTCGGTTCTTGGCCTGCTTCACGTTGACTATGGTAGTCTTTTGTCACAGATAAGATGGTTGGCGTTAAGCGTATGATAGCGATAACGTTCACCACTGTCATTAAACCTAAAGCAATGTCTGCAAGATCCCACACTTGTTTAATGGTGGCAGATGCGCCCCAAATCATCATTGATAAATATAAACAGGTATAAATACCTCGGCCGAGTTTATTATCTAGTTTAAATAAATGTAGGTTACTTTCTGCGTAGGCATAGTTTGCAACCACAGAAGTAAACGCAAATAAGCAAATTGCAGCCGCTACAAAGTAAATGCCACCATCGGCCATATGCGCTGTCATCGCAGATTGAGTTAAGCGTATTCCTTCCATTTCGCCGCTAATATCAATATCAGCCAATAAAATAATCACCGCCGTACAACTACACAGCACAATAGTGTCAAAAAACACCCCAAGCATTTGAATGTAACCTTGAGTGACTGGGTGGTTTGGTACTGGCGATGCACAGCCAGATGCATGTGGCACACTCCCCGCTCCGGCTTCATTTGAATAAAGCCCTCGCTGAATACCGTTTTTAATTGCGGCGCCCATAGCCCCTGCGCCTGCCTCTTGTAAGCCAAAGGCTGAAAGTAAAATATCTTCAATCATCGCAGGCACTTTACCAATATTTAGTAAAGTAATTATGATAGCGGCTAGTACAAATAAAATGCCCATAACTGGCACAATGCGTTCAGCAAAGCGGGCAATAGCTTTAAAGCCACCTAAAATAATAGAGCCTGCCAATATTGTGATCACAATACCTGAATACAGTGTTGGAATTTCAAATGCGTAATTGAGAGCATCGGTAATGGTATTCGTTTGCATGGCACTAAACGTAAAGCCATAACCAAGAAACAAGCAAAAAGCAAAACACACTGCAAGCGCTCTACTGCCTAAGCCTTGTTGAATATAATAAGCAGGCCCGCCCCTAAACTCGCCATTGGCATCCCTGACTTTATAAACTTGCCCAAGTACGCTCTCAGCAAAGCCTGTGGCCATGCCCAAAATGGCAATCACCCACATCCAAAATATTGCACCACTGCCCCCTAACGAAATAGCAACGGCAACCCCTGCAAGGTTACCGGTACCTACACGGGCTGAAAGACCAGTACATAAAGCTTGAAACGAACTAATTGAGTTTTTATCTGTGCTGCTACTCGACTTTAACAGGCTAAACATATGGCGAAACTTAATCAATTGAATCGCTTTTAACCTTACCGAAAACCAGATCCCAGCAAACAGAAGAATATAGATAAGAATTTGGCCTTCCCCCCAAAGAAGACCATTGATTGTCGATACAGCACTGTTAAACATGGCAAGCCTTTATTGTTTTTATAGATAAAAAATCACAAAAAGTGAATAGCTAACCACTTTAACTCTATTTACAAATATCTCAAGTAGGCAATGGGATTAATTACCCGAGCCTGCTCCCAACTAATTTAGCAGTTGTTGCTGTAAAAAGGCACGACCTGCCGCTAAGCCTAATTTGTGATCATAGCGGAGATCTGAATCTGTACTACCCAGCAGTTTACTGCGTAATTTATCACCTGCAAAAATTTGTGTGATACGGGCATCACTTGGCGGGTTTGCAATGAAATCTAATTCATCTTGATAAGCTTGTTCGTGTTGAACCAAGTAATCAATGGTTTTAGGGCAATAACCCGATACGCAAACGAGTGATTTTAACTTATTTACCCATTCAGATTGCACTTGAAAGTTTTCATCAACAGTACGAATAACCACAATATCACGAGCACCACGATTATAGGCCTCTTTCACAGGTAAAGGTGCAGCTAAGCCCCCATCTAAATACATATCATGGACTAAATCAGTATTAGAGCTTTGAATAATGGCATCATTTGCGGCCTTGGTTGTTAGCCAAGGCGTTAAGTTAACGCCATCTTTATATAAAAACGGTAATGCGCTTGATGCTTTTAACAAGGCCAACCATTGCGTATCTTCACCATTCGGGCTCAAGTAATAGGGTTTACGATCAGCTGCGTTAGTGGTTGTGATCAACAGTTCGCGTTTGCCTAGGCTTTGCGTTGCTGTTTTAAAATCTAAGGCACGGTTTACTTCTTTGGTTTTATCAAAATACCAATCAAGGTCAACAATGCTTTTACCAAACAGCCCGCGGCCAAGTTGGAAAAAACGTTTATGACGAGAAAGGCCTCTGATCAAACGTTTTGCATAGCCTTTTTGACGCGCTAAATAACTTGTTAAGTTTTGTGAGCCTGCTGATGTACCAATGAATAAATCGAATGGATCGTAATTATTTTCTAACCACGCATCGAGTACACCTGCGGTAAAAATCCCTCGTTGCCCACCACCCTCAGCGATTAATGCTGTTTTTGTTTGTGGTTCTACTGCGGCAATTTTTTGAGATTTCACGGTGCACCTTCCTAGGGTAATGGTTAATAAATGTATTGTATAAAGTTAAATTCAATCCTTAAAACGGATTATATGAATTGAATTAATCTATAAAACCGTTTGATAAATGAGTATCAGGGCTTAAGCAATGCGCATAAAAACTCATTACACGCATTCACTATTTGCTAAACCGTATTAGCGCATGATGCTTGCTAATATTTCCAGCGCATGTTGTCTGTCACTCAATTCATACAGGTCATTTGTAAAAATAAACTCATCAACCTGTAGCGTTTGTTTAATCATACTCAGCTTATGCTTAACGCTCGCTTGACCGCCCACAACAGAAAGTCCTAAAAAGTTTTCTACTTGCATTTTTTCTTGCGCTGTCCACAACCCTTCCATTGTTGCAACAGGTTCTTTAAGCCAAAGTGGCTTGCCGCGCATAAGTGCTAAGATACGTTGTTTCGCTGTGGTTGCTAAAAACTGTGCTTGTTCGTCGGTGTCAGCGGCAACAACGGGTAAACCAAGCATGACGTATGGCTTATCTAATACCTCAGATGGTTGAAATTCTCTGCGATACAATGCAATGGCATCTTCAACAAATCGTGGAGCAAAATGCCCAGCAAATGCATATGGCAAACCTTTTTTTGCCGCCAGTCCAGCACTATAAAGACTTGAGCCCAGTAACCAGATTGGCACATTAGTATCTTCACCTGGGATTGCGCGTACTGGAGAGTCACCTTTATATGGGCCAAGTAAAGCTTGCAGCTCCGTTACTTCATCATTGAAGTGCTCAGCGCGTTGTTCATCACGGCGCAAAGCACGGCTGGTAATTGGGTCACTACCTGGGGCTCGGCCTAAACCTAAATCAATGCGACCGGGGTATAAACTCTCTAGGGTGCCAAATTGCTCAGCAACCACCAGCGGTGGGTGGTTAGGTAACATCACTCCACCCGCACCTACGCGGATATTCTGAGTTTTACCTGCGATATGACCTATCAGTACTGAAGTTGCGGCACACACGATACCGCGCATATTATGATGCTCTGCCATCCAAAACCGATTAAAACCCAGTTTGTCGGCTGTTTGTGCATAGGTAACACTATTGGCTAGTGTTTGCGAAACGGTTTCGTGCTCTTTCATTGGGCTCAATTCAAGCAATGAAAAAGGTGTGTTGCTAAGATCTGACATTCGCTCTCCAAAGTTTAACTCTTTATAATTAGTTAATGAGAGCGAATGGTTTTTTTTCAAATGCTAATTAGGCACGGCTTTGTTGCTGTTTTTCCACCTTTAGGCCATCAGCATCAATACCACGCTTCCAATAGGCCGATGCAACAATGTGTTCACGATCAATTTTAAAACTGCTTGTAATTAAACGGCGAATTGCCTTCACCAAATTTGCTTCTAGCGCCATAAACACCATAGGTTGCGCGTTATAACCTGCGCATAAGCGTGTTACTTGATCGAGTAGATCAGTTTCTGGCTCATCTGTAACTAGCCATTCAACACTATGTTGGCTGTGTGCTTCAATCTGCTCAAGTTCAATAATGTCGGCTTTATCCGCAACATGAATAATGACATCGACAGTGGCGTCTTGTGGCAGGGCTTGTAAGTAGCCATTGATTGCATTGACAGAGGTTAAATCTGCCAGCATTAAATAATGTGTTTGCGTAAAATCTGTGAGTTTTTTAGGGCCTGGGCCCGCTATACCGACTTCGTCTCCTACACGCGCATTTTGTGCCCAGTTGGTTGCCACGCCTTGATGTTGGTTAACCACAAAATCGAGGGTAATTGCACCGTTAATTGGGTTGATATCGCGAATAGTGTAAGAACGCATTAATGCGGGATGCTCAGCGTGTAAATCAAGTTCAACCTTAGATTCACCGACATGCGGGAGCAATACCTTTACGTACGCACCTTTTGCATCTTGCGGGAAGTCAGCAAACTCGTCTGAGCCAACAACAATTCTTTGTAGATGCGGGGAAATACGTGTAGTACTTAATACGTTTGCACGACGAACTTTTCTAGCCATCTTTCTCTCCTAGCTGGTTAAATTGCACAACGCCCCGATAGTTGATATAGTCAACTATACGCTTTTGATTGACTTTGTCAACTAAATCCACCAACTGAACTTAGGTGAACCATGCCACAAACCTCGCTTTCTTCTGCTTTATTTACACTGGCACAAAGTTACCGTGTCACTGTACGCGAAGCCATTAACGCCAACGAGCTTGGCCTTAATGCGCTGCATGTACGCTGTTTACATATCATTGCCGAAACACAGCACTGTACCGCCAATGATATTGTTACCAAAACAGGGCGTGATAAAGCACAAATAGCACGCTTAGTAAAAGAGCTTATAAAGCTTGAACTGGTTTCTAAATGTGCCGACGAAAATGACAAACGCTGTTTAATTTTATCGTTTACTGATCAAGGTAACGCCCTGTTCTCGCGCTTAGAAGTTGCAGAGCAAGAGGTTGATGCCAAACTTTGCCACGGTTTAACTGATCAGCAAGTACGTGATTTCATCGCTATTGCCACAACTATGATCGAAAATATCAATCACAACACGCCGTGATCTTATTGGCAAGATAACCACAAACCACTATACTGTATAAACGTACAGTACAGTGGTTTTGTTATGCGTGTTATTCCTATTTATATCGAAGCTGGCGTATGTGGTTTTGAATCACCGGCAGCACAATACAAAGAGCTAGGCTTATCATTAGATCAGCTATTGATTAAACACCCTGATGCAACATTTATTGGTATTGCCTCTGGCGAATCAATGCAAGGTGTGGGGATTTTTGATGGTGACTTATTACTGGTTGATCGCGCCGAAGATGTTAAAAATGGCGATGTCATTGTCGCGAATCTAAATGGTTTATTTGTTTGTAAGCTATTAGATAAACACAATGCTCAGTTATTATCAGCCTCGCCTAAATACCCCGCGGTGCAACTACGCCAATCGGATGAGTTTCAGTTAGAAGGCGTGGTTACTCGCTCAATTCGCTTACATCGCAGTAGTAAAGAGCTGTTAGCATGTACGCCTTAGTCGATGCTGTGGCCTTTTATGCCAGCGCCGAAAAAGTATTTGATCCGGCTATTCGTAGTAAACCGGTTGTGGTGCTCACCAACAACGATGGCTGTATTTGTGCCGTGTGCCCTATTGCACGAAAGCTGGCTATTCCAAAATTTCAGCCTTATTTTCAAGTAAAGAAAATACTCGAAGATAACCAAGTGGTGATCCGCTCATCTAACTATGAGCTGTATGCGGATTTAAGCGAGCGAATGATGAACGTGATTGGCCGCTTTTGCGATAATCAGCACATATACTCTATTGATGAATCATTTTTAAACTTTACTGGTTTCAATAAGCTTATTCACGACTGGCATCGTTATGGCCATGATATTCGCCGTACCGTATGGCGCGAAACAAAGCTACCTGTTGGGGTTGGATTTGGCCCAACAGCCACCCTTGCCAAAGCCGCCAATCATGCAGCTAAAAAACTCCCCGGCTTTGATGGCGTTGCAGTGATTGACTCAGAAGCTTCACGGATAACCATTTTAAAAGCCATGGACGTACAAGATATTTGGGGCGTTGGTCGACGCTTAGCTAAAAAACTCAAAGCAATGAATATCAATACGGCTTTTGATTTAGCCGAGCAAGATCCACGAAAAATGAAACGCCTGTTTAGTATTGTATTAGAGCGCACAGTGAACGAGTTACGCGGAAAAAGCTGCTTAGCCTGGGATGAAGTACGCCAAGACAAAAAAGAAATTTTTTCGACCCGCAGTTTTGGGGAGCGTATCACTGACGCCACCGCGCTGAAAACGGCACTAATCAATCATTGTGTCATTGTGGCAAGAAAGCTACGTGCGCAAGGCTCACACACTCAACGCTTATTAATGTTTGTGGCCAGCTCTCCTCATCAAGATGGCTATTATAAAAAGTCCTATATTTATGAGTTTAGTGTCGCCACCGCCGATAGTTGTGTGTTTGCCAATGCTATCAGCGAGGTATTTGATCATCTTTATAAACCAGGGGTGCGATTTTATAAGTGTGGTGTAGGTGCCCTAGAGTTATCGAGCCACATGTTTCAGCAACCTGATTTGTTTCAAGCACCTATCGATAACCCTAAACTGATGCAGTGTCTTGATAGCATTAACACCCGTTATGGCGTGGGTACCCTTGCCATAGCCAGCGAAACTCCTACGACCCGTTGGCATATGAAACGCGCGTACTTATCGCCTCATTACACAACCCGCTGGCATAACCTACCGAAAATACATTGTTAAAAGTCTGCCTGCTTAGCATTTAATAAACTACATAAATCCTTAGGGGCCAATGCAATCTCAAGACCTCGCTTACCAGCTGAAACATACATCACGTCAAAGTTATCAGCAGATTGATGCACATAGGTATTAAGGCGCTTTTTCTGACCTAGCGGACTCAGCCCCCCTAAAATATAACCTGTCGTGTTTTCGACTTTTTGTTGTGGAGCCATCTGCACTTTTTTAACCTTTGCCGCCTTTGCTAGCATTTTCAAGTTAACTTGCTGGCTCACTGGCACAATAGCAACCAAAAGCTGATGCTCAGTATCTTCAAGTACTAAAGTTTTAAATACTTGCTCAGCAGGGAGCTTTAGCTTCTCAACCGCTTCAAGACCAAACTGTTGCTTTGAAGGATCATGTTGATAGCTGAGCACATCAAAATTAATACCTTTCTTTTGTAATAAATTAATAGCCGGTGTCATTACTTCTTCCAAATACTGAATGCTGAACGATAAAAAACATAACGTGAACGGTAGTCTAAAAGCAATTAATCAAAACCTACAATCGTACTAATTTAAGTAAAATGAACTACACTTAAGTGATAGACACTACGCAAGGTAATGAACATGTCTAGAGCTAATAGCCTATATCTGGTTAAGCAGTTACTTATCATACTCACCCTGTTGTATACGATTAATTTTATCTGCAACGAATACTTAGCGTGGAACTCCTTTATTGATTGCCAAAATAAATGTCAAACACTTGGTCTAAATAAAGGGAAGATTCAAAAAACGGTATTCTCTGATGATGTAACATTGTGCAGATGTCTTGATGATTCTGCCTATTATGTTGTATTAGATTAAATCTGAAAATGCCGATTAGGAATAGGGTCAATTTAACGTATTATAAATTAGGTATTAATTTAACAAAGGAAGATAGATGTTTTTAGACTACTTTGCACTGGTCATGCTAGTGTTTGTAACGGTAGTAATATTTTATGGTGTTATTGCCATTCACGATATTCCCTACGAAATTGCCAAAAAACGTAATCACCCTCACCAAGATGCCATCCATTATGCAGGCTGGGTTAGCCTGTTTACCCTACATGTGCTGTGGCCATTTTTATGGGTTTGGGCGACATTATGGCGTGATGACCGTGGCTGGGGGTTTAACCAAATTCAAAAGGAACAAGAAGACTTAGCAGAAAAAGTAGCTAGCCTGACAGCCACGGTTGCAGCACTACAAGCACAAATAAATGCTCAATCGAATAATAAAGAGAAATAGACTATGGATTTGTTATTAATACTCACTTATACCGCATTGTGCATTGGTATCTTTAAAGTGTTTAAAATCCCACTTAATAAATGGACAGTACCCACCGCGGTACTCGGTGGTGTGGTATTGATAGGCGCTTTAATCCTATTAATGAACTACAATCATCCACATTCAAATATGGCCAGCAGTGCCTATGTCACAACACCCATTGTGCCAAATGTACGTGGTACCGTTGAAGAGGTTGCAGTAAAGCCAAATCAGCCGCTTAAAAAAGGTGACTTATTGTTTCGCATAGACGATACCTTATATCGAGCCAAACTAAATCAAGCGATTGCCGCTTTGCAGGATGCAAAACAGTCAGTGCTCGGTTTAGAAGCGAGCTATAAATCAGCACAAGCCAGTGCCCTAATGGCTAAAGCTGAATATGATCGTAGCAAGAAAGAATACGAACGTTATGAAAAAGGCGCAAAAAGCGGTGCTTACTCAAAAGGCCAAGTTGATAATAAATTAGGTGTATACTTAGCAGCAAAGGCAAGTTACGAAGCAGCACAGGCCGAAGAGTTACGTCAAAAACTAGCATTTGAGTCTGAAATAAACGGCGAACAAACTAAAATTGCCGCAGCTCGCGCTAATTTAGAGCAAGCTCAATTTAACTTAGACAGCACAAGCGTTTATGCACCTACCGATGGCTATGTAACACAACTAACATTACGCCCTGGGATGATTGCAGTCCCTATGCCATTACGTCCAGTAATGACCTTTGTACACAAAGAAGATACCGTTTACGTCGCTGCATTTAGACAAAATTCACTATTAAGACTCGAGTCTGGCTACAAAGCAGATTTTATTTTTAAAGCTATTCCGGGCAAAACCTTTGCAGGCGAAGTAATCGATGTATTACCTGCGATTGGTGAAGGGCAAGTGCAAGCACAAGGCACACTGATGGGCACTGAGTTTTTTGCTCGTCAAGGGCGCGCAATTGTCACCTTAAAAATCACCGATGACATGAGTGAATATCACCTGCCACAAGGAACAAGCACAGAAGTTGCAGTTTATTCAGAACACTTCGAACACGTATCAGTGATGCGTAAAGTATTGATCAGAATGAAAAGTTGGCAAAACTACCTATTCTTAGATCATTAAGGCATAAAAAAGGCGCTTATCAGCGCCTTTTTATTCTCGAACTCAAGTTACTTAACTAGAAGTTACTTAGTTAGGTCATCGAAGAATTTCTTCACACCATCAAAGAAACCTTTTTCTTTTGGACGGTTTTTAGAGCCATCTTTACCCATGCTTTGCTCAAGCTCTTCAAGCAATTCACGTTGACGGTCATTTAGATTCACTGGCGTTTCAATAACCACTTTACAGATCAAGTCACCTTGAGCGCCACTACGTACAGACTTAACACCTTTACCACGCATACGGAACATCTTGCCCGTTTGGCTTTCTGATGGGATCTTCAGTTTTGCACGACCATCCAGTGTCGGCACTTCAATTTCGCCACCCAGTGCTGCTGTCGTAAAGCTAATTGGAACTTCACAATACAGATTATTACCATCACGTTGGAAAATCGGGTGTTCACGAACAGAAACCTGAACGTATAAATCACCTGCTGGTGCACCATGCATGCCCGCTTCACCTTCGCCTGATAGACGAATACGGTCACCTGTATCAACACCCGCTGGGATCTTCACTGATAAGGTCTTAGTTTTTTCTACGCGACCTTGACCATGACAGCTGTCACATGGATCAGAAATAATTTGACCTGTGCCCTGACACGTAGGACAAGTTTGCTGAACCGCGAAGAAACCTTGGCGCATTTGTACTTGACCAGCACCATGACAGGTAGTACATGTTTTTGGTTTTGAACCCGCTTTTGCACCGCTACCATCACATGGCTTACAGCTAACCCAGGTTGGTACTTTAATTTCTACATCTTTACCACGAACGGCCTCTTCAAGGCTTAAATCCATGTTGTAACGTAAGTCCGAACCACGTTGTTGACGCGATTGACGACGACCACCGCCACCACCAAAGATATCTCCAAACACATCACCGAAAATATCACCAAAATCACCATGACCGCCGCCGAAGCCACCGCCATGACCGCCACCAGCTTGTTCAAAGGCTGCGTGACCATATTGATCATACATCTGACGTTTTTGGTCATCAGTGAGTACTTCGTAGGCTTCTTTTACTTCCTTGAATTTAGACTCAAGTTCTTTATCGCCTGCGGTACGGTCTGGATGATATTTCATCGCTAAGCGCTTATACGCTTTTTTTATGTCTCGTTCGCTGGCATCTTTGCTCACGCCGAGAACTTCATAATAATCGCTTTTTGACATATCTATCACACTACTCTTTTTACTGCAGTTACACTGCGTAAGGTAAGTCAAACGACTTTACCGTTTATATACATGCAAAAGGCGCGTCAAGCGAAATCGCTGGCGCGCCTCAATCATTTCATCCTAACTTAATTGGCTAAACAAAGCAGCCATTAATGCGTTAGGCAGAAGCGAAACAAGCAATTACTTGTCGTCTTTCACTTCTTCGAACTCTGCATCAACAACATCGTCGTCTTGTTTTGCAGAAGATTGTTGTGCACCTGCATCCGCACCACCTTGTTGTTGCTGTGCTTTAGCTTGTGCAATTTCCATTAGCTTTTGTGACTTCTCAGCAAGAGCTTGAGTTTTCGCTTCAATCTCTTCTTTGTTATCACCTTTAATCGCCGCTTCTAGGTCAGTAAGCGCAGCTTCGATTGCTTCTTTATCTTCTGCAGGTAATGCATCACCCGCTTCTTCGATTTGCTTGCGTGTACCGTGAACCATTGCATCAGCTTGGTTACGAGTTGCTACTAGCTCTTCGAATTTCTTATCTTCTTCAGCATGCGCTTCAGCATCACGAACCATTTTTTCTACTTCATCGTCGCTTAGACCTGAAGAAGCTTGGATTGTGATCTTCTGCTCTTTACCTGTATCTTTATCTTTAGCAGATACATGTAAGATACCGTCCGCATCTACGTCGAATGTTACTTCGATTTGTGGCGTACCACGTTGTGCTGGGCGAATACCTTCTAGGTTAAATTGACCTAGTGATTTGTTATCGCTTGCACGCTTACGCTCACCTTGTAATACATGAATCGTTACCGCTGATTGGTTGTCTTCAGCTGTTGAGAAAACTTGTGATTTCTTAGTAGGAATCGTCGTATTTTTCTCGATTAGCGCAGTCATTACTTGACCCATAGTCTCGATACCTAGTGATAACGGAGATACATCAAGTAGAAGTACGTCTTTAACGTCACCAGCTAATACACCACCTTGAATCGCTGCACCTACTGCAACTGCTTCATCAGGGTTAACGTCTTTACGTGGCTCTTTACCAAAGAACTCTGCAACTGTTTTTTGAACTAGAGGCATACGTGTTTGACCACCAACAAGGATGATGTCATTTACGTCGCTTACTGATAAATCAGCATCAGCTAGTGCACGCTTAAGTGGCTCAATTGACTTAGTTACTAAGTCTTCAACAAGTGACTCAAGTTTTGCACGAGTAACTTTCACGTTCATGTGCTTAGGACCTGTTGCGTCAGCAGTCACGTACGGTAAGTTAACTTCTGTTTGTTGTGCAGAAGAAAGTTCAATTTTCGCTTTTTCAGCAGCTTCTTTAACACGTTGCATTGCAAGCGGGTCGTTTTTAAGGTCGATACCTTGATCTTTCTTAAACTCTTCAACTAAGTAGTTGATAACACGGTTATCGAAATCTTCACCACCTAAGTGAGTGTCACCGTTAGTTGCTAACACTTCAAACGTGTGCTCGCCTTCAACTTCGTCGATTTCGATGATAGAGATATCGAAAGTACCACCACCTAAGTCGTATACTGCAACAACGTTTTCACCTTTATTTTTGTCCATGCCGTATGCAAGTGCTGCGGCAGTTGGCTCATTGATGATACGTTTAACTTCAAGACCAGCAATACG
The DNA here is from genome assembly GCF_041414715.1 of Pseudoalteromonas sp. DY56-GL22. Lineage (NCBI taxonomy): Bacteria > Pseudomonadati > Pseudomonadota > Gammaproteobacteria > Alteromonadales > Pseudoalteromonadaceae > Pseudoalteromonas > Pseudoalteromonas sp. DY56-GL22. Next base: position 831,504 of record NZ_JANHZR010000001.1, on the reverse strand, counting down.
ACCAGCATCTTTAGTCGCTTGACGTTGTGAGTCATTGAAGTATGCAGGTACTGTAATTACTGCTTCAGTAACCGCTTCACCTAGGAAGTCTTCTGCTGTTTTCTTCATTTTTTTCAGCACTTCTGCTGAAATTTGTGGTGCAGCACGTTTCTCGCCACGCGCTTCAACCCATGCATCACCGTTATCAGCTTTTACAATTTTAAAAGGCATGATACCGATATCACGTTGTACTTCTTCGTCTTCAAAACGACGACCAATTAAACGCTTGATTGCAAATAATGTGTTAGTTGGGTTAGTTACTGCTTGGCGTTTTGCAGGTTGACCAACTAATGTTTCACCGTCTTGCGTGTATGCAATGATCGATGGTGTTGTGCGATCGCCTTCCGCGTTTTCGATAACGCGTGCTTTATCACCGTCTAGTACTGCTACACAAGAGTTAGTAGTACCTAAATCGATTCCAATAATTCTACCCATGAATCTTCTCCAACTTCAAAATTCGTTAATACGTTCGATGACTAGTAAATAGGGATGCAGGAAACTGAATTCAACTATAAAAATGAAAAATTTTACTTTTTTTTGAAATTTTTTTTGAAATGCATGTTTTTTCCTCAAAAAGCACTGTATTTGCACGCCTATTGCGGAATAAACAAACTGGTCTGATGACTTTGACTGTGCTATAACCTAAACCATAACAATAAACGTTAAGGAAAATTATGCATTTTGATCAATTACTCGCCATGGCAGCTGAACTTGGTAAAGACAAAACAAAAGTAATGCAGTTTCCAGAAAACTGGTGCCAAGGCCGCACTGCATTTGGTGGTTTATCTGCAGCTTTATTATATCAAGCTATACGGCAGCATATCGATAACTCTCGCCGTTTATTATCTTTAAGTACTAACTTTGTTGGCCCGTTAATCGCTGACAATGATTTTTCAATCGACGTTGAAGTCTTACGTGAAGGAAAAAACAGTGCGCAGGTACTGGCAAAAGTGATTCAAAATGGCGATGTTTGTGTTATTACACAAGCCTGTTTTGGGGCTGAGCGTCAATCAAGTGTACAAGTAGATGTCACTAAAACCATGCAGCTAAAACCCGTTGATGAACGTTTTACCCTACCTTATAAAGAAGGCGTGATGCCGGCATTTTTCCAGCACGTTGCACTGTGTTTGCAAGACGGCAATATGCCTTTCTCTGGAGCAGACACCTCACATTTAGGTGGTTGGATGAAATTCAAACATGTACCAGAGCAAATGAGTGAAGCGCATATCATTGCTTTAACAGATGCATGGCCACCGACTCTATTACAAATGTACAAGCAACCTGCACCAGCAAGTAGTATGTCATGGTACATAGAATTTGTAGAAGAACCTGCAATTGCCTATGATGCTTGGATTGGCTACGAGGCTGTTACCCATCATAGTAAAGATGGCTATGGTCTTGAAGATGGCTGTATTTGGAGTGAAGACGGTAAGCTAATTGCATTGAGCCGCCAAACTGTTGCGTTATTCGCGTAACTCTGGCTCTGAAAGCTGCGCGTACTCAGTACCATCAAGGCGAATAATTGCTTGGTATTCGCCTGATTCTATGATCTCACCAAGACCCAAATTAAACGTGTTTTTTAACGTTTTACTGTAAAAAAACGCAGGTCTTGGTGCTTCTTTAAAGATTGCATGCACAATAAAAGGTTTTACCTCAGCGCTTTGTTTATATTTTTCTAAATAATATAAAAACACCCGGCGCTCTAGAATAATAACATCAACCCAGCCCTTCATAAGGTGATCAACTTGCGCTTCTTGGTTAACCACTTCTTCGTAAGAGCGTAAAATATTGGTAACCGATTTAAAAGGTGCTTCAATAAAATTAGTTGCGTTCTGAAAGGCAAGTACACTTTTACCTGCTAAATCATAGATAGTGCTAATTTTTAAATCTCTATTAGCAAGGCTGACCGCGACATTTTGATAGCGCAGTAGTTCATCACTTTTATAAACATGTGGAGTGAGAACTGGAGGAAAGTTTAATGCAATATCAACCTCTCCCTGCATAAGCTGTTGCTCTGCACGTTTATTAGACATGTAATGAATATGAATATTAGAGATGCCTTGTGACTTAAAAGCTGCTTTTAAAATTTCAAGTTGAATACCGCTATTGGTATCTTCGATAACATAAGGAGGTAAAGAGGCGCTTGCAGCAACAACAATAGGTTGTTGTATATTTGGCTCAGATAAACACTCACCTTTAACACTAATAAACAACATTAAAAGGGTAAATAATTGTTTCACTGCTCACCTTAAGGAATTAAATGCATTAAAAAGCGTAATCGCTTTGTACAAATATTAGCTTATATTAAACAATGCTGCATTTGTATTTATGCAGTATTTGGTGCAAACTTAACTAAGTTCTTGTTTATGAGACTCTAAGTTTGCAAACAGCCTGCCCTAGTTGTGATCTGGTCGTTGAGATCCCACATTTAAATGCAAAACAAGTAGCGCTTTGCCCACATTGCAATACTAAGTTATCAACATCACAAGCCTGCCAAGACAGTACAGTGGTCGCATTGAGCTTAAGCGCAATAGTCATGCTTTTAAGCAGTATGTTTTATCCTTTTTTATCTTTCACGAGTAGCGGTATTACACAAACCATTACGCTTCCTGATGCTGCGCGTATTTTATTCAATTACGATAACGATTTTTTGGGTCTATTTATTGACATAAGCATCATAGGCTTACCTATGTTGTTATTACTATTGATTATTCCGCTACATTTAGGTGTATTAAAAGTACTACCTTATTTGTGGGGCAAAAGATTGTTAAAAACCACCTTTGCTTTAGAGCCTTGGATCATGTCCGAGATTTTCTTAATCGGGGTGATGGTCAGCATGGTGAAAATAATGTCAATGGCAGACATTGAATTTGGTGTAAGCTTTTGGTCCTATGTGGCATTTGTGGTTCTATATGTAGCAACCATGGCGAAGTTAAATAAACACTATCTTTGGAAGCAATTAAGAGAGCCCGCATATATAGATCAAACAATTGCAAACACACGAGCTATCGATCAAGGACTGCGTGCTTGTCATGTTTGTGGCCAATTATGTAATACTGAAATTTGCTCGCGATGTGACACAAAAACCTTTACCCGCAATCCTTATAGTGTACAAAAAGCGTTTGCTTGGTTGATCACATCTGTCGCTTGCTACATCCCAGCCAACATCTACCCAATTATGTATACCACCAGCCTAGGTGATGAAATGCCTTCTACGATTATTGGTGGTGTGATGATTTTGTGGAATAGTGGTTCTTATCCAATAGCCATGATCATATTTTTGGCCAGTGTAGTTGTTCCCCTTGCCAAAGCGCTAATCTTAAGTTTTTTATGCTATATGGTGATGAAGCCTGCAAATAGACAAACAAAAGGCTATACACGTATCTACCAATTAACTGAATTTATAGGTAAATGGTCAATGATTGATGTATTTGTTGTCGCGATTCTAGTAGCCTTAGTACAACTAGGAAATTTAATGTCTGTGACACCAGGCATCGGCACAATATTTTTTACCACTATGGTAATTTGCCAAATGTTGGCAGCCCATGCATTTGATCCACGCTTACTGTGGGACAGCCCTGCTAATTTAAAGAAAGTAAAACAAGAGACTCTGGCATGAGCGAAAACGCTAAAATAAAATCAGCGCCAAATATTTCGGCTATTTGGATAATTCCGTTAATAGCCCTACTAATAGGCGCATGGATGTTATACCAGTATCAGGCAAATAAAGGCACCACTATCTTTATAAAAATGCCTCATGCGGAAGGTATCGTTGCTGGCAAAACTGAAATAAAAGTACGTAGTGTAAAAATCGGCCAAATTAATCATGTACGTCTGTCAGATCAGCAAAATAGTGTAATTGCAAGAGCTCAAATCGATAAACACTATGATGACCTATTAACTGACGATGCAAAAATTTGGGTCGTTAAACCACGAATTGATGATACAGGTATTACTGGAATGAGCACTCTGCTCTCAGGCGTATACTTAGAATTTGCACCGGGTGAAAGCAAGAAGCTAGCGGATAAGTTTGAACTTCAGGATGAACCCGCATTAATTGGCAATGATGTTAAAGGTGGTCGTTTCACACTGCTTAGCTATAACGCTGAAGTACTTGATGTAAGTACGGGTATTTATTTCAAAGATTACAAAATTGGCCAAATAGAAACTGCAACCTTTGACTGGAAAAATCAGGCCATGAAATATGGCATTTTCATTAATGAGCCTTATCAAAATTTAATTACCTTAAATTCTATATTTTGGGTGAACTCAGGTATCGAAATAGACCTATCAGCTGATGGAATTAATGTAAATACAGGTTCATTAAGTAAGTTACTCAAAGGTGGAATTTCTGTAGGTATACCTGAGCAGCAATCTCCTGGTGAAGTCGCAACTAATGGACACAGTTTTTCATTAAGTAATAGTTATAAAGCCGCGTTAGAAGAGCGCTTTTATGACTTTGATTATTACTTAATCGATTTTGAGCAATCAATTCGTGGGTTAAGAGCTGGGGCACCTGTTGAATACCGTGGTATGCGTATTGGTAGTGTGGTTGAAGCACCAGCAAGTGTCATGATCGACGGCAAGCCTGCACACTTTAGAACTGACAATACCGCAGTACCTGCCCTTATTAAAATTGAATATGGTCGTCTTTACCACGACAGTACAGCTGCACGCGAGTTTTGGCATTCAAGCTTAGATAACTGGATTAAAAATGGCCTTAGAGCCTCTTTAAAGCCAGGAAACTTACTTACCGGCGCCGTATACGTTGACTTAGACATTTATGATAACGCGGAACCTGCCGAATTAAAGACTATAGCCGATTATACCGTATTCCCAAGTGTATCGAGTGGTATTACGGTCATAGCTGACCAAGTATCCGATGTGTTAAATAAAGTGAACAACCTTAAGATAGAAGACAGCTTGGCACAAATGCAAACTACGTTTTCTGAGTACCAAGAACTTGCTCATGACATGCGAGAATTGATCAATAAACAAGATACCCAAGATTTACCCGGTGATATAAATCGCAACTTTGCTGAAATGACTAAAAGCATGCAACAGTTCGATAAAACCATGAAACAATTTGAAAAAACCATGGCAAGTTACGAACAGGGTTCGGCTTTCCATCAGCAGTTACAAACCACCTTGTCCGAATTTAAACGTTTAAGTGAAGAGCTACAACCACTTACACGTGGCTTAAACCAGCAACCTAATATGTTGATATTTGATAAAGAACTACCCGCAGATCCAACGCCGAGGAAACAATAATGAACTATAAACGCTGTGTTTCAATCGCAGCAGTGCTATTACTTTCGGCCTGCAGTCAGACGTCATTCTCAACTATTGAGTATTATCAATTCTCACAGCCAATCGTGAATATGCAGCGGTTAGCTGAAAATACGCAAGCTCAGCTAAGGATCAACACAGTACAATTACGTGGTGCGCTTAATAATCGTGGCATTGCTATGGTACTCGAAAACAACCGAGTCAATGCTGCTAACTACCATTTATGGAGTGAATCACCCGATTTAATGTTAACAGCGAGTGCCCATCAACAGTTATACACCGAACTAGATAATTGGATGGTAATAAAAGGTTTACCGGTGATCACCGATTTAGATCAACAAAGCTATTATGAATTAGAATATGAGCTACATCACTTTAATGGCGATGAGCAAGGCAATGCCAACATTGCAGGGCTTTGGCGTTTGTACTATACAAGCCCTAAATCGGGCCGAAAGTTAAAAGCGGTTAATTACTTCAATGAGCTTACACCATTACAAGCAAGTGATTACGAAGGGCTTGTCGCGACACTTGAGTCAACATGGTTAAAGGTAAACAAACAAGTTGCAAACGAAGTATCAAAGCTTACTCTTTAAAAAGAGTTTTAGAGGCTGATTGTCATCGTTAATGATGACATCGCCTATGAACTCAAAGCCAAGTTTCTGTAACACCTTTTGTGAGCCAATATTTGTTGGTGAGGTTATTGCTGCAAGTACACCAAGCTCTAATACGTGTTTTTTTACCATCAATAACCTAGCAGCAGATGTAATAATACCCTTACCTTCATAGTTAGCTAACAAGGCAAATCCTAAATCGGGGATAGCTAACGCATCGCGCTGAAAGAGCCCCACCATTCCAACCGGTGTATCATCAGCTAAACAAACAATATAACTGCCAAAGCCAAATTGCTGGTGGCTATTTATAAACGTTTGTTGAATATAATGCTCAGCTTGTGCGGGCGTATTAATGTTTTTATTACCTATGTGCTCTAAAAATGTTGCTTGGTTTAAAAGCTCAACGATAAAGCTCGAATCATCTGGCTGCCCAGCGCGCAAATATATATCTAACATTTATTAAAACACCTTACTCACGACATCATTGGTAAAATTAAGGCAATCAAGAACCCGCTCTTTTTGTACTTTAGATAACTCATCAATATCGAAATAGTCATACTCTGTGTGCTCATCGCTCAACATTATCTCAGCGTCCTCAGCCATATGAGCACGGAAAATAAACGCATGAGAGTTAAACGCGGTGTGATAATAAACGCCACTTAAATAAGCGATATCTACATCACAATTAAGTTCTTCTTGGCATTCGCGAAGTAACGCTTGATGAATGGTTTCACCTTTATCTAAAGCGCCGCCAGGTAGCCCCCAACTTTTTTGACCGTAATCAGCTTTTAGTAATAACACCTGACCTTGGTTGTTGGTGATAACCGCATGGCTACTGAGTCTGTAAGTATCTGAAAATGCCATAATCCCTTTGCTCAATTAATAAAAAGTGACGTTATAGATGAGTGTAAAATAATTATCATCGCAATTAAAATTGTTATTGACTAAATTAATATTCAGGATTATTTTTCTTGCGATGTTTTGGGCAAAACAAAAGCAGTATACCCTCTATACTGTCTGGCGCCAGCCAACGCAGGCACTTTCCCTAAAGGGTCCATAAAAGTGTGTTCGCGTAAAGCAGTTAATTGAGTCAATAGACTTTTGATTTCTCTAAGCAATCTCGATTGCTTAACTGTGTGAAAATTATAATGCAAGAACCTTCTGCGTTAAGTTTACTGCCGCCAGTATTGGTGGTGGTTTTGGCCGTATTTTTACGCCGCCCTATTTTATCTTTACTGATTGGTGCTTTATTTGGTTTAGCCATGCTAGGTCCGACCGCTGTGTTAGCCAATTTTGCTGATATTTCATTAAAAGTAATGCAAGACGAAACCATTGCCTGGCTAATTCTAGTCTGTGGTGGATTTGGTGCATTAATCGCTTTATTAGTGAGAACCGGGGGTGCAAGTGCATTCGCCGAATTAGCGTTAAAATTTGCCAAAGGCCAGCGTTCATCGTTAGTAATGACCTTTGTGCTAGGTGTAATTATTTTTATCGATGATTACCTAAATGCATTAACCGTCGGTGAAACTATGAAGCGTATCACCGATAAGTTTAAAATTAGCCGCGAAATGCTCGCTTATGTTGTTGACTCAACGGCTGCGCCTATTTGTGTGCTTGTACCACTCTCTACATGGGCCGTTTTTTTTGGTGGCTTGTTAGTTGATAATAATGTTGCACCAGAAGGTCAAGGTATTGCTGTATATATCCAAGCAATACCTTACATGTTATATGCTTGGTTTGCAGTCATTGTGGTATTACTAGTTAGCTTAAATGTCATTCCTGCTTTTGGTCCGTTGAAAAAAGCACAACTACGTGCCATGAATAATCAAATCGAAATATCAAATAGCCAGTACACAGATGTTCAAACAGCGGATGAATACGCAGTAAAAGCAGCAGAAGAAAACTTTGAAACAGCCGCTTCAAACGGCAAACTCTATAACTTTTTAGTACCTATAGTTTTACTTGTTACGTTTACTGTTTACTTTGACATTGACGTCTATAAAGGGCTGCTGGCAACCTTTACCGTTGTTTTGCCTTTTTATATGTTACAAAAGTTGATGACATTGTCAGAACTCGTTGAGCGTATGCTCGATGGTTTTAAAAGCATGATACCCGCTATAGGAACTGTGGTTGCAGCATTTATATTTAAAGATGTGTGTGACCAATTAATGCTACCGCAATATGTCATAAATACCTTGAGCCCTTATATGACAGCACAGTACTTACCAGCCGTGGTGTTTTTAGCAATGGCAGTCCTTGCTTTTGCAACGGGTTCAAGCTGGGGGATTTTCGCAGTAACTATTCCTATTGTAATGCCACTGGCTTACGCAATTGATGCCAATATTCCTTTAGTGATTGGTGCTTTGTTATCGGCGTCGTCATTTGGTAGTCAAGCGTGCTTCTATTCAGATTCCACCGTACTTGCTGCACAAGGCTCAGGGTGTGATTTAGTCAGCCATGCTATCACGCAACTGCCTTATACCTTACTTGCTGCAACGGCTGCATTTATAGGATTTTTGCTTATCGCATAAATCAAAAAGCCCAAGCAATAGCTTGGGCTTTTGTTTATCAACTATTAAATTAGTTTTGGAATTTAATGCCTTTGTAAAAACTTTCTAAGTTTTCAACTTTTGTTTGGCTTTTCAGATCTGCAAATGGCTTGTCTGCAAACTTACTACCACGCATTTGAATGTTTAAACGCGCAGCTTCACTATTGAGCATCGTTTTCTTGTAATAATCTTTCAGATCAGCCAAGGTTACTTTTTCAACTTCAGCGATAAGCTTTTCTTTAGAGTCAAACTTAAAGTTCTCACGATACCAGTCTGTAATAAGTGGCGACATTTCATCACTTAAATTCTTAGGTTGCTCTTTTAAAGACACAAGCGTTGCATTTTTAAGTTGTGCAAATGTTTCTTCTGTCATGTTATCAAGCTCAACTGCGTATTGCTTTTTAAACTCATCAAAGCGCGCCTGCATCTCTTTAGGACCTTTAACCGGTGTTTGAATGTAAAGACCTAATGCAGAATAATCTTCGATTGGACGCGCTAACGCACCAACCGCATAAGCAAGTTGCTCTTCAGTACGTAACTTATCAAACGCTACGGTTCTAAAGTGGCTTTGTAAAATTTGTGCCTGTGCTTGTTGTTTATAGCCAGGGGTTGGGTGAACAACCATGTCAATGATTGCTACATCAGCTACATCAATATCTTTTTGTAAAACGATACGCTCACCAGGCTGAGGCAACCAGGCTTTACTTCTAGCAAACTCGGTCGCTTTATGACCTTTTGGTAAAATAGCGGTTAATTTACTCGCAATAGCGTCAACATCATTTTGGTTATAGTTACCAAACGTGAATACGCGTAAGTCATTGGCAGCAAGTGTTGATTGCTTAATAGCCGTAAAATCAGCTAAGGTAAGCGCATCTGCCGCAGCAATCAAGGTTTCGGTATCAAATTTACCACTACGAGTAAGCTTAGAGTACTCACCGAATGCTTGATAGAACGGGAACTGTTTTTGCTGATTTAGTAAATCACGCTTAAAACGATCGATTGCTTGGGCAAAACCTTCTTCAGACACCTCTAAGGTTAGATTTTCAAGCGCCTGAGCTAAAAGGACATCTTGTTTATCAGTGAAACCACTAAGCGATAACACAAGGCCATTACTTGGCTGTAACCCTAAACTCATACCTGCAACAGCGGCTTCTGTGCTTAATTTACTTTGTTGTAAGTTATAAAGATCAGCCCAAATTGAGTAAAGAACCTGTGATTTTACATTCACAAGGGCATCTGGCGTATTAATATAAACTTCAACAAGACCTTTAGGCTGCTCAGCAAACTGCTGACTTGCTTGACGCCAAACTTTAACGCCTTGCTTATCAAATACGAGTTCAGGGTGCGCTTGTTGTTTAAACTCAGCTGTTTTAATTGCAAAGCTTTCAGGTAATAAGCGGTTTACTGTTGGTAATGCTAACGCGTATTCACTTGGTTTATTCCAGCTTGCAACTTCTGACTCGCTGATATCTTCAATACGATATTTACCATCGTAAAAATGCAGCTGTGAATCTGTCTCTTCTTGTTTTGAAATATACCAAATACGTAATGTATCTTCGTTTAATTGCGAAAGGACATTTTGCACCGCATCTGCATCAAACTTGGCATAATAATAAGGTGCGTTAATTGCGTTGTTCACAGGGAACTTTTGCATGCTATCAGTTAAGTTACTTACATAACCAAACTCATCCCCTTTTTCTAGGAATTGAAACGAATTGTTTAACGATGTACGAATTTCATTAAAGTATTTGCTATCAACACCCTGCTCTTTGATAAGTGCAATATATTGCATAACCATAGCAACAATTTCTTCGCGGTTTTGCATGCCGGCATCAGTCAATTCAATATCAACTGTTAAGCTTCCGTAGTTCCCATATTGCGTTGGTGAAGCAGAAGACGATAAACCTGATACCCAACCTTTATCACGTAGTATTTGTGCTGGGCTGCCTTGCATTTCGTTACTTAAAAGGTAAGAAACAAAACGGTTTGGTTTAACTGCAAATTGTGAACTGTTATCAGCAATAGTGAATTCTAATTGCAGTTGTTTTACGTCTTCATTCGGTGCGTAATAAACACGTTTACCGCCAGCTTCAGAGAAATCTAACTTATCAGTCACCGTTGGCTTTTCGATATTTTTATTTTCAATATCAGCAAAGTACTGTTTTGCTTTTGCTTCCATCTCAGCAAGTGGACGATTAGAAATCATCGCCACTTTCATAATGTTCGATGAATAGTACTTGTTATAAAAAGCAACGGTTTCTTTATGAAGATTGCTGCCTTCTTTATCACCTAGTGTTTCTAGGTTACCAATCAAGAAGCGGTTAGCAGGATGTGAGCCCATCATTTGACGTGCCAGTTTGAATTGACCAAAAAAGTCCATCTCACGGCGCATTGACCATTCGGCATTTACGGCATTTTTTTCTTTGTCTGTGTACTCAGGGTAAAGCTTTGGTGATTTAAAGAAATCCGCAAAACGGTCAAGTGCTTCATCGTAGGCATCATTGTTCACTTTGAACATGTAGTTTGTGATATCTAACCAAGTGTAAGCGTTATGAGCACCGCCATTTTTAGTCATAAAATCACTGTAACCTTTGGTGTCTGGGTAACGGTCCGTACCAAGGAACAGCATATGCTCTAAATAGTGCGCCATACCTTGTTGCGACATAGGGTCGTGCAATAAACCAACACCAACACTCAATGCAGCAGCTGATTTTTCAGCACTTGGATCTGAAATTAAAATTACATCAATTTCGTTATCAAGTTTTAATGTTTTGTACTCACGGGTGTCGTTTGGGCTGATAACTAACGAGTCTGGAATAAGGTTAGTATTAGCAGCAGGAGGCGTTGTGGTAGAAGTAGAAGAACAACCTGCTAACACTGCAAAAGCGATTGCACTGAGTCCCATTATTTTTTTCATTATTTTGTATCCATTAGAAATTGAATAAATTTTTATTTATCATGTGTTTTCGAGCGCCGCAATTCAATGCTTTTCAGTTAAGTTACAGCAAAACTTTGTAACACATTGTGAAAATGCAGTACTTACGGTTAAGATTAATAGCAATAACTATAACAAAGGATGAGCTATGGAAAGGTGGCTAATTGTAGCAATGTTCACTCAGGTGTTACTGACATTTATTGTGATGTACATTATGGGTAAGCGCCGTTTTCGTGCGGCAAAGCAAAAAACCATTGAGATGAAAGACTTCTTATTAATGGAACTTGAAAAAGCTGGGGATAATGTTCGCGTAGCAGATCGTAACTTTATCAATCAATTCGAAATGCCTGTGCTGTTTTTTATTGCCTGTTTAACAGCTCTGCAAGTCAATGCTGTAGGTACTGTTTTTGTTGCCCTTGCTTGGGTTTATGTTGCATTAAGAATTATTCATAGCGTAATACACTTAACTTCAAACACCTTGAAGGCGCGCTATTATAGTTTCGTTGTCAGTAGCTTTATAATGCTAATAATGTGGGTGCTGATTTTAGTTAGAATCTTTTAATAATCATCAATACAAAGAAATAAGGCGCTTTTTAGCGCCTTATTAACTTTGTTGGTTGGAATTATTTACGACGAGCAAAGCCTGCTAGGGCTAATAAAGATAGCATCCATGCAAGACTACCACCTGAACTACTACCGCCGTTGTCTGAAGCGTCATCTTCATCAATCAGCGTGTTTTCTTTTGGTGATAAAGAAGCAGATGAATTAGGGTCATCGTCAATCACAGTTACACTGTTAATGTAAAATAAGTTTTCACCACTAAAACCTGATGTTGTATCTGGGCACTGCTCTTCATTTAAGTTTACTACTGGGATCTCTCCACAATGTACTAATTCTGTGATTTGCTCTATCACAGCCATACTCTGGACAGTTACCTCGCCAAAAACGGTAAAGCCACCATTTTGTAAGTCAAGATTTGCGCTGTTATCTTTTAAATTAAAAAACCACTGACTGGTTGCACTGTTAGCATTGCCACCAAGCTTAGCCATTGCAATGGTACCTTTCACATTAGACAACTCTGGTTCATTAGTAATAGCGTCTGCGGTGTCTATCGCATCAAAGTCAGTACCAAATTTAAAACCCCCACCTTGTAAAATAAAGTTATCAACAGAACGATGGATAACGGTGCCATCGTAGCTACCATCTGCAACATAATTTAAAAAGTTCTCAACTGTAACAGGTGTCTGTTGATCATAAAGATGAATCGTAATGCTGCCCAGGTCCGTTTGCATTTCGACAATAGTTGCATTCGCTGTAAAACTGCTAGCCAATAAAGCTGTTGCAAGTAGATGTTTTTTCATTGTTTATCTTTCCTGATAATTTTTATTATAAAACTGCAAGAAGCTTAAACAAAATAGGCAGGTGCTTAAATAGCAAACAAAACAGTTACACAAAACGCGTCAAATCAATTACATCTCAGTTACATTAATTTACACTGTGTATTCATTATGGTTATAAAAAGTTTAAAGATTAAATCAAAATCGTCTTATCAAATAGGCTCAGTTTGTTAGTATCTGCACGACAACAATGAACACACAGGAATGAACCATGGCGAATGAAAAGAACGCAATATGCGATTTTGGCCTACACCAAGGTGAGCCTTATAGTAAGTTACCCGCTAGTTTTTTAAATTGGATGGTCGGCAATAATCATCTTAAGTCTCATTATGCAGAACAAGAACTACAACGAAGACAACTTGCCGCAACAGGACAACTAAATACAGAAAATAGCGACAAAAGTTTATAAAAGACATTTAATTTAAACTTAAGTCGTTTAAACTAAGCGCATAATTAACCTACTGCTCTATTCAGGCAAACAATTATGCGTTTTTTTTTACTAACATCGCTACTGGTTACCCTAACCGCGTGTAGCTCCTCTTCTAACAATACAGATTCAGCCCAATATTTCACTCTGCTCCATACTAATGATAATCACGGTCGTTTTTGGCATAACGAACATGGTGAATATGGTATGGCTGCTCGCAAGACTTTAATTGATCAATTAAGAGCCGATGCTAAAGCACAAGGACATGCAGTTTTACTGCTGTCTGGTGGCGATATCAATACAGGTATTCCTGAATCAGATCTACAACACGCAGAACCGGATTTTAAAGGTATGTCTGTAATTGGTTACGATGCCATGGCAATTGGTAACCATGAGTTTGATAACCCGCTGGCTGTACTCGATAAACAGCAAAAATGGTCTAACTTCCCTTTTTTATCAGCCAATATTATAGATAAAACGACCGGTGAAACTCGTTATCAAGCATACAAAATCTTTGAAAAAAACGGACTCAAAATTGCTGTCATTGGTTTAACCACAACAGATACAGCAAAAATAGGTAACCCGCAGTATATCGGTGGCCTAGAATTTAAAGACCCTACAGAAGTGACTGCAAAGTTAGCCCCAAAAATTGAAAAGCAGTACAAGCCTGATATCACTATTGCTGTAACGCACATGGGTCACTATGTTGATGCTAACTTTGGTATTAATGCACCCGGTGATGTGACTATGGCGCGTAACTTACCAAAAGGAATGCTAGATATTATTGTCGGCGGTCATTCACAAGAGCCGGTGTGTATGAAAGAAGCCAATGTTGCTGACGAAAGCTTTATGCCAGGTAAAGCGTGTAAGCCTGATCAACAAAACGGTACTTGGATCATGCAAGCCCATGAGTGGGGTAAATATGTGGGAAAAGCTGAATTCAAATTAGAAAACGATGAATTAACTCTGCTCAATTACTCACTTATTCCTGTCAATCTTTATATCGATGATGAAAATGGCAATAAACAGCTAGCGGCTGAGTACATCGAGCCAAACAAAAACTTACAAGACATGCTCGCGGTTTATCAGAAAAAAGGTGCAGCACAAATTGCTGGTAAAATAGGTAACGTGGATGCAAAACTTGAAGGTGACCGCAATAAAGTACGCTATGAGCAAGTAAACTTAGCACGCGTTATTATTGCTGCACAAATGCAGTCAGTGGGTGCTGATTTTGGTTTGATAAGCGGTGGCGGTATTCGTGATAGCATTCAAGCTGGCGATGTCAGTTATAAAGATATTTTAAAAGTTCATCCTTTTAAAAACCGTATCACCTATATTGATATGACAGGCCAAGAGCTATATGACTACTTGCAGGTTGTTACTTCTTTCCCACCTGATTCAGGTGCCTACTTACAATACTATAAGCTAAGCTTCAAACGCGATAACGACACTTTATCTGATGTTAAAATTGCTGGTAAACCACTTGATATGACTAAAACATATCGAATGAGTATTAATAGCTACAACGCCTCTGGTGGTGATGGCTACCCTACGCTTACCAATAAAAAAGGCTTTGTAAGTACAGATGATACCGATGCACAGGCATTAAAACGTTTCTTTGAGCAAAATAGCCCTGTTAAAGCGGCTGATTACACTCCTAAGCAGTTTTAGATACCTAATCATCAATATCTAAATAGATAAAGGGAAGTCAGTGACTTCCCTTTTTACTTTAAAACTAGATTATTTCCCTATGACTTCAATATCGGTGCTCTCAATCGACTTCAATCCGTAATGATGTAATCGAGAGCGTGAACCTTCACCATGGGCTTTAGGCGGATAATAGGTTTCTTTTATCTCAAGCTGGTCTTGCCAAACTTCATCAAGGGCTGCCCGAATTTCGCTTAAAGTTTTTTCTAAGCTATTAGTAAAGTTTGGCCGTTTACGTATTGTGTGACCAAGCTCAACTAACCGGTAAAAATACTTGTTCGCTAAAGTCAGTAATTCTTCTGGTACATCTTTATTTTGATTAAGCACTACGTCTGGTTGTTCAATACAAAACTCAACTAAAGCAAGATAAAAACACAATGGTTTATTCGCAAGGGCCACTGTTTTATCAACATCGCAACTAGCAGCTAAGGTTTTATTTTGAAGATCGACTATCAATTTAGGTTTCTCTTCTATCTGAACTGCAACTTCAGGTTCGTTTTTAGCTATTTGAATCTTGGTTCGTTCACTGATAAATAATAAGTAGGTAAATGTAGATGCAAATAAGCAGACCAGAATGAACACAGCTATATCGTTTTTATCTAATAAAGAAGATGCGATAACAAAGCTAACCGTTAATGATTTTTGAGGTGCATGTAATTGCTTAGTAATTAAATCAGCACGAGCAGGATATTCCGAAATACCTTCAATAGAGTAAACCATCACGCCTGAGTCTGCTAATTGAGCATTAAGACGCTTGATATAATTGAGTACCATGTCTCTACTACCGGAGTGCTTCAAAAAACCATCTGGTAAATTTAAATGGTTTAAATCAAGAGCAATACGGTTTTCAACTTTTGCTAAAGTCAGTGCATCATTAGTTGTTGTCTTATAAGCTTTTGCAATAATGAAGGTAGCAAATAATACCAAGCAGCAGCTTAAAAATATTGCGCCATAAACAAGCTTAATTCTAATTGGCAGCATTGCTATCCCCTACTTTCATTGTTTGCTGAGTCGAGTCACATTCCCAAAAAGACTCAACATGATTAAAGTAATGAGAATTTTGATTGTGTGCCAATAGGGTTAACTGCGCTTGAACTGCACATAAAAGGTCGGTGTTCTCGTCCTGCATTTTTAAATACCAACGACTGCCACTTATATTGTCGCGTATAGGCGTAATATAATTTTTAGAAAAACGTTGTTGATCACTGTCTTGCCAATAAGAAGAAATTAAATCAACCTTTCCGCTGGCAAGCAGCTCTCTTAACTCAGTATGGGAACTAGCGTAAGTTATATCTAGGTTTTCTAGGTTGATATCTAATTTTTTAAATAGCTGCTTTGGTAAAATATGTCCTGAGCGACTGGTTGGGTAATCAAGTAAACCAATGCGTTTATCTAAAAAGTAGCTCTTATCAATTCTAGGTTTTTCTTTACTCGAAATTAAATAGGCAGTGTAATCAGGAAATCCAACAACAGCTTGGTAGTTGTAAGTTGACTCCGCCATAAAAGCGTTAATTAAATTTTCTTTAGCAAGGATTAAATCAGCAATCCCTTTGCCTAAAAACTCAATCGTGTCTGAGGTTTTATAACCCCAATAAGAGGTTACCTTGCCATATTGTTTACTTATGATGTCATCATTGCATAAGGTTTTAGCAACATCCTCAGCCAACACTTTGCCCGATGAATACACCACTAACTCGTTAAGGTTAACCTCTGATTTGGTATCACATTGAAAAGACGTTTCAATAAATGCATCGATATCAGAAACAGCCGGTTTACCCTGCAAAATTCCGATATAAAAAAACAAAATAACTGATAGAAACAAAAATGTAACAATCGACGATTTTTTTATTAGTATTGTTCTTAAATTCAATTTTAATAGCCAACAACGCTCCGTTGTCTCTATTTGAACAATTATTCTTACTTATTACAACAAGTAATTTTACCTGAATAATTTAAACTATTGATAAATAACATATATGAACAAGAAATTATGAATCTTATTGAGTCCTTTCTATTTGATTTTAAATTCAGGAAAATATGACACAAGAAATCGTGCTTCATTGCACATTCATTTTTGGACACTGAGTCAATGTTACAAAAAACAATAAAAATGTTGCTGTTATCAACACCAGTTATTTCAGCAGTGTTAAGCACCCCTGCAAATGCATGGGGTCAAAATGGTCATCGTATTGTTGGTGAAATTGCATCTAAGCATATTACAGACACCACTAAACTAGCATTAGTTCCTCTACTCGATGGTGACTCACTACCACAAGTTGCAACGTGGGCTGATGAAATGCGTTCTGCTCCAGAAAATTTCTGGCAAAAGAAATCTTCGCGCTGGCATTACATTAACTTTAAAGAAGGCGATGCTAAACCCCATTACGATTCAGATGCCCATCATAATAAAGAAACCGTGTCAGATATCCTTGAAGGCATGGAATACTCAATCTCAGTTTTACAAAACCAGAAAGCCTCACTAGCTGAAAAACAGTTCGCACTGCGTTTTTTAGTTCATCTAGTTGGTGACAGCCACCAACCTTTTCATGCCGGACGCGGTGAAGATCGTGGTGGCAACAATATTTCTGTCACATTCTTCGGTCAAGATACCAATTTACATAGCCTATGGGACACAAAACTCATTGAAAATGAAAATTTGTCCTATACTGAGTTTGCGCAATTTATAAATACAACAAATCAAGCGTTAATCACGGACTATCTTGCCAGTTCACCTAGCGATTGGTTAGTCGAATCAAATAATATTGCAAATTCACTGTATAACGAAAATGAAACAAACGTAAGTTATAGTTATATCTACAAAAACTTACCAATTGTGAAAACTCGCCTACAGCAAGGCGGTATAAGATTGGCTGGTTTATTAAATACGTTATTTGATAAATCAGCAAAACCGTTAGTAAAGGCACTTAAGATGCCAACTGACAGCAAACTATAAATGAAACATAACCTCTAACACGGGAAATAACATAATGAAAATCCAACTCCGCAAAACAGCTCTATCACTTGCTATTGCAGCATGTGTTGGTGTGAGTGGTGCAGCGTTAGCAAATGAAACAACATCTGCTATCAAGGGTCAAATCAAAGGTCCTAGCGGCAACCCTGCTGCTGGCACTAAGATCACTATCGTTCACTTACCTTCAGGTTCAACTAAAGAAACTGAAACGAACGATGCGGGTTACTTCACAGCAAAAGGCCTACGTGTAGGTGGTCCTTACCGCGTTGTTGTAGATTCTGACGTATTCGCAGATCAAACATTCAACAACATTAACCTACAAGTGGGTGCTGACTACCCAGTTAATGTTACGTTAGAGAGACAATCTGATGTAGAACAAATCGTAGTTACTGGTCGCCCTATCAGCCGTATGTCTGGTGGTACAGGTCCTGCTGCAACGTTCACTCTTGAAGATTTAGAAAACCAACCAGCTATCAACCGTGATTTAAAAGATATCATCCGTATCGACCCACGTGTAACTATCGATGATAGCCGCGGTTCAATCAACTGTGGTGGTGGTAACCCACGTTTTAACAGCTTAACCCTTGACGGCGTTCGTATGAACGATAACTTCGGTTTAAGCTCAAATGGTTACCCAACTATCGGTGCTCCTTTCTCTTTCGACTCAATCGAGCAAGTTGCAGTTGAGTTAGCACCATTTGATGTTCAATATGGCGGTTTCACATCATGTAACATCAACGCAGTTACTAAATCTGGTGGTAACGAAGTACACGGTGGTGTTTTCTTCGATTACACAAATGATTCAATGAAAGGCGATAAAATCGAAGGTGAAGACTACGACAACGGTGATTACACTGAAAAACGTTACGGCTTCAACGTTGGTTTACCACTAATCAAAGATAACCTTTTCTTATTCACATCATACGAAAAAGTTGAAGGCGTTAAACAATATGAGTACGGCGGTTTAAACACAGGTAGCGTTTCAGCTGCAGACGTTGCTCGTGTACAGCAAATCGCACAAGACGTATACGGTTATGACGCAGGTGGCATGCCATCTAGTGCTCCAGTAGAAGATGAAAAAATCTTAATTAAGTTAGACTGGAACATCAATGACGATCACCGTGCAAACTTAATCTATAACTACAATGACGCTTTCACGCTATCTCAATCAGATGCATACAGCGATACAGTAGCTTTAGATAATCACTTCTTCAAGCAAGGTGCTGAGTTTACATCAATCATCGGTTCAATTTACTCAGATTGGTCAGATAGCTTCTCAACTGAAGTTCGTATTGGTAAATCTGAGCTAGATGCAACAGTACAATCTTTAGATGCAGCGAGCGGCTTTGGTGAAATGCAAATTGATGCTGCTGGCGGTGGTACTATCTATATCGGTCCTGATGACTCTCGTCAATCAAATGACCTAGACTACGAAACAACGACTGTAAAACTTGCAGGTACATACTATCTTGATCAACACACGATCACAGGTGGTTATGAGTACGAAAAGCTAGACGTATTTAACCAATTCGTACAGCACACTCAAGGTGAGTGGCGTTTTGATTCTGTAGATGATTTTGAAGCTGGTCAAGCTGCACGTATCTACTACAACAATGCTGCTGGTACAAACAACCCAACTGATGCTGCTGCAAGCTTCTCATATGCACAACATACTTTCTATGTACAAGATGAGTACAGCTTCACAGATTTAGATGCGACGTTAACATTTGGTCTTCGTTACGACAAATACACAAGTGATGACGCGCCTAACTACAATGAAAACTTCACTAACCGCTACGGTTTCAGCAACCAAGCAACATTTGACGGCATCGATTTAATTCAACCACGTGTAGGTTTTGAATGGTATGCAACAGATGCATTAGAAGTACGTGCAGGTGTAGGCCTATTCTCTGGTGGTAACCCGAACGTTTGGTTATCTAACTCATACTCAAACGACGGTATCACGAACATTGGTACTTACCGTGAAGATATTGATTTATTCAATACACCAACAGTGAATGGTGGTACTCCAGGTTACGAAGTGCCACAAGATATGTTTGATGAAGTTGCTAATACAACAATTGGTGCAGGTGATTCATCAGTAAATGCTGTTGACCCAGACTTTGAAATGCCATCAGAGTGGAAATACTCAGTAGGTGCAACATACACAACTGAAGATGAATACGTTTTCTCTCTAGATTACTTATTCACTAAGCGTAAAGATGCTGCAATTTTACAAGACATCGCATTACAAGATTCAGGCAGAACTACATTTGACGGTCGTCCAATTCTTGAGTCTATCGAAGGTCGTAGCGGTGACTTACTACTGACTAACGTAAGTGGTGATAGCGGTGAGTCTCACATCATTTCTGCTGCAATGAGCAAGCGTTTTGATAACGGTATTAGCTTACAACTTGCTTATGCTTACACTGACTCAACAGATGTAAACCCAATGACTAGCTCTGTAGCGAGCTCAAACTACGGTAACATGGCGACATACGATCCGACTAACCCAGGTGCACACACATCTGATTACGAGATCCCGCATCGCTTTACGATGACATTAGGTTACACAACTGAATTGTTTGATGGTTACAACACACGTTTCAACCTATTCAGCGAAACATTCAAAGGTCTTCCTTACAGCTATACATATAACGGTAGCGACAATGTTTGGGGTGATAGCAACTCTAACCGCAGCCGTCAGCTAATGTATATCCCTGAAGTAAATGACCCTAACGTTGTTTACGACATGACACCTGAAGAAGTAACTGAGTTTAACGAGTGGATTTCAGCTCAAGGCCTTGAACGCGGTGAAATCGTTGGCCGTAACAGCCAAAATGCTGATTGGTTCACTAAAGTTAACTTCAAGATGACTCAAGAGTTACCTGGTTTCATGCCTGGTCACAAAGGTGAAGTATTCTTCGTTATCGATAACTTAACTAACATGTTAAACGATGACTGGGGCGTACTTAAGAAAGGTAACTTCGTTGGTAACCGTATGATCAAAACATCAATCGATGACCAAGGTCGTTACGTATACTCTGACTTCAGCCCTAACAATGGTAAAACTGCAACTCAAAGCGGTGCATCAGTTTGGGAAATGCGTGTAGGTGTACGTTACACATTCTAATAACAAGTTAACCTTGTTATAAAGCAAAAGCCCGCCCCTACTGGCGGGCTTTTTACGTTTGGGGGAAAGTTGGCAAGAGTAAAGTTAGCGAGTTGCTAGGTATCAGCGATTTTACATCGCGCCTTTCTACATAAACCCTAGAACCAAATACCTGATAAATCCTTTCGTAGGACTGGCTTTAGCCGGGAATGGTTGTAGAAATGAGATACGAGATACGAGATACGAGATACGAGATACAAGAGCAAAATAAGCCAGTACCAAGATTAAAGCTTGAAGTAACAAATTAATGCATTTATATGTAGCAGATTTTACATCGCGTCTGAGGGCTGATGTTTAACTCGATCTAAGATTGTTATGTAGGTCGTCATTTATGGCGACAAATGTTTAAACACTGAATGATGACGGGCTAAAGCCCGACCTACACTGATATGTAAATGCAGGCCAATGAGACCTGCACAGTTATGTCTATTTAAGCTGCGAAAACCGCAAGTGGGTGTGTTGTGTTAATAGATACATGTACTGCATCACCTGGGCGTACCATCACTTCATGGCTAACACGGCTTGTCACCACAGTATCACATGCCAGTTTAACAGCGCATAAACGGCTACCACCTTCGTAACGGACCCATGTCACTTTACCGTTGCTAGTAGCTGCATTTTGAATAAGGTGAATATCATCAGGGCGAAGTAATACATCAACCTTCGCTGTATCATGATCAACCTTAATAGCTGGGGCATTACCTAAATCAGTAGTGGCGATATCACCTTCACAATTACCGGCAATGAAACTTGCTTCACCTAAGAAACGTGCAACAAAGCGATTGCTTGGTAAGCTAAAGCAGCGTTCAGGGGTATCTATTTGCTGAATAATCCCTTCTTTAAGTACGCCAACTCGGTCACCGACAGATAAGGCTTCCTCTTGGTCATGGGTTACCCAAATTGCAGGTACACCCGCATCTTTTAATGCATTACGAATATCCCAACGAAGGGTATCTTTTAAAGCTGCATCAAGGTTTGATAACGGTTCGTCAAGCAATACAAAGTCAGGTTCGTGAGCCAATGTACGGGCAAGTGCTACACGCTGCTTTTGACCACCCGATAAAGTAGCGGGCTTTTTATCACGAAAAGCGTCAAGACCCAGTAACTTAATCCAATGATCTGCTTTAGAGGTATCAGTTAATCTAAAGCAAATATTTTGCTGTACCGTTAAGTGCGGAAATAACGCAAAGTCTTGAAATACCATCCCTACTTTACGCTTTTCTGGTGGTACTTTTAATTTGGGTGTTGCCCGCCATGAGCCTAAGTTAATTTCGCCTTCGCTGATAGGAATAAGCCCTGCTAACGCTTGTAAAATTGTACTTTTACCACAGCCAGTTGGACCAACTAGCATGAGGATCTCACTTTCCCCAAGTGATAAGTTAAGTTCACTTACCACACGATTGCTACCATAATCGATAGACAGCTTACTAACTGATAGCATTAAACTGATCCTTAATGTTCTAATTGACTGCGCTTTTCACCTGAGAGCATTATAGCTAAGCCACATGCTGATATCACTACTAACAAGAGCCCAGGAATGGCAGCGCGACCGAAATAACCGGCTTCATAAACTCGCCACAAATAGGTTGATAGGGTTTCAAATCCTGTTGGGCCGAGTAACAATGTTGCTTCAAGCTCTCGCATTGATTCTAAAAATACCAAGGCTGCACCAGCAATGATACCGCGCAGTGTTAAAGGCAAGGTAATACGCATAAATGCTTCACGAGGGCTTGCGCCTAATACGCGTGCTGATTTAATTAAACTCGAATCTAAGTGTTCTGTGCTGGTTCGCACAGAGCCAACTGCCAACGGTAAGAAGCGCAGCACATAGGCAATAACTAATAATGCCAGAGTTTGGTATAAAAGCGGTAATTGCAGGCCACCATAAACAAGTGCAGTACCCATTACGATACCTGGAATACCAAATCCGAAATAAGTAACCCGTTCCATAATGCGCCCTACTTTACCGCTTAAGGCAGCATGCGCTACAGGCACAGCAACCACAACAGCGACAATAGCCGCAATGCCAGATGCATAAGCTGAGTTCCACGCAATGCTGAAATCAAAATCAGCAACACCATCACGGGCAAGCCAAAGAGTAAAAATGGCTAACGGCAAACAAATAGCCAATAATAAAACAGGTAGAAAAGTCACCAGCATGGCTAACTTTTGCCCGTTTGATGGAAATAACATTAGCGGTCTACCGTGGCGCTCTGAAGCTGTTTTAATTTGTGATTCGATGAACAGTAAAAAGCCTACTATTACCATTAATTGAAGCGACAACATCGCTGCACGACTTAAGCCAAAGGCGTTATATTCAACATAGATTACCCGAGTAAAGGTATCTAAGCGCATCATCGCCGGTGTACCAAAATCTGATAAGGTATAAAGCGCAACCAGCAATGAACCCGCCGCAATACCGTTGATAACACGGGGCAAGATTACTTTAAACACACTCATCGGCATCGACATACCTAAAGTACGAGCCGCATTTACCATACTGGCATCGAGACTAAGTAAAGATGAACGCGTCGTAAGCATAACAAACGGAAACGTGTATAGCGTCATTACAATCGCAGCACCCGTTAAGCCATACATAGGCGGCGTTTCAAAACCTAGCAGCTGATTTATCTCACCACCGGGGCCAAATGCTGCATATAAAGTAAACGCGCCAATATAACTTGGAATAGCAAGTGGCGCTGCAAACAAAACAAGCCAAAGCTTTTTAAAAGGAAGTTGAACATAGGCACTGATAAACGCCAGAGGCACGCCAATTAAAATAGAGCCTAAAACAGTTAACACCATAAGTGATAAGGTGTTACCTAGAATTTTTAAATTGTGACTATCAAAAACAGCCGTCGCATCACTGGCTAAGGTGATCAGAATATAAACTGGCACTAACACCAAAAGCGCTGCAAGCAGCGCCATGGGATAAGAAGCAGGTATGCGCATTATAAAATACCGCTACTGCGCATAAGGTCGAGTGTTGGCCTTAAATCTGCCAATTGAGTTAAATCGATTTTCGGTGGTGACACATCCGTTAATGCTGGTAACCCAGCAGGCTGTTCAATGCCCTGGATCAATGGAATTTCGTAGGCTTCACGTGCTAAGTAACTTTGTACTTCAGAACTTAGTAAGTAGCGCATAAAGTTCATTGCATTTGGGTTGTCTGTCAGTGATAACACACCTGATGCATTAACTAAACAACCGGCATCTTGATTGGTGAATGCTAGATCAAGATTAGCATCAGGTTTACCTGACTTAAGACGTAACGTGTAATAATGGTTTGCAAAACCAATATCCACTTCACCACGCTCAACAGCCATCACTACGCCAAGCTCGCCTGCATAGGTTTTCGAACGTTTTTGAACTTTCTTAAGCCATTTAGCGGTTTTATCTTCACCTTCAAGAATACGCATTGCCGTGACAAATGATTGGAAAGAAGCATAAGCCGGTGCCCAACCAATAGATAAATCGCTATCAGCAATGGCCATTATGCTATCTGGGATCTGATCTTTACTTAGGCGCTTAGTGTTATAAGGCAATGTACGAATACGACCTGTCACTGGTGCCCAGCCCGGATAACGAAACTGCGGTTGTAACTGCGCTTCTAAGTCACTTGGTAGCGGTTTAGCTAAACCTGCATCTGTGACTAAGCCAATCGCACCAGAGTCAACCGCCCAAAATAGATCAGCACGTTTAACACCCGCTTTCGCTTCTGCCACAATCATGTTGGCAAGTGCAGCAGTTGGGCCACGGCGAATAGATAAATTAAGTTTTGGGTTTTTCTTTTGGATTGATTGCAGTACGTTTTCGTACAAACCACCTTCACCACGGCCTAAATATAAAGTTAGGTCACCCTCTAGGGCTGGTAAGTCTTTCACTGAAATTGGGCTTGCAGCAGAGGCTGCAAAGGCACGAGAAAGAGGTAGCGGCATTGCGCCTACTACCCCAAACGCAGCCAGGCCTTGAATAAAGGTCCTACGCTTCACTAAAATACATCCTTACGTGCTTTTTCGGCTTCTTCTAGTAACACCTTAGCGCGATCTAGTTTTTCTTGCATATCAACAACCACTGCACGGACTTGGTCAACAGACCCTTTATCAGAAATAGCTTTAGGCAGGGTTACGTTAAAATCTTTTTCGAGTACTTCTACTAACTTCGCATCTTTTTCGATAAGTGTACCTTCAACACCTTCAAATAAGTGAAGGTAAGTATCGTGTACAATTTGCGTTGCTTCATCGCTTAAACGTTCTGCGTACTTTGCAACAACACGGTCTAATTTATGTTTGATCTCATCGATAGTAGCGCTTTGCGTCATTGTTTCAGAAGCAGTTGCTTTTACAGCTTTTAATAAGCCTTTTTGCTGGAAGTCAGCAGCAAGTTTAACAGCTCCAAGACCCTGCCACAAGGCAGCATTTAAGGCCTTTTGGTGCTTACGTACTTCGCTTGCTGGTTTTTTGTCATCAATAGCCATTTTGATACCATAAATGCCTTGCCAGATTGATGCATAAACCGGCACATAATTCGTTTCAATCGCACTGTGAAACTTTACTGATTCCCAGTATTCAATTAAATCATCGCTTTTAACTGCTTTTGCGCCTTTTGTTTCATAATCGGTAACCATGGTGTCAACTTTACCGACCATCCACTCAACGTCTTCTGAGTAATCTTTTAAATTTTCTTTTAGATGATTAACGTGCTCACCAATTGGGCCATTTGCCAATACAGGTTGGGCAATAAAAGTAGATGCTAATACTAGGCTAAGACCTAGTGTTTTAACGGTGTTTAACGCTAATTTCATAGGGGGGACATCCAAGTTTCTAATTGTAAATGATAGCCATTATCATATACGTATCGATTGTCTAAATCAATTGCTATAAAGCCTTGATTACAGATTTAAACATTTTTATTTAGGTGATTGGAAAGCTTACTAAGAGTGCTTATAAATTGTTTAAGTTCTTGGCTATCTAAGTCACTCACTAAACCTGCTTGCCACTCATTTGCTAATGGCACAATTTGTTCATGAAGACGGTTCCCTTCAACGGAAAGCGATAACAAACTTGCGCGTTTATCCTTAGGGTTTTCTTTGGCTATTATAAGGTTTCTGGTCAATAGCGACTTTACTGCACGAGACACCGTTGATTTATCCATTCGTGCCATATCACATAATTCTTTGGCAGTGCGCTCACCATATTGCGCCAAATTCGCAATTATCCGCCATTGTGGCACGGTTAAATCGAACTGCTGTTGATATAGCTCACTAAACTGCTCACTCATTTGCATTGCAATATTAGTTAGTGAATAAGGTAAGAACTGTTTTAAATCGAGCGTTGTTTGATTATCTGTCGTCATGGCTGCACTACTGTCAAAGAATATTTACACAAGTAAATTCAGTGTAGTTTGAATTTAGTCTCACATGAGAGTATCTTACCTAAAACCTTTCAGGAGTCTAGTGATGAATAACGAATTACAATATATGACTGGCTTTGGTAATGAATTTGAAACCGAAGCATTACCCGGTGCATTACCTATCGGTCAATTCAGCCCACAAAAAGTTAAATACGATTTATATGCTGAGCAGTTCAGCACAACCGCATTTACAGCGCCCCGTGCTGATAATCGCCGCACTTGGTTTTACCGCATTCGCCCATCAGTAGTACAAGGTGATTATACACCAATTGATAATGGCCTTATTCGCACCGCTCCTATCACCGAAGTGCCAACACCACCGACGATGCTGCGTTGGGATCCAATCGACATTCCTACGAAGCCAACCGATTTTATAGATGGTTTAGTCACTATGGCTGCAAACGGCAGTGCCAATGCACAAACAGGTATTGGTATTCATATTTATGTCGCTAATAAATCAATGCAACACCGTTACTTTTATAATGCTGACGGTGAAATGTTATTCGTGCCGCAACAAGGTGAGCTATTACTTAGAACCGAGTGCGGGATACTCACCGTTCGTGCAGGCGAAATTGCAGTAATTCCTCGTGGCATTAAATTCGCAGTTGATTTGCTTACAGATACAGCCCGTGGCTATATCTGTGAAAACTATGGCCATGCCTATATTTTACCAGAGCGCGGCCCAGTGGGTGCCAATGGTTATGCTAATGACCGTGACTTCCACTACCCTGTAGCGGCTTTCGAAGATATTGAAGGTGATTTCGAACTCGTTGCTAAATTCAATGGCAATATGTTCCGTTGTGATATTGGCCACTCGCCATTAGATGTGGTTGCTTGGACTGGTAATAGTGCACCTTACAAGTATGACCTTGCTCGATTCAATGTTATGAATACAGTAAGTTACGATCACCCAGATCCATCAATCTTTACTGTATTAACATCACCATCGGGTACAGAAGGTGTCGCTAATATCGATTTTGCTATCTTCCCTCCACGTTGGATGGTGGCTGAGAACACATTCCGCCCACCTTATTACCACCGTAATATTATGAGTGAGTTTATGGGCTTAATCGAAGGTGTGTACGATGCCAAAGAGCATGGCTTTGTTCCAGGTGGTTCTAGCTTACATAACTGTATGTCGCCACATGGTCCAGAAGCCGATGTATTCGAAAAAGCATCAAATGCTGAGCTTGAACCACAACGCTACGAAAACACTTTGGCATTTATGTTCGAATCGCGTTACGTTATTTCACCAACTAAATATGCCCTTGAAGGTAAAGAGCGTCAGCCTAACTACACAGATTGTTGGCGCACTATTAAAAAACATTTCACAGGTAAACAGGACGTATAATGAAACTTTATAGCTATTTTCGTTCATCAGCTGCATATCGAGTACGCATTGCGCTTAATTTAAAGAACATTGATCACGAGTTGGTGACAGTTAATTTATTAAAATCCGAACAGCAAAGCGACGAGTACCTAGCTAAGAACCCTCAAGGGTTATTGCCTGCACTTGAAACTGAGCAAGGTGTACTTGCGCAATCGCTGGCTATTTTAGAGTGGCTAGAAGAAACTCACCCAGAAACACCGTTACTAACGGGTGATGCATGGCAAAAAGCTCAGATCCGTAATTTATGTTATGCCGTAGCGTGCGATATCCACCCTATCGATAATTTGCGCGTATTAAAATACTTGGCTAACGATCTGGGTGTTGATGAAGAAGCAAAAACAACCTGGTATAAGCATTGGGTAGAAGTGGGCTTTGAGAGTATCGAAAAGCTACTTGATGAAGCGAACACGTTTTGTGTGGGCAACAAACCAACGCTTGCAGATGTGTGCTTAGT
This sequence comes from Pseudoalteromonas sp. DY56-GL22, assembly GCF_041414715.1. Lineage (NCBI taxonomy): Bacteria > Pseudomonadati > Pseudomonadota > Gammaproteobacteria > Alteromonadales > Pseudoalteromonadaceae > Pseudoalteromonas > Pseudoalteromonas sp. DY56-GL22. The sequence goes on along the minus strand of NZ_JANHZR010000001.1, from coordinate 803,151 downwards.
GCCGCAAGTATTTAATGCCTTGCGCTTTAAAGTTGATATGACCAAGTACCCTAAAATTGCTGCGGTATATGAGCAATGTAATAAACTTGATGCCTTTATTGATGCTGCACCGCAAAACCAGCCAGATGCAATTTAAGCTTTAAGATTTGTGTTTAAAAAGGCCCGAACATTTCGGGCCTTTTTTATTTGTTATCTAAGTGCTGAGTTAATCACACTCACATGGTTAATTAAATCGAGCCCTAAGTCCGTTAAGTAGCCCCCATCAGGACTGTCAGTAATACCTTTATCATAAAGCCGTTTTGCTGCATCTTTAATTGAGTTTTCTGCATCGGAGTGTATTTTAATTCCCTGCATTTGAGAGTTACGAGGAAATTTTGCAAGCAGGGTTAGTTCATCGATCATATTTTTATCAAATTGCATGTGTTCACCTTTTTATTATTTATTCCTTGTCATAAGCTTAGTGTAGTTATACAAATCTGCCCAACGGGAGGCGTATTTTGTTAAAGAAAATTTTACTGTTAAGTACTTTGTTTACTTTAGGGTTTCTAAATCAAGCGCACGCTAAGGAAAAACCATTAATCGTGCTTGATGGTCAAGAGGCGTTAAACAATGAAAAAGTGTGTTGGTATGAAAATAAACGCTATACCGAAGGTGCCTATATTGTCGTTGGCGAGATGACCTTAATTTGCAGCGCCAAACAGCCTAATTTTTCAAACAGTGATTTGGCGTGGCTCAGACTAAATGCAAATGGCGAGATTATTTACCCTAAACAAACGAAAACGATTCACGTCAATTAGATTAAAACGCACAGATAGGGTACTATTGCGCGGTTGCAAATAACCTAAGATTTATCATGGACAATCAACCAAATAATCCGTTACATGGCGTTAAATTAGCCGACATCGTTACTAAACTTGAAGAAAAACTTGGTTGGGAAGGTATGGCAGCGCACGTCGATGTACGCTGCTTTCAAAATGATCCAAGTGTAAAGTCGAGTCTTAAATTTTTACGAAAGACCCCTTGGGCACGTGAAAAAGTAGAGCAGTTATATATTGATACCTTTATCAATAATGACCTAGCTGATGATGGCACTTTCCAATGGAAAAGCATCAAAAAGTAACCACTTAATCTTCAGCTGCTACAATCACCGAAAGCGATTTCGGTGATATCTCCACCTCTAGTTTATCTGCGGTTTTCATCTCACCATCAATAACATAGCTCAACCCTTTTGCTGCGCTTACTGTTACCCGTTTAGCATTTGTGTGGTGACTGTTAATAGCAAAACTAGTTTGTGTAATACTCGAGAACACTAACTCCGCAATACTTAAAGTACTCGCTTTAGAATCGGCACTAGGTGTTAGCCAGTTAACATCCAATAAACCATCTTGGTGATCTGGCTGCCCTGCGGATTGCGCAAGTAAGGTAGTAAATGGTGCGGCGTTGGCGATGATTAAACTGGTGGTATTGATTGTTTGCTCATCGTTATTATCAAGCGTAACAATATAGTCTTGCGCCTCATGCTCACCTAATGCTTGCCAAAACCCTTGTAAATAAGCTAATTGCCCAGACTCATTTTTTGCATCACGATGGGCTTTTTCAATCATCTTTTGTTCAAAACCAATTCCTGCAAGTAATAACATACGCTCGCCATTACACACAGCGGTATCTATCCGACTCGCCTGCCCTTCAATAATAAGCTCACACGCCTGCTCTACCGGAATAAGCTTCGATTGTATACCCATCAACACATGAGCGAGGGCATTGGCAGTACCTAAAGGAATAATCCCCAGTTTACAGTCTGTATTAACAAGTACACTTGCCACCTCTGTTACTGTACCATCACCACCACAGGCGATGACTACATCAGGGTTCAATTCAAGTGCTTCTTTGGCTAACTCAGTACCATTTACCTGCTCTGAAGTGGTGTAAACAGTTAAATCGTAATACTCAGACAAACGAGATGTAATTTGCTTACGTTTAGCTTCCCACAGTTTTGTCCCAGAAACAGGGTTAGCAATGAGCACAGCTTTATTTTTGATTAATAAGTCACCTCTACGATGGCGGCGCACTAGATGACGCAGCTGGCGCTTGTTTAAATTCGCAGTTTCTCTAGTTTCTTTAATTTGTGCGAGTATTTGGTGTACATCGGCATCTTTATTTTGGCTAAGTAAGTAAGCTGCCATCACAAATACAGAACGGCCTCGTCCTAAAGCGCAATGCACTACCACACGTCTATCAGCTTTTACTTGATGGTCAATCCAATTAATTGCTTGATGCAATTGAGCTCGTGTTGGCACGCTATGATCAAGAACAGGGATATTTAAATAACGAATATTCTCTTGCGTTGAAGACCATTCAAGGCCATCAAACTCGCAAGTTACATCTAAAATAGCCGTAATACCCATTTCTTTCATAGTGTCTATATCGGAAGGAAATAAACGACAGGCTAAAAATAAATGCTCATTAATTTGTTGTAATGGCGGCACTTTATCGTGTTTACGCGACCAAGCATTGTAAAGCTGTGCACCCAATAAAAAGGGGATAAAAGCCCAACGAATATAGATAGGAATAACGCCATTTTCACGTTTTCTGAAAATACGTGCGATATTAAAAATATATGCGCCACTGACTAATAGTAACGACAGTGCAGTCCAATAAAAAAACAGTGCAAAGTACACAGTTTCTACGCGAATAGCCGCAATTATAAATACAATCGCTAATGCTAAGTAACTAAATGCTGCCCACATAATCACTCCTTGTTATTCTAATTGCACAATACCTTGCAAATTTCACTCCATATAAAGCCATTTAAATAGCTTTATAGACTATGAAAAATCAGCAACTTAGCAATTATTAAAAAGCTTACCAATTTAGTTTAGGACATTTTTTCACTACTTTATGAATAACTTACACAAGTTTACATAATATTCACATGTAAGTTTGCCTTGTCTTGCAACCCTGCTACGCTAACTAATGGAAAAGAATTGCTTTTACAAAATTAAACCATTCTTTTTGTAAAAACATAAATGAATTGCATCTAAAACTGTCAGCTAATCGTTATTAATAATAACAAAGGAAATCTATGGAAAACGATGAATTATTAACCCTATTAAGTGCTACAGCTAAAGGCGATAAAATTGCTTTTGGTCACTTATATCAGAAGACCAGCGCAACACTTTTCGCAATAAGTCTTAAGATGCTTGGCAATCGAGCGCACGCCGAGGAAGCTTTACAAGATGCTTTTGTTAAAGTTTGGCATAACGCAAGTGAATATCAATCATCTAAAGGCGCTGTTATGTCTTGGATGATCAGCATAGTTAGATATCGAAGCCTAGATATGATTCGCCATCACAAAGTCCGTAAGGAACAAACTCTTGTTGATGAAAATGATCATTTAGATGATTTACCTATTGATGTTAATTATGAAGACAACAGCAAATTGGTAGATTGTATCGAACAGCTTGATCCTCAGCAAAGACAGGCTATTCATTTAGCATACTATAGAGGTTTGACTCATCACGAATTAGTTGACCACATCGCGACACCGCTTGGAACAGTCAAAAGCTGGATCCGACGTGGTTTACAGCAACTACAAAGGTGCTTAACGCTATGAATTATGAAAATCAAACACTCATTGATATGTTAGCGGCTGAATATGTACTGGGGACATTACGTGGTTCAGCAAGAGATAGATTCACTCGGTTAATGCTAACTTCAACGCGGGCACGTGAAGCAACTTGGATGTGGGAACAACACTTGAACAACCTTGCAAGTTCAATAGAATCTGTGCCTCCAGATGAACATGTTTGGCAGAAAATTGTTAGCAGGATCGATCCTCAGGTAATACCTATAACAAGCAAGCCAAATAAATCTAAATCTTCAATATTACAAGCTTGGTCACTCATCGCTACGGCTGCATGTATAGTGTTAGCTTTAATTATTTGGCAACCTCAGGAAATAACGAAAGTTAAATCAGAACAAATAGCCCTTTTTAAAAATGAGGCTGAACAACCCCTTTGGTTTATTGATGTAAAAGATGAAAACTTATCGATTCGAGCTGCAACAGCACTTGTTCCGCGCACTGATAAAGATTATGAGCTATGGATGATCTTAAAAGGTAAAGATGCGCCGGTTTCTTTAGGTTTACTTCCAAAATCGGGAACACTTGAATTACCAAAACACATAGACTTTGATGCGACAGAAATTTCACTACTCGCTATCAGTTTAGAACCTCTAGGAGGCTCGCCAAATGGCTCTCCAACCGAGGTACTTTTCACTACAGAACTCATTATTTTGTAAATTAAAAGCCGTGTTTAAACACGGCTTTTTACTTTTTTCTAAAAAACTTTAACTTTTTTGCATCCAATAAGATTGCCAGTACGTTACTAGCAATGACTTATTTTACAACTAAGGAAAAAGTCATGAACAAAGTAATACCATCTCTAATCACTATTGCAGTATGTAGTACCTTATTCACTTCTATTTCTGAAGCATCTAGCCACCGAGAAGCACCTAATATTACGCGCTTTCCAACGTTAGATTCGACTGACTTTTATGCTTTTAATAGTTACGAAGAAGGTCGAGGTGACTACGTAACCTTTATTGCCAACTATATTCCTTTGCAAGATGCCTATGGCGGACCAAACTACTTTGCGATGGATCCAGACGCGACTTATAGCATCCATATTGATAACGATGGTGATGCTGTTGAAGATATGACATTCGCATTTAATTTTAAAAGTATGTTACCGAACAACAATATGGGAGTTGCTCTTACCGTCGGCCCCGAAGGTAATCAAAGAACAGTCGCAGTTCCTCTAAAAAATGTTGGTGGCGTTTCAGCAGGCAATAATGCTGCCGTTAATTTCAGTGAGTCATATACTGTGAGTGTAATTTCTGGCTCACAACGTTCCGGCACAAAAAGCATGCTGACAAACACCACCAATAGCAGCAACGATTTTTATAAACCTCTCGATTACATTGGTAATAAGACATTCTCTTCAATGGCTTCATACCAAGAGTACGCAAATCAATTTGTTTATAGTGTCGCACTGCCTGGATGTGATGGCATGGGCAAAGTGTTTGTAGGTCAAAGAAAAGACCCATTTGTTGTGAATCTAGGTAAAACATTTGATTTAGTTAATTACGTCCCTGTTGAAGGTGATAGTGCGCCAGGTGCAGGCGATGGTGGTGGATTCCCAGGCGGGATTACACAAACAGCTGATAATGATGACTTAGCTATGAAGAATGTCACTGCAATTGCTGTAGAAGTACCAAAAGCCTGTGTAATAGGTGAAGGGAATGGCACAATTGGTAGCTGGACAACTGCAAGTTTGCCCCAAGCACGCATTTTAAATCCTAATGCCGCATTTGCAAAAACTTCGGTAAATGGCGGTGCTTTAACGCAGGTTTCGCGTCTTGGTAACCCATTAGTGAACGAATTAGTAATTGGCCTTAAAGATAAAGACACATTTTCTACTTCAGCACCTGCCGATGATGGTCAATTTGCCGACTATGTTACCCACCCTTCTTTACCTGAATTATTAAATATTCTCTTTAAAGACGCTGTTAATACGACGTTGGGCACAGATATTGAAACATTGGCACCGACTAACTTCCCACGAAATGATTTAGTCACCGCATTTTTAACGGGTTTCCCTGGTGTAAATCAACTTGCTACAGTAACGCCATCTGAAATGCTTCGCTTAAACACAGCAATTGCCGCAACACCTCAAAATGAGCAATCAGCATTTGGTGTCGCAGGTGATGATTTAGCTGGCTTTCCGAATGGCCGTCGCCCTGGTGATGATGTAGTTGATATCGCATTACGTGTTGTAATGGGCCGTTTATGTTATCCGATCCCTGTTAATGGCACAGACACAGATCTTGGTTTATGTACATCAGATGATGCAAGTGTTGGTAATGTACCTTTCACAGATGGTGCGCCTCTTGATGCAAGCATGATGGATAGCAGTTTCCCATACCTTGCTACCCCAATTGCTGGTTCTAAATAAACAGGAGAGTCATTATGTGTAAATTACAACTATCAAGTATCACACTCATTGTATTGTCTGGTTTACTAGTCGCTTGTAACGATAGTGATAGTAAGAAAAATATGGATACTGAAGTCGTTAATTCAGCACCTAGCGCAGAAGATGCAATGGTAACCACTCAGACTGAAACCGTTATTAACGACATGCTCGAAGGCTCAGACCCTGATGGCGATACGTTAACGTTTAGTTTAGTGAGTGAGCCAAGTTTAGGTACTGTAAATGTAAATACGGATGGTAGCTATATTTATACGCCAAACCTAGAGACTGTCGGTTCTGATAGTTTTCAATTTGCAGTCAGTGATGGTGTGAATAGTCAGGTAACAGCAACAGTAAGTATCACGATAGAGACCTTACAAGTTGACTTTGCAACGCTTGGTCGGGCCGCATTTATTCAAGATGTAAATGATGAACCTCTTCGATTGAATGGTCGAGAATTTATTAATACAGGTTCTGAGGCAAATTTTGATGATCTATTAAACGGGAATTAGTTTTTAGCTTGGCCACGGATGGCTATTTCTGGAGCAATCATGAAATATCTTTTATACATAGCTTTCGTTTTTAGCACTTACACTCATGCGGATCCTTATATACCAAATGATAAAGATGTTATAGCCTTATCAAGCAAACCGAAAGAAACTGAATTCACTAAAGAACAACTAACCGCCTTATTTAATAAAAGCCAATTTGTTGGTCAAACAGAAACAAATCAAGGTATGTTAAAAAGCTATTTAGAAAAACAAATTACTCTAACCGAAGATCCCGATATACATTATTTTTATGCTCGCTTACTACAAAGAGAACATGAGTTTGAAGCAGCAATTAATATTCTTTCAGAAGTTATCTCACGCAAACCTGATCATACGAATGCTATTTTATTAAAAGCAAATTTACTGATGGTTAAAGGTCGATTTGAACAAGCACTTGCACAGTGTTTATCATTATTTGGTTTAGTTGGACTGGAAACTATTTCTACCTGCTCTCTCGATGTTAAGAGTCAAACAGGTGAACTTGAGCAAAGTTATCAAGCTTTACAAACCATTGTAAAAGAATCGTCAATGACTAGAAACACGCGTCATGTGCTCGCCGAGATGGCCTATAGGTTAGGCTATCCAGAACAAACGATAACTTACCTCAGTAACCTTGACCTAAAAACAGCCCCTGTCAGTTTAGTTGTTCTATGGGCTGACGCTCAAATGGCAAAGAAAAACCACCAGATAGTATTATCAACGTTAGCAAGTTTAACTGCTGAAAATACTAACTTGGAAGACGCTATATTATTACGCCTAGCGCAAGCTGAAAAAATTGAGAAGCAATCAGATAAATGGCAAGAAAAAATGAGAAAGCGAGTGATACTAAGAGAACGGCGTCAAGACACCTATCATGCCAGTGATTTAGCTTTGTATTACTTAACATTAGATAAAAATAATGTAAAAGCTAAATACTGGGCAGAAATGAACTGGCAACAAGCTAAATTAGACAGTGATAAAAAACTTTTAGCACTCACTAACACTAGCAATTAAGGAATTATCATGAAAATCTTAGCAGCGGCTCTTTTATTTTTAATAGCATGTAGCTTTAAAATAAACGCCCATCAATTAAGTACAGCGTATCTTAACTTAACAAAAACCGAAAACGAGCAGTTAGTGTTAAAAGGGCAATGGCAAGTTGCTGTTATTGACTTAGAACATGTTATACCTTTTGACATTAACACAAATGATGTAATTACATGGCAAGAGATCAAGAGCCAAAAAGAGAGTATTTTAAAATACTTAGCTAAACATTTGGTTGTGAATCAGAATGACATAGGCTGTAAGCTGCATAATGAGGGGGATTTAAAAATCGACTCACATTTTAATGAATCATATATTGTCGTGCCTGTTCAAATAACCTGTCCTACTACACAAGCATTCACCATAAACTACAGTGCGTTGTTTGAAGTTGATGCTAATCACAAGGCAATTGCTGACATTGCAAACTTTAGTAGAGTGTTCACGTTAAGTGAAAATAATCAATCATTTGACACCAATTCACCTAATTAGTACGTCGATTTATAGGTATGAAAACCCTATGCTACTAAGGCAAAATTTCGTTTTGTAAATCGATTTATTGCCATTAAATTTAGTTCGTAACTATCTAAAGCTTTAGTAAGCGCTAGTAGATGCGCTTTATTCAAAAGGTAGTAACAAGGTTTTCATTGTTGGGCGAAGTGCTTTAAGTAATTCATTAATATCTAGATCTGGGTTCAGCATTTTGCGTAGTAAAAGCCCCCCCATCACAGAAAACATCACTTCGATACGAGCATTCACTTCTTCAAGTGCCGTTCCTTGTAACGGCCCTCTTTCACCCACTAATAATTCGCGCATTGAATCACGGGCGTGGCTATCTGACTCACGCAGTAAGTTAGCGACTTTTTCATTACGTGCTGCCTCGGCAAGCATTTCTAAATCAAGCGCACCTTGACTCAAATCGGTATGGCGCTCAACGCCTCGGTCAAGACCATCTAGCAGAACAGTGACACGATCGCCGGGTTTATCAGCAAACTCTTTAAAGATTGAGAACATTTCTTCCATATCACGTTCAACAATCGATTCTATAATTGCTTCTTTACTGGCGAAGTAATTATAGATATGGCCAGCACTCATACCCGCAGTCTTCGAGATTTCCGCCATTCCCGCGCCATGATAGCCTTTACGTCGAAAACAATCTGCCGCGGCACAAAGCACTTGATTACGTCTTGCCTCGGCAAGCGCAGGGTCATTGTGTCTTTTTGTTTTTTGCGTCATGGTTTCTCCAAGCTTTACTGACTATGGTTAACTTTAATTTAAATAAGGTTTACAGGATCTTAATCTTAGAGGAGAGTCAAAACAACTAAGATCCTGCAAAACCTTAAATAAATTATGCTTTTGCTGATTTATTGCACAGTATTTTGTGCATTCCAGCCGCCGCCCAGTGCTTTATACAAATTAATTTGGCTCGCCAAATACGCTTGCTTACCCAAAATTAACTGTTGTCCTGCACTGTACCAATTTCGTTGTGCATCCAATACTTGCAAGTAGCTGTCTGCGCCTTTTTGAAAACGCGCATCCGATAAAGTAAAAGATAGCTCATTACTTTGGTACAAATCATTCAGGGCATCTAGCTGGTGCATATAACCTTCACGGTCAGCAAGGGCATCAGAGACTTCTTTAAATGCCTGTTGAATGGTTTGCTCGTAACTGGTTATTGCCATTTCTTGCTGTGCTTTTGCAACATCGAGATTAGCTTGATTGCGACCCATATTAAAAATAGGCAAGTTTACTGAAGGTACAAAACTCCAAGTACCTGAACCTGAATCAAAAAGATTACTCAAGTCAGCAGAAGCTGTACCCGCATTCGCGGTTAAACTGATGCTTGGATAGAATGCCGCTTTTGCCACACCAATATTTGCATTGGCTGCCAATAAATCATGCTCTGCAGCTTTGATATCAGGTCGCTGAGTAAGAAGCTCTGACGGTAACCCTACTGGCACATCCGGTAAACTCAGTACATCATCAATATTTTGTGATGGTAATAAATCCGCAGTCACGATTTTACCCACTAAAAAGTCGAGGGCATTTTTATCGCGCTTTAATAAACGCTGATAGTTTGCGATATCAACTTTCGCGGTTGCTACTGTGCTTTCAAGTTGCGATAGCGTTAACTGAGAGGCAGCACCTAGAGCAAATGTTTTACGGGTTAGCTCTAAAGACTCCTGCTGAGACTTTAAAGTCTCGTTTGCTAAAGCCAATAGCTCTTTGTCAGTCGCATAGTTAAGCCATGCATTCACTAATTCAGAAATCAAACTAATGCGTACACTGGTTAAACTGTATTCTGCAGAATACAGGTTTTGCAAAGCTTGCTCTGATTGGTTGCGGACTTTGCCCCAAAGATCAATCTCATAAGCGGTTAAGCCAACAGTTGCTGAATAGTTTTCAGAGATAGTAGCTTGACCAGTACCAGATAAATCTGCTGGAAGACGCTGACGAGTACCCGATGCATTGAGATCAATGCTTGGGTAAAGTGCAGAATCTTCAATCTGATACATTGCTCTAACCTGCTGCACATTCAGTGCAGCAGTTTTAATATCTTTGTTGTTTTCAAGCGTTAGCGCAATCAACTGTTGAAGTTGCGCATTACTGAAAAATGACTGCCAATTGAGCGCATTGATATCGCCCGCTGTACCTTGGATATCATAGTTTTGAGCAACAGGTAATTCACGTTGCTCCATATCTGGCGCCATATTACAGGCAGATAACATAAGTGCAGCAACAGACACTGAGATAAGTTTAGCTTTCATTATGCCTGCTCCTCATTAGTTGATTTTGTTTTGCCGGGGAATACTCGGCGCACCAGTACAAAGAACAGCGGCACAAAGATTACCACAATAGTCGATGACGCAAGCGTACCGCCAATAACAGCAATACCGAGTGCGTTTTGTGCACCTGAGCCTGCACTTGATGCAATTGCCAGTGGTAGTACACCACACACAAATGCCATTGATGTCATAAAGATTGGACGTAAACGAAGGCGAATAGCTGCTACCGCGGCATCGACAAGTTTCATACCTTCATCCATTTTATGAATTGCAAACTCTACAATTAAAATGGCATTTTTTGATGCCAGACCTATGGTGGTTAATAGACCCACTTGGAGATAAATATCGTTAGATAAATTAAATACAAATGACGCAATCGACGCACCAAAGACTCCAAGCGGTACAATAAGCATTACCGCTGCAGGAACTGACCAGCTCTCATATAACGCCGCTAAACATAGGAATACAACCAACAATGAAAGTGCATACAGTAATGGCGCTTGACCACCACTTAAACGTTCTTCATATGAAATACCTGTCCATTCGAACGATACACCCGGTGGTAACTTCTTAACTATTTTCTCAACTTCAGCCATCGCTTGACCCGTACTGTAGCCTGGAGCAGCAGCACCTTGGATTTCCATCGCTGAGAAGCCGTTATAACGCTCAAGACGCGGTGAGCCATAAGTCCAATAAGAATGAGCAAAGGCAGTAAATGGCACCATGTCACCATTATTGTTACGTACATACCACTCATCTAGGTCTTCTGGCACCATGCGTGATTCTGGCGTACCTTGTAAGTACACTTTTTTCACACGACCACGGTCAATAAAGTCATTTACATAGCTACTACCCCAAGCCGTTGATAACGTATTATTGATATCTGCTTGCGTTAGGCCTAATGCTTCGGCTTTTGCTAAATCAATATCAAGCTCAAGCTCTGGCTTATCTTCTTGACCATTCGGGCGCACACCTGATAACACCGGGTTTTGTGCAGCCATACCTAAAAACATGTTGCGTGCTTCAAGTAGTTTTTCGTGACCTAGACCAACCCTATCTTGTAAGAACAAGGTGAAACCGTTTGCAGTACCAAGCTCAACAACCGCAGGAGGTGGGAAAGCAAACACGAATGCTTCTTTAATGGTTGAGAAGTACCCCATGGCTTTACCTGCAACCGCACCGACGGTTAGATCAGGGCGTTGACGCTCATCCCAGTGTTTTAAACCCACAAAGCCGATTGCCGCGTTTTGACCAGAACCTGCAAAGCTAAAGCCTGTTACCGTAAAGATAGATTTTACCGCTTCTGATTGTTCTTCTAAGAAGTGATGTTCCATCTTTTCAACAACTTTTAACGTTTGCTCTGTTGTCGCACCGGCAGGTAGGCTGACTTGGTTAAACAAAATACCTTGGTCTTCATCTGGTAAGAATGCCGATGGTAATTGTGAGAAAATAAACACCATGCCACCCACGATTAAACCATAAATAAGTAAGTAGCGTTTACTGTGCTTGATCATGCGAGACACAAAACCTTGTGTACCCGAGTTCGTTCTGTCAAAACCACGGTTAAAGCCAAGGAAGAAACGACCAAATAAAGATTTATCGTTATGTACATGACTAGGTTTTAGCATGGTCGCACACAAAGCTGGCGTTAAAATCAATGCAACCAACACTGATAAACTCATCGCAGTTACCAAGGTAATTGAGAACTGGCGATAAATAACCCCTGTTGAGCCAGGGAAGAACGCCATAGGCACGAATACTGCCGAAAGCACCATCGCAATACCAACAAGGGCACCTTTAATTTCATCCATTGATTTACGTGTTGCTTCAAGAGGAGATAAGTTCTCTTCAGTCATAACACGTTCAACGTTTTCAACCACGACGATGGCATCATCTACCAGTAGACCGATGGCAAGTACCATCGCAAACATGGTTAGGGTATTAATTGAGAAGCCAAACACTTGCAAGATAGCAAACGTACCAAGCAATACAACAGGTACTGCAATAGTCGGAATAAGTGTTGCTCTGAAGTTCTGTAAGAATAAGTACATGACCAAGAACACCAGCACAACAGCTTCGATTAGAGTGCTTACTACTTTCTCAATTGAAAGTGATACGAATGGTGTCGTATCATAAGGCACAACCGTTGTTAAACCTTCAGGGAAGAAAGGCTCAAGTTCAGCAAGCGCCGCTTTAACGCCATCTGCTGTATCAAGTGCATTAGCACCACTGGCAAGCTTAACACCTAAACCTGATGCCGGTTTGCCGTTAAAACGCGCAACAACACCGTAGTTTTCACCACCTAATTCAACATCAGCAACGTCACTTAAACGAACAACTGAACCATCAGCATTGGTTTTTACAAAAATATTTCTAAATTGCTCAGGCGTTTGTAAGCGGCTTTGTGCAGTCACCGTTGCATTTAATTGCTGGCCACTCACCGCTGGCAATGCACCTAGTTGACCTGCTGAAACCTGCGCATTTTGAGCACTGATTGCAGCACTAATATCAGCAGGAGTTAATGAGTACTTCAGTAATTTAGCTGGGTCTAACCAAATACGCATTGCATATTGAGAACCAAACAGCTGTACTTCACCGACACCGTTTACACGCGAAATAATATCAAGTACGTTTGATGAAACATAATCACCGATATCGATGTTGTTCATACTACCGTCTTCAGATACAAAGCCTACAACCATTAAGAAGTTACGAGCCGATTTTGCAACCGATACACCTTGACGCTGTACTTCTTCTGGTAATAACGGTGTTGCAAGCGACAATTTGTTTTGTACTTGAACCTGTGCGATATCAGGGTCTGTATCTGCACTAAAGGTTAAGGTTAATGTCGCAGAGCCGTTAGACTCAGAGGTTGAAGACATGTAGAGCAAGCCATCTAGCCCTTTCATTTTTTGTTCAATAACCTGTGTAACCGTATCTTCTAGAGTACGGGCCGACGCACCAGGGTATGTGGCTTGAATACTAATTGCAGGTGGTGCAATTGATGGATACTGCGCAACCGGCAAACTTCTAATTGCTAAGATACCTGCCAGCATCACAACGATAGCAAGTACCCATGCAAATATGGGCCGATCAATAAAAAATCGTGACATTAAGTTTCTCCGTTACTGGCTGTTTGCTGCTGATTCTGCAGGCATTGCATTGACTGGTGCACCTGGGCGGATTTTCTGTAAACCTTCAACAATTAACTTATCGCCACTGTTTAGGCCGTCTGTCACTAACCAATTTGAACCAACAGTACGATCAGTTTTAAGCACGCGTGCTTCTACGGTATTGCCTTTGCTTACTACCATGGCAGTAGGCTCACCTTTGGTGTTTCTGCTTACGCCACGCTGTGGTGCTAAAATCGCATCACTTTTCACACCTTCAACAATCACTGCACGAACATACATACCTGGCAACAGTAATTTTTCAGGGTTAGGAAATTCAGCACGCAAGGTTACTGAGCCTGTGCTTGGATCAACAGTCACTTCAGAGAATTGCAATGTACCTTTATGTTGATAAGTACTGCCGTCTTCCATCTTTAATTCAACTTTTGAATGTAAAGCGGCATCTTTATCAAGCTCACCCGCAGCAATGGCTTTTTTCAAACGTGTTAGTTCACTGCTTGACTGAGTTAAATCAACATAGATTGGGTCTAATTGAGTAATGGTTGCTAATGCTGTTGCTTGATTAGCACTCACAAGGGCACCGGCTGTGACATCTGATTTACCAATTTGGCCACTAATTGGCGCTAATACTTTGCTGTAGTTTAAATTGATTTCAGCGGTTTTAAGCTGCGCTTGAGCCGTTAGTAAATCAGCTTTTGCACCTTTGTATGCTGCATCAGCTTCGTCGTAATCTTGTTGGCTTACAGCTTTGATGCTCAATAGCTCTTTGTAGCGTTCTGCTTTTGCCTTGGCATTAGCAATACTGGCTTGAGCTTTAGTAATAGCGGCTTTACTAGTCGCTACTTCAGCTTCAAATGTAGATGGGTCAATCTGATATAAAGCTTGGCCTTTTTCAACCTCAGCACCTTCAACAAACATACGAGACTGAATAATACCGTTAACCTGCGGACGAATTTGCGCAATACGTGAAGCAGCCACACGACCTGGCAATTCTTTAGTTAGTGTAAGTGGTTTACTTTGCATCTCAATAACGCCAACAGGAACAGCTTGAGCTGCCTGCGTTTGCCCTTGAGCCGATTCTGATTGGCCGCAGCCTGATAATAAAACAGCACCAGCCAAAGCTGACACTGCAAAAAATGGAATGCGAGAGCGCTGCATGTGTAGTTCCTTAGTTTAGAGTGAACGATCATTCTAAATCAAAAAAGGCACAGATCAACCATCTTTAAAGAACTTTACATTAAATAAAATGCTTGCTTTAACGCATGAATTTTGTGCAATACATAAATTGCGCATTGAATTATTACGAACGTAACTGAGAAAGTTGTTTTAAAACTATTAGTTATGCGAATTGAAGTTATATCAATTCGCAGATTATTCGCCTAAACACATGCCCATTGCGCGGGCACTTGTTATTAAAGGATGTTCTAGAGGAATGACGCGATATTCAGAAGTAGCTTCTTTTAAACTGATTGGTTTAATTTCACCGTCTTTACTGACAGGGATAAAACCAAATTGGCCTTGCTTTACTAGCTCAAATGCTTGCACCCCAAACTCTGCTGCAAGCACCCTATCAAACGCATTAGGTGTGCCACCACGTTGAATATGCCCTAATACGGTTACTCTTACATCAAGGTCAAGCGCTACACGTATTTGTGAAGCAAGCTGCTCAGCAATACCACCTAGTACAGGGTTTTCGTAACCGAGTTCATTTGATTGTTTACTAACAACACCACCAGCAACAGGTTTAGCTCCTTCTGAAATGACAATATTGGCAAATCCGTGGCCTTTATCAAAACGTGATGTTAGTTTGGCTTTAATCGCTTCAATATCGTAAGGAATTTCTGGAATAAGCGCGACTTCTGCGCCAGCTGCAATAGCAGAGTGCAAACAAATCCAACCGGCATCGCGTCCCATTACCTCAGTCACAATCACTCGGTTATGACTTTGCGCTGTTGGTATTAATCGATCAATTGCTTCGGTGGCGGTGTCGACAGCAGTCTGAAAACCAATTGTGTAATCAGTGCCATATAAATCATTATCAATGGTTTTTGGTACGCCTACGATATTTAAGCCATGCTCAAATAAATGCTGAGATACCCTATGCGAACCATCACCACCAATATTTATAACGGCATCAAACCCAAGCTGCTTAATAATACTGATTAACTCATCAGAGCGGTCAATAAACACTTGTTCGCCTGCTATTTCAGCAGGAAAAGCGGTTGGATTCCCTTTATTAACAGTTTCGAGAATTGTTCCACCACGAACATGAATACCCGCCACCACTTCACTGGTTAAGTGCATAATATCATTTGGCTTTTCAAGCACACCACAGTATGCTCTTCGACTACCATACACCTGCCAATTGCCATCATGTTCGGCTGCTTTAACCACCGCTCTGATCACCCCATTGAGCCCAGGGCAATCACCCCCACTTGTTAATAGCAGTAATTTTTTCATTGTGTTACCAACTTGGTTCACTGATTAATTACAGATTAGCCTATATGTTGATCTTTCGCGTATGACTTACATCAACTAAAGTTCGGTTTCTTATGAGTAGAAAAAAGCGCAACAAAAAGCACTAGTAATACATACTTAGGCAGACTAGTCAGTAAAGTGGTGTTATCAATATTTGCAGAAAAGCTGTTAACAGCAAAATATAAATGCAGCGCTAAAAATGGTGTCAGCAATATAAAGTATGAATACGCTTTATCTCTAAGGTACAGGGACTTACTAATGAGTAAAAATACTAAAAGTAAGGCTAACAAAGGAAGGCCTAAAGTAACGATATCAACCATTGATAAAGCAAAGTTAGGTGACAAGTCATAAAGGGCTGAAAGTACTTCGGTTGGAATCGCAATAGACGAGCCATAACCTATGACTAGTATAGATAAATAGGCAAATAAACAGCCAAAAATAAATAAAAGTAGTACATTATATTTCATAACCCCATTCCATGGTTTGTTCATTATTAGTCTTACGCTAACTAATAATGAACAAATAATCCACTACTTTTTCAGTACCTTACACCCTTAAAATGTCTTAACTTTAAAGGCTAGGTTTTCTACCGCACAGCCTGTACTACTGGTGTTTACACGGTAATAATGAGTATTGTCAGTGGCATTTAAATCCAATAAAAACTCATCATGCTGAGCGACTGCTTGTTGCTCTTGTGTTAAGCACATAGCTTGTACAAGCGAACGTAATTTAGCATCTGAAAATATAGTGCCAAAACGCTGCATCGGCAGTGGCGGAATTTTAATACTAGGGAGTGCATTATCAACAGTTCGTTTAGCTAGAGTAAAACCATCCTTTGTTACATCAATAACTGCACCAGCAGGCCAATAACTGATTGATCCGTTATTTTTAGCGTTAGATTTAACATGCACGACACCGCTTTTACCAATCACCGTCATTAGTGCGGTTTCACCAGCTCGAATTGATACAAGGGCGGTGGTCTCATCAATGCCAAAACCATGCTGTTGCCCGGTATCTGCCAGTAATCTTGCCAAACGCATTGTTCTGTTGCGCTCGCTAAAGTGTGTATCAAGAACACCATAAGTAAAGCTGCCAAGCCCACCTTGTTTTTCATAGGTAAGACTATCAGCCGAAAGCTTATCACCGCATTCATTTTCACAGCGCTCACTTGGCGGTGATACCGCAAACGAGCCTTCTCTCATTGCCGCTAAACTTGTACCATTTGAAATCATCGGCACTGTGCCATAGGCATTTTTACCACCACTTTGCACCGCTGTACCTGCGCTTGTGCCAACAAGTAATGGTCTTTGTAAAATTGCCTGAGTCCAAGGATATTGCTTACCGTTATCATCAAACAGTACTTTTCTGGTTAAACTCTGATCGCCACCGTTAAACATAATCCCCGTCGCGTTTTTAATCAGCTTAACTAAATGATCGACCCCTTTATCACAAAGCGCTTTTTCTGACTTAATTCGATCAGGGTAAATAGTCTCACGATTAAAAGCGCCCATAGACTCTGTACGTAAAGATTCCAAACTCTCACATTGCTTACTAGTAATCGCAATTGCTAAGGCGGGTGTTAGAGGTAACCAGCTTGATTCAACACCAGTAAAGTTTAATAACCCTTCATAAAAGTCAGCTGATTCATATGGATCTCTGCTTGAAGCCGTAACCGCTAAAATTGTTGGTGATTCGGTAGTTGTTTTTAATGAAGCAGCAACAAAGTCTAAAATATCATTGGCTGCATGTTCGTTATTATCGCTTGTACTTACCAACTCTTTTTGGCGGGTCGAATCTGTATTTGATACAGCCACTTCAAGTGAGTCTATGACAAAGTTGTATTCTGAATCAGTAAGCTCGTTTAGTAACTTGTTATCTAAATCGCGCCAAGCCCATAAAATATCACTTTTGGTGATCACACCTGACTTTTGACGTGCAATCTGTGCTAATACCTTAAGCGATTGCTGACGATTTTTTTTGTTGTTGGTTGGCCAATTTGTCTTTATTGCAGATAAAGCATCATTATTTAATCGATATTGATTATTCTGTTTACCACTAATCTGTTTATTCGAAAGACAATTTTTAGGGCTCATACTTGAGCAGGTGGTCAAAGATCCGCCAATTAAAACCAAAGTTTGCTGTTGATCATTTGCATAGACTTTGCTGCCAAATGATGCGAAAAACAAACTAAATACCAAAGAAAAAGCTGAAGTTTGATATTTAGTCTTTTGCTCCTTAAGGATGTTCATATTGTTACACTCTTGTAAAAAAATATTAGAAAATTGCTTGCGCAGCTTTTTGTTGCTTGCTATAAAAAAAAGGAACATTTAAAAACGCGAGTAAGCTAGCACTGTATCGCTAGCTTTGTCAAAAGACCTTACGGATTGGAATTATGTTGAAAAACGCATTATCGCTGTGCACATATTTCTACTCTCCACACTACCTTTCGGAGTGGTTTGACGAGTAGCCACACCTCACTTCCTGTGAGGGGCTAGTTGTGTCTATAACCCACTGCCCTGTCTAAAAAATTATAACAATTATTCAAAACGTCACGGTTTTGCCGTGTGTTTTTTAAGACAAAGGTAAATCAATATGTTTCGTCAGTTATCAATTGCTGTAGCAATCAGTGCTGTGCTGTGCCCAGTACAAACTGTGTATGCTCAAAACGACCAACAATCAGAAAAAATTGAACGAGTAGAAGTAACAGGATCACGAATTAAAGGGGTTGATTTAGAAGGAACCATCCCGCTTACAGTGCTTGACCAAGATGCAATCAAGCGCTCAGGAGCGAACACTATTCATGAATTATTAAAAGATTTATCGGTTTTTAAAGGCGGTTCCGGTACCTTTTCAACATCTGAAAGTGGTGGTACATCAACCTCAACGCCAGCGGGTCAATCCGCTGCAAGCTTAAGAGGTATGGGTCCCTCAGCCACATTAACACTCATTAATGGCCGCCGTGTTGCACCAAGCTCGTTCGCAGCAGGCACTGAAAACTTTGTTGATGTAAATTCAATTCCGCTTGCTGCAATCGAGCGCATTGATATTTTAGCCACTGGCGCATCAGCAATTTATGGAGCTGATGCGGTAGCCGGTGTTATTAACTATATTCTCAAAGATGACTATCAAGGAGCTGAAGTAAACACTTCTTACACCAATAGCTTTGACAGTCATGACGAAGCTAAGAAGCAGCTTAACTTAGTCTACGGAACCAATATCGGTGAAAGTAACTTAACGATATTTGCTGATATTTACGACCGCAATGCCTTTAAAGCGACCGACAGAAGTTATACCGCAACGCCTAATCTAGTAAATGGTTACTCATATTTACCGAAACTTGAGAACTCACCAAACATTTATTACTTCAGCAGCCGAGATGGCAATGAACTACCAGCCCCAAACTGTAAAACAGAGCTTGTCACGACTGAGCATGGTGAGCAAATTTGTGCTTACTATGCAAACCAAGATGATTACCTAGAAACCCCATTTGAAAGCCTATCAACTGGCTTCATGTTCAACAGCACCTTAGGTGATTTAGATTGGCATACCGATTTCTTCTATAGCCAAACTAAATCAAAAGCCTATTCATCACCTGCACCAATCAATCAAATAAACGACGATGATGGTCCGTTTATCATAGAAGATGCGCTATTCATTTATGATAACGCTGATGGCAGTAACGGCTTAATGGACCAGCTTTATATTGATCCATTTACCACTCAAGCGGGTCGAGATGTGTATGGCTTTGCATTTGATGCACGTTTTAATTCACCACGAACTGTTGAAGTTGAAACTAAAAACTTTCGCTTAGTCAGTAGCCTAGCTGGTTACATTGGGGACTGGAGTTGGGAGTCAGGTGTAACATTTTCTCGTTCTAAGTCAGAGCAAGAAGCGATTGATGGTATTTACAACCGCTACCAATTTCATGCTGCAATCACTGGTGAATTATGCTCTGACGGTTCATTAGCTACATACGATGGAACACAGCTCAATTGTGCGCAAGGTCAGTTAATGCCGTTCTACAACCCATTTTTACAAGGTGATGAAAATAACGATGCGGTGCTTGAGCTTGCAAAAGCAAACCCAAGTAGAAGTGGTGAAAGTACAGTCTACGGATGGGATTTAAACTTTAATGGCGATTTATTTACATTTAATGAGTTACCCATTTATGCTGCATTTGGTATTGAGGCTCGCCGAGAAGAGTTAAAAGATATTCCGTCTTTAGACTCTCAAGCGCGTGCTGAAAATGGTTATTTAGTCGACGTTTTTGGTTTTGGCTCGAGCTTATCAGAAGCAGACCGCACACAGTACGCTGCATTTGTAGAGTTGAATATGCCAGTTACTGAGCAGCTAGAATTGCAAATTGCTGGTCGTTACGATCATTACGATGACTTTGGTGGAACATTTAACCCTAAAGTGGGTTTAAGCTACCGCCCTTCAGATTCTCTAATTATTAGGAGCTCTTGGTCAACGTCGTTTAGAGCACCATCATTAACTCAAGCTGGCGTAAAATTACGGACCACACAATCAAGCTTTGATTGCGGCGCAAATCAGGCTGTTGCAGATTTATACTGTATGGGTGATGGTACAGAAGTCAGTGTTAACAGCCTAGAGCTTGGTAATCAAGCACTCAAAGCCGAGGAATCTGAAGCGCTCAGCATTGGCTTTGCATGGAGTCCATCTGTAAATACCAACCTAACTGTCGATTATTGGCATTTTGATCATGAACAAGTCATCGATACCAATATGACTGCCGTGCTTGATAGAGCAATTACGGACGCGTCTCTTCGTCACTGTGGCTTAGTACCACAAGGACAACAAGGTATTTCCTACGAGCAGCAGCTGTGTGAAGTAACCGATAATGCAGGCCTTAATATCGAAAGTGATGGCGCTAATCTTTCAGAGATCCTAACAAACTATATTAGTGAATTTAATCCGCGAGAAGATGAGTTATTCCTGCCGCTATTTAGAGACCATGTTATTCCTCTTGAAAATACCGGCACGCAAACCTTAGCGGGTATCGACTTTAAATTTGATCATCGTTTTCGCTTAGCTGAAGGTGATTTAACGTTTGCCCTTGATGGTACACACTATTTAGAGTTTGAGAGAAATAAACCCGGTTCAGATGCAATCGAAAAGCTAATCGGCACTTATCGCTACCCTGAAAATGTTGGCAGATTCTCTATCGATTGGGATGCCGAGAGTTATTACATAAATCTAGGTGCCAATTATACCAGTAGCTATGAGGATGATATTGAAGGGCTTCGTGGCCGTGAAATAGACGAGCTAGAAGAACTTGGCGAGCTTAATGATGAGTTAAAGCGTGATGTTGATGACTGGCTAGTATGGGATTTATCAGCCGGGTATTTTATCAATGATGCATTATCAATCCGTGCTCGTATCGATAATATCTTTAATAAAGAACCACCTAAACTATATGGTTCAAGTCGAGGTTTTGATTCTATAAACCATAATGCTTATGGCAGTCGCTATACGTTAAGTTTGAGCTATCGCTTTTAGCAAGGTATGGGCGGCTTAATCGTCGCCCACACTTTTGAGCTTACGTTATCTTAAACTGACGACTCTCAGTATTAATCTTTCTTAGCAAGGGCTACAATACCTTGCTTATCTTATAAACGTCGAATGACATTTAAGTGACTTTATGAAAAACAAACAGTTTGCGATGCCAGATGCGAGCATCATTTTGTTGTGCGTCGCAGTTATCGCCTATTTTGCCAGCCTATTTATAACCCCCGGTGTATTTAATGCCGAAAAAGATAGCCATAGTGTTGAATTATCACAATATCAAACAGCCTCAGATCATACCCCGCCAGCATTATTTGCAGAAGGTGGTGAAATTGGCCTAGCTAATGTCTTATTTGAAGGATTAGTGTCAGGTGATAAGTATGGCGCAGCGATTGGTGTGATGGCGTTTATTTTAATCACTGGCGGTGCGTTTGGGATTATCTTAAAAACCGGTGCGGTAAATAACGGCATCATGGCACTGATCAATAAAACACAACATATTGAGTGGGTATTCATTCCTCTCTTGTTCGTGCTTTTCTCTTTAGGTGGTGCGGTTTTCGGCATGGGTGAGGAAGCCATTGCCTTTTGTATTGTGTTATTCCCGATTATGAAACAACTTGGCTATGACGCAAAAGTAACGGTATTAACAACCTATGTTGCTACACAAATTGGCTTTGCCACCTCATGGATGAACCCGTTTAGCATTGCCATAGCTCAGTCTATAGCTGAAATTCCCGTTTTTTCTGGCGCAGGGTTCAGAATGGTTGCTTGGCTTGTTTTTACTTCATTTGGCCTTGTATTCACTATTCGCTATGCCAACTCTATCAGAGCCACTAAACAACAATCTAACCAACACCAAGACAGTGCAATAAATTTAGATAACGCAGATAAACTAATCTTACTTACTTTTATTGCTGGCATTGTTTGGGTTATTTGGGGCGTGATGGCTAGGCAGTATTATATTCCTGAATTAGCAGCGCAATTCTTTTGCCTAGGGATTGCTTGTGCTGTAATCGCCAGCCTATTTAAAAAACAAACTGCCAATGAAAGCGCAAACGCATTTAAAGAAGGTGCTCAAGAACTGCTACCTGCAGCGCTTTTAGTGGCACTTGCAAAAGGCGTTATTATAATACTTGGCGGTAGTGACTTAACCTCGCCTTCAACTCTAAATACCTTGCTGTACTACAGTGCCACCAGCATTTCAGTTGTACCCGACTATATTGCGGCTTGGGGCATGCTATTATTTCAAAGTGTATTTAACTTCTTTGTTTCGTCAGGCTCTGGACAAGCAGCCATAACGATGCCGCTAATGTCACCGCTCGGTGATTTATTAAATATATCACGTCAAATTGTGGTGTTAGCATTTCAGTTGGGTGATGGTTTAACCAATATTTTTATTCCGACTTCTGCTAGTCTCATTGGCTGTTTAGGTATTGTTAAATTAGATTGGAGTGAATGGGCACGTTTTATTTGGCGCTTCACTTTAGCTTTGTTTGGCCTTGCTAGCTGCTTTATTTTTCTCGCACACTTTATTAACTATCAGTAAAAGATTTAATTATGTTAACACTTATAAAAGGCGCAGACGTTTTCGCCCCCTCACCTTTAGGCACTCAAGATGTTCTTATTGCTGGCGGAAAAATAGTTGATATACAGCCTGAAATCACCATCGATACTTATCAGAGGATTACCACAGTCGATGGCACTCATTGTATTTTAGCCCCAGGGTTTGTAGATTCACTCGTACATATAACTGGCGGTGGCGGCGAAGCTGGATTCGCAAGTAGAACACCAGAAATGAACCTGACTGATGCAACATTGCATGGCACAACAACCGTTATTGCAGCCCTTGGCACTGACTCAAGTAGTCGAACTCATAGTAACCTGATTGCTAAAGCAAAAGAGCTGAAAGAGCTTGGGCTCAACGTGTTTTGTCATTCGGGCTCATATCATTTACCTGCGAAAACACTGACAGGCTCAGTCACCAGCGATTTAATGTACATTGATGAGTTTATTGGTGTGGGTGAAGTTGCTATATCTGATCATCGTAGTAGCCAACCCACGGTGCAACAGCTGGCAGAGCTTGCCGCTGAGGCAAAAGTGGCAGGCATGTTAAGTGGTAAAAAAGGCACAGTCAGCATTCATGTTGGCCCTGTTGATACACATTTATCGTTATTACATGAGGTTGATAAGCTAACCGATATTTCACTGGCACAATTTTACCCAACTCACATGAATCGAAATATCGACTTACTTAATGCTGGGGTAGAGTTTTGTAAAGCCGGTGGCACTATCGATTTTACAACAAGTACAACCGAGTATGACCTTGCTCATGGTGAATACTCTGCCGCACACGCACTCGCTTATTGCCTAGAGAATAAGGTCGACCCAACAAAGCTCACTATGAGCTCTGATGGCCATGCAAGTCTCCCTATTTTTGACAAAAGCTATAATCTGCTTGGCCTTGAAGTCGGTAAAGAGTCCACATTGCATGGCTCGTTTGTAGAAGCAGTGCAAAAGTTTAATGTTTCGATTGAACACGCTTTAATGGCGATTACATCAAACCCTGCACAGATACTGGGTATCAATAAAGGTGTCATTAAGCAAAATGCAGATGCCGATCTTGTGCTACTTAATAAAACAACGCTTGCGCCAACAGAATGCTGGTCAAAGGGTGTTCATATGGTAAGCAAAGGCAAAGCCCTTGTGAAAGGCGCCTTTGAGTAAGGCCGCATCGGCGGCCTAAACAGTATCCGAAATGCGAGTAACGAGTAGTTGCTCGACTTTCACTCCTTCAACATCGACAACTTCAAACTTATAGCCACCAAAATTAATAAACTCAGCGCGTTTAGGCAGGCGTTTCATGGTGTAAATCAAAAACCCTGCGACTGTTTCGTAATGAGATTGTTCTGGGAACTCTTCAATTTCAAGTACCTTAGCAAGCTCAACCACAGGTGTTAAACCATCAACCAGCCAAGATGAATTATCACGTTGAATAATTAACTCTTCACCCTGATGGCTAATTAAATCCCCCATAAAGCCTTTCATTAAATCTTTGACAGTGACAATACCTACCATGAGTGCATACTCGTTAACCACAACGGCAAATGGTTCAGCCGCTTTTTTGAATGTGTTTAAAGCTTCAGACAAACTCAATGTTTCTGGAAGATAAAAAATATCTTGGCTTATCAATTCATTATCAATTTCGGCGCTTTGCCCTTTAAGCACTTTGCGCAAAATATCTTTTGATTCAACTGAACCTATTAATTTATCTAAATTACCATCACAGACTAAAAAGTGGTTATGTGGATGTTCGATAATTTTGGTCGCCACTTCTTGAGCATCAGCTTTAACATCAAAATAGACAATTTGATCACGAGGAGTCATTACACTCGATAAAAAACGCGCTTCTAAATCGAATACATTGCCAATTAACTCATATTCTTGTTGCTGTAAGCTACCGTACTCTGCCCCTGCATCCATCATCGCCACAATGTCTTCTGTCGTAACAATGTCTTCTCGTTCAGCGGGTACTTTAAACGCGCGCAAAATCAGGTTGGTAATTCCATTAAAGAAAACGACAAAGGGTGTTAACGCAAAAGTTACCCAGCGCATTATAGAAACCACATTAACTGCAACGGCTTCCGGCATAATCATCGCTAACCGTTTAGGTAATAAGTCAGCAAATAGAATAAACAAAGAGGTAATACTCAAAAACGAAATCAAAAAGCTGATTTGGCTTAGTAAAGGTCCTTGATAAATCATACCTAAGATTTGTTCGATATAAGGCGATAATGCTTGCTCACCAACAATACCACCCAAAATGGCAATTGCATTTAGGGCAATTTGTATCATGGCAAAGAAAGCACCAGGTTGCTCTTGCAACGCCAGCACCGCTTGGGCTTTAGAACTCCCCTCGTCCACCATTACTCGTAATTTAATCTTGCGTGATGCTGCTATTGCAATTTCGCTCATAGCAAACAACGCACTGATCAGAATTAAAATAATAATAATGAGTAAGTCACTCATTGTAACTCCTAACAATTAAACGCATCCAGGGTGTTGAATGCAAACAACTTTTTGCTCGTTTTGCTAGCTAGAGTTTGGCGAGAATGGACAAAAAGCAGCTGATTATAGCCGCTTTATTACAATCAACAAGTGCTATTTTTAATCGTAATCAGCAAAGGCTTTACTTAACTTCTCAAGCCATGCAGTGTTCATATTTTTATTACAAGCAAAATATAAGTCAGGATTAACAACAGGAATACTAAACACTGGTTTTAGTGAGTTGAGTGTAGAGTCTTTTTGTAATTCAAAATTAAATTGTTGATCACTTAAAACGACTAAATCTATGCTCGTTCGACGACTTTTTAACACATCATAAATATTGTCAAAACTATCAAGTAATATCAGCTGATTTGTTTCATCAAAGCCATGTTCTTTTAAGAAAATATGAGAGTAATTATCTTTTAGCACCGCAATACGGTATTGCTTAGCTTGTTGTAAATGACTAATTGAAATTTGCTGAAAATTAAACGAATAAAATGAAGCAGAGAAACGTCCAAGTTTTGACAACCAGATAAAATCACGCTCCCTAGCAGGTAATCTAGCTATTGAGAATATACATGTATTTTCATCTCTAAGAGCCGCATTGTAAGAAACAGACCAAGGGTTCACAGAAATTTCATAGTTGATGTTACTTTGCTTGAGCGATGTTAGTACTTTATCAACTACAGTCCCCACTAACTCACCATTCTCATCTTGATACTGTAACTGCGGTAAATTTTCAGTGACCACTGTAATTGCAGAGAATACAGGTAGAGACACTAGTAAACAAAGTAAGATAAAGAGCTTATGCATAATCGCTATACCGGAAATTATAATTATTTTTTATACAAATATAGCGCGAGGTGATGAAATTTGAAATGTAAAATAGAAATAAACAATTAGCGGAAACTAAGTTTCCGCTAATCTTGCAAAATGAATTACTTATTCATTGCACCAATCAAAAATGCAGAGATTTTAGCACCTTCTCTGAGTGTCGTTTCAGAACTTGTTTGGCCGATTAGTGAGCTGTCGGTGAATGGCGCGATTTCCATCATATCAGCACCTGTAATTGGGAACTCGTCAGCCAATGCAACAAGAATGTCTAATGCATGCTGAGGTGTTAAGCCACCGGCTTCTGGTGTTCCTGTCGCTGAAGCAAAGCTTTCATCAAGCGCATCAATATCAAAGCTCACATAAAGCTCATCAACATTATCTGCTTTGAGCTGTGCAATCACTTCATCAGCAACTGCTTTAGAGCCACGTTCGATAATTTCGTGGGCCCAATGTTGTTTAACACCAAACGTGTCTTCCCAATGTTGCTTAGGCTTACCACTAGAGCGGATACCAAATTGAATTAGGTTACGTGGCGCTGGTAAGTACTCAAGAATATGTGTACACCAAGAACCAAAGCATAAATCAATACCAAGACGCTCTACTAATAAATCTGTATGAGCATCAAAGTGAATGATTGCAGTGCGTTTGCCAGCATCACGTTTTGCTTTTAAGTAAGCTTTAGCTAGCGGGTAGCTAATTGAGTGGTCGCCACCGATACCAAAAATACCCTTATCAGGGTAGTTCGCATAAAAGCCGTCACAGACATCTTCTGTGATAGACAAAGGTGATACATGGTATTCACTGTTTTCATCAGCATATAACGCTTTTTGGCAGTTTGTGATGGTCGCATCGTTTAGGTATTTATCATGCAGTAAATGTGGGATCACACGCACATCACCTAAATCAAAAGCGCGTGCTTGCGGTTGTTGATCAATCAAGGTAGAACGTAAAAAAAGAGGTCCCCAGTTAGCACCACGTAATATACCACCGCCGCAGTCAGAGCTAATACCTAAAATAACGGCTTTGTGCTCAGACTCTGCCAATGTTTCAAGTGACTCTTTCCAAAGCACATCAACATTGTCTGTTTGACCGTATAATTTAGTACGCAGCGCATCTTTACGCTCTTTTGCTGTATTTACTGTAAATACACCATCGCCAGGAGGACAAAGACACTGACTTAGTTTTTCGTGGAATGCTTTTTGTGTGTTACTCATCTCTACTCCGCTGATCATTGTCTGCATATTCATGCGTAAACAAAAAACTTACGCAATCAGTTTTGTGTATAGTTAAGATTTTTAAGACTCAAGAATCACTTGCTCAACCGAATCTATAACTCACTGATATTGAAAGGTTATATTTTTAATGCAGATGAATTTAAACTGCTCTAGTCAAATAAGAGCGCTGTATTTTGGCAGGTATAACATGCGCGAAAAGAAAGTCAAATTTTGCGGCAACCTAGGCGATTGCCGCTATAGATTTATATTCAAACGAAGTGAATACTCATTATTCGTAGCCTCTTGGTTTCTTGGTTTTGATAACAGCAATGTATGCATGCCAACTGGCGTAGCTTAATAAAGGCATAATCACAATAAACCCAGCAGTGCCTGTAATAAAACCAACAAACACTAAACAGAGTATTATTCCAGCCCAAACAACCATGGCAGCAAAATTGGTTTTAACCGCATTCATTGAAGAAATTACCGCAGTCATAATATCAACTCTGCGTTCCATCATAATTTGCGGGGTAAACGCTGAGATAGCAAATACAGTGACCAGTAAGATACCACCGACAATACTACCGAGCGTTAAAAACGCAGATAACTGCTCAAAACTCGGGTTAACAACATTCGGATATAGGGCGTGGATGAGCGCAGCTAAACGCATCCAAACAATCATAATCACCATTAATAACACAGCAAAGCCCCATTCACCTGCTGGGTTTCTAAACATAGATTTAAGGCTATGCATTAGAGTAGGTTTATGGCCTTTTTCAAGCTCCCACGCTACATCATAAAGGCCAGCAGCAAAGGCAGGGCCTATTAATGCAAAGCCAACCACAGCAGGCAAAATAACTAAGTGCGTATCAAACTGATATACAAAATACATAATTGTCGCTGGTATCAAGGTAAATACTAATCCGTAGACAAGACTCAGTATTGGCGCATTAGCGATGTCCTTAAATGCAAGTGCTAACCAATGAAACGGTGCAGATGCAGATATTTGAGAGCTCTCTAAACAACGAGCAAATTCGTGGTTTTTGTTCATAGAAGATGATGCTGGCATAATGTATCCTCATTAAAGGTGACATCTTTAGGTTTAGGTTAACTGTGCAATTCTTGCAACATTGTTAAGTTAATCGGACATCTGTCCTGTACTTTAAACACATATGATTAAAGTATTACGCTTTAGACAAAAATAAGGTTTAATAATGGAAAAGGTATTTCACTTAGGGATCACACGTGACGACTTAAAAGGGGCAACTCTTGCTATCGTACCTGGCGATCCTGACCGCTCAGCACGCATTTCTACGCTTCTTGATAACCCTGAATGCTTAGCGAAGACTCGTGAATTTCATGTTTACCGTGGTGAGCTAAACGGCCACAGTGTTGTCGTTTGTTCAACCGGTATTGGCGGCCCATCTACTTCAATTGCTGTTGAAGAGCTTGCCCAACTTGGTATTGATACCTTTTTGCGAATTGGCACGACCGGTGCTATTCAGCCGCACATCAATGAAGGCGACATTTTAATTAGCCAAGCATCTGTTCGATTAGATGGCGCAAGCCAGCATTTTGCACCACTAAGCTACCCTGCTGTGTCTGACTTTTTTGCTACACAAGCAATGGTCAATGCATGTGATAAATTAGGAATTAATTTCCACATTGGTATTACTGCATCAAGTGACACATTCTACCCAGGTCAAGAGCGTTACGATACTTATTCAGGTTATGTTCCGCGCTCATTCCAAGGCAGCTGTGAAGAGTGGCAAAAACTAGGTGTGATGAACTACGAGATGGAATCAGCAACACTATTTACTATGTGTGCTGCCCTTGGCTTACGCGCAGCATGTGTTGCAGGTGTTTTAGTAAATCGTACTAAACAAGAGATTCCGAATGTTGACCACGGCGAGATTGAGAAAAAATCAGTCGCCGTCGTCATTGAAGCTGCAAAACTATTGCTTAATTAAGCGTTACTTAATTTCGCAATATAGTGCTCAAATGCTGGTGGGTTTGCAAAGCTTGCCAGCACAGATTTAGCCACCTCATATTGATTTTCTGCCCCTTGTGTTTCTAACAAGGTTATCGACTTAACTGTTTTATCATCAAAGCTTAAACCCGCAAGATAAAACTGACTCAATGCACTTTGTAATGGCGAAAGGCTTGGACTATAGGCAGCATTTTCGGCATAGCTTCCGTAAAAATCCCCTTCGGTAAATGTACTTAATTTAACAGCACTAAAATTACCTGTGTATGGCACATATGCATTGAGTGCTAATTGAATAAGTTTTGCGTCATCAATGGTAAGGTCGGCAAATTGTTTATCACTTTGCTTATGCGAAAATAAACACGCATCATTACCTAAATCTTTCGGGCCAAATGAATAAGGTAATAACTCATGAAGGTTAAAGTCACGCTCTGGTAATAAAATCTCAAGTGAGTCTGCAGTACTCAATTCATTCATAAATTGACGGCAATAGCCACAAGGAGCGTCACTGATTGCAATTCTTTGTACTGCTTGCGCGCCATTAAGCCAAGCATTATTAATCGCTGATTGCTCAGCATGAACGACTAAACTCAAGGCTTGATGAGAAAACTCAACATTAGCGCCAAAATAGAAATTTGTTTCGCCTTGCTCATTTAACCCAACTGCAATAGCGCCCACGTAGAATTTAGAAATAGGCGCCACAGAAAATAAACTTGCGACGGGTACACAAGCTTTTAGTAACTCAAGTTGGCTAACTTGAAACTGCTGACAAAGAGAAGAAATATCTGTTTGAGATAAGATGCCACGTTGCTGTTTTAGCTGGGCAAAAAGAGAATTTTTTTGTTGATCATTGAAGCTAAACGGCTCTGAATTTTGAGCTAGTTTGCTTGCATCTATCCTAGTTGCTGTCATAACAAATTATAATTATTAATTGGCTAAACAGTTTAAAAGGTTACGTAATGAATTGCTAGGTTTTGGCGGTAAACATCAAGGTAAATCGCACAATAAAAGCTAAAAATTAGCGGTATTTGTAAGCCCAGATATACACAACAAAATAGCGATGACTAGCTCGACCAATTATTGACGAACCAGCCAATTTTTTGCTTTGTTAAAACATTCAAAGTTTTCAGCTTGTAAGTTATAGCGCTTTGCTTTTTGCATAAATAAGTCGTGCATAAAACCATCAAAACTTACGACAATTGCTACAACAGCTTCTTTCAAAGAGTTTGCCACTGCCGGCATAATTGTGAATAAATCAGCAGGTGCGAAATTGTGCGTCAACTCAGACACGTCAACGAGTATTTTATCTGACCCATATAATACTGAGTATTGTTGGGCGATTTGGTAAAAGTTAATCACATCCTGTGCGCTTGCCGTCCCTCTTAACGTCATCATAACTAACGACGTAGATGCATCATAGGTAATGCAAGTAGACACGTTTGACATAAAAATACTCTTAAACTGCGTGAGTGGTTAGGGGTTAACTCTAGCTCTCAGAGTTGAAAGCCAGCATATTTTATTTATAACCCTAACCTAGTCAATAGCTAGCAATTAAATAGGTATGACCAGCATTAAATATAAGAATTTATAACTAGAAAAATACATTTTTGGCGTTACCTTAAATTAACCTTTAATGCTTTTTTTAAACATGCACGAGAATTCTGCCTTTAATTTAAGCCTTTTCAGATGCCCTTAAAATGAGTGAAAACTTACAATGAACATCATCTTAAAGCAGTAGAGTAAACACGTATTGTCAGATGATACATGTTTGCTTGGATAGGAATAAATCATGAGATTCATGGTTCCAATTATCGCAGGCATGTTTTTGTCAGTTCCTTTGCAAGCAACCGCAATTACAGCAACAGAATTTGAAAAACTACGCAACCAAGTCAGAAACACTTACGCAAACTCAAGACAGCTAGGTTTAGAAGAAGTAAATAAAATACTAGCCGATTCTGAGTTGAATCTTGAACAGAAGATCATTATGACTAACTATAAAGCGTGGGTTTTATCTGGTAATAATAAACTAGATGAAGCGATGATTACGCTTGTAGAGTTCGAGAGTATGGTTGCCAAATCGAAAGATAAGAGTCTGATGTATGGCTACTATAATATTTCGGGAAATATCTATTCCCATTTAGGGTTATATCAAGAAGCACTTAATCATTACAAACAAGCGCTCCCTTTTGCAAAGATGAGAAATAATAACCTTGTAATGCAAACTGAAAACAACATCGCTGTTATCTACTTAAAATTACACCTATATAACAATGCAGCAGAAATATTTAAAAAATTTAGAGAGTATAGCAAAACAAATAACCATACCTTTAATGAGTCGTTTACGAGTAATCTTCTTGCTAAGGCTTTGCTTGGTTTAAAAAAATATGACCAAGCATTAGAACTACTTAGTAACATATATAACTTTCAGAAAAGCAACGACTTTCTTTCACACCAAATAGTTAATCTAACCACTCAGGGAAAAATTTATAACTCTCAAGCACAATATAAAAAAGCAGAAATAATATTGAAAAAAGCACTCAATTTACTAAATGAGAATAATCTTCAAAGCGATAAGCTTGCTGTAATATTAGAACTTGCTAAAACATACAAAGCCCAAAATAAACCTGCATTGGCTCTAGCACAAATTCAGTCAATTGATTTAAAAAATAAAAAAATCTCTGACTATCAATTATTGCTAGCTACACAAGAGCTATCAGCCTCTTTGCATTTACAACAAAAAAACTACCATGCAGCAATTGATGCATACAAACAGCTCTATGAAACTCAAGAAAAAATTCTAAGAAGACAAACCAGTACTAATCTTGCCAAAGCGTTAGCAGAATTAGATATAACGACTAAAGAAGCAGAAATAGAACTTTTAACTAAATCAAATCAAGTTCAGGCTTCAAAAAATAAAGCAAATAAAGTGATTTTTATGGCGATTGCTTTTGCCTTATGCTCAATTTTAATCGTATTAACGTTGATGACAGTGAGGACGAAGCAACAAAAGAATGCCCTATCTAAAACATTAACAAAACTTCATAACACACAAGCACAACTTATTGAAATCGAAAAAATAGCATCGTTAACCGCATTAGTATCTGGTATGGCGCATCAATTAAATATGCCCATTGGCACCATTGTAACCGCTAGCTCTTTAATTGATGATCAACTTACACTTATTTGCCAAAAGTTTAAATCTCAAGAGCTATCTAGCAAGCACCTTCATAGCTTTTTAAACGATACAAACGATGCAAAAGATTTAATACAGGCTAGCATCGCTCGACTTGCCAGTATTGTCGAAGAATTTAAGGCACTCAATGTGTCTATTGATTTAGATAAACCACTAGTCCAGTTTAACCTAAAAGAAGAAATATCACGCAGAGTTCTGCCTTTCTCAAGTTATTTAGGAAAGTGTATTAAATTCGATATTCAGGGCGATAATGTTGTAATAACTTCTTACCCTGCAATTATTGGTGACATATTAAAAACCTTAATCATTAATTCCTGCGAACATGGTTTTGCAATAAAGCTACACGGCTTAATTGAGATCGAGATTAAAGCTTTTCCTAAGCATGTCGAAATTATTTATCAAGACAACGGGGTCGGTATTAAGGAAACTATCTTGCATGATATCTTTACTCCTTTTTATACCACTAACATGGGCGATAAACACCTAGGACTTGGGTTAAATGTTGTTTTTAATGCAGTTAAATTTAACTTGAAGGGAGAAATATGCGCCGAGCCTTATGAACACGGCGCACGATTTGTTATTAGCCTACCAATCGATGCTCGATTGGTTGATGATACTAGCTATTAACCGGTATTACGCATACCTGCAGCGATACCTGTCATAGTGATCATCAAGGCATTATCAATATCGCCTTCAGAGCCCTCGTCAGCTTCGCGTGAACGACGCAGTAACTCGACTTGTAATAAGTTAAGTGGATCTGTGTACGGGTTACGAAGTGCGATTGACTCTTTGATCCAAGGTTGGTCTGCAAGCAGGCTCTTTTGTGGGCTAAGCGATTGAACAAGCTCAATCGCCTCGCTCAATTCTTGACGTAGCTTCACGCCTAATGGCTTATATTGCTCAGTCACTAGTGCATCATCGTAATGCGCACTTAACCATGTATCTGCTTTACTAAATACCATCTCTAGCATCTCTAAACGAGCACGGAAGAATGGCCATTTTAAGCTCATTTCATGAAGTGTCTCGATGCCATACTTATCTAACGCAGCTTTAAGACCTGTTAACGCACCTAACCAAGCAGGCAACATTAAACGATTTTGGCTCCATGCAAAAATCCATGGAATAGCACGTAGGCTCTCTACGCCACCGTTCGGGTTGCGCTTCGCAGGGCGAGAACCAAGTGGTAATTTAGATAGCTCTTGCTCTGGCGTTGCCATTCTAAAGTAAGGTACAAAGTTATCATCATGGCGCACAACTTGGCGGTAATGCTCACACGAATCAGCACTGATCAGTTCCATAACATCACGCCATTCGCTCTTCGGCTCTGGCGGTGGTAGCAAGTTACTCTCGAGTACAGCACCAGCATAAATATTTAAGCTTTGCAGGGCAACAGCAGGCAAACCAAACTTAAAGCGGATCATTTCACCTTGCTCTGTTACACGTAGGCCACCTTTTAATGAACCTGGAGGCTGTGAACGTAGTGCTTGCGCAGCTGGCGCGCCACCACGACCAACCGTACCACCACGGCCGTGGAATAAAATAAGCTCAATACCGCGATTTTCGGCTAATTGAACCAGCTTATCCATAGCTTCATATTGTGCCCAACCAGCAGCCATCATGCCTGCATCTTTTGCTGAGTCTGAGTAGCCGATCATGACATTTTGTTGGTTTTGAATATGACCACGGTACCAAGTGTTATCAAGTAAACATTCGATAACCTCTTTACCATTATTTAAGTCGTCTAACGTTTCAAATAATGGCGCAACCGGTAAGTTAAACTTACAACCACTTTCTTTAAGCAGTAACTGTACTGCCAGTACATCAGATGCAGTTCGTGCCATCGAAATAATATACAAGCCAAATGTTTGAGCATCTTGCGCTGCGATTACATCAAATGTATCTAGCACCTCTTGTACTTCTGGGCTTGGTTGCCAATGTTTTGGAATTAGCGGGCGGCGAGAGTTTAACTCAGCAAGTAAAAACGCTTGTTTGTCTTCCTCTTGCCATTGATGGTAATCACCTAAACCTAAATAACGTGTTAGTTCAGAGAAAACATCACCATGACGCGATGAATCCTGACGTACATCAAGTTTTGCAAGGCGTAGACCAAAGCTATTAATACGGCGCAGAACATCAAGCAGCAAGCCATCAGCAACTACTTTCATGTTGGTTTTAATAAGCGAGCGATAACACACTTCAATTGGGTGTTTAATTTGCGCGATATCGGTAATTAAATCTTCAGAATCAGTGCGCTTTTTCTTAATTTTTGCGCCCAAATGCGTCACCGTTTCAGCAATTTGATTCTTTAATTTTTTAAGTACTGCACGGTAAGGTTCAAAGTCTTGACCTGCAAGCTCAATGAGCTCATCGCTTGCATCCGACATTGATAGCTCATTGCTTAGCGTTTCGATATCACGCGAATACAAATCGAGTGCCATCCAGCGGCCATGATCAAGTACTTGCTGCGTGACTTCAGCGGTGACGAACGGGTTACCATCACGGTCACCGCCCATCCAAGAAGTAAATTCTATTGGGCTGAAATCTATCGGCAGCTCAAGATCAAGCTCTGATTTTACGTCTTCGCCAAACTCCCGTAAGAAACGCGGAACAGCGTGCCATAAGCTATTTTCAATAACCGCAAAACCCCATTTAGCCTCGTCGATTGGCGTTGGGCGTGAGCGACGAATGTCGTCGGTATGCCACGCTTGGCTGATAAGTTGGGCAATACGATTTAATAAATCTGCACGTTCACTAGGTAGGTTATCTTTACGCTCTAAAGAGGCAAGACAATCACTTAATTCAACGTGTTTATTAATCATTGTACGGCGTGTCACCTCAGTTGGGTGAGCCGTCAGTACTAAATTGATGTGGAGTTTTGAGAGTGTTTGTGCCAAGTGATTAGGATCAACTTGACCTTGCTTTGATGCTGTTGCTAACGCTTTTAATGTTTGAGTGAGAGGGTTTAGTTGGCAAAAGCCAACATCATTAAAGCGCGATACGGTATGAAATTGTTCAGCAACATTAGCAAGATTCAAAAAATGATTAAATGAGCGTGCAACCGGTAATAGTTCTTCATCTGTGAGAGCGTGTAGTACTTCGATAAGCGCCTGTCTGTCGGCTTCGTTACCACTACGTGACGATTTAGATAAAGCGCGAATCTCTTCTACCTTATCTAAAATGGCTTGTCCTTGTGCATCTTTAATGGTTTGACCCAGCATTTGTCCAAGCATACTAACATTACCGCGAAGTGCAGCGTATTGTTCACTCATTCTCATACTCCTTTCTTTAACTAAGTTGAAAGTACTTACTGCACAGTATTTAGCCAAGCACGAGCGCAGCTAAATACTGATCCCTTTTATTAATATCATTGTCAGCGTTAATTTAATAGATCGAATTTTCTAACATACTCGTAAAAAAGAATAACCAATCTATAAACATAAAAGTGTAATAAATACGCAGCTTAGTCAGCTACAAAGCGTTAAAGCTAGCTCAATTGGTAAAATGGACTTACCAATTTAAAAGGTAAAATCCCCGTAAATTAAGGCATCCTTAATATTTGCATGGTCAAATCTTTATCCGCCTTTTTTTATATGTTTGTAGGGTTAGCTCAAGACAAACAGAGCTACTATCATTTTATTAGTTGGTGATAGTTTGAGCGAAATTTTTTTCAAATATTTTTATAACAGGTCAAAAATGCAACTCTATATTTTGTGTGGTGCACGCAGTGAAATTGCAAATGCCTATTTCACTACTCTTCATAAACAAATCAACACGGGTCATATCGTCACCATCAGTCGAGATGAATTTAAGGCAAGTTTCAATGAGTCATCAAGCAATGAGATAAGTCACCAGCATTTTATTACTGATTATTCAGAGCAAAGCTTAAGTGGCATTGCTAAAGAACTTGCCGGTGGCCACTATGATTTAGCCCAGTTGATGATATTTAACGGCCTAT
The DNA here is from genome assembly GCF_041414715.1 of Pseudoalteromonas sp. DY56-GL22. Taxonomy (NCBI): domain Bacteria; kingdom Pseudomonadati; phylum Pseudomonadota; class Gammaproteobacteria; order Alteromonadales; family Pseudoalteromonadaceae; genus Pseudoalteromonas; species Pseudoalteromonas sp. DY56-GL22. The sequence continues at coordinate 766,403 of NZ_JANHZR010000001.1, read as the reverse complement.
TGCATGATCCAAATAATGCGCCTGAACGTAAACTTGAGCAAATATCTGAGCAGCACTTTATAAATAGCATGACAACAAATGCTCTACTGCCAATTCGCTGTGTGACTTTATTCTCAATACTTTTAAAGCCACAAGTTTCAACTGTGGTGTGTGCCCTTAGTGCACGTGTTGGTAGCATCAGTGATAACAAGTTAGGCGGTTGGTATAGCTATCGGGCATCGAAGGCGGCATTAAATATGTTATTTAAATCTGCAGCGATTGAACTTAGCAGACGCTATAAAAAGTGCCACTGTGTATTATTTCACCCAGGTACCACTGATACGCCTTTATCAAAACCCTTTCAGGCAAATGTACCCAAAGGAAAGTTATTTACCCCTGAGTTTGTAGCCGAGCAGCTGTATTCATTGATAAGTGATGCTGACTATTTACAACAATCACACAACCCTGCCTACTTTGACTGGCAAGGAAAACCCATAGACTGGTAACAGGAAATTTATGCATTTTACAAAACAAGCCATTGCTGATTTAGAAAACCGCTACCGCGCTCATTTAATTAATAGTTTGTCGGGGTTTAAAAGTGCCAACTTAATCGGCACTCAAGATAGTAACGGCCAAACCAATTTGGCGATTGTCAGTTCAGTATTTCATCTTGGAGCACATCCCCCTTTAGTGGGTATGATCATTAGGCCCCATTCAGTGCCTCGCCATACCCTAGAAAACTTATTAGTCACCAATCAGTACACTATTAACCACGTGAACAAAGACATTTATAACAAAGCACATCAAACATCGGCACGCTACGACAAAGGTGAGTCTGAATTTGATGCAACAGGGCTCAGTACTGAATACCTAAATGACTTTACAGCGCCTTTTGTTAAAGAAAGTAAGCTTAAATATGCGCTTGAGCTGAAAGAACACCATCACCTTGCCATCAATGGCACTGAGCTGATCATAGGTGAAATAACCGACATTTACTTAGATGAGGCTTGCTTGCAAGAAGATGGCTTTGTCGATATTGAAGCCATTGACACAGTCGCAGTGAGCGGGCTTGATAGTTACCATGTAACTGAACGTTTAGCCCGCTTAGCGTATGCTAAAAAGTAACCTTTAATTTAAGCACTAGATTATAAATGGCTTAGGCGCATGGGTTAACACCTCAAAACCAGATTCGGTGATAACTATGTCATCTTCTAAGCGCACACCACCATAGCCTGGTATATAAATGCCGGGCTCAATGGTGATCACATTACCCACTTCAAGGTTGTAGTCTGTCAGAGTATTGATAAATGGCACTTCATGTAAAAACAGCCCTAAACCATGGCCAAGGCCTTTACCTGCGTATTCGCCAAAGCCCGCATCAGTAATCACCTTATTTGATATGGCATTTAAATCTAAACAATTAACACCCGGTTTAACCATTTCAAGTGCAGCATTTTGCGCATCAAGTACGGTATTATAAATACGGGTTTGTTTTTCTGATGCTTCACCAATAATGTAACTACGAGTCATATCAGAGCGATAGCCATTTACAACTGCACCAAAATCAAGGGTTACAAAGTCACCTTGCTTTAAAACCTGATCTGACGGGTTACCATGCGGCAAGGCTGAGCGCTCTGCAAACAGCATGATGGTGGCAAACGACATTCCTTCTGAACCAAGCTTTTGCATTCTAAATTCAAGCTCTAAGGCAAGGTCACGCTCGGTTACACCCGGTTTAAAATAAGGCAGCGTTTGTGCTAATGCTTCATCAGCGATGGCCGCAGCAGCTTTAATTTGTGCAACTTCCCAGCTATCTTTAACGCGCCTTAGTTTTTCAATTAAGCCGTTTACCGCTGTTAATGTGTGGCCGCTTAGCTCATCTGCCACACCTTGCCAAATGGCTACCGTGACATAACTTGCATCAAATGCGACATGGCTGTTTGGGTTAAGGTGCCTGTTAATACAATGACCAAGGGTTTCGTTGTCTCTGTCTCGACAAACAACCTCAAACCCTGTTGTTTCTGCAACTGCACGTTGGTGGTATCGGTAATCAGTGATCAACACACACGCATCTTGAGTAATTAATGCATAAGCAGCATTACCGCTAAAACCACTTAAGTAACGAATATTTTCATGACCAAGTACTAACATGGCGCTGTAACCTTGTTGCTCTAGCAAGGCTTTAAATTCAGCTTGTCTTTTTAAGTAATTAACTTGCATTGTCGCTCCTTATTTTTTGCGCATGCTAACAGTTATGTCCATAAATACGAATATTATGCGATTAGTCGCAGTGAGTTTGCATCAACTGTTTACTCAAGCCACAATGCAGAAAAAACCAAGGAGTACACAATGACAACATATGGTATTGGCACACAAACGCCAGAGCAGGCGCTTGACTCTTTGTCAGATATGACAACAGATTTAACCCCTATTCAAAATGACGAATTTCATGCGCGTATCGCAAAAGCACAAGCGTATATGCAAGCAAACAACATTGATGCAATTTATTTAAATGCAGGCACTAACCTAGCCTATTTTACAGGGATGCGTTGGTACGCAAGTGAGCGTTTAGTTGGCGCTATTTTACCTGCAAAAGGTGATGTTCAATATATAGCGCCGTTTTTTGAAATCGGCAGCTTAAATGATTTTATGGTGATTGACGGCCCAATTCGTGGTTGGCAAGAGCACGAAAACCCTTACCAATTGTGTGTTGAAGTACTGTCAGAAATGGGCATTAGCAAAACAGGCACCCTTGGTATTGATGAAAGCGCACAGTTTTTCATCTACGACGGCATTAATAAAGCTAACGGCAATTACAACATTGTTAACGCACAGTGCGTTACAGCTCACTGCCGCATGCATAAATCAGCCAATGAACTTGCCTTAATGCAACGTGCTATGGACATGACTTTAGAAGTACACAAAGCAACGGCAAGTATGCTTTATGAAGGCATTACCACCACTGAGGTTGAAGCCTTTATTAAAAAGGCGCACCAAAAAGTCGGCGCGCCGGGTAACTATTTTTGTATTGTGCTATTTGGTGTTGCGTCTTCTTTCCCGCATGGCGTTAAAAACCCGCAGACCCTTAAAAAAGGTGACGTGGTACTGATTGATACTGGCTGTAAAGTACATGATTACCTCTCTGATATTACCCGTACTTATGTATTTGGTGAAGCAACCGAACGTCAACGCATGTTTTGGCAACACGAGAAAAATGCCCAACTTGCTGCTTTTGCTGCCGCAAAAAATGGTGTGGCATGTGGCAAAGTAGACGATGCTGCAAGACAGTACCTTGCCGAAAATGGCATGGGACCAGAGTATCAAACACCAGGCTGCCCACATAGAACCGGCCATGGCATTGGTTTAGATATTCATGAATGGCCATACCTTGTGGGTGGTAACCCTACTCCACTCGCAACAGGTATGTGTTTTAGCAATGAACCTATGATTGTCGTACCTGATGAGTTTGGTATTCGCTTAGAAGATCACTTTTATATGACAGACGAAGGTCCGCGTTGGTTTACCGAGCCTGCTCATAGCATCGATGACCCATTTGGGTTAGCTAAATAAAATTCAAATAAACTTTATAAGGCCAGTTTTCTGGCCTTTTTTGTATCTGAATTATTACAATCATTAACAGTGTGGACATTTTAGAGACAACCTATCCGCTTTTATCATGTTATGATTTCAAGAATTTAACCTAACATAATTACGGAGAATAAATGGGTTTACGTTTTAAAGTTCCACATACCCTGATACTGCTGCTGGGCATGATGGTTGTTGCGCTTATTGCTACCTGGTTAGTACCACAAGGTTTTTTCACTACTACATTAAGTGAATCAGGCCGAGAAATGGTTGTTGCGGGCACCTATCAAACGGTTGCTGAGCGCCATTACTTAACTCCATGGGATTTATTACAAGCCATACCTCGCGCTTTTGCTGCTGCTCAAGATGTTATTTTCTTTGTGTTAATTGTTGGCGGTGTATTAGCTGTTGCACGTGCCACAGGCACTGTTGATGCGCTCATTGGTAGGCTTTTAGAGCGACACGGTAAAAAACCGCAACGATTAATCTTTATGGTGGTGTTTTGCTTTGCCTTAGCATCAAGCAGTATTGGTACCGCCGGCGAATATATTCCTTTTGTTATTATTCTCGTCGCGCTTTGTAAGGCAATGCGCCTAGATGCAATGACTGCCGTAGGGATGATAGTCGCAGGTTATGGTATTGGTTATGGTGTTTCGGCATTTAACCCATTTACGGTATTAATCGCACAGCAAATTGCCGGTATTCCTGTTTACTCTGGTCTGTGGTTACGTTTAGCTATATTTATTCCATTTGTGCTCATTGGTTTTCATCATGTTTGGCAATACACCAAAAAAGTAGCGAACGATCCGTCTAAATCGATGATGATTGGCGTGCCTTGCCCACTCGAAAATCAAACAGCAACAAGTTACCCAGCACTTGCCCTGCGCCATAAACTAGTTTTAGGCAGCTTTATTATTACCCTAGCAATTGCAGTGTGGGGCATCGCAACGAAGGGCTGGTATTTATACGAGCTAGGCGGTGTTTTTATTGCATGGGGTGTAGTTGTAGCAATTTTAGGCAAACTATCTGCTGATGAAGCAGCAAACAAATTTATAGAAGGTGTGTCTGATCTTGTTACTACCGCAGTGTTAATTGGTGTTGCACGTGGTATCGCACTTATTTTAGAAGACGGCCAAATCCTGCATAGCCTTGTACATGGCATGTCGTTACCGCTTTCTTATGTATCAGCAGAAATATCAGCAATTGGCATGCTGGTTATTCAAACCCTGCTTAATACCTTTATTCCTTCTGGTTCAGGGCAAGCTTATGTCACCATGCCACTGATGGCGCCACTAGGTGATTTAGTTGGTGTACCAAGACAAGTTGCCGTACTTGCTTATCAATTTGGTGATGGCTTTTCAAATATGATCATTCCGACCAATGCTGTACTTATGGGCATTTTAGGCATGGCTGGTGTGCCTTACGGCCATTGGTTTAGATTCTGTTTACCACTACTAATTAAATTAATGGTCGCAGCATCGGTTGTATTAGTATTAGCTGTAATGTTCGGCTATGGCTTAGATGTGCAGCCCACCCTAAATTAAGTTAGTTGAGTGAGCTAATTGGCTCCTAAATTAATGATGCACGCTAACACCTATGTGTTAGCGTGGCTCTTAGCATTACTTGCCACAAATAATTGTCAGATGAAAAGCTAATTATAAAAACTTCTGTACGAAAGCTTTTAACTCGTCTTTCTCAGCTTCACTAGCAAATGAATTTGCCGTAATGATCAAGATTGTGGATTAACAATATACGTTATGAATTCTTTAAATAGTTTGTGATGTACGTAGTGAAGTTTCTTTAGCAGAAAGTAAGGGTTTTACAGATTTAGCCTCTTCTTGATAACGGTTTCTCGTATCCCATAAATCTATGGAGTGCTGGATATTAAGCCAAAACTCTGGGGTATTCCCTAACGCAGCAGCTAGCTTAATTGCAAGTGACGCCGTTAAGCTACCGCCATTAATCAAGTTACTAACTGTATTTCTATGCACACCCATTGCTTCAGCTAAAATTTTTGATGTAATGCCCATAGGCTCCAAAAACTCTAGCTTCAGCATTTCACCTACACTCACTGGACGACGCTTTGTAATACGCATAACCCTTACCTCAATACTTATGAGGGTCTAAATAGGTGTTTTCTGCTACACCATCAACCCACTTAAAAATCAATCGATACTGTTTGTTCACTCGTATTGAACACCAATCTTTCAAGTTACCTTCAAGGTGTTCAAACCGGTTACCTGGTGGTACTCTTAAGTCAGATTCAGCCTTCGCTGCATCTAATATTTCTAGCTTACGATATAAAGCATTCTCGATAACCTTAGGGATTAATCGATGACGCTTATCCTCTTCATAGAATGCTTAGAGCCACTCATCCTTAAAATCTACAGCCATATCCTTGCACTGTCCTATTGTGCATCAGTACAAAAATGATAGCGCACAGTCATAATGTGCACAACATATACGTTTAAAAATCACTCTAGGCATTTTTGTCGTGTATAAACTTATTCGTAGAAAACCATTTTTCAATATAAATGAGTTGGTCCTGAAGGACAGTTCTGTGCCAAAATCAGAAAATAAGCCGCAACTTGCTTATACTTTTCTATTTCGTCAAAGTAAATTACTTTCATAGTCAGGAAAACGACCCTATCGCTGGTTTTCGTCCTGAGACAAACGCTAGAACCACAGCATTTTAGTAATATTGGCAATTACTTAAGAATTTTGTTACTAATTAGTCATTCAGAGAAGCGAGCGACGCTATGGTAGTAAAACGTGCGATTCGATCGCTATAAACATATTATGTCTCGAGGAATTGATATTGAATGTAGTGGAAACTGAGAGACTATGTATTCGTAAGATTACTGATGCGGATGCTCAAGAACTTTCGAAAGTATTAGCAGACTCTGAAGTAATGAAATACTCCACTGTGGGAGTTCATTCCGAACAACAAATTCATGATTATATTGCAAACTACCAGAAGCAATATTACCAAAATGGTTATGGACACTGGGCTATTTATGATTCCAGTACTTTTGATTTTATCGGCATTTGTGGCCTAAATAAACATGAGATAGATTCAGGTGAAGTTATACATATCAGCTACCGTTTAGCTCCTAACCAACAAGGTAAAGGTTATGCTGCTGAATCTACGCTCGGAATTTTAGACTATGCAAAACACTCATTAAGGCTTGATGCAATACATGCACTCATCGAGCCTGAGAATGTCAGCTCTGTTAAAGTTGTAAACCGAACAGGCTTTGAGTTTATTGAAACTTCATCATTTCGTGGTTTTATAATAGATGTTTATCAAGTGCTTTTATAAGAACGAGGTATAACAATGTTTTAAAGTCGGACTCGCAACAGTTTGTTAGGTCCACTACGTTTCACATCTTAGCAAACTATTACTCGCCGCTTAAAACGGCGTTAGTGAATAAAAGTATGAGTTAATCTGTTCGAAAGGATATATTAATCAAGGCAATAAAAGATCTGGAAGAATCGGGAGATATAGTCGTGGTTAATCCAACAGAAAATACCGTAGCCAATAAACTACATGAAATAATTCAAGAGGTTTCACCTAATATGATTAATTCACAAGAACTAGGTAGCATCATCAATACGTTAAACGCGCACAATCTAGGCTTTGATCTAGACGAGAATGATTTTCAAAATATTATAGGTATCACCAAAGGCGAACTTAAAATTGCAGCAAATAAGTTAAAGGCAACCGAATGGTAAATCATATTAAAATGCATTTAAAGGCGGACGAAAATAGACTTGGCTTGTGCTCCTTCGTCACAATTTATAGACAACGATTTTTGCCGCTCAAAACGGCGCGTGCTGTTTAAGGTTATGAACAATCAATTAATTAGCGCCTACCTAGCTGTATTAAGCTTTGCACCCATTTGGGTATGGTTGTCAGTAGTTCATTGCAAAAAATGGAGTTGGTTTGAACTGGTTTTGCTTATCTTGCCTTTATTAGTACCAGCAATTGTGTTTATTTTGATGATGACCACCAAGTCCAAAAAAAGGTGGTTTGTAATCCCACTCATTTTGTCGCTAATAGAGATTGTTGGACATTTTATACTTTTTATTAAACTCGGCTTTGGGAGATGCATACATTAAATTTTCTACTAGTCCAATATGTTGCTTCATTGTATAGCTGTGTATCAGCTAACAAATTAGTGAATGTATACTTCGTCCCTATTAGGCACTCCATAGACCTACAATGCGTAGCTGATTTATGTGCTGGAGTAGCACAAAATCAGCAACTACGTTTCGGCACGTTACTAAAGCGTTACCGAATAAATACTTAAACTCATTATTGATAAGTATTTAATGCTAAAAATGTGTCTTTTGATATTTAGACCAGCTTTTAACTTTACGTTCTGTATAGCACTTTAATTACATGCCAACCAAAGCGCGTTTTCACTAAATGAGGTTCTAAGATTTCGCCGCTGAATGCTACTTTGTCAAACTGTGGTACCATTTGACCGCGTCTGAATTCACCCAAATCGCCGCCTTTTTTACCCGACGGACAGGTTGAATGTTTTTTAGCTAAAGTCTGAAACTTAGCACCTTTTTTTAGTTGCTTGATAATGTCTTCAGCTTGTTCTTTATGTTTAACAAGAATGTGCAGTGCGTGCGCTGTATTTGCCATGGAAAATCTCGAAAATTAAAACGCGCATATTTTATCACGGCAATCACCACTGAGCCACTGCGGCTATTTATGTTTACTTGTTGCCTGCAAAAAACCTGTCACCAAACAAAATTGCGCTAAATAATAACTACACATTATTGCGATATCTGCATGCGCTATTTCTAAATAAAAACGGTTAAGGCCAAGAATAGAGTCTGATATAACAAACACGGCCCCACCTAACACTAAAAAGCCGTTCGATTTATCCGTCATCCAAGTAAGGCTTGCCATTATAGTAAGCACCAGCATGTAGAAAAGCACAGGAATGAGCATGTCATTTAAGTTTGGATAGAATAAGCAAAAAACGATGATGGCCAAAAATAGATAAAGAAGTACAACGTCTAGTCGCCAGGTTTTAATTGGCAACATGGTAATGATATAAAAGGTATGGCTTATAAAAAATACCGCTAAACCGCCTATAAACAGTTGCCCTGTATCAAGGGCTAGCAGCACATCACCTAGTGCTGAAAAACTAAGAGCGAATAATAAAGTAATAAAAGTACGATTTTGTAACTGACTACGCCCTTTTAACACCATCACGATCAACAGGCCGATTGGTAATGTTTTAAATAGTGCCATAATAGGCTGAGGAAATGCTGGTATAAAGAGCAGTAAAGCAATGTAAACCGAGCTTAGGATTAGAAAGAGAATGTTCATATTCTTATTATTGTTATTTGTTCCCAATAACGAGAATAGCAAGCTTTGCTTTAAATGTTTATAAAAATAAACTGAACACAAAAATGGCACAGATTGCACTGACCATCAAACAAGATGACTGGGCAGTGAGTTTGCAAGATTAGCCGCTTACCTGCACAACTTGTTTACCGGTAAAGCCACCAGCAAGTTGTTTATTTAAAGCAGCTGAAACAGCCTCGGCGGTAAAATCAACAGCATGAATTTGCGGTAATTTGATCTCGCCACGGGCTGCATTATCGAGTAATAAGTTACCCATAAAGCTCAGCTTTTGCTGCGCACATAAGCTATTTGCAAGCCAAGCTCCACCTAACGATACAATGCCAATATTTGGTGCGCGTCTAAACATAAGTTCTTGTTCAAACTTAGGTAACTCATTTAAACAGGCAATACGACCACAAAAGCGCATTAGCTCAACGTTACGAATGGTAGTATCGCCACCAATACAATCAAGCACCGCATCAAAGCCTTGCGGGCCTAATTCACGGCGAATTTTATCTTCAAGTTTTGGGTCTTTGTAGTCAAACACCACATCAGCACCTAATTGCTTAAGTAACTTATGATTGTGTTTGCTGGCAGTGGTAAACACGGTGGCACCACGTTGCTTAGCAAATTGAATAGCGAATTGACCAACGCCACCCGCACCTGCATCAATAAACAGTGAATCCCCTTCGCTTAGCTGCAACTTATCAAGGGCAATTAATGCCGTCATACCTGAACAAGGTAAGGTTGCAGCATCTGCCGGTGATACGTTATCTGGCACAACCGAAACCGCATAGTTTGGTACCGTTGTGTATTCAGATAAAACACCTTGGTCGCCAAGGCTGGCGTGCCATACAACACGTGCGCCAACACCTGGGAATACACCTTTACTTGCCTGAACAACCACACCAACAGCATCATGACCTAGTACATGAGGGTAATGCCATTTACAAAAACCTTGTTTTGCAAAGTTGGCATCACCATGATTTAAGCCTACATATTCAACTTTAACCAAAAGCTCATTGCCTTCAGGGCTCGGTACTGGCACAGAAAGCTCAGATAACGCTATGGCGTCATTCGGCTCAATCAGTGCAAGCGCGCGCATTGTTGACGGAAGTTCTGTAGTTTGTTGAATATGTGACATTTAATACTCTGGGTTAAAGGTTGTTTAGTTCAAAGCTCCAACGACCATTAAATGCTTGATAAGCACTTACTTTGGCCTGTAATGAAGCAATTGTTGAATCAACAGCGTTCTCTTGTGCTATTAAAACATCCTGTCTCGCATCTAACAACTCTAAGTAAGGAATTTGTCCTTCTTGGTACATTGCTTGAGCTTGACCAAATGCTTTATTCGCATAATTAAAACGTTGATCAGCATAACTTAACTGTTGCTGCTGTTTGACTAGCCTTTGTAAAGTAAGTTCACTATCGCTAATGGCTTTTAATACTTTACTTTGATAGTCACTGTAAGCGGCTTCACTTAAAAATTGCTGTGCATCACGCTGCGCTAATAATGCAGGATAGCTGAGTAAAGACCATTCAACTTTTGGCGTTACTTGCCATTGTTGCACGGTATCTTCTAAGCCATTGCTGGTTAAGCTCACCACACCTGCAAACCCAGCCAGACTAATATCTGGCAGTAATGCTTTTGAGGCGGCAACACTTAGCGAATAAGCCTGACTAAACTGATATAAGGCACTGGTGATATCTGGTCTCAGTGCCATTGCTTCACTGGCTTTAGTAAACGACACGCTAAATTCATGGCTTAATAACTCAGGCTCTTCAATCAGTGTTATATCGCTTGCAAGTCGCCCTGTTAGCACCGCAAGGGTTGCGAGGTCACGATATTGCAAGTAGCTAAGCTCAGGAATAAGCGCTTGTTGCTGCTTTAACTGCGCAAGAGTGCGGTTAAGATCAAGCTCATTCGCAACCCCCTCTTCTACTCGCGCTTTGAGCACATCAATACTTTGCTCGAGCGCCTCGATTTGCATTTCAATAATCGCTTGCTTTTGCACATTACCTTGATAGCTGACATAGCCTTGCACCACGGCAGAAACCACTTCAACCTGTAATGCTCTTAGCTGCTCCGCTTGGTTTAATGCACCCGCATTAGCAGCATCGACAAGCGCGGTAATACGACCAAACAAATCAAGCTGCCAATTAACATTAACGCCTGCGTTTGATTGGCGCGAAATTGCGCCATCTAAGCTGCTGCGTTCTGCGCCTACACTTAGGCTGCCCTGCGGATAATAATCCGCGCGGGCTGCACCTAAACGGGCAATGGCTGCATCAAGTTGAAGTTGACTGGTTTTTAGGTCGTGATTCATTGCTAATGCATCTGTCACTAAATTGTTTAACTGCGCTGAATCTAAACGGCGCCACCAGTTATTTTCGCTCGCACCTTCGTTTTGTTCACCAATTTGTGTATCACTTACAAATTGTGTCAGGCTCACTTGCTGCTCTTGCATATCGACGCTTTGTGCGCAGCCTGCAAGTGCTCCGGCTAATAGCATTGCACTAACTAGTTTGCCGTGTTTAAAGATTCCATGAAGAGGCTTATGCATCATGTTGCTCCTTCTGCGATTTTTTAGTGACTAACATATAAAACACCGGGGTGAACAATAAGCCGAACACAGTTACACCAATCATGCCTGAGAACACTGCGTTACCCATGGCATGACGCATCTCTGCACCTGCACCTGTGGCTAAAACAAGAGGTACAACACCTGCTGTAAAGGCAATTGACGTCATTAAAATTGGGCGAAGTCGTAAGCGACACGCTTTGATGATAGCTTCAAGATGAGATAGCCCCGTTTTATGCTGATCTCGTGCAAACTCTACCATCAAGATGGCGTTTTTACTTGCAAGTGCAACCAGTACGATTAATGCGATTTGCGTAAAGATGTTGTTGTCATCACCAACAAACCACACACCTAATAAGGCCGAGAAAATCGTCATAGGCACAATCAGAATAATAGCCAGTGGTAATCTTAAGCTCTCGTATTGCGCAGCAAGTACCATAAATACAAGCAATACAACCAGTGGGAAAACATACACCATGGTATTACCCGCTAATATTTGCTGATAAGTTACTTCTGTCCACTCAAACTCAATACCATTTGGTAATGTATCGGCAAGGATTGCTTCAATCGCATGTTGCGCTTGATCAGAGCTATAACCTGGTGCTGGGCTACCATTTAATTCAGCTGTAGGGTAACCATTGTAGTGCATTACACGATCTGGGCCTGTTGTTGGTGTGACCGTTAATACAGAGCCTAATGGCACCATTTCACCCATGCGGTTACGTACTTTAAGATTCAAGATTTGCTCAGGATCTTGGCGGTAATCAGCATCAGCTTGCGCATTAACCTGATATGTACGACCAAACAAGTTAAAGTCATTCACGTACACAGAACCTAAGTACACTTGTAGGGCATTGAATACTTCATCAAGTGGAATACCTTGGATAAGCGCTTGCTCACGGTCAATGTCGATATCCATTTGCGGTACTTGAATTCTAAAGCTTGAATAAAGCCCCATTAATGCTGGGTCTTGCTGCGCTTTCGCAATGGTTGCTTGTAAACTGTTAAAGAGTGCTTCAAAGCCTTTGTTTGCACGGTCTTCAATTTGCAGTTTAAAGCCACCCGTTGTACCTAAACCTTGAATTGGCGGTGGCGGGAATACCGCAACAAATGCTTCATCAATACTAGCAAACTTCTGATTTAACTGAGCCGCAATCGCCATTGCCGACATGCTCGGATCTTGACGCTCTTCAAAAGGGGCAAGCGGTGTAAATACAATGCCGCTATTAGGGCTATTTGTAAAACCATTCACCGATAAACCAGGAAACGATACTGTGTTTGCAACACCCGGTACTTGTAATGCAATTTTTTCCATTTCTTGCACGACTTCTTGAGTTCTGTCTAAGCTTGCCGCATCGGGTAACTGTGCAACAGCCACTAAATACTGCTTATCTTGCTGTGGGATAAAACCACCTGGTACTGCGTCAAACAATTTTACTGTGCCACCAACAAGTGCAACATAAGCAACTAATACAATCACACTCATACGAATTAGCTTTTGTACCAGCTTTTCGTAGCCATTGGCGCCTTTATCAAATAAGCGGTTAAAAGGTTTAAATAACCAGTTACCAAATACACGGTTTAATAGCTTAGTTAAACGATCTGGTTTTGCATCATGACCTTTTAATAGTAACGCCGATAACGCAGGCGATAGTGTTAACGAGTTAAACGCTGAGATAACCGTCGAAATAGTAATGGTTAAAGCAAATTGTTTATAAAATTGACCAGATAAACCCGTAATAAATGCCGTTGGAATAAATACCGCACACAATACAAGTGCAATGGCGATAATTGGCCCTGTTACTTCTGTCATTGCAACACGGGTTGCTTCAAGTGGCGATAAGCCCTGCTCGATATTACGCTCAACGTTCTCAACCACAACAATGGCATCATCAACAACAATACCAATGGCAAGAACCAAACCGAATAGCGATAAGGTATTAATCGAAACCCCCAACCATTGCATAACCGCAAACGTACCAATCAAAGATACCGGTACTGCAATCAGTGGGATTACTGATGCACGCCAAGTTTGTAAGAACACCACAACAACGATTACAACTAATGCAATTGCTTCTAGTAGCGTTTTAATAACAGCATCAATTGAACCGCGTACGAATACAGTTGGGTCATAAACAATGTCGTATTCAACACCTGCCGGAAAGTCTTTTGATAATACTTTCATGGTTTCACGCACTTGATCAGAAAGCTCAATCGCATTTGAACCTGGGCGCTGGAAAATCGGCATTGCAAGCGCAGGTTGACCATCTAACATCGCTCTTAATGCATAGGTGTTTTGGCCTAATTCAAGGCGTGCTACATCACTTAGGCGTGTAAGCTGACCTTGGTCACCTACTTTGATGATCACATTTTCAAATTCTTCTTGTGAGCTTAAGCGCCCTTTTACATTCATCAGAATTTGAAATTGATTACTTTTCGAGGTAGGTTGCGCACCTAAACTACCCGCAGCAACCTGTTGGTTCTGAGCGCGTAATGCATTTACTACGTCCATTGCTGTTAAATCGCGAGCAGAGAGTGCATCAGGGTTAAGCCAAACACGCATTGAATATTGACCACCACCAAACATTTGCACATCACCCACACCGCCTAAGCGCGCAATTTGGTCTTTGATATACAAATCAGCATAGTTCGCTAAGTAGGTCGTATCATGTGTTTTTTCAGGCGAGTACAAATGCACCACCATGGTTAAATCAGGTGATGATTTTTCGGCTACAACACCTAAACGCTGAACTTCTTGCGGTAAGCGTGGTAGTGCACTATTGACACGATTTTGCACTTGAACTTGTGCACGGTCTAAATCAGTACCTAATGCAAAAGTAACTGTTAAAGTCATGCGGCCATCACTGGTTGCTTGTGAAAACATATACAACATGTTTTCTGTACCATTGATTTCTTGCTCAAGTGGCGTTGCCACTGTTTCGGCAATCACCGTTGGGTTAGCACCCGGGTAATTTGCTGTTACTACAACCGTTGGTGGTACAACCTCAGGGTACTCACTCACTGGCAATTGAAATAGCGAAATTGCCCCTGCAATGAGAAATATAAGCGACAGCATCGCTGCAAAGATGGGTCGCTGGATAAAAAAGTGTGAAAATTTCATTTTGACCTACTGTTTAGCAACCAAATCTGAGTGATTATTTGAAAGAGTAAATGCAATTCCGTCGCTATTGATTGTGACTGTGTTTGGTGAAATTGGCATACCAGGGCCAACACGCGCCGGGCCATTCACAGCAATCACATCGTTTTCGTTTAGTCCTGATGTAATCGCACGTAAACTGCCGTAACGCTCACCCACCGTTACTAATTTGTATTCAAGAACATTGCCTTCACCTACAGTGAGTACAAAGCGATTCTTTAAATCAGTACCAATTGCACGCTCAGGCACAATGACTTTTTCACTTACTTTATTGGCAGCAAGCTTAATACGTGCAAATGAGCCCGCACGTAATTGTTGTTCATCGTTTTCGAACACCGCACGCACACGAAGAGTGCCCGTAGTTTCATTAATTTGGTTATCAATGAAGTTGATTTTGCCATTGAAGTTAAAGCTGGTTTGACCCACTTTTTGCATCACAACCGCTTGTTCACTTTGCGCTGTCACATCAGTAAACGATTGATTCCATGTACGCTCATCAATATCAAAATAAGCATACATTTGCTGGTTTGAAACAATGCTTGTTAACACGCTTTGACCAGCAAGCACGTTATTACCTTTGGTAATATTCGCACGCGATACAACGCCATCAATGGGTGAACGCACTTGAGTAAATTCTAAATCAAGCTCTGCGGCCGTAAGTTCAGCCTGTAGCGCTAGCAATTGCGCTTCGCGTTGTCTTAGCGTTGATTTACGAGACTCAGCTTGCTCCGTTGAAATTGCTTTACGCTCAGTTAAGCGCTCTGCACGTTTTGCTTCACTTTTAGCCTGCTCTAATGCGGCCTTGGCGCTCTCTATCTGCGCTTTTAAGCTATCGACTACTGCTGCAAAAGGGCGTGCATCAAGGGTGAAAAGCAAATCACCTTCTTTAACACTGTCACCTTCTTTAAAGTTAATTTTATCAATCACACCTGAAACACGCGGCATAAGTGCAACCTCTTGCGGTGCCTCTAAACGCGTTGTGTAGGTGTGCCAATTTTGTACTGGCTTTACAAGTACTTGCGCTACATCGATAGGTTGTAATTGTTGCTGCTGCGCTGATTGGCTAGCTTCGCTACCACATCCTGCCAACGTTAAGCTCGCAATGGTCACTGCCACTGCAAGAATAGATTTGTTCATAACGACTCTCCTGTATTTAGATAGGAGACAATGTTACGCAACTAATTAGTGGATAAAAATGATAGATTTTTAAATTCATTAATGCCAGAATTGCACCAATAGAATTTAAGGAACTGCTATGGATACCACCAGCCGCTTATTAATGTTGCTTGAAGTAATTGAACGAGGCTCATTTGCCAAAGCCGCCGAATCTAGAAATATAGATCGCTCAGTTATTTCAAAACAAATTAGCCGCCTCGAAGATGAATTAGGTGTTCGTTTACTAAATCGTACTACACGTTCTTTTTCGTTGACTGCCGCTGGTGCTGAAATGGTAAAAAAAGCAGCTGAACTGAGAGATTTGTTATCAGATACCGTAAGACTTGCTGAAAATTACCACCAAGAACCCCGTGGTACGTTAAAAATTACCTCATCAAGTATTATTGGTAAACGCTATATTCAACCAGTCATTAACGACTTTCAAAAACGCTTTCCGCAAGTTGAGGTGGAACTTCGTTTAGACGACAGGCTGATTGATTTAGTATCAGAAGGCTATGATTTAGCGTTTCGTGTTGGCGAACCAAAAGACTCGTCATTTATTGCCCGTAAAATTGCCCGCAACCGTATGTTGCTGTTGGCATCACCGGAATTTATTGAAACTTACGGTATGCCAAAACAGGTTGAGGATTTAAAAGAACTACCTGCCGCTAGCTATTCAAGCCCAAGTAAACGCATCAGTGGAATTCGTTATCGTAATGCCGATGGCGATATTATTGAGCAAAATATTAAAAGCGTCTTTCGTGCGAACGATGCAGAAGTACTTTTAATGAAAGCTATTTCAGGCAATGCGTATGTTTTGGCGCCGGCATTTATTCTTGACGATGAAGTTAAGCGTGGCGATCTGGTGCCCATTTTAACCGATATGGAATTACTCGATTACAGCGCGGTGTATGCAGTTTACCCACA
The DNA here is from genome assembly GCF_041414715.1 of Pseudoalteromonas sp. DY56-GL22. Lineage (NCBI taxonomy): Bacteria > Pseudomonadati > Pseudomonadota > Gammaproteobacteria > Alteromonadales > Pseudoalteromonadaceae > Pseudoalteromonas > Pseudoalteromonas sp. DY56-GL22. The sequence continues at coordinate 749,647 of NZ_JANHZR010000001.1, read as the reverse complement.
CAGAGACTTACCAGTAAGAACGCGTTTATTCTTTGATGCTATGCGTGAATACATAGGCAAAGATATTCCTATTTGGGAGGCAAACATCCCTGATTTCGACACCATGTACAAAAGCTAAATTTATAAACGCTAACTCGCTTTATTATGCTCAATTGACTCTTGGCTCAACTCATAAGCTGTTACAACTTTATTTCGTCCTTGCTGCTTTGCTTGGTATAGCGCATCGTCAGCACGTTTAATAAAGTTTTTCAGGGTTTGATTTGGCATGTAGCAAGCAACACCAATACTAATGGTCAGATTAATTACTTGCTCATCAATATTGTGGATAGTGGTTGATAAGTGCTCGCGCAGCATATCTGCGAATTCATAAGCACTTCTTGGGTCACTACTGGGTAAGAAGATAGCAAACTCCTCACCGCCAATACGAAATACATAGCCTTTACTAATGCGTTGCCTAAAGAAACTGGTTACTTCAATCAAAATGCGATCGCCAACATCATGGCCATACTGATCATTAATATTCTTAAAATAATCAAGGTCGAGCATTAAGATAAACAAGCCATTTTTGTTTTTTAATTCAACTTCAAAATAATGGGTCATTGCCAAGCGGTTCCCCGCGCCAGTCAAAGGGTCGAGCAAGGCTAAGTTTTCAAGTCGCTGTCCATATTCAGCACGACTATTTTCAAAGGTGTGAGATACTGCCCAAATACAGATATATGTAAATGAAAAATTGAGTAAAAAATTAACACTATTGAGAGGTTCAAGACTTGATTTACTAAATAAAATCAGTGCTTGTAATAGTGCAACCATCAAAGACAACACTTGCCCATATTGCTTACCAAGTAATAGATAGAACAATACAGGCAATGAACATGTCCAGATAAAAAGTAAACTCTTTATACTGCTTAAGTAAGTACCTAATGTAATGAGTAAACTTAAAAACAAACACAGAGTAAGTGATTGCCAGAGCTGAGCATTACGTTTTCGGGTATAGAAAAAGATATAAAAACAAAACGAAGCAAAAACGACTTCTAACGCACCTAGAACAACAAAGTCATTTATAAATAGATTAAAAACCGCGAACACGCCCGCTAAAACACCTAGACAAAAGCCCATCCATTTAAGAACGTTATTACGTAAAGCTTGAGTGCCTCTTAGCGCACCAATATCCATTCAGTTTCTCGTTATTATTCTAGTGACTAGATTTTAACTCCAAATTAAAAAATTAGGAACAAATTATTAAGCGAACCCTCATTAAATTACGTTTATTAACATAAAATCTTGAAAAACTGATACTTTCTAACTTTTATTTTAAAAACATAAGCTGCTAGCTGCCATCAATTTCATATCACGTGCAAATACACCTAGCCCATTAATCATCAATCAAGTCACTTACCTCTTCGATTAACTCATCAAACTCATCGCGAACATTACGACGCTGTTTATCGGTTAATGTAGGTTTTAGTTCCACTAATAAATTAACGTAGTTATCGAGATTTTTATCATCGGCTGCAATTAACTCATCGCTCATAAAAGCCAAGCGATTATTAATGATGACTGCCAACTGGCTATCAAAGTCTGTTGGTTTTTGCTTTTGCATAAATAACGTTTTTAATGCATCTAAACGCTTTTGTTTGTACTGCATCCACATTAAAAATGTACCGACTCGAGAATTTGATGAGCTCTCTATGAGTGTTTTTTGCTGCGCAGTGAGTCTGCTACCGAACCACTCTTTATAATTTTCAAGGTTTTCTTCTAAACGTTCTTTTTTATGTTGCTCAGGTGATTTTTCTTCGTGCTCTTTGTACTCGTCGTTAATGTTTTCTTGCAGTGCAGCAACAAACTCTACGCGCTGCTTATAAGAAAGTGAATTCGCTAAAGCGATAAGTTCAGGCTCAATTTTATTAATCAATGTTTGCCAGTGCTGCTTCGCTTGTACAAAGTGTGCTTTAAGCTCGTTATGGTCAACTTGCTTATCTAACATGGTCTTTAAATTTTCAAGGTCGCGTTTATATAAGGGGAGTTGTGTTTCTCGATGCCAATCTCGGCTGGCTTTGACAATATGCTCAAATTTATCAGCCTGGTCACTGTTAAGGTCAACATAATCATCAATCCAAAACCCTGATAACCAACCTAAATTATTGTAAGTGAAGCTCGGAGAACACCCTGTTGCTGTAAACAATAAACTAAATACTATTAGATACTTTGATAGCTTTTTCATTGTAGTTTTTTCAAATCCTATTTCAAAACAAAGTAAACTTACCACTAAGAACAAAAATTCAGCAACCAAATTAAATGAAATTAATTATCATTTGAGTATTGACGAACGGTTAAACCTAAGTAATAATCGTTATCAACAACTTGGTTCGCTAGACTATTCTCACAGCAACATCATACTGTTAAAGGTTTTGATGCTGTTTTACCAAGTTAGTTCAAGATGTAACTCTTGATTGTCATCTGTTTCCTCGACCCAAACATAGACATAAAACGTTACACTTTACTTGCTACATTGCTCATATCGGTGACGGTAGATATGACACGAAAAAGCCCGCAAAGGGCTTTTTTTATTTCTTTAATTTTTCTGGAAAATCTGTATCTTAAGCCTACTTGTTAATTGCAAAGCTTGCCGCTGTCTATAAATTGGGCATTTGCAGCTGTTGGGGCTAAACTAAAAGTGATGTTTTGCTCTGAGGCTGTTTGGCAAGGCATTTTATCAATAGCTGAATACTTTGTTATTGATACCTAACACACATTTGGAGGCAGACTATGATCAAGCCTAATTTTAAATCACTATTGCTCGCTAGCACGTTAATCTTGTCACCTTTAGCAAATGCCAGTCTTGAAGATGCCCAATTAGCGGCGAATGAAGGTCGTTTTGAAGAAGCGCTTCATGAATTTAATTACCTTGCAGACAGAGGTTATGCCCCTGCAATGTATGAGCTTGCTAAAATGTACGAAGGTGGCTTTGGTGTGCAACGAGACTATCGTAAAGCAGCAGAGTTGTACGAAAAAGCAGTAAAAAAAGTGCATGCTGATTCAATGTTCGCATTGGGTGTACTTTATCAAGAAGGTAAAGGTGTCAAACTTGATAAAGAAAAAGCCATTTCATTGTATGAAATGGCGTCACAAAAAAACCATCCAGCGGCACAGTTTAATTTAGGGGTTATGTATGCCAATGGCGAAGGGGTAATTCAAGATTACCGTACCGCGCTTAGTTGGTACCAAAAGGCGGCTGCAAATAACTTTACTCTTGCGCAATTCAACATGGCTTTAATGTATTACGAAGGGTTAGGAGTTCCTAAGAATCTCGAAAAATCATACATTTGGAATACCATTGCTGAATACAACGGCAACATGGATGCAAGTCATAGCCGTAAGCTTGATGAGCGAAGTATGATGCCTGCAGAAATTGAAGCTGCTAAAGAAAAAGCAGATGCCATTTATGCAAAAATACAGGCTGGTTTATACGCACCTGACGGGCGTCTATAAATAAACTTCGTACTTGCGCTTAAGGGCGCAAGTACAACCATTTTAATAGTTTGATCAGCAATTTATTTTGTTTTAGCAATAAGCTAGTGCGAGGGTTAAACTTACCGGATACCAAGGTATTTCGTGCATGGCTAAAGGTTTTAAAACCTTCAATGCCATGATAGTGCCCCATCCCTGACTCACCAATACCACCAAACGGTAGCTGATCTGCTGTTACCTGCATCAATACATCATTAATTGCTAATGTACCACTTCTGATTGATGTGCTTAATTTACTGATTTTCTCTTTATCGTGCCCCAAAATATACAAAGCAAGAGGTAATGAGTTACCATTGATCGTATCAATCACCTGCTGCAATGACTCATAACCGATAATGGGCAGTAAGGGGCCAAAGATCTCGTCTTGCATGACGCGCATATCATCATTCACTTGCGTTAAAATATGCAAGCCCATACGGTGTTTTAGTTCATCAACTTGATGACCTTCTATCGGCTCAAATACTTGCGCGCCTTTGTCTTTTGCATCAACTAAATAAGCAGCTAATCGCTGGTATTGACTCTCGGAGATAATTGAAGTCAGATTTTTACCTTCAACACCTTGTTTAAAATGTTTTCGGTAAATATCACAAAGCTGCATTACCAACTGATGTTCAAGGCGCTTTGGAACAAATACGTAATCAGGAGCAACACAAATTTGCCCTGCATTGTTCAATTTACCAAATAAAATTGTTTTCGCTGCTTCTTTGATATTTGCATCATCAAGAACAATTACTGGCGATTTACCACCTAGCTCTAACGTCACTGGGGTAAGGTTTTTACTAGCACTTTGCATTACTTTACGGCCGACAGCGGTTGAACCAGTAAACAGCATATGAGCAAAAGGAAGTTGGCAAAATTTTGCAGCAAGTTCTGCTTCGCCTTCAATCACGATACAATGCTCTTTCAATTCATCAGCCAAAATCGTTTTTATAACTGCGTTAGTGTGAGGTGTATATTCGCTTAACTTTAGCATTACGCGATTGCCTGCGGCTAATGCGGTTATGGCAGGAACTAACGCAAGTTGAATTGGATAATTCCATGGGGCAATGATGCCTACAACCCCTTTCGGCTGATAACTGATATGTGCAGACGAAGGCCATAAACTAAGTCCAACACCACGAGATTCATTTTTTGCCCACTTTGGCAAACGCTTAATCACATCACTGATTGTTTTGACTGTTGGGAAAATATCGCCTAGTACAGTATCAAAGGCTGTACGGTATCCAAAATCTTTACTTGAAGCATTCACTAAAGCCTGCTCGTTCTCAATAAGCGCAACTTTGACGCGTTTTAGAAGCTTTATTCTAATATCTATTGGTAAGTAAGGTTCAGCTAAAAATGCATCGTTCAGCTGATAATATTGTTCTTGTAATTGTGAATCTAGTTCGACCAAAACGAGTACTCATCAAAAAGGTTTAAACAACTATAACGATGAATAAAATCGAGAGCAAATAAAAACAGCGCCCATAAAGAGCGCTGTGAGTGGTTGGTAAGAGTTGAAACTATTGTTCTGTATTCATTAATTTTTACATTTAAAAAGCAAATACACTCGCTGCTACAGTCATTGTAACTAAGGTGATCATGGCAATAGCTATTAAGTTAAGTGCGAACCCAGAACGGATCATATCGCGCATTTGAATTTGCCCTGATCCAAACACAATCGCGTTTGGTGGTGTCGCGACTGGCATCATAAACGCACAGCTACATGCAATTGCAGCAGGAATGACCCATACAAGCGGTGTACCAAATACTGACTCAGCAACTGGGCCTAATAGTGGTAAGAAACCTGCAGCTGTGGCTGTGTTACTGGTTATTTCTGTTAAGAATGTAATAAGAGCCGTTACCGCTAGAACACTTAAAACTAACGGAATAGCGCTTGCGCCCTCGATCATATGGGCAATATATTCAGCAAGGCCAGACGACTTGATTTGTGCAGCTAGTGTTAAACCGCCACCGAATAGTAGCAACACGCCCCACGGCACTTTAGCTGCACTTTCCCAATCAAGGATTCGCTCACCATCGCCTTTATTTGCTGGTAACACAAATAACATCAATGCTGCAGCAATCGCTATGCCCGTATCAGAAATTTTAAGGCCAGAGAAATCAGCAATCATAGGCCTAAAAATCCAGCATACTGCAGCTAAAGCAAATACAACAGCTACGCCTTTTTCAGCGCGCTGCATAGCTCCTAACTCTTGTAACTGTGACAAGAATAAAGATTTAGTGTCTTTGCTTGCACTTTTTGCACATTGTGTATCTACTTTATAGGCAAACTTAGTTAACCACACCCAGCATAAAATAAGCATAACTGTCGCAAGTGGTACACCTACTTTCATCCACTCAGCAAAGCCAATATCAATCTTGTAGCTATCTGATAAGTATGCAGCCATTAATGCGTTTGGTGGCGTACCGATTAGGGTTGCTATACCACCGATGCTAGCACCATAGGCAATTGATAATAACAATGCTTTACCAAATTGGTCATTATCTGGGTTAGACTGTTTAACCAACATAGTAATCGACATTGCAATCGGTAACATCATCACAGCAGTCGCTGTATTTGACATCCACATTGATAGAAATGCCGTTACTAACATCATGGCTAAAATTTGTAGGCTTGGCTTAGTACCAGCACGAAGCATGGTATTAAGTGCAATACGCTTGTGTAAACCCCAACGCTCCATCGCGATTGAGATCAAAAAGCCGCCTAAGAATAAAAAGATCAAAGGGTGTGCATAAGGTGACGCGACCCCTTTGATTGCTGCAATGCCAGCAAGAGGTGATATAACCAGTGGCAATAAAGACGTAGCAGGAATTGGCACAACTTCGCTTACCCACCAAGAAGCCATCCAAAATGCAAGGCCTGCAGTACGTAATGCAGATACACTCATACCCGCTGGTGGATCAATTAAGCAAGTTAATAACATCACTAATGGGCCTAACAGTAACATCACTGTGCTCATTAATGGGCGTGGCTGTGAGCCATCTTTTGTTTGATTTACTAATGACATACCGACTCCTTAGAACTTGTATTTAAGGCCAAGTGCAACGCTGTTATCTGATTCAAGTTCTAAATCTAAATCAGTATAGAATAAGTAAGCAGTGGTTTGTTTATCGAACACATAGTCAACACCTGCTGTCCATTGCTTACCTTCTTCAGCATGGCGAATCTTTGAGTCGTCTTTAACGTATTGCAGTTTAGGTACCCATTTATCGATTGCATAGCTTGCGCTAAGTGCATAGCCATTGCCTTCTTGCGTACCGTCGGTCGATTCACTGCGCTGGAATAAACCCGCTAACTGTAGGTTTTCAAGTTTCCATGCGGCAACAACACGGCTTGCCGTCAACTTGTTAAGTGCATCAACATGGCTGATAGCGACATAGTAGTCTTTAGATTTTAATGCACGGTCACCATAAATAACCGTTGCCGCAAAACCATCTTCATCGTTGCTGCTGTCATCTTTTGGAGCATAAGTTAGTGCAAGTGATGCGCCACCGTATGTTTTTGAGCTGTAGGTAATGGTATCGCCGATACGGTCTTGACCCGGGATCAACTGAGCGATATCAGCTTGGGTTTCGTTAAAGCCGTCTACTTTACCTTCAGAATATTTAAAACGGGTATCGTTACGACCTACAACCACTTCACCAAAATCGCCTGCAAGACCTAAGTAAGTATTACGAGCTGAAAATGGTTCATTTGTATCATCATGCTCAAAGCCTTTTACTTGTACTTCGTATTTGAATACTGCTTTTAGCGACTCAGTTAGTTTGTGGCTACCTTTAATACCAATACGAGAAAAAGGTGCTTCGATTTGCGTACCTTCATCTGCATAGCGCATAACGCCTGTATCTGTGTTTGCTATTTGAACTTCTGCTTTACCGTATACCGCGTAGTCTGCTGCCATTGCTGAGCCAGATGTGCTCGCTAAAATTACGGCCGCTGCTACGCGTGTTTTTGTATGAGTGAATATTGTTGTCATTATGCGCCCCTTATTAGGTTCAAATTGTTGTTCCTAACTATTAAGGCAAGTTGGTTGCCAACTTAGTTAATTTTAAAAAAGCTGTTAAATAACAGTAAATTAACTTTATTGACGTAAAAGAGGCTATTTTTTATGGGTGGATATCCACACATTTTTAAAAATATGCTGTCACCAGTTCCACCCATTGTGAAGAGTTGAATGTGAGAGAGTTGCTTAGTCTTTGAACATTTCGCGATTAATACCGTACTTGGTCATCTTGTCGTAAAGGGTTTTACGGGCAATTTGTAATGTGACCATGGTGTCTTTTATGCTGCCGTTGTTTCGCTCTAGCGCTTCTTCGATGAGTGACTGCTCATAAAAGCTAATCTTCTCGGCAAGACTTAGATCTTGAGCAAGTTCATTTTGATTATTTGTGTCGCTGTAAGAAGCAAACGCAAGATCAGAACCTAGCAATACCGCACGTTCAGCCTGATTTCTAAGCTCTCGCACATTTCCCGGCCAATCATACGCAAGGAGTCGTTGTTTAGCTTCACTACTCAATGGCGCAGGCGGCTTATGAAAACGTGTCGCCGCTATCGAGCTGAAGTGTTTAAAAAGCAGTGGAATATCAGCTTTTCTGTCACGTAATGCCGGAATACTCACTTTTACTAAATTTAGGCGGTAATATAAATCGGCTCTAAACTCCCCTGCTTCGACTAGTGTCATTAAGTCTACTTTGGTAGCAGCAACTATACGTACATCTAAATCAATGGCGTGGTTGTCACCTACAGGGGTTACTTTGCGCTCTTCAAGCACCCTCAACAACTTTACTTGTAAACTCGCAGGCGTAGACTCTATTTCATCTAAAAAGACAGTGCCGCCTTTGGCAAATTCAAACTTACCTTGGCGAGATTGTGTCGCCCCTGTGTATGCACCACTGGCTGCACCAAAAAGCTCACTTTCAATAAGTTGCTCAGGTATTGCGCCGCAGTTTATAGCAACAAAATTAGCCGCTGAACGATTACTTTGATCGTGTAAATAGCGAGCAACTAACTCTTTACCCGTGCCTGTTTCACCTTCTATTAGCACATCTGCTGGCGTATCGATTACCGCATTAAGTAAATGCATCATTTGTTGCATTTGTTCGGTTTCACCCAAAATACGCACACCGGGCGCAGACGTTTTTTCAACAGCAATTTTTAAGGCGCGGTTTTCCATTACTAACGCACGTTTTTCTGAAGCACGGGCAATACAATCTAATAACTGCTCAGTTAGCGGCTTTTCAAATAGATCATAAGCACCAAGCTGCATGGCTTTAACGGCCACAGATACATCAGCAAAGCCGGTAAGAAAAATAACCGGTAGCTCGCTATCAAAGGCTTTAACTTGCTCTAAAAATGCCAAGCCATCCATTTTTGGCATGTTTATGTCGCTTAGTACAATACCTTCGAAGCGACGACTTAATTTTGAAAGTGCCGCTGTAGGCTCACTAAAACACTGAACTTGATAACCTTCAATCTCAAGGAGCTGCTTCAATGAATCACGGATCACCGCTTCGTCATCGATAACGATTACCTGATCACAGGTTGCTGCAACTTCACTCATGATGTTTCCTTGTTAGTTTGTAAAGTTATAATAAATTGTGCTCCGCCCTTAGGGCGGTTATGGGCCGTTAGGCGGCCATTAAATGAGTCGATTATTTGCCTTGAAATAGACAAGCCCAGGCCTAAACCATTGCTGGTTTTAGTGCTATAAAATGGCTCAAAGATATTACCTAATGCATGTTGATCAATACCCGGGCCAGTATCGAGAATTGATAGCTTTACTCGGTCGTCAAACAGTTCAAGCTCAAAGCTCAGTTCGCGTTTGTCAGATTCACTCATTGCTTGGCTGGCATTAGTGATCACGTTAACCAAGACTTGCTCAAACTTAACGCTGTCTACCCATACTGTTATGTTTGCATCAATATCTGCGGCTTTAACTTCGATATCATCTTGCTTTAACTGTGCGCTTGCAATCATTAAGGCATTTTTTAACATACTCGCTAAGCTTTGCTGTCTCAGTTGAGTTTGTGCCGGTTTACTAAAATGCTTTAGCTGTGCAACAATTTTGTGTACACGCTCTATTAAAGACTGCACCAGGACTAAATTTTCGCTGGCTTGCTCAATATTTCCTTTGATAAGTAACCTTTTTGCACTCACTAAGTAGGTATTCATGGCACTTAATGGCTGATTGATTTCATGGTTAATGCCTGCACTTAACTGACCAATAGTCGCAAGTTTAGCTGTTTGGATCAGCGCTTTTTGAGCCTTTTCGAGAGCCTGTGTACGCTCTATAACCTCTTGCTCAAGACTGTGCCTAGAAAACAAAAGCTTTTTATAACCAGCAAAACGTACCATTGCCGTATGAATAAGTCCTACCGCAATAGCATAAAACACACTAAACCAAAGAAGCCTAGGGATTTGTGCAAGCTCGACATTCGTCACATCCACCAACACACTCGCTTTGGCGTTAATGATTTCAATGCTTTCAACAGCACTAATAAAGCGCGATTGCTTACCGTTTAATAAAACTTTTTGCAGTATGGTTTGTTCATTTAGAGGTTTATGGGTATAGGGCAGTAAAGTGGGTTTATGTGACAGATATCGGCGCGATTTAACTAATGCAGCCATTTGTTCATTATCAAGGGGCTTAAGTGACTTTAAACGCCAATCAGCTACATCAGACATAACAATAACGTTGTCTTCAAGAGCAATGTAGAAATGTGAAGTGTCTGATGCATTGAGTAGCTGGCGGTCTTGTTCAAATTTTTTGGCATTAACTTTTAGTGCCACTACCGCAACCACCTCGCCTTGATAAAATAACGGCTCAGAAAAATAAAAGCCTCGCTCACTAGAGCGCATACCCAAAGCAAAATAAGCAACTTTTTCACCTTGTTTGGCTAAATAAAAATACGGCCGAAAAGCAAAATTACTTCCTAAGAAAGTATAGTCAACTTGCCAGTTACTACTTGCTAAAACAGTGCCTGACAAATCCATTACGTAAACATCTGAAGCCCCACTCGCTCGTTGAATATCTTCAAGATAATCATTGACCGCATCTCCACCAGCACCTTTTTCGACAATAAATGATTTTACCAAATCATTGGCACTTACTAAGCTAGGTATGGTTTTAAATCGTGCTAATTCACTTGCGATATAATGGCTTAGCTGAGTAGCTTGTGTTTGACTTTGATGCTGAGCTTGTTCGTAATCATGGCTTCTACCGAGATAAAAAACTAATATTAACAGCATTATTAGCAATACACCTGCTGCAATAAATTTTTTACTTAATGACGACATTCAAACCTTACGAACAGGACTACTAGAAATTGAATTGGTAGTGTAACGATAATTCCTCAGTTGTACCAGCGACTGCGCCATTGTCAATGCGAGGATCAAATGCGTTGTATTTTTTTCCTAACAAATTTTCTGCTTTTAGCATTAGTTGGCTGTTGTTGTTTAACTGCCATTTTAAACTGCCACCCAATAAGCTGTAAGCAGATTGTTTAAAGTGAGCACCTGTCTCTGAGCTTACTTCAACTGTATCGCGCCACAATAAGTTTAAGCTCACCTGCCATGAATCAGATAAGTTATAACTACTGATTATGCTTGCAAAGCGCTTAAAGCTCGCATTGATGGGATCTTCAAAGTATTGCGTATAAGTGCCTGTAATCGAAAAATTTTTACTTGATTGCCAAGTGCTATCAAGCTCGATACCACTGTTTTGGGTGTTGAATGAGTTTGTAAAGGTAAACAATGCATCATCTGATAATGTTGGCTCAATATTTATAAAATCATTAAGTTCATTATAAAAAAGCACTGCATTAGCTTGTAACTCTGAGGTTTTATAATGCCAAACAAGTTCAGTGGTTTTTATCGACTCAGAGCGAAGCGATGGGTTACCAATTGTCACATCATCATTTGAAAAAAGCTCATTGGTAACCGGTGTTCTAAACGATTCACCATATTGCAGCTTAACAGTATGTTCTGAATTTATTTTATAGACACCCGCAAGACGTGGAGAAAGTTTACTGTCGATGTCATTCACATCGTCATAGCGTGCGCCAATAAATAAAGTAAGTGCATCTGAGTATGGTATTTTTAGCTGTCCATAAGCACTCAAGGTTTCGAATGTAAACTTAAGTGACGAAAACTCAGGAAAGTCCATCACAGACACGATCCCTTGCTGTTCAAAGGCAGGGTCGATAATTATTTGTTCTGAATCGAAATCATAATAAGACGTGCGAACTCCTGCTTCAGTTTGCTTAGCTTCTGAGTATTCAATTCCCGCAGCAAGCTGCCATTGGTTATCGAATTGATAACTTAGCTCAGTTTCGAATTTACTATCAGTTGTTTGCCACGCAGGGCCAACGAGAAAGTCTGGTATATCGTCAAATGTAGCGATTAACCCTGCACTTGAAATATTATGCTTTGTGAATGAGTAACTAGAATCTAGCTTTAACTTATCGTTATCAATCCAGTTATATTTAACGCCAACAAAGGTGTTATCACTGGTGTGTTGATTTTGCGTTGAATAGCCGGCAAGGTTTAAAAATTCATCAAGAGAGGTTTCGTTGTAACGAGCACGTAATTGCAGCTTTTTGTAATCAACACCTGCTTCTAGGTAAAGCGCCTCAAGAGGATCTTTTACTCCTTGCGGGTAGATTTCGCCGTCTTTTTGATCATACGAAAAACTCGCAAAGAGTGATGTATCATCACTTAAAGAGGTATTGAACTGCCCTGTTGCCCCGTAGCGACCATTATTGCCAAGCACAAGTTGCAGTGTATTTCGCTCTTTAGAGGTAACAATATTCATCACCCCTAAAAACGCATTACTGCCATACAGAGCCGAGCCTGGACCGCGAATAAACTCTATTTTTTCAATGATTTCAATAGGAATATAAGGCATGTAAACAGAAGCCTTACCAAATGATGATTCATTAACTCGCTCACCATTTATCATCACCAAAACATTACCGCTATCTAGATAAACGCCCCGAGCATGATCTTTAGGCACCGCCCCTACCCAATCACCTCGAGTTGATTGCATACCAGGCACAAAATTCATCACTTCGTAGGCGTTATCAACCCCTAATGCTTGAATTTGCTTACGACTAAAAACACTTATTGTAGAAGGGACTGATGACAAAGTTTCGTTGGTTTTACTTGCTATATCGACTTGAACATTAAGTAAGTCTTCAAAACTTAAAGAAAATAAGTCTTGCTCTTCAGCCGCGTTTGCAACCACTGGCGAGGTTGAGGCAACTGCAATAGTAAAAAGTGCTGAACATCTGAAAAGATCCACGGTAAGCGATACCTGTACTTATAGCCCGTGTTGCAAAAGCAACACCATGTTTACACTATTAATACAAAAGATTGGTAAGCTTGCAATGTTTTTATAATTTTAGTTTATAAAGTTTTCTTAAATAGCGACAAAAAAACCCATTTTCAACTGTAAATGGGTTTCTAAAAACGTCTGTTTTAATGAGCCAAGCTTAATTAAGCTGTTTCAACATTTCCAGTACGCTTTGCTTTGATGTACTTATATAATCCAATAAGTGACGCCGCTATCCAGAAAATCTCAATAACAAAACTAGCAAGGTTAAAGTTATAACAAAGACTGATCAGTAACAGAATTGCGCCCGTTAAGTTCATCATGTTATACACAAGGCCGGTTGGCGATGCTTTATTCAGTTGTAGTAAAAAGAAAGCACCAACCACTAAGAATGTGCCTGTCATGCCAATAATATCAAATAAAAGTGCTATCACGTGCGTGAGTCCATTTTGTTCATATGTTTATACCCATACAACTGGCCCAATCCATGGGGAGGGTTGTTTTCATTCATTGAAACAGCAAACCGGTCAATAGTATCAGAGCATGAGTAAGAAACGAGGATAAATGTCCGTATTCTAATTACAGTTAAAAAATTACTCGAAGCAAATACTCAGATCTTCATGGTTGATTTGCTCTAGCTTTGTCAAAGATGATTGACAAAATTCTGTGGTATACATTGTTTTAAACTCCGCTGGCACTTCAGCCACCCACCAAGAGTCTTGATCAGCAATAGATAAAGAAAGATAAAAAACATCAAACTTTAGCCCATCTGCTACAAAAAAAGATGATTTGCCTAAATGAGTAGTGTCACTTTCTATCTTCAGTATGCTGCTTGGAGACTCGACAGTAATCCAATCAAATTGGACGACATTAGGTTCATTTTCTAAAGGTTTAAGTTTAAATGCACCATATTTATATAGGTTATCGCTTGGGTTTTTAGATCTTACGAACACATATTCATTTGTGTATATTTTTGTATGTGATGCTTCCTCTCCACATGAAGTCAAAATGGGTAAAATGCAAAAAACAATAAGAAAAATAACAAATGAACCTTTGACTAAGTTAATGTTTTGCATCTTGATCATTTATCCAATAAGGTCCATCCACAGCAATAGTATTAATACTTGGCTTAAACCTTTGATTGCTTATAAGTAGTTCAGGTAAGTTTGGATGTGTAGCAACAACCTTATCTGTTAAGTGTTTTGTAATTCGATACTTATCCTCACAGAAGTCTGTATATTGTAGATAAATAAATTCTGAATCTTCTCCTTGCACTGCAGAACTAGGAGGAGTGGAGCGACTGTAAATATCGATATACTCTGAAATGAATGCATTCATGAAAATTTTTATGGTTCGGTTTTTATCTCTGTTGCTTTCACCTAACCAAACAAATTCAACCCGCGAGATGCAGTCTTCTTTATATTCCTTTTTATCACTACAGGCACTAATCAAAATAAATACGAAAAATAATAATACCTTCTTCATCCGTGAATAAGTTCCTGTAAATTACATACTAACAATGTGGTAAATACTAATCTACTTATGCGTTACCTTACCACCGATTATTTTTAAAGCTGGAGTACCACGGATCATGGTCTGGCGGGCAAATGGGCGTTGGCAGTCAGGGCAAATACCGGTGTCATTGGTAAAATCTTGGCTAATCCGTTCAACAAAACATTTAACCAACGCGCCTTTTCCACCTTTACGGTATTTAAATAACTGCGTTTTACATTGTGAACAAAAAATATCGACCGTTTTAGTTGGCCCTTTTTTATTTGGTTTTGCCATTAATCCATTTATTATTTCAAAAAGTACATGCTATCACGCTATGACCAGAGACCCAAAACCAAGCCAATTAATGAAAATTGTAAAATAGCGTAACCTGAATTTACCAAAAACAGTTTTAACGGCCGCTGCTCGAATATGTAGCCTATGCCTATAGCAAGGCTTACCCAACATAAACCAATTATAAAACCTGTACCAACAGCCACCCCAACAGCAACATTGGGCCCAACAAATAATGAAAAGCTAAATGAGATCAAACAGCATAATATTAAACTGCTACCAAAAACTTTAAATGGATTAATTTGTTGCAAATCTAACTCTGTTAGACCACAGCTCTCCATCCAAATACGCTTAAATAACCAAGGTGAATACCAGACAATTCCCAATAAGAATGAAGCAAGACCTGCAAAAAAAATTGCGAAAAAGTTAAGTTGATAAAAATGCATACACCAGACTCATACAACGATTAGGTTTAACATGACTTTAGTTAAGGATCAGCGATGCGGCAAATTTAAAACACGTAATTTTGTACCTATTTAGAATTAAATCCTGTACTGATTTACGCCTTCTAATTATTTTATTTACGTTAATAATCATATTACTGCTGAACTGGTTTTTTCTGTAATTTACGCTGTAATGTTCTTCTGTGCATATTCAGTTGGCGCGCAGTTTCGGAAATATTACCATCGTTACTGTGCAAAACATGTTGGATATGCTCCCACTCAAGGCGCTCTGGCGACATAATTTTGTTTGGCTTTGACTCTTCAAGTGATAGGTTTACCTCTGTGTCTCCCAAGATTGTTTTTAAAAGTGAATTAAAATCGACAGGTTTTGGTAAATAGTCGTCAGCACCTAATCGTATGGCTTCGACTGCACTGGCAATACTGGCAAACCCAGTGAGTAACACAATACGAGCTGAAGGAAATTGTTCTCTTAAGGGTTTAATTAGCGCAAGGCCGTTATCATCCCCGAGTTTTAAATCCACCAGAAAATGGCTAGCCTCAAAAGTGGTTATATGCTGTAAAGCTTGCTCAGCGTTATGAGCGAGTGAACATATAAAGCCTTGTTTTGTAAAACGCCTTGCCAGTGTGCTGGCAAGATTTTCATCGTCTTCAATAATTAAAAGTTTCATACAATTTTTAAACTAACCATCGCAATTGCACCTTGCTGTGGGTGATTGCTTAGTGTTAATGAGCCATTTAAGCGCTCTAAAGTCACATTCGAAAGCATAACTGCCATCCCCATACCATTGTTACTTGGCATGAGTTGGCCACCTAATGATGCCATTTGTTGTTCGCTAAAACCTTGACCGAAATCACGTAACGACAATGAAACTGTTTGCTGATCTATGTGCCACTTAGCTTCTACGCAGTATTGCTGATTATAGTTATTCGCCGATACGGCGTTTTGCAGCAAGTTTAAAATAGCCGGTAACAGCATGGCATCACTTAAAATCGAACAATCAGGGGCGTCATTTAGCCACTGTAAGTTTTGCTCCGGAAAATGCAGTGTCATCGCATCTTGAATGGTGCTTTGTAGTGTTTCAGCGCTGATCACTTGCCGTGTTTGACCGGTCCTTAAGGCATTTGAAAGTGACCTAAAATGAGCAAGCTGCTCTTTACACTGGGCTAATGGCTTAGCCATTTCTTGTACAATGGGGTCATCAGCTTGTTGTTCTTTAAGTTCTTCAAATAACAGCTGTAAGTTTGCGATAGGCGTTGCAAGTTGGTGCGTTACTTGTGCAGCAGCGCCATCAAGCGTTAATAATTGCTCATGCCTTAATTGTTGCTCACGAGTTCGTGCAATGGTGGCTTCTCTTGCTCTCAATGTACTGTTTAATGTACCAATAACAAAAGCAATAACAATGGCGCTAATAACAAAGTTAATCCACATACCAATAAAATGATGCGTCATCTGCATTTGGTGCATGGTGTGCTCAGGCATATTTATCAGTAAAAAGCTATAAGCGGCGATTGCCAGCACTGCGGTATAAGCAAGCCCTTTCGCATTAACAGAGACCGCAGCGATCATTATCGGTAACAGTAATAACGACACAAATGCATTGGTAGCCCCGCCACTTAATGAAAGCAAAATCGTTAAAAACAGTAAATCGGCTGTCAGCTGCATCAGTACAGCGGCTGGTCTGGCTTTGGTTACTTTTCTATAAGCGAAAATACTTAACAGCTGAAAGATTGCTTCAACACAAATAACAGCAAGTAAAGGCAGTAAGGGGATTTGGTATTCAAATAGAAAGTACACCGCAATAACAGCGACAAATTGTACGGCGATTGCGGCGCTTCTTAAAATTAGTAGGCGACTAATCGCCGGATCGGTTTGCATAACGGACTCTTTAAAACTTAATCATCGTCCATTGAAATTGTAAAAACAGCACAAGGCGTTCCTTGATGAAACACCATTTGCCATTGTTTACCATTAAAACGCCACAGTGACATTCGAATGGAGTAATTAAACTCTGACCGCGCAGAACGTCTAAAGGCTGCTTGATAGCTCAGCTGTGCAATATCATCACTGAGCATTCGACCTTTAAAGTGTTGATTATAAAACTGCGGTACTACCTCAGTTGGCAGACGGGTTAACACTTGGAACTTATTAAAAGACGTACCATCAGCAGCTATTTCAATAAAATCATCATCAAGTAATGCATCAAGCGCTTCAGCAGATTGCCGAACTTCTGGCTCAAGTAGCTGCCGCTCAGCATCAATTAAATGATTAAATAACGTCTCTTTAATTTTACCGCCCATAGTAACCCTTACTGTTTGAGCACTTTACCGCCCTTCATAACAAACTGAACCTGACTAAGTTCACTAATGTTATCAAGCACATTCATATTAACGCTGATAATATCTGCTTGTTTACCAACACTCAAGTCACCGAGGTTATGACTTTGACCTAATAGTTTAGCAGCTTCAACGGTGGCTGATTTAATAGCTTGTTTTGGTGTCATGCCATATTTAACTAATAACTCGAACTCTTTAGCATTATCACCATGCTTAGATACGCCAGAATCTGTACCAAAGGCTATTTTAACCTTGTTTTTTAATGCTAATTTAAACGACTCTTCCATTTTTGGCGCCACAAATTCAACCTTCTCAGCAATAGCTTTTGGCATATTCGGGTTATTTAGCACTTCTTCTTTTACTGTCGCGCCAGCGAGTAAGGTTGGAACTAAATACGCGTCTTGCTTTTTAAATAATTTAACTGTGTCTTTATCTAAAAAAGAGCCATGTTCGATTGAATCAACACCCGCTCTGAGAGCTGCTTTTATACCTTCTGTGCCATGAGCATGAGCGGTGACTTTTCGGCCTAAATGATGAGCAGTGTTAACAATGGCACTGAGTTCTTCATCAGTAAATTGCTGATTAACCCCGGCCGCTGTATTACTTAAAACACCCCCTGTTGCAGTAATTTTGATCACATCGGCACCACTTTTAATTACATCGCGTACCGCACGAGTACAATCGTCAGCACCATCACACACACCTAATCCCCCACCCTCTGTCGCTTTGGTAATATCACGGCGATAGCCATGCATGTCAGCGTGGCCGCCGGTCGGTGTGATCATATCACCTGCTGCAAAAATGCGCGGGCCAACAATGTCGCCACGCTCAACCGCTCGCTTTAATGGGAAGATAACTTGATAACTGCTACCTAGGTCGCGCACAGAGGTAAAACCCGCATTAACCGTGTGTTTTAAGAACTTTAAAGAACGTAGTGCATAATCGGCTTCGTATTCAGTGACCCATTGATGTGGGTTACGCTTTGCATCTCGCTCAAAGGTAACATGAACGTGCATATCAATCAGACCCGGCAAGACCATCTGATTTTTTAAATCAAAAACATCTGCATCACTGAGGTCTAACTGCTGTGTTGTTAAGTAGCCTGCTTTTATTGCAGCAATTTTATTACCTTCAATAACCAACGTTTGCTGCTCTTTAACACTCTGTTCAGTGCCAACAAGTACCTTTCCTGCATGAATAAGGGTGGTTTGTGCATTAACCACAAACGTAGATAACAAAGATAGTACCGATAATGTGCTTATTTTTAGATTTATTTTTTCATAATCGCCTCTTTTTTATACTAGGTTTAACTTAAATACTGAGTAAATGCCATTATTTACGACATAGCGCGGCAATGAACTAGTGTTAACAAGTGAATTTTGATATAACTTCGGGAAAATTTAACAAGTCTGACCACATAAAGAGAACACATTATGTCTTATGCCCAAATTACTGGCTGGGGTAAATGTATACCACCAGCAAGCATCAGCAATGATGAAATTAGCAATATTGTTGATACCAATGACGAATGGATCACAACACGTACAGGCATCAAATCTCGCCGTGTCAGCCATGTTTCTACTGCCGATTTAGCGACCGTTGCCGCAAAGCAAGCGCTTGCTTGTGCTGGTGTTGATGGTAAAGACATTGATCTTGTACTTCTTGCGACTTGTACACCATCAACTATGGTGGCAAATACGGCCTCTTTAGTGCAAAAAAACATTGGCGCGGTTGGCGCTGCAGCAATGGACACAAACGCTGCATGTTCAGGCTTTTTATATGCATTACAAGCAGCAACGGCACAAATTCGTGCAGGTATGATCAAAAAAGCAGTCGTTATTGCCGCTGAACGTATGACGTGGTACATCAACTGGGCACGTCGCGACAGTGCTGTATTATTCGGTGATGGTGCTGGTGCCGTGGTATTAGAAGCCTCAGACACACCATCAGGTTTACTTGCCACTAAAACAGGTTGCGACAGTGAAGATCGCGACATTCTGCATATCGAAAACTTCGGTAGCGATTTAAATAAGTACGAGCCAATTGGCCCGTCTAACTTATTATTCGAAGGTCGCGAAATCTTCAAACGTGCTGTTAAAGGGATGAGCGAAGCTTGTGACGACGTGCTGAACCAAGCGCAGTTAGAGCTTGATGACATTGACGTATTAGTTCCTCACCAAGCCAATTTACGTATTATCCAAGCTATTCAGCAACGTTTGAAAGTAGCTGACGAAAAAGTAATGGTGAACATTGCCGATTACGGTAATACGTCTGCTGCAACAATTGCGATTGCCATTTGTGAAGCGGTTGAGCAAGGCCTTATCAAACCTAACTCAAACATTATGTCAGCAGCCTTTGGTGCTGGTTTAACTTGGGCGGCGAGTTACATTAAATGGGGCGAGCGTGTAACACCTATCGCGGTTTCTGATGCAGCTCTACCTGAGTGTGATAAAACAGGTCTTGAACTGGTTGCACCGGCTGTTGCAGCATGTAAAGCGGCACAGTAATACCCCTATCATTTATAGAGAAGCGCGGCTTAGTCCGCGTTTTTTTATGGGCATAAAAGGATTAATTTATGGATCTATTAGGCATACATCATGCTGCAATCATCTGTAGCAACTATGAAAAATCAAAGCATTTTTATAATGAAATATTAAAGCTACCAATCATTCACGAACAATACCGCGCTGAACGTGACTCGTATAAATTAGATTTAGCACTTCCTGATGGCAGCCAAATAGAGCTTTTTTCGTTTCCTGGAGCGCCACCGAGACCAAGCTATCCAGAAGCACAAGGGCTACGCCATTTGGCGTTTAAAGTCGCCGATATTGCAAAATCTAAGCATTATTTAGAACAACAAGGCATTTCGGTTGAAGAAATAAGAGTGGATGAAATCACCGGGAAGCAATTTACGTTTTTTGCCGATCCCGATGATTTACCGTTAGAGCTTTACCAGCTTTAACTTATTGGAAGCGATCTTGTAGGTAGTTGAACACAGCACGAATACCCAGTGCCTCACCGCCTGCAGGACGACCCGGTAATGCACGTAAGTTCCAGGCCATCACATCAAAGTGCACCCATGGCGTACTTGGTTCAATAAACTCTTTTAAGTAAAGTGCCGCGGTGATCGCACCACCAAATGGAGTGGAAGCACAATTAGCAATATCTGCTACGTCACTTTTTAATAATACTTTGTATTGATCAAATAACGGCAGTTGCCATACAGGATCATGACAGCTTTCACCTGCATCCATCAGTTTATTAGCCACTTCACGGTTATTTGCGAAAAAGCCAGGTAATTCTGTACCTAGGGCTACACGACAAGCACCAGTTAAGGTTGCAAAGTCAACGATAAGATCGGGGTTATCATTTTGCGCTTCAGCAAGTGCATCACACAGCACTAAACGGCCCTCAGCGTCCGTGTTATCAATTTCTACTGTGATCCCTTTACGAGTTTTGATCACATCACCCGGTCTAAATGCATTTCGAGAAACCGCATTTTCAACCGCAGGTACCAGAACACGTAAGCGAATTGGTAAGTTGGCAGCCATAATTAACTGCGCAAGGCCAATAACATGCGCCGCACCGCCCATGTCTTTTTTCATGTTGCGCATACCTGAGCTTGGTTTCAAATCTAAACCGCCAGAATCAAAACACACGCCTTTACCGACTAAGGTAATTTGCGGTGCATCTTTTGCGCCCCAACGTAGATCAAGTAAGCGAGGTTTATTCTCAGACGCACGACCAACCATATGAATCGTTGGGTAGTTTTGCTCTAATAATTCATCACCCACCCACTCACTGAACTCACCATCAAAGGTATCAGCTAAATCAGCCATTACTTGTGATAAATGCTGCGGCATCATATCCGCAGCAGGCGTATTCACTAAATCACGCACTAAATTAATTGCACTTGCATACTGAGATAAACGCTTTACTAACGATTCGTCTTTAATGGCAAGGGTAGCGCGTGGCGAAGGTTTTTCTTTATATTCACTAAACTCGTAACCGCCTAACACAAAGCCCAGTGTTACTTGCTCTACAAACTTTTCATCACCTTGTATTTGGTAACAACCTGCAGGCAATTTTGTTGATAAGTCACCTGCTAACCAAAAGTCTTGTAAATCATTTACCAGACAATAAACATGCTCAAGTGAGCCGGTTTCATTATTAGCAACTAAGGCCATGCCTTTGTTTTTAAAATCACAATTTGTTAGCCAATTTTGTAAGGCTTGCGGCTGCTCGGTTAACCACGTTGATAGGTCAGCTTTAGCAATAAATGACAGGGGAATTCCCGTAGAAGAATGGCGAATTAATGAACTCATTAAACGACTCGATATAAAGAAAAGGTATTTAAGCATACCAATATCTTGATACAAAAGGTATAGGCAAAATCAGATAAAAAACCTAATCAGTCTTTGTTTTGTTTCTCTTTTTCTTCTTTTGCTACTTGTTGATCTAGCTCTTTAATTGACTTATTAATATTGAATGAACTAGGTAGCACATCGACACCAACCCATTGCCCCAGCTTTACAACCAAAGGAATGGTAATAGGTGCAAAGGGTAAAACTGCAAACACACCTAAACCAAGCCCTTTTAAGATATCTAAAAATTGCTCATTAGCAGTATGTAACTCTTCTTTAGTAGCTTGGCCTTGGGTGTATCGCCTATAAATATGAAGCATTTCTTTTGTTTCTTGCTTTTCTTGGGCAAGTGCGATTTTGAGTGCTACCATAGCGCGCTTAAAACGTAATGTTTGACGCTTTTTGGTAATTTTAGCCACTCGAAATGGGGCTCGATGAATAACTTTATATAATCGCATTTAGTTATTTTCACACAGCATGCGACGTTCACAAAGCATAATTTACTTATATTAGATTTTACTTTATCCTTAATACTCTATTCGTAACTATTTTTCAGTATTAAAAATGAACCAACCTAAACAACAAGCTGAGCCAAAACCCAAAAAACCAGCTTCAGATGAGTGTTGTGGAGGTGGTAGCTGTTGCCCATGTGTATGGGATGAATACCGAGAAAAACTGCAACAATGGCGGTTAAGCAATAATTTGCAACAAGCTTAATAGACCGTTCCAAATCAAAAATCGTTCAAAAACCATCCAAAAAAGCCTTCTATCTAATTATTTTTGCATAATTTATATATTTTCTTACGCTAAAACCCAATATCGAGAATAAATTATCCTCTTTACTTTCAATAGGATAATCCACAAAAGAACGACAAAAATAAAGAAACACCCACAAAACAACATAAAATTAACAATTTGCAAAAATTATTTACAGGATGTATAAGAGATTTACACCAAGTTCTAATACTTTATTTGGTGACATAATCATAACTATTCTAACTGGGGAAGTCGGAATGAAATTCAAAAATAATGCGCTACAACAAGCAATTAAATTTGCTTTAGCGACAACAACAGCAGGCCTGTTTGTGTCGGGTTCGGTTGTTGCTGCAGAGCAAGCAGCTGAAGAGACGAAAGTTAACAAAAATGTAGAGAAAATTGCCGTGGTGGGTACTCGTTCAGCACCACGTTCAATCGGTGATTCACCAGTACCCATTGATATCATTGGTGGTGAAGAGCTAGATAAAGGTGGTAACACCGATATGCTTGAGCTTTTAAAAGGCTCCGTTCCTTCTTTTAACGTTCACCAAAACCCAATTAGTGATGCTGCGTCACTTGTTCGCCCAGCTAACTTACGTGGCCTTCCTTCTGACAGTACTTTAGTACTTGTTAATGGTAAACGCCGTCACCGTGCATCTGTTATCGCTTTCTTAGGCGGTGGTATTAATGATGGTGCTCAAGGTGCCGATATCTCTGTTATTCCAAGTATTGCCTTAAAGCAAGTAGAAGTACTTCGTGATGGTGCTGCTGCACAGTATGGTTCTGATGCAATCGCGGGTGTAATGAACTTTGTATTAAAAGATGCCTCTGAAGGCGGCTCATTCGAAATACGTCAAGGTGAATACTACGAAGGCGATGGCGATACAACGCAAATTTCTGGTAACGTGGGTCTACCGTTTACCGATAGTGGTTTTGCTAACTTAAGCTTCCAATATAAAACAGCTGATGCGACTAGCCGCTCAGTACAACGCCCTGATGCAGCCGCACTAGATGCCGCAGGTGTGCCTGAAGTATCTTCGTTAGCACAAGTTTGGGGTGCACCAGAAGTTGATGATGATATTACTATCTTTGGTAACATCGGTCTTGAGTTAAGTAATTCATCTGAATTCTACATGTTTGGTAACTACTCTGAGCGTGATGTACGTGGTGGTTTCTACTATCGTAACCCACACACTCGCCCAGGTGTTTACTCAAATGACGGCGGTGAAACACTGCTTGTTGGTGATTTAACTGGCGATATGAGCGGTAACTGTCCTACCGATATCATGATTGATGACAACGTTTTAGATAACCAAAGATACATCGATGAAGTTGCTAACAACCCAGACTGTTTTGCGTTTAACGAAATGCTTCCGGGCGGTTTTACACCTAACTTCGGTGGTAACATCACAGATACTGCATTAACAATTGGTACTAAAGGTGAAATCACATCTGGTTTCCTTGAAGGTGCATACTATGACTTAAGCGGTACAGTTGGTTACAACGAATCACGCTACTTCATCTATGACACAATCAATGCGTCATTAGGTCCAGAAAGCCCGCGCGATTTCAGCCCAGGTAAATACTCACAGTTAGAGAAAAACTTTAATGCTGATTTATCAAAAGGTTTTGACTTTGGTTTAGCTTACGATGTAAACGTTGCCGGTGGTCTAGAATGGCACGAAGAAACATTCACAGTTGTTTCTGGTGACGAAGCGTCTTTCACAGCTGGCCCACTAACAGAACAAGGTTTTGGTATCGGCTCGAACGGTTTCCCTGGTTTCAAACCATCTGATGCGGGCGAGTATACACGTCGTAACTATGCTGCATACGTTGATGTTGAAGCACCATTCACAGAAGACTTCTTAATGGGCTTAGCACTACGTTATGAAGATTATGATTCATTTGGTTCAACAACTAACTACAAGTTAACGGGTCAATACCACGTAACTGAAGACTTGAACATTCGTGGTTCAATCAGTACTGGTTTCCGTGCACCAACAGTTGGTCAAGCAAACGTAAGTAACGTTCAAACTAACCTAAGCAGCGGTGTACTTGTTGACTCTGCACTTTTACCACCAACAAACCCAATTGCTGTGCAATTAGGTGGTACAGAGCTACAACCTGAAGAGTCTCAAAGCTACACGTTTGGTGCAGTATGGACACTTGGCGACTTATTCTTCACTATTGACTACTACAACATCCAAGTTGATGACCGTATCAGTCAATCAGATAAAATTGAATTAAGTCAAGCAGATAAAGACACGCTTGAAGCAGCAGGCGTACCAAACGTACAAAACTTAGCGCAAGTAAGCTTCTTCACCAATGACTTTGATACAACAACTCAAGGTATTGATGCAGTAGCTAACTACTCAACTGATTTGTTAGGCGGTAGCTCAACATTCAGCTTAGCTTACAACTGGAACGACACAGAAGTAACTAAGTCGAGCCCTATTACTGGTGAATTTAAAGTAAGCCGTTTAGAAAATGACTTACCAAACCACCGTGCAACACTTAGCTGGGCACAACAATGGGAGAGCTTCTCTGCATTTACACGTGTTAACTACTATGGCGAATACCAAGGTGTTCACGTAGATTACGATGCAACAGCGAAAACAGCTGATGCTGCAGTAACGATTGATGCAGAAGTAACTTACTTCCTAACTGAAGAGCTTAGCTTCTCTGTTGGTGCGACAAACTTATTCGACCAAGAAGCAGAGAAACTTGATTTCTTCGATAGTACTGGCATCCCTAACAACAACTGGGGTGGTAAATACTACGAAACGTCGCCATATGGTATCAACGGCGGCTTCTATTACGTGAAAGCTACCTATACTTTCTAAATAGAACAGCTTTCTAGGTTGAGCAATCAACCTAGAAAGTCGATACCCCGGATTTTTTCTGGATATTTATAGTTAACCAAGGCGAAAGACATTTCGCCTTTTTCGTTTTATAGTAAATAAAAATAACAAATAACCAGCCATTCCTATGCTGTTAGAAAAAGCGAATCAACTACTGAATGAAAACAAGCTTAAAGAGGCCGGGTTTCATTTTAAAACCATTCTCGATTCAGATCCTGAAAATGGCGAAGCGTTATTTGGATTGGGCCGCATTGCACTGCGTTTAGAACGTTATGATGCAGCGGTTTACCTTCTACAAAGAGCCTGTGAACGACTACCGCACATGCTTGAACCACTGCATGCCCTTGCCGATGCTTTTAATGGCGTGCATTCACCGCAAGATGCCTTAACTGTACTCGAATATGCTAAATCAATTGCCAGCCATAACCCTGAGCCACATTACTACCTTGCCCAGCATTATTTAACTTATGGTGAGTTAGATAAAGCGTACAGTATTTTAAAGCATGCACTCGGTATGGGAAATTACCCAGTGACGGCGTACATTTTATTTGAACTAGTACAGTTTGGGCGCTTTAACAACGAACAAAATTACATAAATGAGCTACACCAGTTTTTAACTTTGACCAATAACTTGCGCTTAAAAATGGTGTGTTATTATGCCCTTGGTAAAAGCTATGATCAGTTAAATGATACAGAACAAGCTTTTAACTACTTCAGCCTAGCTAATAAGCTACAAACAAAACTCACGCAGTTTAGAACCCGTGATTTAGAGCCATTTTATCAGCGCATTATAGAGCAAAATACGGCCGAGCTAATTGATGCCAGAGACAAAACATTTACAGGTACAATTACTCCCATTTTTATTATTGGCATGCCAAGAAGTGGCTCAACCCTAGTAGAACAAATGCTGGCAAGCCACGATGACTTTGCCAGCCTTGGCGAAGATGCCAGTATCAGTAATCAGGTTGTTGCATACCTTGAACAACAAACGCAACTCCCCTACCCAGATTGCTTAGCAGAGCTAAATCAAGGGCTGATTAACAATGCCCGCAATATTTATATTGAACGAATAAAACAAGCGCCAGTTGTGCGCCCTTTTATGATCAACAAGCTACCTGCTAACTATCAGTCACTTGGATTGATTTACTTACTCTTTCCTAACGCCAAGTTTATTAATATGCAGCGCGAATATGATGCAATTGCGTGGTCGGTGTTTAGCAACTATTTTGCTGAAAACGAACCTTATTTTTGTTCACTCCCAGAGTTTAAACAGTACTTTGATTTGTATCAGCAATTAATGGAACATTGGCAAAATGTGATGTCAGAGGCGGTTTTTGATTTAAGCTATGAAGCGCTTATCAGTGACAGCGAACAAACACTAACAGCCCTGTGTAATTTCTTAAACATTGAGTACAGTACACAGTTTTTAGATTTTTATAAGTCAAAAAAACCGGTGGCAACACTCAGCAAAACGGCTGTAAGACAGCCGTTAACTGATAAAGCAGTAGAGAAATACAAACGCTACGAGAGCGCAATGCACACGCTTATGCGTGAGTCTCAAACCAGTTCAACAAGTCAACAAACTGATCAAAACGCGCCTGTGGGTGAGTGAGCATATTAATGTGATCATAATCGACCTTATGGCCAAACTTACGGCCATAAATGGTCATCGTTTGCTTGCCGATGCCCGACTCTTCCATAAATTTTTCAATATCAATCGGCTGGCATAGAGCTTTATCTTTAACACCCGCCACATGCATAATGGGCGGCAGTGCCTTATCAGCTAATGCGTTTGCGTAATCAAAGCCATCGTCAGTATCGACCCAAGGTTTACGCTTAGCCCACTGCATACTTTGATAATGTGACTTACGGGTTTCATCATCACTGCCCCATTTCAGTTTTTTAGCCGGCACAAAACCATGCTTACGGGCAACTAATGGCGCCAAACCATACCAAATTAAATTACCTTGAATATACTTGCTTGGATGATGGTTATACAAAGACCGTTTAGAACCAAAATAGCCGCAGGCTTTCACATCATCAATCAACTCAGGAAAACGGGCAAACACACTGTTCATTAGCACCCCGCCCCATGAGTGTGCCACCCAATAACGCGCAGGCTCGCCTTCAAGCTGTTTAATTTTATCTAAAAATGCGGGGATATCTTCTAAAATAGCCTCGGTTTGGCCATACTTTGCATGCTTTGAAATCGCAGGTTTACTCTCACCACGACCACGTAAATCAGCCACATAGCAAACATAGCCATGCTCAGCTAAAAATGGTGCTAAACCTTTATTGCTGTGGGTGTAAAAGATTTTGCCATTTTCAACGGCACCATGCATAAAAAACACCGCAGGGCCATTCGCATCAGTCTTACTGATACGGCGTAAATGTAAGGTTTGGCTTTCGGCGAGTTTAATAAACACCGATTCTTGTTTAATCGTCACGTTTGACCTTTTTATTCTTATATACTCATCGTACCAGTGTTAAGTTACGCCAGTCCATTCAGCAAAGCAAGTTTGTTTGTATGTATGGCGATTGCCACTCAAAATGAGAATCTCAGGCACGATGAAATTTTGATTAAATTGTAACACCAATGCAGAGCCATTATTTATCGATGTTAGAAGTTCGAGTTACATAAGCCTTTGGCTAAATGATCACTAACGAAAAGCTATGAAATGGTGCTGAAGTCTTTATAGATAAAGGGACAAAATTTTATGTAGGGAACACCGAAACAAAACCCTAGGGCATGCCTAACCAACAAACATTTTCCGTAGGCTTCAGTTATAAGTTCTAGCAACCATGATGCATAATAAAGTAGGCAATATATGAGTTATTGCTTACTTTATTAGGCATAATTTAGGTTTATTAATATCTTTAAGCTATCAAGGCTTGGTATTTCCTTTACTAACCAGGAACTATTATTTCTTACGGAAAACTTTCTCTAGTAGGCTTTAAGACCTTCATCAATATTATGGAACAATGGAGCATTGAACCGAAAAATCAAAATGTACTTTAGGCCTATATATTCAAAGCATAAAGAATGAGAAAGTTTCTGGATTTAAAATACACATACCGAAGCCTTCTTTAATTCGAACTTATTATCTCATCCGAATATACAAATCATTACGAATTATTTTCCGTTAAGAACATCAAGCAAATATCCTTTGGACTATTACCAAGAATGTAGAGAGGCAACTTGTGCGCACAAAGGTATTGATAAAGGTCGTTCCGTAACAAAACGCTCAAGAAGGAACCTCATTGTTTAGCTACCTCTGAAGAATAGATCTTTAGAGCATTTATGCTAACTAGTTTTTAGGGCTGTTATATTTATAACCCATCGCTGTACATTTATGAGTTAGAACCGAAGGTCGGCTCTGTATAAAAGAAAGGCCTTGGTAACACTGTTATCACTGAACAGCGGACTGAAGCTGTAATTTATATTAACGAAGCGGCAGCGTTGCGTATAAATTGCTACGAAGGACAGCAGTTCCGGTACATATCTTTGTTATGTGTTTGATTATTCGCTCTCATTAAGTGCAAAGAATGAGCTAAGCCAAGCTTTTGGTCCTTTATTAACGGCCTTGTTAGGCTAAATTATATATCGTGGCAAATTTGAACAAAAAGCTCATTAAGATGGAATTTATCTGCATCTTCCAGCTTATTTATACTGCGCAGCTCCTCTAATCCTTGCTCAATACCATCCGTCATATCAGAAAATGCTGCTTGCGCTGATTCCCATAAATGAAACCAGTCTGCTAGCGTGGGTCTAAAAGTAAGCTCGTGTGCATATTTATTTCTAATTTTATTGATTTGTTCAATAACCTCTTTTGATTTTAAATGAATAATCCCATTGATATATGCTGCATTAAGTATGCGATGAAAACTACTTTTCCGTAATTCATAGCCAAGACTTGGGTTTGATACTTCTAGACGCTTTCAAAGCATGTACTCAATCACCACGTGACCTTGAAGAAACCAATCAATATCAGGTCTTTCGTTCAAAGTCTCATAGTAAATATTCATTTCATCTTAAATATTCAAATTATATCCTACTTTGGCGAGAACGATTCAGCCTAACGAACCATTCAGGGACTATTAATAGTTGGCTAAAATAACGAACGCTGTATGGAAAGCAAACTGTTAAAAATCCCGCACTGCAATGGCTTGTTATATTTTTTCTGCTACATAGCTAGGTACATCGATCTTCTCGCCACCATTGCTGAAGTGATGTTCGAAGGCGTATGCCATTTTTTCTAAGGGTGCGCCCTCGTAACCTAATGTTTGGATTTCACTAATGTAACGTTCCATAAAAGGAACAGCTCCTAAATAGTTCCATTGCGCTACATGAACTAGTTCATGAAAATGTATACGTAAATTTGAAGCTATGTGTGGAAGGACATAATAAGTGTCTTTATATGTGATGCCATCGACTTCCATATCTATAAAATCTCCCAACCCCATTTGTCGTAATTCGGGAAAATTTGGTTTTGGAATCTTATCTACGACTACAAAGTACGCTTGCTTTAAAAATGACAAAGAGTAAAAACCTTCAAAATCGTCAAAAAATTGAGAGCAACAAACCCTTTGCTCTTTGAATTCAATATTTTTTTGATCAATCCATTGTTCAATTTGATTTAACATCACCACACTCCAGAAAATACCAACGCCCCCTTAGCGGCGTAAAATTGCAGGGTAAAATTAGCGATGAAGGAGCGCAAGCCTGCTCTTTTGCGTCCCTTGGTTTAGGCACATGTTATGTGCACATTACACCAACACTTCTCTTTTCGCATTTGCTAAAAAAGCAAGTTTTGAATTTTTACTTGCAGGTTGAAAAGTATTTGTGGCCTTAGATTGCACTTTAATTGTTGAAATTAAAGCACCTGCTATAGTCGCAATTGGTAATGTCATACCTGTTGCAAAGAAATCTATTAATGCTCCAGATGCTGCACCAACAGAAATATCTTTACCACTTAAATTCAGTTCTGCTGATAAATCAAACTTTCCAGTTTTATCAAAGTGCTCATTGGTTACATAATCCAAATCAGCTATTGATTTCGCTAAATCTGAAATTGCTCTTTTGGATGCTAAATCTTGATCAGCCGAACTTAAAACTTGCTCATATAAATCATCTAAGTGTGCATGAAGAGAATAAAGCTCATCTTTACGCTTTTCTTTAAACTCTAAAAGTTCATATATATCTACATCACCAGTTGGGACAGGTAATGAAGAAGCAAGATCCACACGAATAATATTTCTTCTTTGATTGAATCCATAAGGGAATTGGCATTCTCCCCCTAGCTGGTGAATAACCCAGTCTGTAGTTTTATCTTTGACTAATTCTTGTGCTACAACACTCTGGCAAGACAAAATGGCGTTTGTAACTTGGTCGCCCTCAAATCGACCTGTAAACCCAACACTAGGTCGCTCAACAGCACCTGATTTAATTAATTGTTCTTCTTCAGGCAAACCAATATAAACAAGATTATTTCCGGGAATGACAACTTTATTCCAATAAAGAATATAATAACGTAGTTCATCAATCGAAAGACTACGCTCCATTTGAAAACCTTTGGGTAACCTATTTATGATGCCTGGAGACGCTATTACACCTCTTTCCATCTTGCACACTCCTTGCTCAGTGCCCATAACAATTTAATAGTGCGCGCGTCACGAATCTTTCTGCCAATGTCACGCTCATTTATTAATAAATCTATTAGTAACAAATAACGAAAAGCATTGCCAAATCGTATTTTTAATTAATCCTAAAGGTATTCAGAAAAAGAAAATGCGCTCGTCGCTAATTTTCTTGAATATGGGAGCGAAATAACTATGCTGTGTATTTTTACAGTAACCGATATTGCTACCTCACAAAACGTCTCATCTGTATTTTAATTAATCTTGTCATGTAGTGACTTACACAATTCATGATGCCTGAGGCGGTTACCAAACAACGAATTGAGTCTATCTGTACCACCTGTTTTTTCATAAAACTCTTGTACTGTGATTTCTTTTTGCTCGTAGTTCAATAACTGCCAAAAACCGTAAAAGCCTCTAAACCAAAAATAATAGAACACAGCTCCTACGCCTAATAAAAGATATACCGTTTTACCTGCTTTTTGTTTGTATTTTATGGCGCAATAAAAAAACCAGATACAACTTAGTACAGCAACAATGGAAAACCCTAAAAAAGGTGTCACTACAGAGTTGGCATTATCCCAAAGTGAGCTAAGACAGGTTGAATGCCAATTTAACTGCATAGAAAAAATTAACGTAATTTTAAAAAGGAAGTACAATAAAACGGTTGTAAATACAGCATATAAGATTCCACTTTCCTTGCTTTGTTCTTTTTTCAATTCTTTCCCTTTAAGTTATAAAAAGCCCTGCATGATTATTTTACTGTTGAGTGGTTAGGTTGCTGTTTAAACCAAGTATGATAATTTCAGGTGAAGTATATGTTTACTAATCTCTATTAGTCTTTACACTCAAAACCTTTAGAGTCGACTTTAGCGATGTTGTCTTTATTGCCACACTCTTTAATTGCCATCTCTGTGTGATTGTGCTCATTGTATTGTTTAGCAATTGCGCCAAGGCTTAGCAAAATTACTACAGCTATCACTATTTTTTTAATTTTAGACATAAACATTCCTTTGAAAATAAACTATTTAAATACAAACAGTTGCGCTTGCTATTTTTGATAAAACTTAATCAATAAGCGCCATCGAATTTAAATTGAAGTTATAAATAGAGAATGACTCACCTTCTTCTTTTAACGTGACGGTTATTTGTGCGTCTCCATTCGTGTATGAAGCTGGAATTAAATAAGTAACATAAGTACCAGAACCACCTCCAGTAACAGCTTTAGAGCTAACATTTATAAATTCAAATTCACCTAGTTCTTTTAATTCGCCCAACTTTGAGAATGCACGCATGATTTTAGAAATATCTTCATCTGTGGCATTTTCAATTGATGATGGGGTCATATAGTTTTTGAGAATTTGAGGATCCCATTTAGAGATATCTGTAATTGCTGAATTTAGGTAAGGAATAGCAGTTTCTTTGTAAGCAGAGGATTTATTCGCAGTCCAAATTGCTAAAAGTACAAATAAGCTAATTAACACTAAAAATGTTATACCAATTCCTTTAAGTATCTTTTTAACCATGATTTTTATTATTTTTCCTTGATTGAATCACTTACGAATTTATCAGCTTTAGGTGTTTTATGGTAGTACCCAATGTGACCCAATTTGAGTAGAAATTTTTAAACACTAATTTTAGTTGCTTGTATCATGGCCAATATACCCGATCTTTCGCTCTTAATCTCAAGTAGCCCATACTTTAAGCAAAGCAACCTATCAGTTATCAAATAATTTTGCTTACCATGTTTAATAGACTAAATAAAAAATAGCCAGAACCACTGGCTATTTTTATAAACACCGCCTATTCGCAGTAGTTATCTACGAAAGTTAAATCATTAATGTGCTCTGGTGCATCCATAACGTAACTAGAGTCAGCCGTTTGAGGATTAACACTGTAAATCTTCGCATTTTCGCCTGCTTTTCTTCCTGAAACATACAATGTTCCATCATCAGCAATCGCTAATCCTGAAGCCCAATTAATGCCGTGTTCACCAATTAAGGTTAACTCCATCGAACCATCATCAATGGTATAGAGTGATTGACCTGTTAATACGTAAAGTACATTATTATCAGCAGAATATGCTACATCACCATGTGAGAAAGAATCTCCCGAATAGCGCATCTTGCCTAGTACTGTTTTTTCTCCAGTTTGCAAGTTGTAGTCATACATATAGGTTTTACTTGTCGCACGTAAAGATTGTCCGTCTGCCGTGACTGCTGAACGATAAATTGGCCAAGATGTAGCATCAGCCTCAGCAACTTGAGCGCCCGTTTCTAAATCTAACGACCAAAGTTTTGACGCTTTCGTGCCCGAATCAAGTTGTTCCATAAAATAAAGTTTGCCATCATAACTTGCAATGTTTGAAGCCGTATTTTGCGCTCCTGCGACCACACTGTAAGTATTTGTCTCTAGGTCAAACTTATAAACATAACCCGTTTCAGAAGAACCAAAATTGTTAATACCAAATATACCAGAATGACAAGCCTGCTTTTGAGTGACAACAACGTTATCAATAAAACCGCCTAGACTATCACTCGCACCTGCGCCGCTAAAACGAATTTCTGAAGAGTTTGAATCTGCTTCTACAGATAATGTAAATGATTGCCAGCCTCTTTGCGTCGCATTTACGTTTAGTACTGTTGTTCCATTCCACTTCACATCGACTTTATTTGTATCATTGTTACCGTTAATACGAGGCGAGTAGTAAAATGAAACTTCATAAGTTTTTCCAGCCTCAGTTGCGACTGTTTGAAAGATACTGTAATTAGAAGTAGAGTCTAGCTCGACATATTGATTACCTTGCTGAGCAGTAATAAGACCTAGACGCGATGT
The DNA here is from genome assembly GCF_041414715.1 of Pseudoalteromonas sp. DY56-GL22. Classification (NCBI taxonomy): domain Bacteria; kingdom Pseudomonadati; phylum Pseudomonadota; class Gammaproteobacteria; order Alteromonadales; family Pseudoalteromonadaceae; genus Pseudoalteromonas; species Pseudoalteromonas sp. DY56-GL22. The sequence continues at coordinate 715,748 of NZ_JANHZR010000001.1, read as the reverse complement.
TTGAATTTCAAATCTTGCACCTTCACTTTGCCATCCGTTAACTTCATCTAACAATGTCCATGTTGAGTTTACGACATCCAGTTCAAATGAGCCGTTTGCAATTAAATTGTCTGCAATTGCAATTTGCGAAGCAAAAAGCGAAGACATTGCTAAAATAGATAACTTCATATAATAATTCCCCAGATTAGTTGTATTCACTGCATTGTGAAAAAACAAACCACCTCAATCATTAAACTACTTATGAGTAGAAAAAGTTAATTGATAAAAAACTAACTTCTCTCTGCAATTGAGCGCTTTGAAATGGACTGTACATAAGAGAAGGCACAAATGATGCCAAAATTTAAAATTTATTTGATACAATCAGCCTTTGATATGGCTAACAGATAGGTTTTCCTTAATGCATCCGCGAAATCGCCACTTAAATGGCTACGACTTTACTTTGCTATGCAAAGATACTCCTGCCCTAACACCTTATATAACGCAAACGCCAGCGGGCACTGATAGCATTGATTTCACCAACCCGTTAGCGGTTAAAACCCTCAACCAAGCGTTATTAAAAAGCCATTATAAAATCGATTTTTGGGATTTACCCGACAACTACCTTTGTCCGCCAGTTCCTGGCAGAGTGGATTACATTCATCATTTGGCTGATTTATTAGCAAGCGATAACCAAGGTCGTATTCCTACGGGTAAGCAAGTAAAAGTGCTTGATGTAGGCACGGGTGCAAATGTGATCTACCCGCTTACGGGTAATCACGAATATGGCTGGCACTTCACAGGCTCAGATATTGATGTATTGTCTGTTAAAATTGCTAAGCAAATTGTGCAATTTAACCGCCTCAAAATAAATGTTAAGCAGCAAAGTAACGCCAATAAAATGTTTACGGGCGTAATATCGAATAAAGATGTCTTTCACCTAACTTTATGCAACCCACCGTTTCATGCCAGCGAGCAACAGGCAAATGCAGGTACTGAACGTAAATGGAAAAACTTAAACAAAACACCACAAAAAGCGCTTAATTTTGGTGGCCGCCAAAATGAGCTTTGGTGTGAAGGCGGTGAACGAGAATTTATCAGTAAAATGTGTATTGAGAGCCAAGAGTTTGCAGAGCAATGTATTTGGTTTACATCACTTGTTTCAAAGTCTGACACTTTACCGCATATAAAAAAGTTACTCAGCACACTTGATGTGAAAGAAGTAAAAGTTATAAAAATGGCACAAGGCCAAAAAAATAGTCGTTTTATTGCTTGGAGCTATTTTGACCAAGCCGACCGCGAAGCCATTCTTAACGAACTAGTATAAGGATAATAAGATGATCGACTTTCGTTCAGACACAGTTACAAAACCAACAGCAGCCATGCGCGCGGTCATGAATGACGCCCCAGTAGGCGACGACGTTTATGGTGACGACCCAAGCGTTAATCAGCTTGAACAATTTGCTGTTGAGCGTCATGGCTTCGAAAGCGCCCTTTATTGTAGCTCAGGCACGCAAGCAAACTTACTAGCATTGATGGCACATTGTGAACGTGGCGACGAATACATTTGTGGTCAACAAGCGCATAACTACAAATTTGAGGGTGGCGGTGCCGCTGTATTAGGTTCTATTCAGCCGCAACCAATTGAAAATAATGCCGATGGCAGCATAGATTTAAACAAAGTTGTGGCTGCAATTAAAGCTGATGACTTTCACTTTGCTAAAACCAAACTACTTAGCTTAGAAAACACCATTGGTGGCAAAGTTCTCCCGCTAAGTTATCTTAAACAAGCCAGAGAGTGTGTTGATAAACATAACCTTGCTCTGCACTTAGACGGTGCCCGCGTGTATAACGCGGCGGTTAAGTTAGGTGTTGATATTACTGAGATCACCCAGTATTTTGATTCTGTATCTATTTGCTTATCAAAAGGACTCGGTGCGCCGGTTGGCTCCCTATTACTAGGTAGCAAAGTACTGATCGATAAAGCTCGCCGCTGGCGTAAAGTACTTGGTGGTGGTATGCGCCAAGCGGGTATGCTTGCAGCCGCTGGTCAGTATGCACTTGAGCATCACGTAACAAGACTTGCTGAAGATCACGATAACGCGGCGTATTTAGCAGAGCAATTAAACACGTTAGCTGCTTTTGATACATCACCTTTTCAAATCGATACCAACATTGTTTACGCAAACGTTGCCGAACATATCGACTTAAAAGCAGTGGCACATGCGCTAAAAGAACAAAATATGTTATTTTCGCCAGGAAAACCACTGCGATTAGTGACCCATTTAGGCGTCACTAAGCAAGATATTGATAGCTTTATCTCAGCATTAGCGGCCGAGATTTAACGCTTCTTTATAATGTTTGCGGCACACTGATACATACCGGTCGTTGCCGCCAATTTCTACCTGATTACCGTCTGCAATCGCATTGCCATGCTCATCGGTACGCAGTACATGATTAGCTTTACGACCACAATGACACACTGTTTTCAACTCAATTAGTTTGTCAGCCCATGCAAGTAAGTATTGTGAGCCACTAAATAACTCACCTCTAAAATCGTTACGTAAGCCATAACACAGCACTGGAATACCAAGCTCATCAACCACATCCGTTAATTGCATTACTTGGTCTTTTGATAAAAACTGACACTCATCAACTAAAATACAATGGCGCTTTTGCTCTGCATTTAAAGATTTGATCAATTCAAATACATCTTTCTCTGCATCAAAAATATGCGCATCAGCCTGTAAGCCAATACGTGAAGACACCTTGCCAACACCTGCTCTATCATCAATAGCCGCTGTTAAAATAACCGGTTCCATACCACGTTCGCGGTAGTTAAATGCAGATTGTAAAAGTGTGGTAGATTTGCCTGCATTCATTGCAGAATAATAAAAGTACAGCTGTGCCATGATGTTGCCCAAATTTTAAAGTCGCAATATGCTACCCTAATCGAACGACAACATCATCCTTTACCTTATTCTTTTGTCCCATAATGGGTGTTTTGTACTGAGCTCGTATTTTGCAACATTCTTGCATAAATCCCTGCCAATTGTTTATTGGCGAGCTGCTCCCAAACTAGGTTTGCATCTAGTTTATGCTTATAAAAAAACTCATTTGAAAAAGCCAAATATGCTATTGAGGTATTGATCGGTGGGAACAGTGGAGCAAGTTTAAATTGGTAGTACTGACTAAGATCGACTTTATTCTTAGAAATCTCACAAATCACAAGTGCTGCATCAGCATTTCCCTGAGCAACTCGTTCAATCGCAGTTTGTAGCGTAAATGTGTGCTCAATAAAAAACGCATCTTCACTTGCAGCATCACCAACAAAATGGCCATTAGCAACAGCTAACGAGAATGCTTTTGATTGAAATACCTCACGTGAATTCCACTTTGAATGAAAACGTCGTTTACCGATTAAACATTGGCTCAAAGATGCGAATGAATATTTATCGAGAGGTTTGCCCTGTTTATTAACAGGGAAAACAGCATAGTCACTTTTAAGCGCGTTAAAACCAGAAATAAATGCATCAACAGTGCCGTGCTTTATTGATGATATACATTCTTGCCAAGGCATTTGTTGGTATTGAAATTGAACTTCATCTATTGCGAGATCTAATTCATTTAGAGTATTAATTTGTGCTTGGCTATTAATAATGGGGATTTCGTTTTTAGCATCGATAAACATCGGCGCTTTATTATGATCCGCCACACAAATTTTAATTAGTAAGGGAGACGCCTCTTTCGCATAACAAGTAAAAGTAAAAAACAACCCTGTACACAAAAATACTCTAGTAAAAAACAACATCACTGTCATAATAAGTTACTAATTTAGTTAAGCTTTAAATAGTGTAGAAGGCAATTTAACTTTTTACAAAATTCCTTCGTGTTTCAGTAACCACTCTTTTCTTTCAAGGCCACCCGCATAGCCTGTGAGTTTACCGTTTGCGCCAATAATCCGATGGCACGGTACAATAATGCTAATCGGGTTTTTACCATTTGCAGCGCCCACTGCACGCACCGCTTTTGGGTTATTAATGGCAAGTGCTATCTCTTGGTAACTTTTAGTTTGTCCAAATTCAACATCCATCAGTGCATGCCATACTTTCCTTTGAAAGTGGGTACCTTGGGTATCGAGTGGAACAGTAAAACGCCTACGCTCACCATTAAAGTACTCATTAAGCTCACTTATACATATTAAAATAGGTGTAAGGGTGTGCTCATCAACAGCCTCTGTTTGCATCGTAACCACTGGGTAGAAGCCAACGTAACTGACACCTTTTGCTGTACTTTGAATGGTAATATCGCCAATGGGGCTTGGCATTATAACTTGTTGCATACTCATAATTGTTGCCATAGTTGAAAAGTTAAATATGAACGAAATGGTGCACAGTGCTCACTGTTAAATTCGCTTATTCCAGCGAGGGCTTTTTTAACCCCTAAGTCGCCCGCTAGTAAAATGTCGGGGTGGCTTTGACCGCGTAGCTTGGCGTAATTAACTGTCCACGGACCAATGCCTTTGAGCTCAAGCCAATTATCAAGCTCTTGATTCTCTGGGTTTTGCTGACAATAAGCACTTAAACGCCGTAGTGCATCTTTGCGTGATTGTGGCATTTTAAAAAAGTCGAGTTCAGAATTGGCAACCCAATCAGGGCTTGGAAAATAGTGGTTAGTACTTTGCTGATTAAATTCATTCACAAGCTGAGTTACGAGATTGTGAGCCGCAGTAACACTCACTTGCTGACCAAGAACCGCACGTATGCCCGCTTCATAGTCTGACCAAATTCCCGGCAAACGCAACCCAACACAAAGCGGCATTGCGCCTTTAAGCTCTGCATCTAAATGCTGTTCAATAGTTTGCGTGTCGGCGTCTAAATCAAGCACACGACGAATGTTATGGATCACTTGCTGTAAATAACGGGTGTTATCTATATCAATCGCCACTTTAAAATGGTTTTTATGCTCAACAAAATGCGCAGTGAATTGCCCTTGGCAATATTTGTCTTTAAAAGTACGACCATAGCTCGTTGCACTCAGCCATTCTAGGCCACTAATTAAACGGCGCTGCAAAAAGTCATGCAGTGCTTGCCAGTTATAAGGCGGCCTAAATGCCAGTGTTAAGGTTAGCGTGGCGCTTGGTTTTTTATCTGACTTGCGTAACTTTGAAGGAGCGATATTTAACTGCTTCAAAAAAGCATCATTAAAACGACGAATACTATTAAAGCCAGAAGCAAATGCGATATCTGCCACCGATAAATCTGTTTCTTGTAATAACTGCTTTGCAAAATTGCATTGGTTAAATAATCGATATTGGGTGATCGACAGTCCAAAGTGTTGGTTAAACAAACGGCGTAAATAACGGCTCGACACCCCTAGCCTGTCTGCTAAAACCTCACAATCGTAGGCCTCACCTTTATCAATCAGTTGTTTTGCGCGTAATGCGGTGGTTTTAGTACCTAGCCAAGCTGGGCTATTCGGTGCGCTATCTGGGCGACAGCGAATGCAGGGTCGAAAACCATCCTGCGCAGCCAAGTGCGCGTATTGGTAATATTCAACGTTCTTTTCTTGTGCTGTTGGTGCGGGGCAAATGGGTCTGCAATAAATGCCAGTACTTTTTACCGCCACAAAAAACACCCCATCAAAGCGTGGGTCGCGGCTTTGCCTTGCTGTTTGCCATTGTTGGCTAGTCATAATTATTCTCGTTACACGCTAATACCGTTAGCTTAACTGAATATTATTTTTTGACTAGCCAGTTTCGGACCTTAACTAATTAAACAGCTATTTAATTGCAGCTAAATATCGGCGCTCAACTTCCGGCCAATTGATCACTTCGTAAAATGCCGCAATATATTCAGGGCGACGATTTTGATACTTCAAGTAATATGCATGCTCCCACACATCTAGCCCTAAAATAGGTATGTGATTTTGTATAAGTGGACTATCTTGATTGAGGCTACTTTCAACAATCAATTGGTTATTTTCATCAACACATAACCACGCCCAGCCACTGCCAAAGCGACTTACCGCTGCATTCGTAAATTGCTCTTTAAATGCGTCAAAGCTGCCAAATGTATCAACAATTGCTGTATTTAATTCACCACTTGGCTGACCACCGCCGTTTGGTGTCATTATTTGCCAAAATAATGAATGATTATGGTGACCACCCACATGCTCTTGTACTGCTTTTTGTAAAGACTCAGGCATTGATGAAATAGTGCGTAGTAATGTTTCAGCATCTTGCTCAGAGTAATGGCTGCCCTCGAGTGCAGCATTCGCTTTATTGATATAGGTTTGATGATGCAAGGTGTGATGTATTTCCATGGTTTTCGCATCAATGTGCGGTTCAAGTGCATCATAGTCATAAGCTAAATCGGGTAATGTAAAAGGCATACTGATTCCTTATCGTTAATGTAATAACTGCGTTTTATGGGGATGGTCAGCTAATAGCTGGTTGATTCGGTTAATGAGTGTCGGAAATGCCGATGCCATGCTGGCAAACTTAACCAGCTCATAATAGGTTTTGTGATGATGGTGCAGCACCAAGATGCGAACCTGCTGCTCTGGGTGATTTAACAGCGCGCTTAATCGTTGATGAGCATGGCATAGCCAGGTGCAGGCTTTATCTGGTTTTTGCATGACTTTAAATGTGTCGGCAAGATTCAAAGTGGCAACAACAAATGCTGCAATACAATGCTCTAACGAGCGAGTTACCGAATGGTTGATTGGAAAATTAGAAAACTGTGCGAGTAGTGTTTCAGCGCAGCTGCTGGCAACCGTGTAATGATCACGCGCAGTAATAAGCTCACCTGATTCAAATGCTAAGTTGCCTTGATAAATTGCACTTTGCCAAGGGGCAAGCGCGTCATCAATGGCGTTCGAGGTTAACGGTGTGTGGCGTGTTGTTTGAGTCATAAAAATCACCTGCACTTATACCAATCATTCTATGTGTATTTAAACTACACATAGAAAAGATCAAATGCAAATGATTTTTATTTATGTTGTTATTTGTTGATTTTAAGCTATAACAACATTACTTATTGATGCGCAAAGTCGATAAGCTCTTGGCCTGTTAGGCGGTAAATAATCCATTCGTTTTGCGGTTTAGCACCAATGCTGTCGTAAAAATCAATGGCTGGTTTATTCCAATCAAGTACCACCCACTCAAAGCGACCACAGTCTTTTTCGAGAGCTTGCTTAGCGAGATATTGCATAATTTGCTTACCAGCACCTTTACCACGGCTATCTGCACTGACGTAAAGATCTTCTAAATACAAACCATTTTTGCCAAGCCATGTAGAGTAATTATAAAAATACACGGCAAAACCAATTGGCGTGTCGCCGTCTAAACAAATAACACTGTGAGCTGTAGCACCTTCACTGAATAACGTTTTTAAAATAGCTTGCTCGTCTGTTTTAACTGCGTCGGGTTCTTTTTCGTAGATAGCAAGTTCGGTAATAAAATGTAGGATTGTTGCAGCATCACTTGCGACTGCCGGACGAATTGTAATTGCGTTACTCACTCTGTATTCCTTTTTTACATCATTATTGTAACGCCCAGTTTATAAGGGCTTTAGCATGGTGTAAACGCCCTTTACAGAAATACACGGCATTAAAAAGGGGCTACTAAAAGTTAGCCCCATATGCTTTATTTACTCATCGACTTATTTTATTCACTCATCGACTTATAAAGTACCGGAAGTACAAATAAAGTTAAAAAGGTAGCACTGACCAAGCCGCCAACAATAACCGTGGCAAGGGGCTTTTGTATTTCGGCGCCTATTCCTGTGCTAAGTAGCATTGGAATTAGCCCAAGCATTGAAGTAAGCGCGGTCATAAGTACGGGTCTTAGCCGTGAAACTGCGCCTTCAAATACTGCTTTATCTTTGCTATCTCCTGCACTAACCCTTTGATTAATGCTTTCGACCATCACCACACCATTCAATACCGCAACACCAAATAGTGTAATAAACCCTACTGAGCTGGGTACAGACAAGTATTGCCCAGAGACATACAATGCAATCACTCCCCCAATCACAGCCAAAGGAACATTGACAAGAATAAGTACCACTTGCGATAGGTTACTAAAGGCAAAATACAGCAATAACGCAATGAGTAATAAGGCTACTGGCACTACTATCATCAGCCGCTGCTGTGCCCGTTGCTGGTTTTCGAACTGCCCACCAATGGCTACACTGTAACCACTTGGTAGCTGTATTTTATCGGCTATGGCAGCGCGTATATCGGCAACTACAGAGCCCATATCTCGCCCCTGCACATTCGCTTGAATAACCACCCGCCTTTGAACATCATCGCGACGAACTTGTGGAGCGCCAGACTCTATTTGTACATCGGCCACATCCCCCACCCTAACAATGGCACCCGCTGGGGTTCGCAGTCGAAGATCAGCAATCACATTCGGGTTTTGCCGAAAGCTTTTTGCTATACGCACATAAATATCATAGCGCTCATTGGCATTAATGATTTGCCCTGCAGATTGCCCGCCAATACCGTGCTGAACTACATCCATCAAATCAGACACCGATAAACCAAAGCGCGACAATGCCAAACGGTTAGGTTTGACTATCAGCTGCGCTTCACCGCCTATTTGCTCCATAGCAACATCTTTTGCACCAGATATTTGCTGAACTAGCTGCTCAATTTGTTGGCCTTTTTTAGTTAAAACGCCTAGGTCACTGCCGAATAATTTAATGGCCAATTGCGCTTTAACACCGGATAAAAGCTCATCGACTCGGGTTGCTATGGGCTGCGAAAAGTTAAACAAAAGCCCTGGGAACTGCTCAAGCTTGGCTTCCATTAGTTGCTGTAATTCGACCCGCGTTTTCGCGTTTACCCATTGCTCATGAGGTGTTAAGCCTAAATAGATTTCAATGTTATTAACCGGTTCAGGATCGCCCCCTACTTCTGCCCGACCGATCCGGCTCAGCGCATATTCCACCTCACTAAATTCAAGCAACATGGCTTCAAGCTTTGGTGCAACTAAGATTGCCGTTTCGAGACTTGCAGATGGAGCAAGTGTCACACGAAGGTTAATAGTGCCTTCTTCAAGCTCTGGCACAAATTCAGTACCCAACCTTGGAAGCATAACGGCCGCTACAATTAGTAATAACCCTGCTATCGCTAAAACGCTGCGTTTAGCCTGCAATGCTTTTTGTAAAGCCCGTTGATAAAGCATATCGATAGGTTTTAACAGAATACTTTGCTTTACTGTCACGCCCTTGGCAAATAAGTACACACACAGAGCTGGCACCACCACCAAGGCAACGATCACAGCACTAATAATCGCAAGCATAATACTTACAGCCATTGGCTGAAATAACTTCGCCTCAACGCCTTCAAAGCTAAACAGCGGTAAAAATACCGTTAGTATGATCAAAGAGGCAAAAAAGATAGGCCGTGCGACTTCTTTTGCAGCAATAGCCACCAGCTGCGAAGAAGGCTTATGTTGATTATGTTTAAGCCCTAAGTGCCTAAATACATTCTCAACCATCACAACAGAGCCATCTACCAGCATACCGATTGCAACAGCAATCCCACCTAACGACATTAAGTTTGCCGACAAGCCAAGCCATGCCATTACACTCAGTGCTAAGCCAATCGAGATAGGGATCGACAACAACACCAAAAATGTTGCCCTTAAATCCAACAAAAATAGCGCTAATACAATGATAATAAATACAAAAGCTAAAAGCAGTGCGTCAATAACCGTTTGTACCGCTTGGCTTATAAGCTCTGCTTGGTCGTAAATGGCTTTAAATTCAACCCCTTTTGGCAGTGCTTGATTTATCATCTCGATACGCGCGTTAATGCCATCAATCGTTTGCTTGGTATTAGCGCCCATTCTTTTCAGCACGATACCAGTCACTACTTCACCACGATTGACTATTTCGCCTTGTTCATTGCGTTTAGATAAGGTGACAGCGCCTTGGCGAATTTCACTACCAAGCTCAACATTCGCAACATCAGCCACTTGAACAACCGTCCCATCAATGGTTTTGATAGGTGTTTGTGCAATCTCAGCAAGCCCTTTTTCGCCTGGGGTAAACCAACCTGTACCACGAATAACAAGCTGCTCTTGACCACGGTTCATATACCAGCCACCCACATTACTGTTGTTAGCATCTAGTGCGTTACTAACATCTTGCTGTGTTAAGTCATAAGCAAGGAGCTTATTGGGGTTTATGTTCACTTGATACTGCTTTACCTCACCGCCAAATGACAGAATATCGGTCACACCATCAATAGGTAATATAAGTAATTTAACCACCCAATCATTCAAACTACGCAATGCCATGCTATCTATGTTGGCATCTGGCTTTGCTTCAAGTAAATACTGATAGACTTGTCCAAGTCCTGATGTATTAGGGCCCATGGTTGGCATACCCACACCATCTGGGATCAATTCTTTAGCAGACTGCAAACGTTCAAAAACCAGTTGCCTAGCAAAGTAAATATCGACACCTTCTTTAAACACCACAGTGACGCCCGATAACCCTGTTTTAGAAATAGAGCGTACCTGCTCTACATCGGGCAGCGCATACATAACCGCTTCTATCGGGTATGTGATCAGCTGCTCAACTTCTTCAGCCGCAAGCCCTGGCGCTTCGGTATTCACTGCAACTTGCACATTCGTCACATCAGGAAAGGCGTCTAAATTAAGTTTTGGGATCATAAATGCACTCACTGCAATCGCTGCAAGCAAGGCCAATACAACCAGTAAACGGTTCTTTATCACCGCCTCTATTAATAAATTAAACATATATCACCTCTAGTGGTTATGCGGATCAAATCCGCCTTTAGCTAGCTGTGATGCAATAAAAAAAGCACCTTGGGTGACAACTTCAAGCCCGGCTTTGATACCTAACACTTCGCGATAATCACCAAAACGTCTGCCAAGGGTTACTTCATGGGCAGCAAAGCCACCATCGTCATCAACGACAAATAACTGCCAGTCACCATCTGCACTGCGTGTTAATGCGTTTTCAGGTACGGCAAGTACCTCTTGGTCTGTTTCAAAATGAAAATACACATCCGCAAACATGCCTGGGTGCAAACTATGCTGGGTGTTTTTTACCTCGAGCCTAACAGTTCGTGAACGTGTTTGTTCATCAATGGTATGTGCTTCTTGAATAACCCTTGCTTGATAGCGATTGCCGTTAACTTCTAACAGCGCCGTAGAGCCATTACTGATAGTACGGTCTTGATTAGCTGAAAGCTGAGCAGCAACCCAAAGCGCAGATTCATCGGCTATTAGCATCAGCTCAATCCCCGAATCTACTCGCTGACCTTGGGCAAAGTTATCGGTTAAAACAGCCCCAGATGTTTGTGCAAACAAGGTGTATTCACCGAGTTTTTCTGGGCTTATGGTGAGTGTTTGTACAATAGCTTGTTTTGATAAACCAAAGGCAACTAATCTGCTATAAGCCACTTCATACTCGGCTTTGGCAGTTAAGATTTGTTTTTCGCTGACTGTGCCTGCGGTCATTTTAGTAACGCGTTGCCACTCGGCTTCTGCTAATCTAAATTCTGTTTGCTGGCTAGCCACTTCGCCACTAAATAAAGTGACTAAAGAGTCTCCTTTATTTACATGTTGCCCTAATAAGGCATGGCGTTTTACAACGATAGAATCAACACGTGGTGACACCACATAACTGGCGTAGCCATTGGCTTTAATTTCGCCCGGTGCATACAAGGTTTGCTTGTGTTTTTTCAGTACAAGGCGTTCTACTTTGATATTAGCGAGTTGCTGTTGCTGCTCAGTTAAACTGACTTCATTAGCATGCTCAGCTTGCTCATTTTCTTGGTGGTTATGCGCTTGTTCTGTCGCATAAATATTTGTCACAGTCATATAGCATACGCACAGCAATGCATAACGCATAAAATTTCTTAAATACATAGAGTGTCTCTTACTTAAAATGGGCTAAGCCCAAAAAATCTAAAAAAGGGTTTTTGATTAAGTAAGAGCTAAAATAGGTGGGCGATGTAGCGGTGCTAAGTCAGCCGATTTGAAATTGAAATCAAGTGATTCAATTTTAGCGAAATAAACATCAGTAGGTTCAGACAATTGCAGCGAATCGACAAACGCAGGGCTGTGACAAACATGACAATGGCCTTTCTCGGCTGAGTCAGACAACTGTTTGCTAAGCTCGGCATGCTCTGATTGATGTAACTGGTGATCGCCATTGGCTGCGCAATGGGCTTCAAGGTCAATTTCTTCTGATAACAGTACCGAGGTGTGATTAAACGCAGCATTATGATCGGCCACATCAAAGCTATCCAGCAGTGGCTGGAGCAATAATACGCTAATCAAAATAATAAATGCAGCTTTCACATTGAGCCTAAAAATTAGAACTAAAAATTGGTACAACGGCGCTAAATTAACAAATCCACCGGCATTTGAACAGTAAATTATAATCTGTACACGAACAATGCATTACAAACATTTCAATACCACGGCACGCATGGTATAAAAATAAAGCAAATCAATAACTCGGTATTTTTATGGGACACGGACACCACCACCATCATCACGATACAAATAACCAAAGCACCCGCCAACTCATGCTGGCAGTTGCAATCAATGTGTTATTAACTGTCGCTCAGGTGATTGGCGGCCTTGTTTCTGGCAGTTTATCGTTAATTGCTGATGCACTGCATAATTTAAGTGATGCCTCGTCGTTATTCATTGCCTTAATCGCCCGAAAAATTGGTGCCAAACCTGCCAATGATCGTTATCAATACGGTTATAAACGCGCTGAAATTTTAGCAACCTTATTTAATAGTTTAAGTTTAATTGTGATTGGTGGTTACCTAATTATTGAAGCGATCTCCAACTATTTAAATCCTGAGCCCATTGATGGCTGGATCATCATCTGGGTTGCAGGGTTTGCACTGGTTGTTGATCTTGTCACCGCTCTTTTAACTTACAAAGCAGGTGCTAAAGACAGCATGAATATTCGTGCTGCGTTTATACATAATGTGTCTGATGCATTAGCTTCAGTGGTGGTGATCATAGCAGGTACCTTAATTATTCTTTATCAATGGTATATTGTTGATTTAATTGCCACTATGCTGATTTCTTTGTATGTCATTTACCATGGTGTTTTGCTGTTAATAGCGAGCAGTAAAATATTGATGCAGGCAGCCCCTGATAATTTTGCTTTAACAGCAGCTATTACTGAGCTCAAAACCCAATTTGCAATTACTAATATTGATTATCTCAAAACGTGGCAAATAGACGATCATCACGTTCATTGCGAGCTAAAGTTTAGTGCCAAGCACAACATCAATAACGATGAAATACGTCACTTTTTGCATGATAACTTTGCAATTGAAAGCTGCACCATTGAACAAGTTTTAGTGTAAATGTTACGCGTTATCATTTACTATTCAGTTTTGTATTAACAGCAAACTGAAGGAACAAACCTTGTTGAAGTTGTGGTTACGTCGTACGCATTTATTGCTTGCCTTAGTAAGCGGTTTATTTTTGATTTGTTTAAGTTTGACCGGTGCGTTGCTTATTTACGCAAAAGACATTCAATACCTTACTCAAAGCGATAAATGGACTGTAACACCAGCGGCTTCAGCACTTGATTTTGATAGCCTCATAAAACATGTTTCAGCTTCAACTAAACAACCGGTTACCCTGTTAATGCCTGAGCAGCGCAGTGATCTTGCCTGGCAATTACAGTTAGCTAATAACCGCTATGTCAGTGTTAACCCATACAATGGTCAAGTTCTACATGAGTACGATTACTACAGCACGATTTATGGTTTTACCATGGCTTTGCACCGCTGGTTGCTTTATGAAGATGCCGATAAGAACCGCCCGCTAAGAAATTGGGTTTCGGTATGTGCTCTAATACTCATTTTTGAGATTCTGCTCGGTTTTTATATTTGGGTTAAGCCAAAAAATCGTATTAAACGTTTGGCTATTAAGCGTAAAGCAAAATTCAGAGTGTTAATGTATCAGCTACATACCGTTCTGGGTGTGTATTTTTTAATTCCACTCATTTTAATTGCTTACACAGGTATGGCGTTTAACTGGAAGCCACAAACCAAAGCCGTATTAGAATTTGTGATGCAAGGTACAGTTGAAGATAGACCAAAACCACCAGCCGTTATTCCCCCTTTAGATGCTACGCCATTTCAAGTGCAAAAAGCGTTTGATAACGCACAAACTGTATTTCCTGAGGGTAAGTTGTTTAGAATTTATTTACCGAAAAAACCAACTGATAACATAGGTTTTAGAATAGAGAACCCGGGTGAAAGCCATGCTTATAGTTGGGTATGGGCGAACCCATATTCAGCAGATATTGTTGCAAGCTATGATGCCAGCCAAAGCTCATGGACCACGCAAACATGGAATTTTAAATATAAGTTTCATATTGGTGATTTTGCAGGCTCTATCGTGCAATTACTGTGGTTACTATTTGCTTTATCACCGTTGTTTTTCACGATTTCAGGTGTTTACTTTTGGTACAAACGGCATTACAAATAAACAACCATTACTAAACATACCATTCGCCATGAATAATGAGCTCAAAAATGCCTTTAACACCGAAATGATATTGGCTAAAACGAGTTATAAGAAAGCAGATTACACAACCGCTTTTTATCACTTAGAGCGGGCTCATATTCTCGGTCAAAGCTATATTATTCCGCACACTTACTCACATTGGTGGATGTGTAAAATTGGTTTTAAAACCCATAATACCAAGGAAATAATTGGTCAGTTTGTTCGTATGGCTGCTTCAATTGTATTTTCGCGTATTTGGGTACCACTCGGTAACACTGGCGGCACTAATGTTAGCCCTTTCAAACCAATGCCTATACCTGACGACTTAAAACGCTTTTTAAGCTAGCGCCAGCTAATACCAACCCGCAATAATACTTAATCATTTTGAGGGATTAAACCTGTCGCTAACTGCGTTAAAAATTTCTCATTTAGAACAACTAAATAACGAAATTTTTGCCTTGTTATCAACGAGGTTTTATTGCCTCAAAATAGACTACTTAATTAAGCGGATTAGTATAAAAACACAGCTACAGTCCTGCTAAACCTAATAGCTATTTGCTAAATAACTAATTTAAAAAAGTAGGTACAAAACAATACAGCTAATTATTGCAAACAATTATCATTAGCCTTGCCTTTACACTTCTTTACATTTAGACTGCCGCACAATCACATAATAAATACTGATTTAACAAGGACAAGCATGTTAAAAACCTCACTTACTCTGGTCGCTCTTGCAATTAGCGGCCAATCATTTGCTGATGATGCCATCAATAAAAAACTTACCGCAGAAGAAATGGAACACGTTGTTGTATCGGGCAGCCGTGTATTTGAAAGCATTGATGAAGTACCCGCTTCTGTCACGATTATTAGCCAAAAGCAAATTGAAGAGCATTTAAAAGTTAATCCAGAACTACAAAGCTTACTTGCGCAAATGGTACCTGGTCTTGCACCTGATACAGGTAGTTCGAGTAATACAGGTCAGAGTTTACGTGGCCGTGCACCACTTGTGATGATTGATGGTGTGCCACAATCTACACCACTCAGAAACGGTTCGTTAGGGGTCAAAACACTCGACCCAAGTGCCATTGCACGTATTGAAGTGATCAAAGGGGCTACCTCTGTTTATGGTAATGGTGCATCGGGCGGTATTATTAACTACATCACAAAACAAGCAACAAGTGATGGTCAGCCTGAAGGTGAAATTAGCCTATCTTCACGCTTTAGTGCAGTAAAACTTGAAGAAAGCGCTGGTGCCCGTGTCTCTGCAGCGATTAACGGCAGAGCTGATAAAGTTAGCTACTTATTTACCGCAAGTTACGAAGAAAATGGTGTTCAACGTGATGCAGAAGGCGATATTCTTGGCTTACAGTATGGTTTATCTGATGCAGTAACCGAAAACTACTTCACTAAACTAGGTTATGATTTTGACGATGAGAAGCAACTGCAATTTAGCTATAACTACTTTAGCTCTCAACAAAAAACCGATTTAGGTGACGTAGTTGGTAACCTAAACGATGGCGAAAAAACCTATGCCATTCATGTACCTAAAGAGCTGCAAAAGAAAGGTAAACCACAAGGCCCAGATGGTAACGAAAACATTACCTTAAAATACACAGACTATGCCCTGTTTACTAATACCCAAATGACGCTCGATCTTTACATGCAAGACATCGAGAACGTGTTTTTCTTTTCTACCAACCTAGCTAACCCAGACGAAGGCTACGAAGGCGGCCAATCAATTATTCGCTCTGAAAAGAAAGGGGCGCGCGCTACCTTTAATACCCTTGTTGATTTTGACAATGTTGAAGCTACCTTCATTTATGGCCTAGATGCACTGAATGATGTGACGTCTCAGCCACTTGTAGATGGCCGTGTTTGGGTACCAGAAATGGATATGGAAAGCCTTGCTGGCTTTTTACAAACAAAATGGGTTATCAATAATGATTTAGTTATTAAAGCGGGTGTGCGCCAAGAGAGCATTGATTTAACCGTTGATGACTATGAAACCTTAAAGCTTTGCCGCTCAGAAACACAGTGCTCAGTGCCGCTTAGTGTAAAGGGTGACACCATAGATTATGATGCAATCACTTATAATGTAGGTGTGAAATACAATTTACTTGAGGCCTTCAGCCCGTTTGCCAATTATTCACAAGGCTCTGATATCTCAGATATTGGCCGCCTATTACGTGCAGCAACGGTAAATGATATTGGCTTAATTCAAACAGAAGCATCAATCATCGATAACTATGAAATTGGTTTTACCTCACAGTTTGATGACTTACGTTTTGAATTTGCAGCCTATCGCAGTACATCAGAGTTTGGCACCACAAACAGCTTTAATGAAGTAACCGGTGTGTATGAGCCAGTACGTGCACCGCAAGAGATTTGGGGCTACGAAACACTGGTTGATTATAAAATTAATCCAACTCTAAAACTGGTTGCAACTTACAGCTATGTTGAAGGTAAAAACACCGAAGACGACATTTACTTAGGTTCGCGCCAAATAAGCCCACCAAAAGGCACTGCTAACTTAAACTGGCAGCCTAATGATGAATTATCACTGACGGTGAGTTATTTATATGTGGGTTCACGCAAACGCTTTGAACCAAATGCAGACGGCGACTATGTTGGCGACCAAGGGCCAATTAGCAGCTACAACCTATTTAACCTAAGCGGCCGTTATAACTTTAGCGATAACTGGCAAGCGTTTATGGGTGTAGAAAATCTATTTAACAATGATTACTACCCTGCCCGTGCCCAGTCATACACCTACGGTGGCTATAACATTAAAGGTTTAGGTACCACTGTGACACTTGGTGCAACCTATAGTTTCTAAATTAAACTTTGTTTAGAACAACAAGCCCTTCTTAGTAAGGGCTTTTTTCATTTAAAAATAGAAACGATAAACTGTTCATTTATCAACCATTAACGCAAACTTAAACGAGAATCACAATCAATAGTAAACAACTGATTTACAAAGGAAAAAGTTTGCAATCTTGTTTTTATATACTACAATTACCGCAACTTGGAATTTGAGGACAGCATTATGAAAGGTAACCAAAAAGTCATAGATAGTTTTAACAAACTACTCGCAAACGAATTAGCTGCTATAGATCAATACTTTATTCATTCTCGTATGTATGACGATTGGGGCCTAAATAAGCTGTATGAGCGCCTTAACCACGAAATGGAAGAAGAAAAAGATCACGCTGATTGGTTGATCAAACGTATTCTGTTTTTAGAAGGCGTACCAAACATGACTAAGCGTCGTGACCTATTAATTGGCTCAGACGTAAAGAGCATGATGCAAAATGACCTTACACTTGAGCTAGAAGTGGTTGACTGTGTTAAAGAAGCCATTGCCATCTGTGAACAAGAAAAAGACTATCAATCACGTGAAGTGCTTGAGAAGCTATTGTTTGATACAGAAGAAGATCATGTTTACTGGTTAGAACAACAACTTGGTCTAATCGACAAAATTGGTAGCCAAAACTACCATCAATCTCAAATGGGCGAATAGAGGCTAATTGTATGAAAGGTGATAAAAGCGTCATTGCTGCACTTAATAAAGTATTAGCGAATGAATTAGTAGGTATTAACCAATACTTTTTACACGCTCGTATGTTTAAAGATTTTGGCTTTTCAAAACTAGACAAAGCTGATTACAAAGTATCTATTCAAAAAATGAAAAACGCCGACCGTTTAATTGAGCGTATTTTGTTTTTAGAAGGTTTACCAAACTTACAAGATTTAGGCCGCCTACGTATAGGTGAAAACTCTGAAGAAATGATCGAAGCGAATATGAGCTTTGAACTTGATTCATTACCTGATCTGAAAGCGGCAATTAAACTTGCTGAAGAGAAAAAAGATTACATCAGCCGTGAAGCGCTAGATAACATCTTAAATGAGCAAGAAGAACAGATTGATTGGCTTGAAACACAGCAGCAGTTAATCAAAACCGCAGGGCTTGAGAATTACCTGCAATCTCAAATGTAACTTGCTAAAACTTAAAAAAGCAGCCTAGGCTGCTTTTTTTATGGCTAAAATTTGTGATTAATCGTCTTCGCGATCAATGATTGACACTTTATTACTTAAAATCAAAGAATTAGGAATTAAATGCACCGCTCCCTCGCCTTTAATTGTGATATAGCGCAAATTAAGGTCAATCACTGTGCCCTTTGAATTACTCACTTCAATGTAATTACCAAGCTTAATGGGTTTATAAAGCACAATCATGACACCTGCGACTAGGTTTGAAATAGCATCCTTCAACGCAAAACCCAAAGCAAAGCCTGTTAGGCCTAAGCCAGCAACTAACGCGGCTACGTCAAAACCCAGTTTCGATAGCGCCAGCACAATACCAATGAATAATAAAATAGCGCGCTGCGAGTTAGAAATCAGCCGGAAAGTTTCAAGAGCGGTTGAATCAAAGCGACGTTGAAACTGTTTAATAGCACGGTCAATAATAAGGCTTGCTATGTAAAAAGCAGCAAGCACTAAAAATGCTTGAATAAATTGGCTAGTCATAGAATTATCAGTTTAAAAATAAAGCCATCATAGGCTTAATATTGCTTAAGGCAAACGATTATTGTTTTTCAAACACACAAGACACGTCAGGTTTACTCAGCGTGTAAGTGATATTGTCATTATCTTTAAAACGCAGATCTTCTGTTGTTGAACCGTTGTCGCCTTCATTATCACAGCGAAAATAGCGCTTAGTTCTAACAATGCCATTTACAAAGTATTTTAACTTCGAACTGACAACACAGTAGTTAGGGATCTTCTTCACCTGGGTTCCGTTATGTAAGTCACTAAAGTCGATTAACGTCCCTAAGCTAAAGCCTTGCGTAGGTTCTTTTATCAATGCAAAGGATGCGTTTTGGCAAACCGCATCGCTACCCTCTTTTACTTTATAATTGCCTTGTTTATCTTTTATCAAAGCCAAAAACTGCGTTTTATTGCTTGGCTTTACATCAAGCAAAGCACTTGCATAAGACGATGTTGAAAACAAAAAAAACACTAAACAAAAGTAATATCTCATTGAAAATCCATAAACTTATAGACACTTAACTAGCATAGCATGCTGATAATGGTTGGTGAATTAATTACCTACTACTTAATACGACTAAAACATGAAATTAGTTCTGTGATTTAACTTCTCATAGGAAACGAAGCTGTTTATATGCTATAAATTTTAAAGTGACATCTTTGGAGGGAATCTTATGAAATTAATCAAACTAATTACCTTAACGACATTTCTTGCTTTAACAAGCATGCAAAGCCTAGCGAGTGATGACGAATGGAAATCGATTGCCGAGAAAAAGGTAAGCTACAAAAGCGAAACCGATACTGTTAACCCAATCACTAGCAGTCGTTACAGCCATATTAAAATTAAATGTACTCATGGCACAGTGAATCTTAAGAAAATTAAAGTTATTATGAATACCGGTGAAGAAAAGGTGTTTGATAACCTTGGTGTTTTAACCAAAGGAATGTCATCACGTAGCTTAAGTTTACCAGACAAAAACGACGCCAAACTCGATAAAATCAAACTTGAATATGAATCGGTAGGCAGCACAGCCCTGAGTATGGCAGGTGTAACCGAAAAAGCCGAAGTCGAAATTCTCGCGAAAAAAGCTAAGAAAGATGATTAAAGTTGCGAGTCAATGATCTTTGAGGCCATGCACCTTAAGTAGCAGTAGCTTTATACTGCTACTTTTTAAATACAAACGCGCGAAACAAGTTTCACGCCTACACTGGTGCCCATGTAGGTCGTCATTTATGGCGACAAAAACCGTGGAAATTTTCACGTAGGAACGGCTTCAGCCGTGAACCTTAGATGTTCGGCGTAAAAACGCCTCCCAAACGATGCGCTATTTAATATTTTTTGGCAATAAAAAAGGCCATGTTGCGCTTACAACATGGCCTTTTTGCATTGACACAACTTAGAAATCTAAGTTTGATAAAACGTCATCATCAACGTTATTAGACAAGGTCACTTTAAGTTTAGGGGTACGAGCCATTTCACGTTTAATCGCAAAATTAGCTTCTTCGTTACGCGCCCAACTACGACGAGCAATACCGTTGTTTACATCAAATAAGAGCATAGATTTCAAACGACGCTCGGCAGCTTCACTACCATCGAGTAGCATACCAAAACCGCCGTTGATCACTTCGCCCCAGCCAACACCGCCACCATTGTGGATAGATACCCAAGTAGCACCGCGGAAACCATCACCAATTACATTGTGAATCGCCATATCTGCTGTGAAGCGGCTACCATCATAAATGTTTGATGTTTCACGGAAAGGTGAATCAGTACCACTTACGTCATGGTGGTCACGCCCAAGAACAACCGGACCAATTTCGCCACGATTAATAGCATCATTAAAGGCTTTAGCGATTTCAGCGCGGCCTTGCGCGTCTGCATAAAGAATACGAGCTTGCGAACCAACTACGAGCTTGTTCTGCTTCGCATCTTTGATCCACGTGATGTTGTCTTGCATTTGCTGTTGGATCTCTTCAGGCGAGTCTGCCATGATTTTATTTAAAACGTCTGCAGCAATCGCATCTGTTTTATCAAGATCTTCTGGTTTACCTGATGTACATACCCAGCGGAACGGGCCAAAACCGTAGTCAAAACACATTGGGCCAAGAATATCTTGTACGTACGATGGGTATTTAAAATCAATACCGTTTTCAGCCATTACATCGCCACCAGCGCGTGATGCTTCTAGCAAGAACGCATTACCGTAATCAAAGAAGTAAGTACCTTTTGCCGTGTGTTTGTTAACAGCATCGGCGTGGCGTTTAAGCGTCGCTTGTACTTTTTCTTTAAATACTTCTGGCTCTTCACGAATTAAACGATTTGACTCTTCATAGCTGATATCAACCGGGTAGTAACCGCCTGACCAAGGGTTATGAAGTGAAGTTTGGTCTGAACCTAAGTGAATGAAAATATCTTCTGCTAAGAAGCTTTCCCATACATCAACCACGTTACCGATAAAGGCAATTGAAACCACTTCTTCATTTTGCTGTGCCGTACGTACACGCTCAACAAGCTCTGGCATGTTATCAATTAGCTCATCAACCCAACCTTGTTGATGACGCTTAATAGCCGCCTTAGGGTTAACCTCAGCACATACGGTGATACAGTTAGCAATGTTACCCGCTTTAGGCTGAGCACCACTCATACCGCCTAAACCAGCAGTTAAAAAGATCTTACCTTTTGGTGATTCGCCTTTTTCGAGCACTTTACGGAACGCATTCATTACCGTAATGGTTGTACCGTGAACAATACCTTGTGGGCCAATGTACATAAATGAACCCGCAGTCATTTGACCGTATTGAGTTACACCCAGTGCATTGAATTTTTCCCAGTCATCCGGCTTTGAATAGTTCGGGATCATCATACCGTTTGTCACAACCACGCGCGGTGCTTCAACTGATGATGGAAATAACCCCATAGGGTGACCCGAGTACATGTGTAGCGTTTGGTCTTCTTCCATTTCGCTTAAGTACTTCATAGTTAATAAGTACTGCGCCCAGTTTTGGAATACCGCACCGTTACCACCGTAAGTGATTAGCTCTTCAGGATGCTGTGCTACTGCAGGATCAAGGTTATTGTCGATCATTAACATGATCGCGGCAGCTTGTTCGCATTTAGCCGGGTAATCGCTAATTGAGCGCGCTTTAAGTTCATAGTTAGGCTTAAAGCGATACATGTAAATACGGCCAAATTGCTTAAGCTCAGCGGCAAATTCAGCGGCTAATTCGGTGTGCCATTCTTTAGGGAAATAACGCAATGCGTTACGAATAGCTAATTGCTTTTCGTCAGCCGATAAAATGTCTTTACGTTTTGGAGCACGGTTTGCATCACTTGGATACGGTTTTGGCTCTGGCAATACACTCGGGATACCTTGCTTAATTTGTTCTTGAAAAGTCATTGTTTGCTCCCTTAGTTAACTTTAAACGCTTGCGATTTAACAAGTTCTACCATGGCATCAATGTCTGGCTTAAGTAAGCGGTCTTCTTCTAGTTTGGCAACTTTGCTGCGAATGAGCGCAAAGTTTTCTTCGATGATGTCTGAACACTTGTTAGGACGTCTAAATTCGATTGCTTGCGCTGCATACATCAGCTCAATAGCGAAGATTTTATCAAGGTTACCTAAAATCTGGTTTAACTTACGACCAGAGATACTACCCATAGATACGTGATCTTCTTGGCCCATCGATGTTGGTACGCTGTCTGCTGATGGTGGGAAACACAATGATTTATTTTCTGTTACCAATGCCGCAGTCACATATTGCGGGATCATCATGCCAGAGTTTAAGCCACCCGATGTCGTTAACAAACGTGGTAAGCCATGTAAGCCCTCAAGCAGTAAGTAACAACGACGATCAGCAATGTTACCAAGCTCTGCCGCTGCGATTGATGCGTAATCTAATACCATAGCAAGTGGTTGGCCGTGGAAACCACCACCCGAAATGGCTTCTTCTTCGCTGATCACAATTGGGTTATCTGTTACAGAGTTCATTTCTGTTTCAGCAAGCTCTTTTAAATGGTAGTACGCGTTACGCGATGCACCATGAACTTGTGGAATACAACGTAATGAGTAAGGGTCTTGAACACGGTCACAATCAGTGTGTGAAGCCATGTTTTCAGAGCCTGCAAAAAAGCTACGCATACGTGCTGCAACTTCAACATTACCTTTAAAAGCACGAATTGCGTGTAACTCTTCACGGAACGGTGATTCGCTACCTTGCATACCTTCAATGCTCATAGCACCTGCGATATCTGCAAGGTCTAATAAGTAACGCATTTTAGTAAGCGCAGTAATGGCATGCGATAAAATAAACTGAGTACCGTTAATTAATGCTAGGCCTTCTTTAGCATGTAAATCTAAAGGCGCTAAACCATGCTCTTTTAATACCTCTGATGCTGGCTTGATTGTGTCGTTTACCCAAAACTCACCTTCACCTAAAAGAGGTAAGAATAAGTGTGATAACGGTGCTAAGTCGCCTGATGCGCCTACTGAGCCTTGCTCTGGTACAACAGGGATAATATCAAGTTCAATAAACTTAAGCATACGCTCAACAACGGTTAAACGAATACCTGAAAAACCTTGGCTTAATGCATGTACTTTGGTGATTAGCATCAGCTTTGAAATAGGTTTAGCGATTGGCTCACCCACACCAACAGCGTGTGTGATCAATAAGTTCTTTTGTAAAAGGTTAGTTTCTTCTGGAGAAATTTGTGTATCACATAATGGGCCAAAGCCCGTATTGATACCATAAATGGCTTTATCTGAGGCAGCCATTTTGTCTACGTTTTGGCGGCTTTTATTAATTTTATCAATTGCTTCTTGGCAAAGCTCTGCCTGTAACGTACCGGCTGCAATAGCATTAACGCTATCTAACGTTAATTGGTCAACACCATACTTAAATGTCATTTATAACTCCTAAAGAACAGGATTAAGTTTTATTTAGGTGGAGTCTAGCTTGCTCTAGTTGTTTTACAAATGCATAATTATCGTTATTCATTCCAGATTTATCGAACTTAAAGAAGAGCTATGCAAGTTCATGACGTAGACCTGCGCTTATTGCGCGTTTTTGTAGCAATTGTTGAGTGTGGCGGGCTTTCAGCCGCAGAGTCACGTTTGAATATTGGCCGCTCCACCATCAGTGCGCATTTATCAGATTTAGAAGTAAGGCTTGGTATTAAATTATGTAAACGTGGCCGCAGTGGTTTTGAAATTACAGACGCTGGCGCCATCACTTATCAGGCATCGATAGAACTGCTTCAGCAATGCGAAGCCTTTGCTAATACCGTAGCAAGCTCTAAAAACGAGTTATCGGGACGTTTAAGTATTGCCATGATAGATACCATGGTCAGCGACCCGCGTTGTGCCATTCCCCGCGCGATAGCAAGATTAAAAGGCAAAGGTAAAAACATTCAGTTCGATATTAATGTGTGCGAGGCACGAGAGGTAGAAACCGCAGTAGCCAATGGCCGCTCGTTGGTGGGGATTGGTGTTAGCCGCCATCATATTCGCGGACTTAATTACACAGCCCTACATAACGAAACTAACTTTTTGTATTGCGCAGTCGGTCACCCATTATTTGAGTGTGAAGACAAACAAATAGATAAGCTCATTAAAGAAGCCGAAGTCATTACCAGTAACTACATGCGTGATAAAGAAAGCCGAAACGACGGTTTAAACTATCAAAACAGTGCTGTTGCCTATCACGATGAAGGTATTGCACATTTAATTTTATCAGGTGAGTTTATTGGTTATTTACCCGACCACTACGCACAGTTCTGGGTCGATAAAGGTATTTTCAAAGCTATTCAACCGAGTAAATATCACTACGATATTCCTGTGGTATTGATCACCTCAAAAACAAATGCCAGCTCGCCTTTAGCAAATGCCATGATTGATGAAATTAAGCGTTGTTACTCGGTCTAGTGTTTTTGTTTAAAGCTTTTTGCTCTTTAATGAGCACAAGGCTAAAGGCGATCATGGCAAGATTTGTGGTCACAGGATTAAACGCTTCGATTAAAAGTGCGGGTTGTAAAACGGCAACAAACAGCGCTAGCCCAACTAAAGCGGCGATATTGAGAATATTGATAAAGATTGAACTATAAAAAATAAAGAACAGCACGGCAAATATAATTTCACCTATGCCAGCTGCTCGGGTGATGAGCGTTGAGATTTCAGCATTGAAGCCAAAACTGGCCGTCATTTTTAATTCAAGAGGAGCAATATGAATTAGTTTTGGCATCAGCCCATGATAAAGCCAACTAAAGCTGATAATAAATCTAGCTATTTGAATCGTTGTTAAATGCTTCATTAGACACGTTTGTTTTGTGTGCTCTGATATTCAGAGCACACGGTAAAGCTTATAAGCTAGTAGGTTTACCGAAACGGTTCTCAGCTTCATCACCTGCTAAAAAGCCATTTTCGATTAACGCCCAAATACCACCAATCAGTGGAACTAAGCCAATCAGTACCCACCAACCTGATTTATTACGGTCGTGCCAGCGTTTAACTTGAACCGCAAGCGAAACCCACATAAGCGGGATATAAAAGATGAGTGTGATTACAGAGATTGCTGTTTCATTACCACCTGTTAATAATGCAACTACGAACATAAAAACAAATGAAGCTACAATAATACCTAAGAAAGAATACCAATAAGTCTTACGAGGAATACGTCCTTTAAAAGAAAATAAGATTTCTTTCATGCTTAAGGTAGTTGTTTCTGTTGACGCTGTAGCAAGGTTTGCTTCTGGTGCTTGATATACGTTTTCTGACACTGTCATTTCCTTTGATATGTGTTAAGCAAACTAATTAAACTTAGCTTGCTGATTTATATTGTTAAATTAGCTGAATATAGCGTGAATAAGATACCACAAAATGATTAAATATAGGTACTAAAAATTTCTGAAAGCTATAGAAAAGTAAGTATTAGCGCATAAAAAAGCACCCTTAGGTGCTTTTAATTAGTTCGGTTGTTGCCAATATTTGGCGTATAAATTTGGATAGGTTTGCTTTAAAAACTTGGCCTTATCTTTAAAGCGTTTACCTTTTGGTTGCTCAAGGCCAGATGGTACAAAGGGTAATTCGTCATCATTACGCTCTTCGTAAAGCATACCGGCAATTAAATCGTACTCATCTAAATACGGGTAAGGCTGCTCGTTTAAATGATAAACAGGCGTACACTCAGCAATTGAGTCTGGGTTTTCAAGCGCTTTCAAAAAAGCCTGTTCACCACGTGAAATAAGCCAACATAAAAACTCAGAAAAACCATAATCGTCGTTACATCCGGCCATCACATATGCAGCGCCAAATAAATCCCAGGTATAAGCTTTACGCATACGTAGGTTAAACTGCTTATCGAACTCCATCAGCTGTTGGTCAGATAAATCAGTAAGCTTTGCTTTTAATGCATTACAAACAGACTCAGGCTCGGCAGTTTTATCTTCGGCAGTCACGAGTTGCCAAAATTCACTTTCGCTTAAAACACTCATGATAAAATCTCTTTCACGCGCCCTACTTGACCATCATCAAGCTGTACTTTAATACCATGCGGGTGATTCGGTGATTTAGTTAAAATACGTGATACCACACCTTGAGTTAACTGACCTGTTCGTTGATCTTGTTTTAATACAATGTTGACTTCGCAGCCAATTGAAATTTGTGAACGCGTAGGCACTGCCATTGCTATATCTCTTTCAATAATTTTTGCCGATTATAGCCATTTGCAGCTGGCTTACCAAATTAAACCTGTTCGATTGGGCTGTTTTTAAGCAGCGCCTTTGGCAAAATCTCATTTAAACGTTTAGTGATGGCTTCAGCTTTACCTTTTATTTGAAAGTCATAACCTTGGCCGTTGTTATCTAATATGACGGCTAAATAGTTATCAGCAACTTTCAGTTGCGTTATACGGCTTAATTCAAGAGTCTTTTCTTGCTCGCCATAATAAACCTGCTTAACCGTTAAGCTCGTGTCTGTTGTCATGAGTGTTTTACTAAGGGCTGTTTTGGCTGCAAATTTTTCTGTTGAGCGATAGGCTTGCACCATAAAAGCAATTGCAAATATAAAACCGGTAAAACTTGAAATAGGTAATGAGTCTGATTGCAAGCTGTACACACCTACACAAATAAATAACACAGCAAGAGCTAGGTTTAATCTAACCATCTGTTTAGGGTCTAAATTTAAGTACATTATTATTCCTTTAAAAATGAAATTGCTTTTACATTGATAGCTAAATCTTTTGCACTCAATTCTTTGATAATTAGACTGCTAATTAACTGGGTTTGCTCAGCGGTTATCGGCAGCTCTTTACAATAACAACTGACTTTTAGTGATTGCGGTAGCTTTTTTAGATCAGCAGTATGCGTTAACCATGAAAATTCGTGTACGTGCTCTTTTGCTAGTTCGCACGCTTGCGTTAAAGCAACTCGAATAACCTTATCTAGACGCTTTTCTGTTTTAGTCATGTTCTGCTTGTTGTTTTTTAAATTCTTCGTAACTGTCTTGCTGGCGTTTAACACACTCATGGTATTCTTTATCTGCCAAATAATTGCATTCACTTAAACGTGCTGATTGAATTTCATGATAACGGGCATCAGAGCTACACGCTGATAAAACCACAGCAAGCGTTGCAATCACGGCTAATTTTAAAGCGTTAAAAAACATTAAATTTCCTTCATGTAGTTATACATTGGTGCTGCAATTTCCTGTATATTGCGTGGGTTTAAATATTACAACCAAAGGGTTCTATATGATGTTGTCGCAGTTACAACAGCTGTTTCAGCGTATCGATAAAAGTAAAATTTTTCAATCATTTGTTATTGCTGTCATTGTTATTTCAGCACTAACTGTGGGGGCACACACCTATTCGTTACATCCAACAGTTGAGCTTGCCTTACATTGGATGGACTTAGGTATCACGGTATTCTTTTTAGTTGAACTGGTGATCCGCTTTATCGCAAGCCGAGGCTTTAAAGACTTTTTCAGCAAAGGTTGGAACATTTTCGATTTTATAATCGTGGTGGGTAGCCTTTACCCTGCAGCAGGCTCAACAATTTTTATCGCTCGATTACTGCGTATTTTCCGCGTATTGCGACTTGTATCTATGATCCCAGAGCTTAGACTGCTGGTTAACTCGCTTCTAAAAGCGATTCCGCAAATGGGCTATATCGCCCTGCTCATGTTCGTGATCTTCTATATTTATGCCGCCATGGGTAGCATGCTGTTTGCTGACATCAACCCAGTACTGTGGGGCGATGTGTCTATTTCGATGCTCACCCTATTCAGGATTGCCACGTTTGAGGATTGGACCGATGTTATGTATGAAACGATGGCTGTGTATGAGCTCAGCTGGATTTTTTATCTAACCTTCATCTTTTTAACAGCCTTTGTATTTTTAAACATGATGGTTGGTGCGATTTTAGAAGTTATGTCTGAAGAGCATCGTAACGCCCGTGAAGAGCAAACATCTGATGCCGACATGCCCGCAACCAAAGGGCAAATAGCTCAGCTGCAAGCTGAAATGGCTGAACTAAAACAACTACTGAAAGAAAAGCAGTAAGGTTTTTAAATAATTGTTTTTAGCTATTAGGCGCTAGACCTTAGCGCCTTTTTTTACCCTCTTTTTCTACTTTCCATGGCGGGTTTAAGCGGTTTTCTCCGGCCCAATACAATTTAATTTTATTCCCTGATGGGTCTTTTAGAATTGCTTCCGTCCATAAATAACGCTGTGCAGTAGGCGGCTGTTCAAAGCGAATGCCTTTTTCAACAAGGCTTGCATAGAGCTCATCGAGCTGCTCATGTTCAAAATAAATTACCGCACTATTATTATAATTACCGGTTTCTAATGACAGCGAAAATGTGGCATCACCATCAGGGCATTGAAAGCGTGCGTAATGCGGAGTATCCACTATCTGAATCATTCCCAATGTTAAGTAAAAAGACACCGCTTCATTCATATCCTTTACAGGTAACGTCACCTGATTGAGATTCATTTACTACTCCTATGTAATGTTTTATTTGCTGCTTCAGCATATCGTGTTCATTAAATTAAGCAAAACATAAGTGACGACAGTAAAGTTAGTAAGAGTTTGTAGGAGGCGTTTCAACGCCGAACATCTAAATTCATGGCTGAAGCCGTTCCTACGAGATTCATCGTAGGCGTGAAACTTGTTTCGCGCGTTTGTAAGTCGTGCTTTAGCGCGTAATTAGAAAAATATTTAAAGTTTTGTCGCTATAAATTTCGACTTTCACGGCTGAAGCCGTTCCTACACGAGCTCCATGTGCAATATTGGAAATGGCTTGCCCATATCATCTAAAGGCGAGCGTGAGGCAATTTTAAAGCCCCTATGTTGATAAAATCCAACCGCAAGTAGGTTTTGCTCATTAACATCCACTTTGTTGGCAGCTAATTGCTCAACTGCATAGTTGAGTAGTGCTTTACCTATGCCCTTACCTCTTGCGGCATCTAAAATGAACAACATTTCTATTTTGCATTCATGTACGCCTATAAAGCCTAAAATTGCCTGATGCTCATCCTTAATGCACTTTAAAGTCACATTCGGAAACGCTTGCTCGATAATAATTGGCTTAAAAAAAGCGATGTCGTCTTCTGTTATAAAATCATGGGTTGCTCGAACTGAGTTTTCCCATACAGCAAGTAGCTCTGGGTAATCTTCAGCGTTCACACTATCTATTTTCATTATTTGCCATTTTATAGGAGTTTTGTGCCTTGTGTTCTCTAATCAAATAACAAAATGATTCGTTACACGCTTTAGTTATTTATTCCATTAAAGCATGCAAAGTATATGAAACAAAGAGTATTTTACACTTTAAACTTACCCACTAAATCATTTAGAGTTTTCGATAACAGGTTTAGTTTGTCACCATTGCCTCTGGCACTATGGGCAATTTCGCTTACATCATCAGCCGCATTTTTTATTTCAACAACATTGCGGTTAATGTCTTCTGCTACATGCTGTTGCTCTTCAGCTGCAGTGGCAATCTGTGTATTTAAATCGCTGATATTGACGATAGACGCTGTTATTTCGCTAAATTGCTGTTGTGCTGAATGGGCTAACTCCACTGTTTTGTTTGTGCGGTCTAAGCTGGTTGTCATCTCTTTTGACACTTGATCAGACATCTTGCGCAACGTATCTAACTGACTTGCTATTTCTTCTGTCGATTCTGAGGTTCTTTGTGATAACGCACGCACCTCATCTGCGACAACTGCAAAGCCTCGACCATGCTCACCCGCCCTCGCCGCTTCAATTGCTGCATTTAAAGCTAACAAATTGGTTTGCTCTGCGATGCCTCTTATCACGCTTAAAATCGACATGATATTTTCACTTTCAGCATCGAGTTGGTTTATATCTTTAGTTGCTTTGGTGATCACCTTAGATAGAGATACAACGCTATCAACCGTTTTAGATATAACACTTTGTCCAAGCTCAGAGGCCTGTTGTGTTTGCGATGCAAGTTCGGCTGCATTGGCACAACTGGCAGAGACTTCATTGGCTGTCGCTGCCATTTCATTAATCGCTGTGGCCGCCATTTCGAGGGCTTGTTGTTGCTGAGATGTTGAGCCAGATAATTGCGCCGCTTGTGATGACGTTTGCGCCGAGGTATCACTCACATTTTGCGCACACTCATTAATTTGCGTGACTAAATCAGAAATCAAATTCAAAAATAAATTAAAGCTGTTAGCCAGTTTGGCCGTTTCATCGCGTGTTTTAATCACTAACCGCTTTGTTAAGTCACCACCACCTTGCGATATTTCAGTTAGACCATCACTTACTTCAACAATAGGTGCAGAAATTAATTTAGAAATATAGCTAGCTACAAGAATGAATACAGCAATCAAGATTGCACTGATGACTAGAATGGTAATCGTCATTGCATTTGCGCCACTCATTACTTCAGATTTTTCAACTAAACCTATAAATTTCCAGCCTAGTTTTTGCGAGGTGTATATATTCGCTAAGTAATCTTTACCATTAATGTCAATTTCAAATTGCCCCTGATTATTATCAGCGAGCTGTTTGTATTTTCCGTTATTGACTTGTGCTAGCTGCTTAAACCTGTAATCAGCATTTTTAACGTCAACGAGTACATTGCCACTATCTTCAATCAACATTAAATAGCCAGTTTCACCAAGTTTAATGTTCGCAATAATATCGGTAAGGCCCTGCAAGGATACATCCATGCCCTGTACACCAATAAGCTCCCCCGCTTCCTTAATCGCTTTAACAGTAGAAACAATTACCATGTCATCTGCTGCCCAATAATAGGCATTGGTTCTTACCGTTTTACCATTTGCTGCTTTGCCAGTTTCGTACCAAGGCCTTACTCTTGGGTCATAATTCGCTGTAACTTCACCCTCTGGCCATTGAATATAACCACCTTGCTCATTCCCCATATAGATATAAGCAAGTCCCGGGTGGGTGGCACCAAAGTGATCAAATAAACGAAAGGCGTTTTTTTCGATGTCACTACCACTTAGATGATCAAGCTTTTCTGCACTAGGTGATTGCATATGGGTTTTAACACCTTGCTTGGCGTCTAAGATAGCGGAATGGGATGCAAGATAATTGACGTTTTTCTCTATTTCAGCAAAAAACATACTGATACCGTTATCAACTTGTTTCGCTTCTCTTTGACTAAGCTCAGCGAAACTATCGAGGGCTTGTTGTCTTGTTTGTGTAATTACAAGCACAGCAATAATGATCAACGGCAGCGCAATTGCTGACGCAAAGGCGAGTTTTAATTTTTTTGAAATGTTCATAGCCAACTTCCAACTTAGCACTTAAGAAAATATAGTGAGACCTCTGAAGTTCAGCAAATAATTAAGTGTTTATTTTTATGGGGCAAAGCAAGCTTGACCACATAAAGTTAACGTGAAATTTATACCCCTTATGCTTGCTTTTACTCAAAACTTACCTGTTAAAAATATGACATTTAGTTGACAGACACGTGGAATGTACTAACTTTAGTTTTAGTAGTTAACATACTTTTAACAAAGTATTGCTAGATACTTTCCAACCAATTGGCAGCATTTGCTGTATGCAAATTAGCTGCCTATTCCTACTTCATGTTTAAGCATATAGCAAAGTAAAGCTTGGGCATCAGGGTGTTTATCTGCTTTTAACCCTGTTAAAACACCTTGTTGATCCGCCGCCGACTTATGCTGGCCTAACTTCTCTTTTGCCTGAATTGAGTCAAGTTCGATTTTAATACCCACTATGCCACGCAGTAATTTGGCTTGATAATCAGCTGGTAACAAACTGGTGTCGTTTAAAATACTTGGCTCGTATTGGCTAATTAACTCATTTAGGCAGGCTAAGGTGTTGTCATCATCAAGGTATTCTACTATGCCTTGGGCATGCACC
Source organism: Pseudoalteromonas sp. DY56-GL22 (assembly GCF_041414715.1). NCBI lineage: Bacteria > Pseudomonadati > Pseudomonadota > Gammaproteobacteria > Alteromonadales > Pseudoalteromonadaceae > Pseudoalteromonas > Pseudoalteromonas sp. DY56-GL22. Next base: position 683,308 of record NZ_JANHZR010000001.1, on the reverse strand, counting down.
GCAGCGTAGTTCCAGGTCGATACAGCTGGCTTCTCACTATACCAAGTGGGTGAAATATAACTATGTGGGCCATTAAAAACCACTAATACGCGGGTACCTTGCAAGCTTTTGCCGTGACTATTAGCCCGTGACACATGACCATATAAGGTACCAAACTCGCCCTCATCGGGTTTATACACTAATGGTAGATGGGTTGCCTCAAACTCACTATCAACCATCAGTGCAAAGCTGTAGGTTTTGATAAACTGCGATACTCGCTCTGGTGTCATTTTCCACTTGTTGGGTGTGTGCATGCTTTTCTCAATTTATTAAAAATTGCTCCGATTGCTTGAATCTAACATTGTAATTGATCAAGAGTTTTCTACTAGCCTTTAGCCACGACTTAAATCACAAATAATGTTATGTCCTTTAACCAATTCGAAAAAACTAACAAATCAAAAGGCCTTTTAACTGCACACTTAATAAATGATAATAATTTACATTACCATTTATTAAGTGGTATATTCCCATTAATCGGTACAGGGTGTTGCGGATTTTAATTAATTGGAGACTGAAGAAAAACTCTTCTTGTCTCTTGGTTACTAAATCAATGTTAAAGGATATACACAATGGAAATTTTTAAACTACCGCAATATCTATGGATTAATGATTCCAACTATCTAAAAAGAAAAATCTCCGTTTTGCTGGGGATATCATAAGCCCACTCCATGATTTTCCACTCGTCATGACTTTCAACATGACACAACAATAGCCTAAGCATAGGCCTCACTATTTAAAGACGTAATAGGACTACGGATAAAAAATGACAAAGACTAACTACTTTAAACTCACGCCTGTCGCACTTTCTTGTTTAGCGATATTTAGTCAATCTTTACAGGCTGAGCAAAAAAAGCATCACGATATGGAAGTACTCACAGTCGTGGGTGAACAAAACAATGCTCAAAGCTATAAAGTTGAGCAAATGAGTACCGCAACGGGTTTAGAGTTATCATTTCTTGAAACACCACAATCAACCACAGTCGTGAATGAGCAAGCGATAAAAGATCAACAACTAAACTCTGTTATTGAAGTGATGAACAGCGTAGCGGGGATTAATACCCGCCCTTCTGACAACGACCGATACTCAATCAGTGCCCGCGGTATTGGCGTAAGTAGTATTTTGTATGACGGTGTGGCGACAACCTACGATACACGCTTTAACTATGGTGACAACTTAATGGATAGCGCAATTTATCAGCGCATAGAAGTTGTTCGCGGAGCAACTGGTTTGATGTTAGGTGCGGGCAGTCCATCGGCAGCTATCAATTTAGTGCGTAAGCGTCCGACAGAACAATTTCAAGCAAACGTAAGCCTAAGTATTGGTTCATGGCAACAGTTACGCGGTATTGTTGACTTATCGGGAGGTTTGAATCAAGACGCAAGCGTTCGAGGTCGAGTCGTCATAGCATATCAAGATCGCGAAAGTTATCAGCATCGTTACGAGCAACAAAGACAAACCCTTTACGGTATTATTGAAGCAGATTTAGGTCGTGACACATTACTAACCTTAGGAACTGATTATCAAGATACCAAGCCTGAAGGCTCAATGTCTGGTGGATTACCGCTATTTGACAACCAAGGTAATAGAACTAATTACAGTCACCACACATCAACTGCTCCTCGCTGGGCATCATCTAAAACCAAAGCGTTGAACAGCTTTGCCACGATTGAACATAACTTTAGTGATGACTGGCAAGTTAAAGCCAGCTACATCTATGGCGATAACGATTTAGAATATGATGTGTTATGGCCAACGGGTAACCCAGACCCAATAACCAATGAAGGAATGATACCTGGCTCACTTTCATTTATTGATGGCAATCGCACTCAACATACATACGACTTAAAATTATCGGGCCGTTTTATGTTACTCGATCGTTCTCAACAAGTTCTAATTGGTGTAAATCAGCAGAAACAAGAGTTTGCCAACCCATATTATGGCTCTTTAAATGAAGCACCGCTTTTGGGTGATTTTAGAGATAAAAACTTTACTTATCCCACCCCTCAATGGAGTGATGAAATCTTGTATGGCTCATGGGGAGAAACAAAGCAACAAGCAATATATCTTGCTTCTGATATTGAAGTAACTGACGCGCTTTCAATGGTTATAGGAGGACGGATTGATAATTGGGAAACTGAGCAAGACAATTTCGGAACCGTTCATAATTACGAAGTTGATAATGAATTTACCAGTTACATTGGCGCTACCTATACTGTTGGGCAAAATGTATCTTTGTATGCTAACTACACCGATATTTTCACACCACAAAGTAGAGTTCAATCCGATGGCAGGTACCTAGATCCTGTTAAGGGAAAAAACTACGAAGCAGGTGTTAAAGCAAGCCTATTTGAAGAAGCGCTAGACACCTCATTTTCAGTGTTTGAGATCCGTCAAGATAATGTTGGCGAAGCAACAGGAGAAACATTACCTGGTACTACTGTGCCTATTTACCGTGGTATTGATGGCACCAAAACGCAAGGATTCGAATTTGAAGCAAATGGTTCAATTAATGAGCATTGGAATGTTTATTTTGGATATAGCCAATTTGAAACAAAAGACCCTGATGGAGAAAAGATAACGACCACTAGCCCAAAACACCAAGTAAAGCTTTTCAGTACTTATGAATTAAATAATATACTAAGTGGTCTACAACTGGGAGCTGGTTTTAATTGGCAAAGTGAAATCAATAGAAATGTCACTAAGCCTGATAGAAGTTCAGTTGAGGTTAGTCAGCAAAGTTATGCGCTTTTTCGACTAATGGCAAGATACAACGTAAACGAACAACTTACATTGCGCGCTAATTTAGAGAACGCATTTGATAAACGTTATTACAGCCAAATTGGGTTTTATAACCAGTATCAATATGGCGCACCGAGAAACTTTAGTATCACTGCTCAATATCGTTTTTAATAACATACACGAGTAATTACTAAATTCGCCTCTATATACGAGGCGAATTTAGAAACAGAGTAAAAATCAGCTGAGTTTTCAACAGAAGCTCTGAGTTAGTAGAATAAGGTTTTATACCCAAGTAAAACCAGTTCTAGCCATCGACAATAATACGTAACATGCGACGCAGTGGCTCAGCAGCACCCCATAACAGTTGGTCACCAACCGTAAACGCACTGATATACTCTGGGCCCATCGCTAATTTACGAATACGACCTACCGGAATAGACAGCGTGCCAGTTACTTTTACAGGCGTTAAGTCTGTAGCGGTAATGTCACGATCATTCGGGATCACTTTGACCCACTCATTGTGAGAAGCAAGAATTTCTTCAATTTGCTCAACGCTAATGTCTTTGCGCAGCTTAATTGTCATTGCTTGTGAGTGACAACGCATTGCACCAATGCGAACACATAAGCCATCAACAGGGATAGGTTGTTCACTGCTGCCTAAAATCTTGTTCGCTTCAACTTGCGCTTTCCACTCTTCTTTACTTTGACCGCTTGGCATTGGTACATCAATCCAAGGGATAAGGCTACCGGCTAGAGGTACTCCAAACTGATCTTGTGGTAAATCGCTTGAGGCAATTTTTTCGGTGACTAACTTATCAATTTCAAGAATCGCAGCATTAGGATCTGCCAGTTTGTCTGCCACTGTTTCGTGAATTGCACCCATTTGCGCAATTAGCTCTTTCATGTTGCGTGCGCCTGCGCCAGAAGCGGCTTGATATGTCATTGGGCTGACCCATTCAATCAAGTCTTGCTCAAATAAACCGCCTAGGGCTAATAGCATAAGTGATACGGTACAGTTTCCGCCCACATAGGTTTTAACACCTTGCTCTAAGCCTGCACTGATAACGTCTTTGTTTACTGGGTCTAGCACAATAATACTGTCGTCACTCATACGCAATGCCGATGCCGCATCAATCCAATAACCTTGCCAACCTGATTCACGTAATTGCGGGTAAACGGCTTTGGTATAGTCACCGCCTTGGCAAGTGACAATAATATCCATCTTCGCAAGCTCAGCGATATCATTGGCATCTAAAAGCGGTTTAGCAGGACCCGCAAGATCAGGGCCTAATTGACCGGTTTGTGAGGTGGTGAAAAAAGTCGTGTCGATATTAGAAAAATCATTTTCTTGCTGCATACGTTCTAATAACACAGAGCCAACCATGCCCCGCCAACCGACTAATCCTACTTTTTTCATTGTTTGTTCCACTGTTTGATTCATTCAAATTACCTAAACTGTTAAAAATTAAAGTCCATTGCGTGAGAATTTAATTTTTACAGAAGTAATCTAGCATTGCGGTCTTAGCAAAACCAGCGTAAACCGAGTAACATCAAAATTTTTCATCTTAGCATCGGACAAGCGTCTGGTAGTACCATGTTTAGCGCGCCAGCATGCACTTTAAAATGCTGTTGCTTTGAGCTGATTGGCTCGCCATCTAAGTTTATTGGCATTTCTGTTTGTGTTTGCCATTCAAGCCAAGGCACTTGAAAGCGTTTTACCCACTGTTGTGAAGAGTTAGGGTAATTACTGAGCTCTTCAATAACCGCTGGTACATCTGAGATTGCAAATGATGTAAACGCCACTAAATCAACCAAGCCATCATTTATGTACGCATGTGGCGCAAGTAATTGGCCACCGCCCGCTTGGCGGCCATTACATACGGCAGCGGCAATAATATCGCCCGAAGTACGTTCACCATCAGGCAGCGTTAACTCGCCACTGTAAGGTACAAAACTCAGCGCTTGTACAAGACCAGCCAAGGTATACGCGCCACCACCGAGTAAGTTTTTCAGTGCAGGCGGTGTGGTTGCGGTAATTTTTGCCCCAAAGCCAGCACTGGCTACATTTACGAAATAACGCTTATCAACCTCTACCGTATCAATTGCATGCGACTGACCTTGTGCGGCAAGCTTCAGTGCTGGCAAGTACCCGTGAGGAATATTAGCGGCTATAGCAAAGTCATTTGCTGTGCCCATAGGTAAAATTGCAAGCTCTAAACGTTGTGACTTTTCCAGTTTCATTAATGCATTAACGGCTTCATTAACGGTGCCATCACCACCAGCTACGACAATACGTTTTACACCCTCTGCGACGGCTTCATTAATAAAACGCTCAATGTCACCGCCTTCATAGGTAACACGCACCGCAAGTGGCTGACGAGTTCGAAATTGACCGATGGCGTCACGAAGCTGCTCATCAGCCGCTTTTTTGCCATTTATAATTAACCGTAAGTCCATTTTTAATCCCTGTTTAAACACGTTGAACTACCATAACACGCAATGGTTTTTAGACAATACAGAAACAAAAAAGCCCTGCTAGTGCAGGGCTAAATCAACGTTAGGATTTATACAATTAAAAATCTAAAGATGTAGCTATTACTGTTAATTGATCATCAGCATCATTATCACCGCAATTTGCATTTGAATTAGTAATAACGCTTCCATCCATCTCAACAACGGATAATTTTAAAATCTTATTAGCCAATGCTGCATTTGTAATTAAAATCAAATCACTTTCATCTTTAATATCATAAGTATTTGAGAATTGAGCTAGTGAAACCTTTACCTTACCATTTGAAAGCTTATACAGCTTATCTACATACCCTTCACATTGGGTTGCATTAACTGAGAATGAGCATAAAGCACTTAAAATTACTACTGATAACATGTTCTTCATAATTAACTCCATTGTTCCTTGTTAAATCAGCTATAAATACTCATATATGTCCATGACAGTTGTATATTTTTTAAATTACAAAAAAATTAAAAAAGCCCTGCTAGTGCAGGGCTAAATCAACGTTAGGATTTATTATTGTATCCTTCCTTGGTCAGAGTATTAGAACTGGTATTTGTACTCAATTGAGAACTCAGTGCCTTTCTCTTTAGAGCGAGTTAAAGTTCCCGCTGACTCTATTTCAGATTTTGCGCCCAAGATATTCGTCACTTTAAACTTCAAGCTTGAGTTGAAATCAGGGAAATAGGTGTAGTTAAAGTCTAGAGAGTGGAAAGGTTGCTCCATCCAATCTTCTTGACCTTCAATGCCAGGAATTATAATTCGCTCACCAAATACGTTATAGATTAGCGTTGAAGCATGTTGCCCACTAGGTGCGTCATAGCCTAACTGCATGTTTACAACATATTTTGAATGGCCCGTCATGCGACGTGTTGTATTTGTAACCGCTGCAGAAACCCCTGTTTGCTCAACAATCGCCTGACGGTCCATGTTGATTTCTGAGTCACTTAACGTCACGTTACCTGTCATGAACACGTCTTGCCAGAATCCACCTAAGAAAGCAAAATCTTTCAGGTATTCAAATTCAACACCCGCAACATAACCATCTTCTGCATTAGCAATACGTACCAATGGTGGACCATCTTGTGCAGGTGATTGAACAGACTCAATTGGATCAACCATGTCTTTATAGAACACACCAACAGAGAAGTTCTCGCCCGTATCAAAATAGTTTTCCCAGCGGAAATCATAGTTTTTGATTTGCGTTGTACGTAAACCAGGCGTACCACCTACAGGGTATTCAGTAAGTGGGTCGATGTAAGTTGCATCAGAAATCTCACGTAAATCTGGACGAACAACTGTTTCACCATAGCTTAAACGCCATTGCGTTTCGTCGTTTTGCACATAAGTTAAAGCAAGTGCACTATAAACGTCGTCTTCACGGAATGCGAGCTGATCTAACTCATCATAATCAATTGAAGATGCAAGGCCACCAGTAAATGGGTCAAGCGGAACAGATACTTGACGGAAATCTTCCCAACGTAAACCACCGGTAATACGCCATGTATTATTGAAGAAGAAATCTGCTTCGAAGTAATAGGCATCCACTTTCTGCGCTGACTTATAGTCATCGCCTGAAACCGTTGTGTCGTTCAAGATTGGTTGCGTTAGTGTCGCGTTCGAGAGTACATCATCAGACAAAATAGTGTTTAACTCATTTCCGTTTAAGTCAACATCTGAGAATGCACGTGTATTGATATCAAAACGACGGTTAGTTGCTGAACGCTCTTTAGAGATAAAGTCAGCACCTGATTTAAGCTCAACATCCACGCCATCTAGCATAATAGGCAACGTAAAGTTAAAACCGTAGTTCTCTACTTCATCATCCAAATCTTGGAAAGTGTAACGTGCAGCTGTTGTTGCATTGGTTAGTGCACTTTCGTTTACTGTATCGTAAAACCCATCTTCGTTAGCATCAGTAACAATGAAACGAGTTTCCATGTTACCTGGTGCGTAACGGTTTGAGCGACCAATTGAATACTTCCAGTCAAAACCCGCGTAATTCAACCAATCAAAAGTATGCATACCTTTTAATTGATTAACGATCAGCTCACGCTCTTCATAACGAACATCATACGAACGTACACGCTTGTTGTCTGAGGTATTGTTGTTTTGGTCAATACCTAAACGATCTGAAATTTTATCTTCAGTATCACGTAGGATTAAAGCTGTGTAGTCAACTTTATGCGCTTTGTCATACTCAACACCAACAGTAACCATACCTGATGTTTTAACCGTGTGTTCAGTACTTAGTACTTGGTCATAACCACGGATCATGGTTGTTGAGTTTTCACCAATCAAGAAGCCTTGACCTTGATACTCATCTGCAACAACGTGCTTATTATCGTAGCTAAGCGACGATAAGAAACCGTAGCGCCATTTATCTGATTCGAAGCTGTTACCTAATGTGGCAGTAAACTTCGTATTCGGGTCAACCTTTGCTGATTTTGGATCATAATCACGATTTAACGATAGGGCTAAAGCACGGCTTTGCTCTGGTGTTAAATCATCAAGCGATTGACCACTTTGGTATACATCAAGGATAGGACGTGGAATTTCGCGTGTGCCATCATCAACACCGTACCAATCGTCCGAACCACCGTTGTATTCAAGGCCATCATCAAAGTTATTAGTGTTGTAACCAAGCTGACCCGTCACATCAAATACAAACTGATCAGGAATTGATTTCAAGCGAATATCAACGTTACCACCACCAAAAGATGCTGGCATTGACGGTGAATATGATTTTTGTACTGATAAGCTTTCGATAATACCTGATGGAAATAAATCCAGTGGTAATACAGAACGCGTTGGATCTGGGCTTGGTACAGCAGAATTATTTAACTGTGTACTTGAATATCGTTCACCTAGACCACGTACATAAATAAATTTACCATCAACAAGTGTTAAGCCTGTTACACGGCGTAGCGCTGCAGCAGCGTCACTATCACCACTTCGTGAAATTTGCTCTGCACCCATAATATCAGCAACGAATGCTTGCTGTTTACGCTCTTCTAGAACAGCTGTTGCAGTGCCTTTTAAACGACTTGCACTAACAACAACTTCTTCAAGAACAGCTTCTTCGTCTGCTTCAGCTGCGTGTGCTGAGACACTCAAGCCGCATAAGATAGCTGCGCTTAGTGCTGTTAAGCTGAACTGTTTTGAATATTGTTTCATGTTTACCTCTATCTGAAATAAGTTACAGAAAGTTGTTTAAAGGTGCTAAACACGTTGTTTAGCACCTCGCTTACTGTGTTATTCCAGACCTACCGTCCAACCTTCAGTCCAGTTGTTATCAGCAGATACTGCACCAATGTGCGTTGTTGTATCGAAGAAACCGTCGATTGCTTTAACGTCTGTCGCTGTTGTTGTATCGATAGTAAAGATACCATTTACAACTTGCGTTTGACCTGTAGCAACTAAGTTACCTAATGTGTTTGTCCACCAGTTCTCAACGCTGAAATCTACACCACTTGGGTCTTTGAAGTTTTCAGAACATGCAATCACTGATGATTTAATCATTAAGGTGCCATCTTGAGCATTGTTCACTGTTTCACTTTCACCAGAAGCTGCACCTTCAATCTCAAGACATTCGCCCATGCCTTCAGGGCCCGTTACGATTGTGTTATAGATTTGTGCACCCGTACCTTCACGGAAGTACATACCTTCTGAGTCATCTTCACCGTCAAAGGTATTACCAATGATTGTTAAGTTAGCAATTGTTGGGTTTGACTTAGGCGTTTTAGACGGTGTAGTACCATCGTTGTCTGCTTCAATACCACGGTTTGCATCTGAGTTATCAGCTGCTTGCTTAACAAGAATATGCTGCATTTTACCTTGGAAACCATTGTCCCAGTCGATGCTGTCATCTTGAATGCTTGTTAGTACTAAGTACTTCGCTTGTACGTTACCACCGAAGAATTCAACACCGTCATCCGCGTTTTGGTGAACTTGCACATACTCAACAGTAGTACCAGAACCAACACCACCGAACGTAATACCGTTTAATTCGTTATCTGGTGCGATTTCGTAACCACCATTCATCACACGAACATAACGCAGCGTACCTGAGTTGTCCGTTGTATCAGTACCACCGAACACGGCACCTGACTCCACACCTTCAACTTGAAGTGCACAATCGCCTTCTGCTGGACACTTGTTCGATGGTGCATTACCAAGAAGAACTAAACCACCCCATTGGCCCGCTGCTGTAGTGCCGCCCATAACATCTTGGCTTGAAGTGAACGAGATTGGCTCATCTTTAGTACCGTTAGCATTAATTTTTGAACCACGGCTAATTACTAAGTAATCATCACCTGTACGGCCATATACTGTTACGCCAGGCTCGATTGTTAAAGTAGCTGAATCTGCATTATCATCACCTACAAATACTGCACCGCTTAATGCGTAGTAGTTACCCGCAGTAAGTGTTAAATCTGCAGTAATGCGACCAGACACTTCACATGTTGTTGTGCTGCCATCAACTGGAGAAATTGACGTTGTACCTGATGGACAACCTGCTACTGCTGGTGGTGCAGTTACTTCACCGCCACCGTAACCAAATGCCCAACCTTCACGCCAGTCATCTGAGTCATTTAATGCACCAACAAAGTCAACTGTATCGAAGAACGCATCAACAGTATTTGCTACATCTTGGCCCGCGCCTAGTAATGGAGAACCTGCAATTGGTTGACCGTTTGCACCAAGCATTGGCTTGTCATTGATTACGTTACCAGATTGTGCTGTAAACCATGTTTCAAGCTCAAGTAACGTGTTGCCGCTACCATCAACTGGATTTTTGAAGTTTTCGCCATTAGTACACGACATAAACGTGTTTTGCATTAAGATAGTGCCATCGTTAGCGTTATTTACTGTTTCGCTAGCACCGTCTTCTGCACCTTCAATCTCTAAACACTCACCCATTTCATCAGAGCCGGTGATCACTGAGTTATAAAGGTGTAAACCTGTACCTTCACGAAGGTAGATACCTTCAGCATCATCTTCACCATCAAAGTTGTTACCGATGATTGTTAAGTTAGAGATGATTGGTAATGATTTTGGTTCTTTAGAAGGTGTGCTACCGTCGTTATCTGCTTCGATACCACGGTTTGCATCTGTTGAATCAGGATCTTGTTCAACATAAACGAATTGCATTTTACCTTGGTAACCATTATCCCAGTCGATGCTATCGTCATCGATGCTTGTTAATACAACGTGCTTAAGGTTTACTGCACCACCGAAGAATTCAACACCATCATCTGAATTATTGTGAACTTGTAAGTATTCAACTGTAGTACCAGAACCAACAGCACCAAACGTAATACCATTTAGTTCGTTGTCTGGTGCAATTTCATAACCAGCGTTTTTAACAACAACATATTTTAATGTACCTGAATTATCTGTGTTATCCGTACCGCCAAATACAGCACCTGATTCAACACCTTCAACTTGAAGAGCACAATCGCCTTCAGCAGGACACTTATTAGAAATACCATTACCAAGAAGCACCATACCGCCCCATTGGCCTGCAGATGTTTCATCACCCACTACATCTTGCTTAGAAGTAAAGATGATAGGGTCGTTTTTAGTACCTGTAGCTTCAATTTTAGAGTCACGGCTAACAACTAGGTAATCAGAGCCGCTGTTACCGAATACGACCGCACCTGCTTCAATTGTTAATGTTGCACTGTCTGCTTTATCGTTACCAACAAATACTGCACCATCAAGTGCCCAGAATGCGTCTGTTGATAATGTTGTATCTTCTGTAATTACGCCTGAAAGAACTTGAACTGTTACATCACGACCTAATGCAGCAGATACTTCATTCGAAAGGCTTTGGCTGTATACACCTGGTAACTCTTCAGTTGTTGGTGGTGTAGTTGGGTTAGTAGGTGTAGTTGGTTGCTCAACTGTTTCGTCCACGTTGATGTTGATGTCACCACCGCCACAACCTGCTAAAGAGATTGCTGTAGCTACAAGACTAACCTTGAATAAGCCAGATAATTTCATTGTTCACTCCGTTAAGATAGATATTTAATTATTGTGTTAGCGCATAAACTCAAGTCACCGAAAAAGCACTAAAACTTAATGCTTTTGGGTCACTTGAGTTTTAAACTGCGACTACCTTACGGGAGCTGTATGACAAACTAGTTACACTTTAATAAACATAAAATGACAATATTAATTATTTAAAAAAGAGTAAGTTAGTAAATTTTAGGAACGGAAAAAAGCCGCCCGAAGGCAGCTTTGGTGTTGCGATTATAAATTAGTTCTTTTGTACGCTTACCTGTTGAATACGATTTAGAGTAAAGCGGTACGTAATGTTTCGGCGTGCACTTTTTCACGCTTCACATACTTGATCCATTGCTCAGCTAAACGCTGCGACTTTTTGTGTTTTTCCGCTTGCTCAAACGCTAAAATCGAGGCATCAAAGTTTTGTAAATTGTACTGCGCCATACCTAAGGCAACATACACATTTGATTCAAACTCTAAGCCGCCTTTATCTAGGGCTTTACGTGCTGCATCCGCTGCTTCTTCGTATTTTTCAAGATTAATACTTACCTCTGCAATACGTTGTTCGTACTGACCATGCGTTACTAAATCAGCGGCTTTTGCAAAATAAGCAAGTGACTTTTCACCCTCTTTTGCTTGTACCATTGCTTCTGCAACAAAGGCATAGTTTTTCGCTGATTTTTCAGCGACACCGTCTTGCATAGCTTTACTCATCACGTTCGCCGCTTTAAAAGCCAGGCCGTTGTATAAATAAACTTGCGATAATTGACGTAAATCTGATTTAGATTTCATGAAACCTTGTTGATATGCCGCTTCTAAAATCGCTAATTGCTTTTTCTCTGCGCCCGTTTCACCGTACATGCCACCTAACTGAACCCAGTACTCAGGCTTGTTGTAAAGCTTAACTAAACGCTCAAGTACCTCGACCACTTTGTCAGACTGGTTAAGTGAGTAGTACATAGCACGCTGTAAGATTAACCAGTTTTCTTTTGGCATTTCACCTTTGCTGTCGGCTTCTGCGATAGCAAGGTTAATGTTCTCAATGCCTTTTTGGTAATCTTTAAGCTGATAATATGCTTGTGACTTTAATACGTAATAAGCATCTGTTTTAGGCTTGTCGTTAATCACATCCCACTGTGCTAAATATTTGATTACCTTTTCGTAATCGCTATTAGCCATGGCAAGTTGCGCTAAGCTAAAGGTGGTGCTTACACGTAATGTTTCTGGAATCGCATCTTCGTTTACTACTTTTTCAAACGAGGCAATTGCTTTATCTAAGTCGTTTTCGTTGTAGTAAATAAAACCGTAGAAATTATGCATCATGGCAATTTCATACGAGTTCATGCTTGAAGAGCGCTCTTGAATACTATCGAGTGCTTCTAGCCCTGCTTTTGCATCACCATCATCAGCCAGCTTTTGTGCTCGTGCTAATTGGCTATACACTTTTTCACGCAGTGCAGGTACTCGTTTGGTTTTTTGCTCCTCAGCGTAAGCTGTTGCAAGTGTCACACCTGGTAACATGCTAACAACGCTTGGGACTACAAGGCTGCTTGTGAAAGCAGCCGCGCAAATCACGGCAACTTTTAAAGGTTTCATAATCGCATTCCTCTTTTCTAACCGTTAATTTGGAAAGAAATTTTGTTCTGTACGCCCGCTACTTCAACAGCTTCACCGTTAACAACGCGCGGTTTATATTTAAATTTAAGTGCTGCATCCATCGCAGCGCGGTCAAACAGTGACTCTGGTTCAGCTTTAATCACTTTCGGGTCACGAACTGTGCCTTGCTTGGTTACTGTAAACTCAACAATCACATAGCCTTCGATACCACGCGATAAAGCTCGGCGCGGGTAAACAGGCGCTACTTTTACAATCGGTAGGTATTCACCATCGCTTGATTCAAGGGCTAAGCCGCCAGCTAAGTTAACGTCGGCTTCAACACTGGCACCAAAGTCAAAGTTGGCATTACTCGCGTTAGGATCACTGTTTTGCATTTGCGGTGATTCCATTGGTGGAGGTGGCTCTTTTGGCGTTGGTGGCTTTTGCGGTTTACGTTCTTTCTTTTGCACTGTCTCTTCTTTTTTCAGACGAACAAAATCAAGTACGTTTCCTTTTACGGGCTCAGACATGGCCCCTTCACCACCGGTGATCAGTGCCTGCATGCCTAAAAACAGCATAACAGTCACGATACCAGCGATGATTAATGCAACTATATAACGCATTGCTCACATTCCTTATGATGCTTCTTGCGCAGCAATCGACACATCAAATGCGCCTGCAGCACGCGATGCATCCATTACTTTAATAAGTACATCGGTTGTGGCTTTCTTATCAGCTTGAATAACCACGCTACCTTGTGGGTTTTCAGCTTTTAAGCGCTCGATATTTGCTTGAACTGCACGAACATCTACTTGGCGTTTGTTGATCCAAATTTCACCTTTGTCAGAAATAGCAACTAAGATGTTGGCACGCTCTTTTTTCACTGCTGTTGCTGCTTCAGGGCGGTTTACATCAATACCGGCTTCTTTTACGAATGATGCTGTTACGATAAAGAAGATAAGCATGATGAAAACAACGTCTAGCATTGGCGTCATGTTGATTTCTTCAGCGTCGTCTTCTTGAAATAGGTTACCTAGTGGCGCTCTCATTGTTAGTCTCCTAGTGGGTGATGCTCACATCACCCTAAAATTCGTTTAGTGGTCTAAGACCATGTTGTCTTCAAGTAATTGCACTTCGCGTTTTGCACGACGTTGTAAGAACGTTGATGCGAAAACCCCTGAAAGTGCACCCACCATGCCGGCCATTGTTGGAATAGTGGCTTTAGACACCCCTGATGCCATCGAACGTGCACTGCCTGTGCCTGTGATTGCCATTACATCAAATACTTCGATCATGCCAGTTACGGTACCTAACAGACCTAAAAGTGGACATAACGCAACCATTACGTTGATTAGCGCAAGGTTATTATTTAGTTGCATGCCAGCGCGTGAAATCATCGCTTGGCGAATTTGCTCTGCGTTCCAGCTGTTACGCTCTGCTCTATTGCTCCAAGTGCTTTTTACGTCTTTCTTGTAGCGTTTAAAGCCACCAAAAAAATACATAAAACGCTCAAGTATCAATAACCACATCGCGAAGATGAGGACCCCGATGACCAAGAGAACTTGGCCACCTGTGTCGAGGAAATCACGTAGAGCATTGATTGCATCAATCAATAGCACCATGATTTATGCTCCTTTCTCGCTTCGCTCTGCGATGATACCTGCGCTTTGCTCTTGTAAAATCAACAGCATGTTTTTAGAGCGCGTGTTAAGAAGTGTGTATAAGAATACTGTAGGGATAGCCACAACCAGACCAAGTACCGTTGTTACAAGTGCCTGAGAAATACCACCCGCCATTAGTTTAGGGTCACCTGTACCAAACAAGGTAATTGCTTGGAAGGTGTTAATCATACCGGTTACCGTACCTAGTAGACCAAGTAGTGGTGCTACCACAGAGATAATCTTAATTAGCGTCAGGTTACGAGTAATTTTTGGCATTTCACGAATGATTGCTTCGCTTAATTTAAGCTCAAGCGTGTCGTACGCTACATCTGGGTACTGGTCTTTCACTTTCATTACGCGACCAAGTGGGTTGTCATCACGTGCCACTGTGTCTTTAAGTTGACGACGGATTTTGCTACCCATAATCATTAGAGATACAAAACGCTCAAGTGCGATTAGTAAAGCGATTAAGCCAACACCTAAGATGATGTAACCAACCGTACCACCTTGGTGAACTTGCTCTTCAGTATCTGGTGCTTGTACTAAAAGACCTAAGATTGAACCACCTGTAGGGTCAAGTGCAAACGGTACAACACCTGAGTTTGCTTGTTGTAAATCAGCTGCAGTTGCTGTGTAACGGCTGCTAGGCTGACGCGTAAGCTGGCTGATTGTATTTGTAGCTGGTGTGTACTCTAGGTATTTACCATCAGCGATTAAGTTAAATGCACCAACGCGCACCACTTCTTTTTGTGCTTTGCTGCCACCTTCAACGATAACATCTGTTGTAAAGCGAGATACTTTACCTTGCTCAGTCATTTCGCGTTGTAATTCAAACCATACTTTTTCGATATCATCGATAGAAGCAAGCTTTGACGTTGAACCCATTTTTTGTGCCAGCTCATCCATGAAGTTACTACGACCAGGAAGCTCTGCAGAAACAACTGACGTCATGAATTTATTGCTTGAATCACCCGCTACTTGTTGTAACACACCGAATAGCTCTTTAAGTGAACCCATGCGGTTTGAAAGCGTGTCTGTTAAGTTAGCTAGCTTTACTTCGTTTTCTTCAAATTGAGTCTCTAAACGCTCAGACTCGTTAAGCATTGCAGTACGTTTTGCTTGTGTATCTTTAAGCATTTGTACTTGTTCGTTTTGACGCGCCATGAACTCTTGTTCACGTTGTTTATTTTCAGCGCTTTGCTGTGCTTTACCTTGCTCTAATGTTTTTAGTAATGAGTCTAAATCCATTGGCTCAGCTGCTAGGCTGCTACCAGCAAAACCAAGGCCAGCTGCAAACACGGCCATTTTTGTCATTTTCGTTAATAATTTCATCTCAAACCTCTTATTCAGCAGCGTGGACTGGCAGTGTTAACATATCTGGGGCAAGTTGCTTACGTGCAATGCGTAAACCTTTGTTGATTTGGCTGATTGCAGAATCTGGTAATTCAACAAACGATTTTGTTTGTGTATCCCAGCTACCTGCTTTTTTGCCGTCGCGTGTTAAATAAATAAGTTCTAATCGACCGATGCGTAAGAAATCCACTTCGCGCTCTTGTCCATCTACATTCAGTAATGATGTGTACGCTTCGATAGTGCGACCGTAATCAACTTCTACTTGGTAAGCTTCAAGTAAGCGGCGGAATTTTTCACTTGAAGTAATGTCTGCGCGGTCCATCATTTCTTTTAATGATGCAATACGGTTGCTACGTTCTTCAGTTAAGAAAGGCACGTCTAGTGCAACGAATTGCTCAAGACCTGTGATCATACGCATCATTAACGGCGTGATTTGACGCTCAATAACCGATACCTGATCCATTGACTCGTTTAACGCGTCCATTTCTGCAATTTGGTTGTTTAATTGCTTAGTAAGTTGCGCGTTATAAACAGTTAAGCCGTCAATTTCTTTATTAAGGGCTTTGAATTGTTGTAAACGACCTTGCATTGAATCTGCAATCTTGTCGATTTTAGTTTGTGATTGCGCTGCAGATTTGTTTATCTCGCTGCTTTTATCAATTACTTTATCTAGATCGTTTGCATGTACTGCTGCAGATGCCGCTACAATACCTGCTAAAATCAGTGGTTTAACGCCTTTCATCGCATACACCTTTACTCGTTAAGTTAGCTTAATTTGCTAGTTGGGTTGTTTTATTGTGCGAAAGGATAACGATGAAAAATGACAAGCATGTTGCGCAAAAAATACAAAAATATGACAGCTGTAACAATTAGTTTATATTGCGTAAAGATAAGGCAAAAGTTGCAGGGTTTCGGGAACTAAATATGAGATGTTATTTGCTGATAAGTACTTTGCCAGTCTTGATAATTAACAGGAACAGCAGTAAATAGCCCTTTATTTTCAAGTACTAAAGACGGAAAGCCTTGAATTGGTAAGCTTCTCGCTTGGTTTATTTCGTCCATAAGTAATGAATTTATTTTTTCACTTTCTATTTCTTTAAGGAATGCGTTTTTTTCTAACCCTATTTGCTCAGCAAGGCTTGCAAGGGTGCTGATGTCAGATGGATTTTGTGCATCTAGGTAGTAGGCTTTTTGAATGGCATAAAGCATCTCTTGCTCTTTATTTTGCTGCCTTGCGACAAGCACTGCACGGCATGCTGGGTAAGTAGAACGGCGCGGTTGCGCGGTATGCCAAAACTCATGATTAAATGGTGTGCCAAGTTGCTGCTCAATGCGCTGCCATGTTTGCTGTAAAAACTGCTGCATTTCTTTTCGCATTGGCTCATCTGAATCAGGCGCAAGGCCACCCACTTTATATTCAATAGCAAGTTTGTCGCCAATGGCTGCTTGAAGCTTTAACCAAGTTTCTCTGAAGCCCCAGCACCAACTACACATTGGGTCATAAACATAAATTAGCTTTGCCATTTAATTAACCTCACTTAAACCTGATACAACTAGATTGCGCCCTTTTGCTTTGGCCTTATACAAGTTTTCATCAGCATGCTTAATTGCTTTACTAAATTGGCTTCCCCTTTCAAGGCTGGCAATACCAATACTGCAAGTTATAGATATAGATTGCCCAACATCATAGGGGATCTGTTTTTGAGCAACAAAAGCGCGCAACTTTTCAGCTACAGAGTGTGCAATTGTTAGCCCTGTTTTAGGTAGCAAAATAATAAACTCTTCGCCGCCATAGCGTGCTTTTATATCGGTTCCTCGCAGTTTATCGTGCAACATAGAAGTAAATGCAATAAGTACTTGATCACCAAAATCATGGCCATAACTATCGTTGAGTGACTTAAAATTATCTAAATCAATCAATAATACCGACATAGGTAAGTAGTTTGCCGCTTCAGCTTCAAGGCGGGGTTGAATATGTTCATAAATATAACGACGATTGGCAAGGCCAGTAAGTGGGTCGGTTAATGCATCGCGTTTTTCTATTAAGGTAATACCAGCAATTTTTTGATGGCTTTTTTGTCTAAAGTATTCGCTAATCGCAGCGAACAAAATTACTAAACTAAAGGACGCTAAAAAGCGTGAAGTTTCAACTTGCCCATAGTGTGCTTGACCAAAATTAGGGCTAAACAGCAGTGCAACTGCACTAGCATACATAATCCCAACCAATACACTGCCCACTTTTAACCCTAAGGTGACATAAGCCACAATGGGGTAAAACATTAGCCAATATAAAGCAGTATTCTCTTTACCGCCGGTGTACACTAAGGCCATACAAAGCAATAAGATAATAGATAAAATAATGCAGCTAACAGGCACCAGAGCACCTGTGCGAAAGTAATACAGCATGCACAGCACGATGGTTACGTCACTCACAACCAACATAATAGTTAATGGTAAAGCGTAAATTTGATAGTTAGATAACACCAACGAAGTGATTAAAACAATGGCAAAAAAAGCCATGGTAAATAAGGTGAAGGCACGGCGCTGTTTATCCGCCGTGTCGACACTGTTTAAAGTAATGGCATTAAGCCAGTTTTGATCCAAAATTGCAGTCTCTTAACAACTAAACTTTAAATTTGAGCACTAATTTTTCGAGCTCATAAAACTGTGCTTTTAATTTTGTACACTCGTTTAAGGTGTTATTCAGATTGCTCTGGCCTTGATTAGAAAGCTCGCTAATTGAGTGTATGTCACTGTCTAAACTTTGAATGACTTGGTTTTGCTCAGTCGTGGCATTTGCAACACTGTGGTTCACCTCATCAATTGACTCAATGGCACGAGTTACTTCAGCCATTTTATCGCCTGCTACATGTGCTTGTTCAACACTCTTTTCGCTATCACGAATACTTGCAGTCATTACTTCAACCGCAGACGCAGAGCCTTGTTGTAACTGAGAAATTGTGTCTTCGATTTCTTGCGTTGATTGCTGTGTACGATGCGCAAGTTGGCGTACTTCGTCGGCGACAACCGCAAAGCCTCGACCCGCTTCACCCGCACGGGCAGCTTCGATTGCGGCATTAAGGGCTAGTAAATTAGTTTGCTCACTAACCCCTTTGATCACTTCAAGCACTTGGCCGATGCTTACGGTGTGTGCATCTAAACTATTAATGGTTTTTTGCGCCTGCTCCATATTACGAGACAAGGCATTAATTGCCGTTAAATTATCAGCTAATGCAGATTGGCTTAGTAATGATTGGCTGTTAGCACTGGTTGCTAAGGTTGACGCATTACTTGCACTATTTGAGATTTCTACCGCACTCGATGTCAGTTCATTGATTGCAGTTGCTACGTTATCTGTACGCTTTGTTTGGTCAGCATAAATGTCGAGCGTGCCTTGCGTTTGATTAACTAAACTCTCAACTAAGCGCTCAAGCTCAACGGTGGTATTTTTAACTTGCTCGATTGATGTATGAATCTTCTCGATGAACGCATTAAAGTAATGGCTCAACTCACCAAACTCGTCATTATTTTCAACTTCAAGACGACGGGTTAAATCCCCCTCGCCTTGTGCAATATCCTTAATTGCATCGTTCAAGCGCTGCATTGGGCGCATTAAGTAGCGAAGTAAAAACTGCATCATCAGTACAATCGCGACAATACCTAACAGCATATAAATAGCTGCCATATTTCTAAATGAGGCAACCGATGAATAAGCTATTTCTTCGTTAATAACTACACCTAAATACCAATCAACGTTTTGAATACCTTTAACCTTGGTAAACGATACTAATTTGTCTGAGTCATCAATTTGAACTTCAACGAACTCAGATTGAAGCGATAAGTCTTTGCCAAATAAGTCACGCATGTTTTTATCGATAAACTTCGTTTCTGGGTGGCTTAAAATATGCCCTTCGCTATCAAGTAAAAAGCCATAACCAAACCCTAAAAAGTCAATTTCGTTGACGATTTTGGTAATCGTTTTCATGTCGATGTCGGCACCCGCAACACCACTAAACACACCGTTTGCTTGCATTGGCGCAACAGCAGAAATAGTTAGTTCATTGGTAGTTACATCAATATAAGGGGCTGTAAACGCAGTACTGCTTTTATTTTCAACAAGTTTGTACCATGGACGTTTGGTAGCATCGTAATCAGGTGGTAAAACAACCGATTGATCATTCAATACAAAAGTGCCATCAGTGATACCAATATAGGTATTTTTAAAATCACCTGCTTTGTCGGCTGTGTTTAGTTGTTTAAGTGTTAACTCTTTACTATCACCTAGCTGATAGGTGTCTGCGACAGACGAAACAATCGCTAATTTAGCGTTTAACCAGTTAGCTATATTTTGCGATACTGATTGAGAAATCTCTTGCAGAACAAGCGAAAGCTGCTCCTGCGTTTGGCTGCGCATAGAGACGAAGTTATTGACGGTAAATAATCCGAGCACAATCACTAAAACCAGTGATGCAGCCGCAGTTACCTTGGTGGTAAATTTCAAAGTGCTTTTGGAGCTTTGCATGACAAACCTATTTGTTATTTTTTTCGTTGTTAGCACTTTTATATTTAACAAATTTAAAGCCATTTGTCTTATAAAATTAAGCTAAAACTAGGAAATCGTTACTTATAATTAAAGTACGCTTTCTTTATAAATCAATTACTTTATTAGCGGCAGCACATTCAACTTCTAAAGCCACATTAATAAAAAGCAGCAAAACACTTTTTGGAATGTTCCTATAAATTACCGCTTTAATCACCCCTGAATACGTATTCATTAAATCATTCTGTCATCTAATTTTGTTGGCTAAAGCAAAAAATGGCACAAAAAAACCCCGCAACTCTGTGCGGGGTTTTTATTAATAGTTATTTTTAGTTGATGCGTTTTTTCCAGCTATCTGCTAAACGTACAACGTTTAAGCCATACCAAGCGATAAATGCATAACAAATCACAGGTACAAAGAAGCTTTGTTGAATGTTTACTGTATCAGCTACCACACCTTGTACTAATGGTACTAAGGCGCCACCAACGATTGCTAAACATAACCAACCCGAACCTTTACTTGTGAGTGAACCTAGGCCTTCAATAGCAACAGAGAAAATAGTCGGGAACATGATTGAATTGAATAAACCAATCGCAAGTACTGAATAAAGCGCCACATCACCTTCAGTGAATATAGTCACTAACAGCAATACAATAACCATCATGGCATTAAAGAATAACGCTTTTGAAGGCGCAATCTTTTGCAATGCTGCAGAGCCAATGAAACGACCCACCATTGCACCGCCCCAATAATAAGCAATTAGACTTGCCGCCGCATGCTCTTCAAGGCCAGCAATATGCGCTTCGCCAAAGTAGTTTACTAAGAAGCTACCAATTGAAACCTCAGCACCGACGTAACAGAAGATACCTACAACACCCATCATTAAATGAGGTGCTTCAGCTAGGCTGTGGCCTTTCGCTTTGCAGTCTTGCTCTTCTGTGTGCTCTGCAATCACGGGTAATTTAAAGAAGGCAAATACTACAGCAATGGTCAGTAGTGCAGCTGCAAGCATAAGGTAAGGCACTTTGACAGATTCAGCAGTTGCCGCGTTTGCAGCTAACGTGCCTGCTGTACCAAAGAATAAAATACCACCCACATATGGACCAACTGTGGTACCGAGTGAGTTAAGTGCTTGAGCTAAATTTAAACGTGACGACGCCGTTTTTTCAGGACCTAACGCCACAACATACGGGTTAGCAGATACCTGTAATACGGTAATACCTGCCGCTAGAACAAATAACGCACCTAAAAATAACCAGTACTCGTGTACTACAACCGCTGGGTAAAATAACATACAGCCAATTGATGCTACGACTAAGCCTGTTAGTACACCATTTTTGTAGCCCATTTTTTTAACCAACATACCCGCTGGTAGCGACACAATAAAGTAAGCACCAAAGAAACAAAACTGAACCAGCATTGCTTCTGTGTAGGTTAAATCGAATACCCCTTTTAAGCGCGGGATCAACACGTCATTTAAAACTGTAATAAAACCCCATAAAAAGAACAGGGTTGTCATTGCTGTCAGTGGTAGCAGGTAGTTTTTATTTTGCTGCGAACCATCGGCGACAAACGATTGGTTTGTATTTATTTCACTCACGTGGTTTTCACTCCGTTAACAAGTTACCTTTGATTCTACACATTGAAGTAAAAATAGCACAAAGATTTACTAGGAACGTTCCAAATTTTTTATTTCCTGCTATAGTTGCAAGATGTACACAGATTTATTAGTAACGCATGGCCACAGTTAACTTTAAAAGCCCTAATTTTCTTAAGCAGCATATTCAAGATACCCTTGCTTTTTATCACCCCCATTGTGTTGATCATTCAGCCTATGGCTTAGCTGGCTTTTATCAGTTTTTTAAAAATAATGGCGAGATTTACGATAAACATACTCGCCATTTAGTCTCGAGTACCCGCTTTGTTTTTAACTATGCAATGGCGTATATCGAATTCAAAGAGCCAGAATATTTAAGCCTCACTAAACATGGTTTAGCCCACCTTGAACATGCGCATAAACAAGCATCTGGTGGCTATGCTTGGCTTATTGAGCAAGATGATAACGGCAAAGTAACCGTGTTAGACGACACCAATCATTGCTACGGGCTTGCCTTTGTTATGCTTGCAAACGCAGTAGCCTTAAAAGCAGGGGTAAACGACTGCAAAAATACCCTTTCGCAAGTTTGGGATTTATTAGAGCAGCACTACTTTGAACCCCAGCATAATGCCTATTTAGATGAGCAAAATGCCGATTTTAGCTGTGCAGATGACTATCGCGGCCAAAATGCCAATATGCATTTATGCGAAGCCTTACTGATGTGTTTTGAAGCAACCAACGAGACCCGTTATTTAAAACGTGCTAAACAACTTGCCGAAACTTTCACAGTAAAACTGGCTGCACAGAGCCAACAGTTTGTCTGGGAACACTATTCTAAAAATTGGCAACTCGATTTAGATTACAACAAAGATGACCCGCAGCATTTATTTAGACCTTGGGGATTTCAACCAGGTCATCAAACTGAGTGGGCAAAACTGTTACTGATTTTAAACCGCCATATTGATGAACCTTGGCTGGTAACGCGCGCTAAAAGCCTGTTTGATAAAACCCTTAGGATTGCATGGGATCAGCAACATGGGGGCATTTTCTATGGCTTTGCACCAGATAAACAAATTTGTGATAGCGATAAATACTTTTGGGTGCAGGCCGAATCATTAGCCGCAGCAGCCCTACTCGCTGATGCCACAAATGACGAAAGCTATTGGCAATGGTACGAAAAAATTTGGCAATACAGTTGGCAACATATGGTAGATCACCAATATGGTGCGTGGTATCGCATTTTATCAGAACAAAACCAACCCTACAGTGACGAAAAATCGCCAGCAGGCAAAACCGACTACCATACTATGGGTGCCTGCTACGAAGTATTAAGAACCTTAACCTTGAGGAATGCATAATGAGTTTAGTGTGTTTTGGCGAAGCATTAATCGACTTTTTATCAGATGGTAAACAACCAGAGTCATTTACCAAATACGCAGGTGGCGCACCTGCCAATGTGGCTGTTGCAGCAGCAAAACTAGGCCTAAACACCAGCTTTTGCGGTATGCTAGGCGATGATATGTTCGGTCACTTTATTAAACAAGAGCTTGAGCAGCATGCAGTAAACACTGATTACTGTACATTCACCGATGCCGCGAAAACTGCGCTGGCGTTTGTATCACTCGATGAAAATGGCGAACGCTCGTTTAGTTTTTATCGCCCACCAGCTGCCGATTTACTGTATCGAGTGGACGACTTTGAGCATGCAATGTTTGCAAATCACGCCATCATGCATGTATGCAGCAACAGTTTGACTGAGCACAATATCTATCAAACAACAATTTATGGTTTAACGCAGGCGAAAAAAGCTGGTGCAATCTGTAGCTTTGATATGAATCTGCGCGAAAACCTGTGGCCAAGTATGCGCCATACGCTTGATAGAATGTGGCATGTTATTTCTCTGGCAGATATTGTTAAACTCTCATTTGAAGAGCTTGAGTTTTTAAATCAAAAAAGCCATCAAGAAATGCCACTTGAGCATACTATTGATGCCATTTTAAAGGCCGGTGTAACCTGTTTGCTAGTTACCAATGGCGGCGAAGCAATCAGCTTTTATCACGCAGACTTTAAAGGCCAAGTTAGCCCACCAGCGACAAAAGTGGTTGATACCACCGCCGCAGGTGATGCGTTTATTGGCGGCATGCTGTCAAAGATTGGTCAGCACTGTGAAAACAAACAAAGCTTTAAAGCGTTTTGTCAAACCCCAGCTAACATCGAACAAACCATTGCTTATGCAGCTAAAGCCGGCGCTTTTGCTGTAAGCCGTTATGGTGCATTTGCGTCTTTACCAAGCGCAGCCGATTTAGCCTAGAACTTTGTTTAGGTTGAGTAATAAGCCCAGTATAAAGTCGTTTATGCTGGGCTTCTTCGCTATTGCTCAGTTTTACATTTATCGATAATTGGTAAATACCTAAACACCTTCATGTTTGGATCGATCACCACATGATCCCCCGCTTTTAAAGCAATGCTGATCTCGCCATTTTCAACATAATAAGTTTGCAACGAACCGTTTATTTGCACCGGAACTGGCATAGGGAATGGCTTATCTTGCAAAGAGTTTTTGTTCCATTTCAGCGTTAAGCTGTTAGCTGATTGAATAACATCAAGTTCAGGTAATTGAGCCTGTTTTAAATACACATCAAACAGCCAGCTATAATCTTTCGCCGTTAAGCGGTTAACAATAGCAATAAACTCATCGGTATTTCGATATCGCGGTGAAATTGGGTAAGCTAATTGCTTGGTGTCGTTCACCCCATAAAGCAGCTCACGGGTGGCTTGCCAAAATAACTCATCACCAATTAACCAGCGTAAGGTATGTAAAGTCCAACTGCCTTTGCCATAAATATCTGGGTTGAATGCTTGATCTGAGGTTATATCGCCATCAAGAGCAATGACTTTACAGTTTTTAAGCCCTAAATACGACTTATACATGCTGTGGTTATAGGCCGCTTCACCGAATTTATACAAGCTATAACTTGGCTGCATGTAACTGCCAAAGCCTTCGTGTAGCCATGCATCGTTGAGTTTTTCATGGGTCATTAAATTACCAAACCACTCATGAGCTAACTCATGCTGTAATAACCAATCATAACCGCCAGCATCACGCTTATATTTTTTACCATAAGCATTGATCGTTTGATGTTCCATACCTAAATGCGGTGTTTCAACAAAGCCCAGTTTGTCATTCCCCCATGGGTAAGGCCCTAAAAAGCGCTCAAAAAACGCGACTTGAGAACGCAAATCCTGCTCTATTAGCATCGACGCTTGCTGTGTGTGTTTAGCAAGTGCCCAAAATTCAATCGGAACCTCAGTGCCATTAATACTAGTATAACTACGCTCAATACGTTGATACGGGCCTATGTTCAGGGCAATGTTATAGTCGCTTGCAGGCACAGATAGCAGCCAATCAAATTGTTGTTTGTTTGCTCCGACTGGTTTTACGCTTTGCAATACCCCGTTGGTTACTGCACTTAAGCCATTTGGTACCGTGAGCCTTATGCGCATGCTATCGGCTTTGTCAGCAAAATGATCTTTACAAGGCCAGAATAAATCACAGCCTTCGCCCTGCACTGCGGTAGCTATCCACGGCTCGCCGCTTTCTGTTTCAGCAAATACAAACCCGCCATCCCAAGGCGCGTTTTTAGCAATATGGGGGTTGCCCTCATAGGCCACAGCAACATTTACTGTGCTGCCCGCAGGGTATTGCTTACCTAAATCAATGTTTAGC
This sequence comes from Pseudoalteromonas sp. DY56-GL22, assembly GCF_041414715.1. Classification (NCBI taxonomy): domain Bacteria; kingdom Pseudomonadati; phylum Pseudomonadota; class Gammaproteobacteria; order Alteromonadales; family Pseudoalteromonadaceae; genus Pseudoalteromonas; species Pseudoalteromonas sp. DY56-GL22. The sequence goes on along the minus strand of NZ_JANHZR010000001.1, from coordinate 657,530 downwards.
ACACCTGCATTGCGGGTATAGTTAAGTGTTTTATCGTCTGAGGTAATTGCAGTGATTAAAAATCGGCTATCAAGTTTTAGTTCAACAAATTGGCTTGCAGATAGCATTTTAAACTGCGTTTTCGACACCCCTTTAATGCGTTTATCATCAGGAAACACTTCAAGTGATAAGTCGTAAAATTGCACATCGCTTTTTAGTGCAACTGCCGATAATGGCTGACCAGTATCACCAACGCTTGGATCAAGTGGCAAAGGTTTAACACTACAGCTCGCTAGAATGGCGGTCATAGCAACGGCTGACACGCTTTTAAATAATTGAGTTACCTGCAAAACATCTACTCCATGTTGTTATTTGTATTATTAAAATATGACATAGGTTAAAAGTTAAAACTGTGCTTTGCGGTGAATAACTTGTTACAAAAATTCAATCCGTTTAATAAAGCAACATTGGTCAGAAAACGGCTTTCATGGTATGTTTTCTCCTAATTTTAGAAAAAGGAATTCATGCTATGAATAATAAGCTTCTTGCTGGGGGCGCGATTGCCATTGTTGCAGGTGCGTTGTTGTACTCACAAAATAAAGCCAGTGTTGATGTAGATTTACCTGAGCTTGCATACGTACCTGCCGACACGGCGGTTTTTTATGGTCAACTTAAACCGTTTCCGTACAGTAAATACTTTGCGCTTATGCCAGATGCAATGAAAGGCACGAGCGATTTAACGCCCATCATTGCTGAGCTTAAAACAGTTGATGATAAGAATGCCCTATTCCTTGCATCACTGATGGAAAAATACCAGCAATCATTGAGCTCTTACGATGCCTTCAAATCGATATGGGGCTTTGGTGATGACTACAAAGGCATGATGTATGCGCAAGGTTTAATGCCGATTGTGCGTTTTCAGGTCGCTGATCAAAGCAGCATTATCAATAGCATTAAACAATCTGCTGATGAAGCCGGTATTGCTTATACTACAGAAAGCCTTGAAGGTGTAAGTTACACGCGCTTTGCCATTGAGCTTGAAGGCTTAGATAACTTCAACCTAATTGCATCAACTCACAATAATTGGGCTACCTTAACGCTGACCACTGCGCTTTCTAATGATCAAGATTTACGTATTGCCCTTGGCGTAGAAAAACCGGCTCAATCACTGGCTGAAACTAAAAAACTACCTGAGCTTATTAAAACTTTTTCGCTTGATGGTAACTCGGTTGGCTTTGTTGATCATCAACGTATAGCCAATGCTGTAACTGGCAAAGAAGACTCTCGCTTACACCAAATGCTCAAAGAATTACTTGATAAAGCCCAGCAATCAAATGCGTTAGCAATGATTTCAACACCTGAGTGTCAAGATGATATAGCAGCCATTGCCGCTAAATGGCCTGCAACAGTATCTGGCACAACAAAAACACGTATTACCGCCGACTACGCCGATTTTGACGTAAAAGCAGTACTGCAAAGCACAGATCAAGACTTACTAAATACCCTACAAGCTGTGCGTGGTTTTGTACCAAAACACACCACCGGGCTTGACGGGCAAATGATGAGTGTTGCCTATGGTATTGATGTGGCAAAAGTACTGCCACTGGCCAATACACTAACCGGTGCAATTAAGTCGGCTGAGTTTAACTGTGGCCCAATTGTCGCACTACAAAATGAAATACAAGAAGTGAGCACCGCTGGCCTTGCTATGATGTCGGGCTTTGCTAATGGCGTACAAGGTATGAGTGTGAGCGTTCAAGATGCGGCATTTACTATCGATGACTACAACGGCCCACAAATAGACAAGCTTGATGCCATCGTTACCCTATCGGCGACTGATGCCCATGGCTTGTATTCAATTGCGCAAGGTTTTGTACCGCCGCTTGCTAACATAAAACTACCAGCCAATGGTGATGCAGTACTGATCAATGAATACATTCCATCGCCTGTGCCACTTAACTTTGATATAAAAATGGCCCTTAAAGGCAATCATATTGTGATTTTTACGGGTGATAAGTCAGCGCAGATTGCCGAGACTTTAGAGTCGCAAAGTGTCACTAAAAATGGCTTTGTGAACATGGCATTCGACGTACAAAAAATCTTATTACCTTTGCTTGATACAATTGCATCAACGGGTCAATTAAGTGATGAAGAAATGGCTGAGCTTGACTCCCTTCGCGACCAACCTGTCGGTGTTTATTTTGCCACAGACATTACCGATAACGGCATCGGCCTTGAGAGTAACGTACAAATTACTAAAAAGTAATTTTGAGTTTGAATCTAAAAAGAGCGCTATTTAGCGCTCTTTTTTTGTTGCCATTTAAGTGAGTTGTTGGTGTCTCGACTATTACAGATGGTGTCGTTAGAACTCTCAATACCACCGAGTTTGGCAAGTCGGTCGTACAGTACAACATTGCAGGTTGCAGCTAGGTTCATACAGCCTATGGTTGGTACATAAACCACTTCATCACACCATTTCAGCACGTCTTTACTGACCGAGCCATCTTCAGGGCCAAACACATAAAATGCGTTTTCAGGGTGCTTAAATTCAGGCAGCGGCGTTGCACCTTCAACAAGCTCAATCACCACCGTTGTGGCACCTTCAGGCTTTGCTTGCTCTAGACTTTCAACTTGCGTGAGCGGAATATGCTCAAGCACATTTTTGGTATCAGTATGATACTTATTAGCGCGTAAATAGCGGCTACCAGTAAAAAACACCTGCTTGGCGTTGTAACAACCCGCGGCACGTAATACGCCACCCACATTGGTTGGGCTTTTTGGGTTTAACAGGCCAATGCTTGCTTTAAGGGCGCTCATTAATCAATGTCTCTGGTTGGCCACTCGGCCACGTAAAGGTCAAAGTCATCTAGGTCTACATCACAGTCTTTCACTGTTTTGTCACGCACAGAAATACCCAGCTGATGCATCATGTCTTTACTGCCACCGTTCATTAACGGGTGCCAAGACGCAAGGCCACGGCCTTCGTAAAGGCGACGGTAGCTACAGCTTTGCGGCATAAAAAAGATATCTTTGAGGTTTTCTTTAGTGAGCTTCACACATGAAGGAACTAAAGTTTGGCGGTTAGCATATTCGCTACACCCACAGGTGTCGTTGTCTAGGTATTGGCAAACGATATTAGTGAAGATCAGTTCTTCACCCTCGCGAAGTTGATCCGTTGCGGTAAATTCATCTTCGTCTTCGCTGTCGATAAATGTGTTTAAACAACATTTACCACAGCCGTCACAAATGGCTTCCCATTCGGGTTGTGACATTTGCTCAAGCGAGCGCTTAAGCCAAAATTGATCTTCTAACATGGTATTACTCAAAGCCCCTAAACAGCGCGCATTCTAGCGTAAAGCCAGCATGCGCGCAAAGGTGCTATTTTTGCTCGTTAACCCAACGCTTAATTTTCTCTTCAAGAATTGGCATCGGTAATGCGCCATCAATCAGAACTTGCGTATGGAAAGCTTTAATGTCGAACTTATCGCCTAGCTCTTTGCTCGCGTAGTCACGTAGTTCTTGAATTTTGAACTGACCTAACTTGTACGACAGCGCTTGGCCCGGCCATGCAATGTAACGCTCAACTTCGGCGATAATGTCGCTTTCGGCCATTGATGAGTTAGCCAACATGTAATCAATACCTTGTTGACGTGTCCAGCCCTTTGCATGAAAACCAGTATCAAGCACTAAGCGCATTGCACGTAATTGCTCATCTGATAAACGGCCGTACCACATGTAAGGGTCGGTAAATAAGCCAAGCTCTTTACCTAAACTTTCTGCATACAATGCCCAACCTTCTGCAAATACCGTGTAGCCACCGAATTTACGAAACAGCGGTAGTCCTTCAATTTCTTGTTGCAAGGCAATTTGAAAGTGGTGACCCGGCGCGGCTTCGTGAATAGACAAGGTTTCAAGTAAAAACTTAGGCTGTGCTTTTAGATTAAAGGTATTGATATAAAAAATACCTGGGCGTGAGCCATCTGGCGCTGGCGACTGGTAAGATGCACCCGCAGCTGATTCAGCGCGGAAATCTTCAACTGCTTTTACAACGTATGGCGCTTTTGGCGCAATATCGAACATTTGCGGCAGCTTAGCATCAATCTTTTCTTTTACTGCTTCGTACGCAGCAATTAGCTCTTCTGGCGTATCGTAGTAAAACTCATCTGAGGTTCTAAGGTGTTCAAAAAACGCTTTTAAATCGCCTTCAAAACCAACAGTCTCTTTGACTTTTTTCATCTCAGATAAAATGCGCGATACTTCGTTTAAACCAATGTCATGAATTTCATCGGCGTTTAGGCTAAGCGTTGTATGCTGTTTAATTTGATACTCATACCATGCTTTACCATTTGGTAGGTCGCTGTAACCAATGCTTTCACGGGCATTTGGAATGTATTCATTCGCTAAAAAGTCAGCCATTTTTTGATACGCAGGCACTAAACGTTCGCTGATCATCGCCGTGTACGCGCTTGTTAGCTGTGCTTTTTGCTCGTCGCTGAAAGATTCAGGTAACTGAGCAATTGGCCCCCAGAATAATGACTCTTCTGGTTTTTCTACAATATGAGTTTGAAATTGCGGTAATAGTTTTTCAGCAAGCGGTTTAGGAAGAACCACTTTGTCTTTCATGCCTTGGCGCATTGATTGCTCAACACTGTCTAACCACGCGATAAAACCATCTGCTCGCTTTTCAAATGCTTGATAATCTTCAACCGTGTTAAAAGGTTGTGCACTTTGCCCAGAGCCTAAAGCAGCAAAAGTATTATGCGCCCCGCCCATTTGGTTAATTGGCATTAAGTAACTTGGAAACTGAGCGCCTTCGATCGCAAGGTCTAAATCGCGGGCTAGAATTTCGTAGCTCAATAATGACTGACCCTTTAATTGCGCTTTGTCGATATTTGCTAATTTATTTTGGTATTCTTTAACAAAATTAAGCCGCTCGTCGCGGTTGGCTTTACTAATGGGTGCAATAAATTGATCGTTAAATTCGCTACGGCCAATGTAAGTGCCGCTAACAGGGCTAAATTTTAAACCTGCTTCAAAGTAATCTGCTAGTAATAAATCAAGTTGCTCTGTGGCTGACGTTGCGCTTGGTGCTTGTTTGCTTACTGCCTGCGTTGTTTTTTCGTTGCTTGGCGTTGATTCATTACAACCAAGTAATGCAAACATCACTGCCGAACTAAGTAGTGCTAGTTTTACGTTTTTCATTCTTTCCCTGCCCTTATATTAAGTACGCGTAAATTATGAGGGTTTAGTTCCCTATTTAGCAAGTATCGCTGCAACTTATCGCAGTTTATTTACACTTTGTAAGCTGATTGCTAGAGTGGCGGCTCGACTTACCAATTTTGAATAAAAATGAAAAAGACAGCTCTTGCTATTAGCCTAGGCCTAGCTTGCCTAACCTCTTTAAATACCTACGCAACCACCTACTTATCGGCAAAAGCCATGGTAGATGTAAATTCAGGTAAACTGATTAAATCACCACTTATTAGTATAGATAATGGTCATATTACAGCTGTGCAAAGCAATAAACAGCCAAACTTAAAAGACGGCGATAAGCACATTCAATTATTAGAACTGACTTTGCTGCCAGGTTTAATGGATATGCATGTGCATTTAACGAGCGATCCTACCGTACCGCGCAGTGAGCGAATTGGTCAATCGATTCCGCGTAAAGCAATTAAAGCGGCACACTTTGCCGAAAAAACACTATATGCAGGTTTTACAACGCTGCGTAACTTAGGCGCAGAAGGCTACAGCGTGATTGCAGTACGCGATGGCATTAATGCAGGCGATATTGTTGGCCCGCGTATTTGGGCGGCTGGCCCGTCTTTAGGTGTTACTGGCGGTCACTGTGATAACAACCGTTTACCACCAGAAATGAAATACACCGCCGAAGGTGTTGCTGATGGACCATGGGCAGTGCGCGCTAAAGTACGGGAAAACATTAAGTACGGTGCCAATGCTATTAAGTTTTGCGCTACAGGCGGGGTATTTTCAAAAGGCACAAAAGTCGGTATTCAACAATATAGCCAAGACGAAATGAACGCCATTGTTGACGAAGCTCATTTACGTGGCCTAACCGTTGCAGCCCATGCGCACGGTACCAGTGGTATTAAAGCGGCCATTGTTGCCGGCGTAGACAGTGTTGAGCACGTTAGCTTTGTTGATGACGAAGCCATTAAACTTGCGAAAAAACACGGCACTTGGTTTTCAATGGATATTTACAACACTGAGTACACCCTTGCCTTTGGTGAACAAAATGGGGTTGCAGAAGAAAACCTCGATAAAGAACGCCAAGTATCTAAAAAGCAACGTGATAGCTTCAGCCGCGCAGTAAAAGCAGGTGTAAACATGGTATTTGGTACCGATGCAGCGATTTACCCTCATGGCGATAACGCAAAGCAGTTTTCGCGTATGGTTGAATTTGGTATGACACCGCTGCAAGCATTGCAGTCTGCCACCATCAATAGTGCCAAACTACTTAAAGCTGATAATCAACTTGGTCAAATCAAAAACGGTTTCTTAGCCGATATTATCGCCGTTAAAGGCAACCCGCTTGAAAACATTGCAGTACTTGAAGATGTACAATTTGTAATGAAAGACGGTAAAGTTTTTAAATAAGCCACAATGTTGGCTTTGCACTTGCAAAGCCAACCACACCTCATGTAACCATTTTGAAAACAAATTTACCAACAAAAAACACACCCGTTAAAAAAATGTATCTAGGTTAAAAAAATACTCATAATGGTTAAATAAAACTTGAAATGAAAATGTCTCGCATTATCATTGCCGAAAAGTTTCGACAATTACCTATAATCATGACATATAAATATTCAATTTTAGCCCTAGCCTGCTTAAGCGCATTCAATGCAAACGCCAACGATTTAGACTCAGTTGAACGTATTACCGTTTACGACAAACAAAACCGTGTGGTACTTGAATCTGGCCTTGCCACAAAGTCAAATATGACCCTAATGGAAACACCTGCACCTGTTGTAGTTGTTGATCAAGAGCTTATCAACTCGCAAGGCGCAACTAACTTACAAGACTTAGTGCGTAACATCAGTGGTGTAACCCAAGCCGGTAACAACTACGGTATTGGTGATAACTTAGTGATCCGCGGTTTAGGCGCTAACTATACTTACGATGGCATGTATGGCGGTGCAGGCCTAGGAAACACCTTTAACCCTACACGCTCAATGACCAATGTTGAATCTGTAGAAGTACTTAAAGGCCCTGCAACAGGTTTATATGGTATGGGTAGCGCAGGTGGTGTTATCAACCTAATCGAGAAGAAACCGCAATTTACTGAAAAACACGCGGTAAATGCTGAGCTTGGTCAATGGGATAGCTACTCATTAGGCTTTGATAGCACAGCAGCATTAACCGACAACCTTGCTTATCGCGTTAACGCAAAAACCGCTCGCAGCGATGGCTACCGCGACTTAAAAGACGACCGTGATGAAATTTATGGCGCGTTAAAATACGTATTAAGCGACAAACAAGATATCATGATTTCTGCCGCTTATATTAAAGATGCCATTGCCGTTGACTCAATTGGCCACCCTATTCGTATTTTTAACAGCGACTCAGTGAATGGCAAAACCGCAGGTGAAATAACCGCCGCCGATTTAATTAACGACGCAACTGCACAAGGCCTGCAACTAACCGAACAGCAACGCCAACAATTAGCTGACTCACTGGCAGCAAATGATGGCCTAACACCTTACACCTTTGGTCATAACGGTATCATCTCGCCAATGGCAAATGATAACGAAGGCGAAGAGCTACGCTTTAAGTTAACCCATAACTACTTTATTACTGATAATTTATTTTTAAATCAGCAATTACAATACCGTAATTACGAATCGAGCTTTGCCCGCCAAACGGGTGCTTATAACTATGTTTATTGGAACCGTAATGGCGTGATCAATGCCGACCCGCGCGCTCCTTTAGTGGTTGATGACGTACTTTACCCATTTGCAGCGCGTCGCCAAGAATACCGCCAAGTAGAGGCTGACGAAAAATCATGGCAATACTTTGCTGATCTGCGTTATGACTTTAGCTTTGCCGGAATCGATAACGAACTACTTGTAAACGCCAACTACGAAGACCGCGATATTCGTTTTAAACAATACTCAATTTACGATGCCGACAAGGTCATTAAAAACAAAGATGGAGAGGTAATTTACCAAGGTCAATTACCTTACATTTTTGATATTCGTAACCCGAACTGGGGCGAAGGCAGCTTTTACGACTACGATCCGCTAAAAACCAGCGATTACAACAAAAAGGTTCAAGCTTGGGGTGTGGGTATTCAACATGTTGCCTATATTCATGATACTTTCACAACCCGTGTTGGCGTTGCCTTTAACCGTATTAAACAAAGCTATGAACACTTTGGTGTTGATGCACGCTACCGTGCCAGTGCCGCCGAGCCAACACCAGAAGCAGATACATCAGACAGTGGTATGACCTACAACCTAGGTGCAACCTACAAACTGAGCGATGATATTTCGTTCTTTGTAAATCACTCTAAAGGCCGTACAGCTTACAGTGTGCTTGGCAGTGTATCGGGTAACGAAGCAGACCGCGATGACGCCGAGTCGGTCAGTAACGACATTGGTATGCGTGTAAAAGCGTTTGACGATCAACTACTAGCCTCACTTGTGGTATTTGATAGTGCCCGTACAAACCTTGAGTATGCCAACCCAGATTACGAAGCCGGTGTATCTGATGCCTCAGTACCAAAAAGCTTTTACGATGGTGAAGAGCAAACCAAAGGTGTTGAGCTTGATTTAAATGCCGATTTAAACGAGCAGTGGAAACTTAACGTAAACGCGGTGTATCAAGACGCGCGCGATAAGCAAAATCCAAATTCATCAAGCTTTGATTCTCGCCAAAAAGGTGTGCCTTATGTAACAGCAAGCAGCTGGTTAAGTTATGACGCTAAATGGTTTAGTTTAGCCGAGCCGCTTACAATTAGCGCAGGCGTACAATATGTTGATGACCGCAGCACAAACTCAACCTCGTTTGGTATTCCTGATGGCTACGTACCAAGCTACACGGTATACGACGCCGCAATTCAATACCAAACAGATGATTGGAAACTACAGTTAAACCTAAATAACTTGTTTAACAAAACCTATTACTCAAAAGCAATGTTCTTAGGCGGTATGCCAGGAGAAGAGCGTAATGCTAAATTAACCTTTAGCTACACACTTTAATTGTGAAATAGATAGCAAAAAGCGCGGCTTATTTGGGTCGCGCTTTTTGTTTTATTTAGTAAGAGTGCGTTTGAGTAGTGGCTTGTTATTGGACAGAAATGAGTTTTAGTCGACGGGCGGTTCTGTGCCAGAAGCGGACGGTGGTAACGGCCGCCACAAACGCGATCAGCGTGTTGCGAAATGAGCCGCGCAGCGGCGTTTAAATGGCGCTTATTATGTGTTTTGGGCACTTAATTTTTTCCCTTTGAGATAGCACCATATAAAAGTTAAAACACAGGTGGCTTTAAGAGCCAATAGTTCCAACGGTTTCCACCATGCTCCTGTCTCAGCTTCGATTATGTCTGATACGCCAAATAGAGTGAATGCAACCGTAGCTACCAGCCAAAGCGTTAGCTAACGATTATCTCTGCGCCTAATGACAGCAGTAATTAGCATCCCTAAGCCAATACTGAACCATAAGCCAGCTTCAATATGGTTGAATGTTTCTATGGTCATAATTTACACATAACGCCCAAATCAGGTGCGCCGTAGGCGTCACCTGGATTTACTTGTTATGTGCCTTGTTAATATGAAGATATTTCTATCAATTTATATTCACCCGGAAAATGATCGATGTAGAATTTCTCATCCCCTTTATGCAATAAAGAGCCAGCCATTGTATAGCCAGACTCTAAAGAGTCTAGTTCCAACCGCTCGAATGTCCCATCAGAAATGTATGTGTGCTGAGCCAGTCCAAAAAACTTGTCGATTTTTACAGAATCGAACTGGAGATTATAACCTCCAAGACTCATTTCTTCTGTACACTTTTCCATGCATTCATCAACTATCTTATCAAATTCATTTATATGAAATTGAATGTAATTGGTGTCACCATCACTTTCATCGATTATATGGCATAAGGTATCACCATCAATAATTGGTATATTTTTTTCAGGGAAGAACATGCCAACACTTTGTGAAGTTATAATTAGCTTATCTTTAATTACACAAAAACCATGAGGAAAATATTTTTTTAAGTCCAAATCCTTAAAGTTCTTCTTTATTAAATCCAGCAGATACCTTTCACCTTGGTTTGTACCTAAAAACTCATTTATTACATTTATTTGCGAAATGGCTTTTGTAATAAAACCATTCTTAGAAGATGCCTTAAGGTAATCCTTAGCCCATACAGCTGGCAGGTTATTTTTAACCTCTCCTATAAATAAATGGAAGCCTAGCGAAGGCTCGTATGATATTGCTAACACGTCAATATCAGGCAGCTTTTCATCGAATTTACTTAATTTCACATCACAAAGAACTCTGTAGTTTTTATGCTGTTCAAAGGATTTTTTTATCTTTAATACCAGTCCATTACCGATAAGATGTGCAATATTAGATGAGAAATGATCTGGTTCGAATTTGGCATGCAATCGTAAAAAGTTACTAATTATATCAATCAGCGTAAAAGAAAATGCCGATAAGTAATACTTAGATTCTTTTCTTAAGAAAATGAAGGTTGAACGAGATGATAAAGAGATATCTTCTAGTATTTTTTTTATTTTTACGATTGATATCTCAGGTGTTTGCTGTTGGATTGCGTTACTTATCTCATATTCAGTGTATGTTATAACACTTGATACGCTATTGGCCGTTGAGTAATGTCTTTCATATAAAGCATAAAACATTAAAACTTTATAAACACTTATGAATTCAGAATACAAATACCCTCTAACTTTAATTGAGCTATCTTCAGGCACATACGAGAAAAAATAACTAAATTTCCATTCTATTTCAGATTGAATAGATTCTGCAGCATCAACGACGTTTTGATTAGAGAAATCAAAAGGTTTAGTGTTTTTCAATAAATCAATTGCATTTGAAAAGGAATGATTTTTATTATTTGAAGAAATAGAATTAAGCCTAAACGTCTGTCTTTCTGAAACAAGCTGACGAAATATTGAATCATCATGTAATTCAATACGAATTTCATCACCAGATTTTTTCCATGTAATTGAGTCAGGATTTGCGTAAGAGTAGAAAACTTTATCTCTAACAGCCCAATAATTGGCCCCGATTAATAAATCTGCAAATACCATTTCAAGATCTGGTTTTTCTTCAAAGTTGTTAGGTGATTCAGCGTTTTTTAGTAACCTCTCAGAAATTATCTCATTTCCGCAACGCAATAATTCACCTAAAGGAAAATTTCCTGACTTATAGGCAGATTCGACAGCTTCAGATAGATATAATAATGGATCGCTAGTTATGCTTAATCTATTAGTTATTTCCTCAATCTTCGATTCAAAAGCATTTTCAACTATCTTCCTTACATTGTTATTTGCTGACACTAATTATTTCTCTTTTAATTTCTAACAAAGGGGTACTTTAGGTTGCTCAGCTGCAGGCACATAACGCCTGGCTCAGCCACCGCAAAAAATGGCGGTCGTTTTGCAGCTTTTTTTGGCAAAACAAGTGACAGTTTTTGCGGTCGGTTGCAGCCACTTGTTAGGCCTTTCTAGTATATTGAGTTAAATCCTGCTTCAGTCAGAAAATAGCCGCGTTCATTTTCCTCGATGAGGCCTTCTTCTATCAATGACTTCATAGCTGGCTCTAATCCATGTTTTTGTTTTGGATTCCAGTTTAGTACTTCTGTATGCATGAATGATCGGGTGTTAAAAGCATGCCCAGCACGAGCGTTTGCTTTAGCAAAGAAATCCAATATAGCTACTTTTATAGAGTCTCCAATATCAGGATAGAGATAATCTACTCCTTGCTGCGTCAGGAAAGGCGTTCCCTCTCGATCTTCGATTAGCCCTGAAGATGCAAGCTCTTCAACTGCTCTCTCTAATAAGTCCTGTTGTTTTGGGTTCCAGCGGGGAACGACATTGAGCATAAACCCACGAACATTTAATGCTTCGCCAGAATCTGATTTCTGAATCTTAAATTGTTCCATGATTTGCTGTTTAACAAAGTCTATATCGTTGGTCATCTTACTTCTTCCTGATTTAAGTTATGGTAAATATCTGGCCTAACACCCCGCTTAGGGGCAATAACACGTGGGCTAAAATTTGGAGCGAAGCGACTGAGCCCACGTGTTATTGTCCCAGGGAGCTTGCGACCGACTACAGCGGTTTGTTAGGTTTTTCCATTCTTACAACCGAATGGCGAGGGTATATTTCTTTCGTCGTACTCGATAACTTTTCTATGATGTTTTCTATTGAGTCGCAAAGCGAATCAACAGAACTGATTGTTGTCTCAGTTAGCATAATCATGGTGGAAAACAAATTCTCACCAAGTGCCGTATTCAGTTGAGAGTAACTGATAGTTTGACCATCGACAAAACTAGCCTCGTCCATCTTCTTTTGAACCTCATTTCGATGAAGATCGTTTCTTACTGTAATCAGCTCAACTGTCGAATTGATTTCATCTTGAACTTCCAATACTTGCTGAAGAAGGAATGCATTTTTTTGAAAAATAAAGGAAAGAGAATCTATGGATAGCTGTAATTCCATTTGCGCCGTTCCTAAAGATGGTAATATTTCAAACGCTTTTAACGGTGAGTCGCGAAATGGATTTATGAATTGGTTCTTGTATCCACTAAAGTGATTATAGGATCTTATTAATTGGGCTATTGAACTATTAGCAGCCTTGACATCAGTCCTGTGTTCTTTTGCTTCTTCGTTTTTTCGAGCAAACTTAAAAGCTAAAAATGCACCAGTAAATGTTCCAGTAAGTGTTATAACTAACTTAACGGCATTTTCGGTTTCTAGGTTGGTAAAAAGGCCAAGCATTAAACCGAAACAAAACACCAATATAATGGTGAAAATATTTTTTTCATTTCTTCCGTAAAAAACTTGAAACTTCACAAAATCCCTCTGAAAAACCTAGCATGTTTATAGCGAGCTAATCGCGCGTTTTTCTACCACAGCGTAGCTCGCTTTTCTTATTAGGTTATTTCTAACAAACTTGTTAACTAATTACCAGTGTTATTAAAATTTAGGAGTTCTCGCTTTTACCTCAGGATAAAAACGAGCGATTGGGTCGTTTTTCTGACTATGCAAGCAATATATTTTGACAAAATAGAAAAGCAATTGCGGACGTTCGAAGCCCGCTTTTTTGAGAAATTCGCCAAACACGTCTTGGGGCAATAACGAGTTACATTTCCCTACTTTTACAAATATAACAACTGCCAGCTTCGATTGAATCACTCAACCAAACCTGACAGCGTTAACTGACTTAGCTTAAAGCGTCATCACGATTCGGCCTGTGATATCGCCTTTTAGCATGTCGTCAAATATATCGTTGATATCTTCTAGTCGCTTTTCTTCAATAATCGCTTTAACTTTACCTTTGGCTGCAAAGTCGAGGCATTCTTGTAAGTCTTTGCGCGTACCAACGATAGAGCCTACAACAGACACACCATTTAACACGGTATCGAAAATTGGCAGTGGCATATCTTCGGGTGGTAAACCTACAAGCACACATTTACCGCCACGGCGTACGCTTTTATAAGCTTGCTCAAAACCGGGTTTTGAAACGGCCGTACACACAACACCATGTGCCCCACCCACTTGTTCAAAAATGGTTTCTGAAGGCACTTGCTTCATAAAGTCGATGGTGATGTCTGCGCCAAGCTCTTTGGCTAGTGCCAATTTGCTTTCGCCGGTATCAACGGCAATCACATTAAAGCCCATTGCTTTTGCGTACTGCACTGCTAAATGACCAAGGCCGCCTACACCGACAATTGCAACCCAATCACCCGCTTTTGCATCAGTCACTTTAAGCGCTTTATAGGTTGTAACCCCCGCACAGAATAGTGGTGCGGCTTCTGCAAAACCTAATCCTTCAGGAATTTTCACCACGTAATCGCCATTGGCTACACAGTACTCGGCGTAACCACCATCGACTGAATAACCTGTGTTGTGCTGCTCAAGGCATAAGGTTTCTTTGCCTTCTAAACAAAACTCACAATGACCACAGGCGCTATATAACCAAGGAACACCCACACGGTCGCCTACTGATAGGTGTTTAATGTTTGCGCCTACTTTTTCGATAGTACCTACCCCTTCATGGCCCGGTACTAATGGCATTTTAGGTTTGACTGGCCAATCTCCATGACAAGCATGTAAATCTGTGTGACACACGCCACACGCGGCAATTTTAACTAGCACATCGTTAATTCCCACCTCAGGGCATGGGATATCTTCGATTGTTAATTTACCTTTGTACTCTTTATTTACTGCAGCTTTCATAACGTTCCTCCATGGTATTAATTGCGATTCAGCCTATACGATAAACTCATTAACTGTCACTATTATTGATCCACATCAAATAGCTAATCACTGCGGCATTTAATTAAACTACACTTTAAATTCAATAACTTAAAACTAAATAATGGCGTATCTACACTTTAGTAGTAGCAGATTGCATAGTGGCTATTTCTTTTAGTTATACCCCGAGCGTGCTAGCATTTAATTTCTGAAATTTTTGAATACTAAAAATTATGAGCCTATCTGAAAAAAACTTAGCTTTTGTTATGCACTGCGGTGAAATGGGTAGCCGTTGGGGCTTTAACCGCACCATTGGTCAAATGTGTGGATTATTAACCATTACTAAAGAGCCAATGACCGCCAATGAAATTGCCGATACCTTAAGTATCTCGCGCGGAAACGTAAGCATGGGTATTAAAGAGCTACAGTCTTGGCGCTTAATTAAAGTGCATCATATTCCGGGTGACCGTAAAGAATACTACGGCCCTGCTGGCAGCATTTGGGATATGGCCAACCGCGTATTCGAAGAGCGTAAAAAGCGCGAGATAGACCCTACCCTTAGCCTGCTTCGCGATAACATTTTAGAAGAAGCCCACAATGATGATGAACGCTTTGCTCAGCAGCAAATGCAAGAAATTCATGACCTGCTCGAAACTGTAACTAAATGGTCTGCAGAGCTACAACGCTTAAGCCCTGAACAACTTCAAAGCCTAATGAAACTAGGCTCTGGCATTGGTAAAGTGCTTGATTTTAAAGATAAGATTTTGAAAAAACCGGGGAAAGGGGATTAAGTTAGCGAGTTGCTAGGGGAAAGTTTGTAGGTCGTGCTTTAGCGCGTTGCTAGGTGCTAGGTGCTAGGTGCTAGGTGCTAGGTGCTAGGTGCTAACAAATTAGAATTTGCTTCCACTCTTTTACTCAAAATATGAGTTGTTAAGTACAATCTCACTTTAACGTAATATAAAAATAATGTGATAAAGGAATATCAGAAATGAAAGAGAAAGGTAGTGCTGTATACCAATTATTTCTACTTGCTCTTAGTATTTATGTGCTTATTGTCGTGTTCGCTGAAACATTCTTGGTTACTGACCCAGAAGTTTCGCTCCTCCTCCAAAGAGTGGATTTGAGTATATGCGTTGTATTTTTGATTGATTTTTTTGTAAATTTCTACAAAGCAGAGAGTAAACTAAAATATATGAAATGGGGCTGGATTGACCTTGTTTCTTCGATCCCACTGCTTGACCCACTTCGTTGGGGCAGGCTTGCAAGAGTAGTTAGGATATTAAGGTTTTTTCGAACAATAAAGTCCCTTAAGTTACTCATCAGTTCAATTTTGTCTAGCAAGTTTCAAAGCCTCACTCTCGTTGTGTTATTAATCACTTTTGTTTCTTTTACAGCTTGTGCAAGTTTAATAATGGAGTTTGAGAAAAATTCTGTTGGCGGAATAAGCACTGCGAACGAAGCACTATGGTGGGCTTTTCTTAATATCATGAACGCAAAAGTGTCTATCTCACAGGCACAGTCTACCGGCGGGATCATTGCTACTGTTATTTTGAATAAAATAGGCTTACTTTTATTCGCTTACTTTAATGCAATTATGATTGCATGGTTAATTAAGAAAAGAGTAGATATAAAACACGGGCAATCTTGAAGCTCTAAAAATAAGGATAGTCATGTGAATAAGCTTCTTTTATTAATCAGTATTGTATTAATTTTGGCAGGCATACTTCTGTTCTTATATGACTTTTTACCTGTCGGAGTTGCTAACAAAGAAGACTCTTATATAAAAATAGTATCGAGTGATACCTTTTCGATTTTAAACTACAGACTGCATTTATTGGTCACGGGTGTTGGGCTCTTAATACTATACAAACTTAAATTATTTTAGCTTTTAAAAGGTCACTATGACTGCGAAGCCGATTTTAGAAAAACACTTTTATCATGATGGCAGAGGACCTGAACTACAAAGGGTTATTTGGCAAAGCAATGGTAAAGACCTTTTAGGCTTTGAGTACTTCAATCCCGATGATGAATATTCATTAGCTAACCTTAAGCATATACGATTAGATAACGTAATAGCATATTCAATGGCAACTGTTGATGTTCATGGCTGTAATCTAGCGAATGCAAATTGTGGCGGCCATATTTGAAGTGCCTAATTCGAATTGGTTACTCTCATTCAATCAAAACGAAATTGTTGGGTGTAAGCATTTTCAAATAATGTTTTATGATGAGATTTATGACGTTGTTTGTAAAAGTGTAATCACAGGAAAAGGAAATCTGGCGTTTCAACGCCGAACATGTAGCAACGATTTTATATCGCGTCCCAGAGCCTAAATCCTAGCGCCTAATATTTTCTATCGTTGGCGTGAAACTTGTTTCGCACGCTCTCTTGTAGGTCGTGCTTTAGCGCGATTGATTGGAAAGTTAGCGAGTTACAAGAGTAAAGTTTGTAGGAGGCGTTTTAACGCCGAACAAGTTAGCAAGTTGCTCGGGTAAAACTTGTAGCTTTACCCTTGGTGCTTGCTAACTTTTATTACTCAATTACTTAATCGCTGGGTAACCGATGCGATCTGATAAGTAACCAACACTGGTTGCAAAGTAATACGAGCGATTCCAGTGCATAAGTGCTTTATAGTTATCGTAGGCTAGATACATACGGCCGTTTACGTCATCAGGCATTACCATTGCGGCAGTAACATCAACGTTTGGTAGGTCGCTACCATCCATTTTACGAACACCGATTGCTTGCCAATCAGCAAGGCTGCGCTCTGAATCTTTCCAATACTCTAACCATTGGCTGCGCGTTTTAGTGCCACGCTTAAGAATATTTGCGTTATCAAAGCCTTCAGGTAGTTTAACTTGGCGGCCCCAGGTTAAATCATCGTTCCAACCTGCTTGCTTAAGGTAGTTAGCAATTGAAGCAAAGGCGTCTTCTTCTGTGGTCCAAATGTCTTTGCGGCCATCACCGTTGTAATCAACAGCGTAAGCGTTAAATGAAGTTGGCATAAACTGCGTTTGCCCCATTGCACCAGCCCAAGAGCCTTTGAACTTATCTAGGGTAATGTGACCCTCTTTTAAGATATCAAGTGCTGCCCAAAGTTGGTTTTTGTACATGGTTTCGCGGCGACCATCAAAAGCAAGTGTAACTAATGATGCAATGACACTGTGACCACCTTGGATTTTACCAAAGTTACTTTCAAGGCCCCAGAGTGCCACAATAAAACGTGCTTGTACGCCGTATTCTTTGGCTACTTTTTCAAGAACCTCTTGATTTTCTTTGTATAGCTTACGCGCGCGGTCAATTTTCCATTGCGGCACACGTTTTGGTAAATAAGTTTCGAGGGTTTCTTTTACTTCTGGCTGGTTTTTATCAGCTGAGATCACTTTCTTTTTGAATTTAGCTGTTGCAAGTGCTTGATCAACTAAGGCTTCATCATAGCCTTTTTCAAGTGCTTCTTTTTTTAATGCTGCAACGTAAACGTCAAAATCAGCTTGTGTCTTTTGTTCTGCCAATACTGAAGTACTTAGTGAAGCACTGAGTAAAATGACGGCAAGTTTTTTAATCACTCTCAACTCCCTTGTCTTTTTTAAATTGGGTTAACAGATTTTCTTCCGGCGGAGGTAATTGCAAGTAGAACCCTTGGTCAATTAACGCTTGCTTAACCGCGTCTAAGTCTGCCACACCTAACTTTTCACGGCTTGCTAGATTAATCATCATCACGTACTTAGGTTGACCAAACGTTTCTAGTAATGGTTCAGGTACGCGTGAGAAATCATCTCTTTTTTCTACAAAAAGGTATGTATCCGCTTTTTTAATACTTTTATACACCGCAGTTAGCATTATGGCCCTATAATATCTTGCTTAACGAAGGCGCA
This sequence comes from Pseudoalteromonas sp. DY56-GL22, assembly GCF_041414715.1. Classification (NCBI taxonomy): domain Bacteria; kingdom Pseudomonadati; phylum Pseudomonadota; class Gammaproteobacteria; order Alteromonadales; family Pseudoalteromonadaceae; genus Pseudoalteromonas; species Pseudoalteromonas sp. DY56-GL22. Next base: position 639,205 of record NZ_JANHZR010000001.1, on the reverse strand, counting down.
CACTATAACATGAGTGATATAATAAGTTAGAAAAAATAGATTAGATTTTTAATGTATATGCCTTGTTCAGCCTGTGTTTATACTTAAATAATGCTAATCCAGACAATTCAATTGAGCGTGTATGTCGGAACAAATTTTTGAATTAAAAGGGAACCTTTTTACGTTATCTGTTTTACATTTATTTTCAGCAGATACAGCCCTTTTAAGTAAGCAGTTAGATGAGAAAATCGCCCAAGCACCTAAGTTCTTTGCCGGTGCGCCTATCGTAATCAACTTAAGCGACGTACAAGATGAAGCGCTTGATTTCTCTTTCTTAAAATCAATGTTAAGTGGTCTTTCGTTAAACCCAGTTGGGGTTTGTAATGGCTCTCAAGAGCAAAACGAAAGCGCAAAAGCTGCGGGCCTGTCGGTGTTAAATTATTCACAAGACGTTAAGGGTGCAACCGCTAAACAAAAAACAAATACATCTATCGTTGAAAAAACCGTTCACCTGCCTGCGCAAGTTATTCATGGCACTGTACGTTCGGGCCAGCAAGTGTATGCAAAAGACCGCGACCTAATCGTAATTGGTGCTGTAAGTCATGGCGCCGAAGTGATTAGCGATGGCAACGTGCACATTTATGGCACCCTTCGCGGCCGTGCAATTGCAGGGGCTAAAGGTTACAACGAAGCAAATATATTTTGCCAAAAATTAGAAGCAGAACTTGTTTCGATTAATGGTAGTTATTGGATCAGCGACTCTCTACAAGGTGAACACTGGGGCAGCGCAGTACAAATCCAACAAAAAAATGATTCATTAGAAATTTCAGCTTTGGTTAAAGGATAAATCTCATGGCAAAAGTGATTGTCGTTACTTCTGGTAAAGGTGGTGTTGGTAAAACCACATCGAGTGCTGCGATTGGCACAGGTTTAGCGCTTAAAGGCTTTAAAACCGTTATTATCGACTTTGATATTGGTCTACGTAATCTTGACCTTATCATGGGTTGTGAACGCCGTGTTGTTTATGATTTCGTAAACGTAATCAATGGCGAAGCTAACCTAAATCAAGCACTTATTAAAGATAAGCGCGTAGATAAGCTACATATTTTACCTGCCTCACAAACCCGTGATAAAGACGCCCTAACCCGTGACGGTGTTGAGCGCGTACTAAACGAGCTGAAAAAAGATTTTGATTACATTGTGTGTGATTCTCCAGCGGGTATCGAAGCTGGTGCAATGATGGCAATGTACTTCGCTGATGAAGCGATTGTAACAACGAACCCAGAAGTATCATCAGTACGTGACTCTGACCGTATTCTTGGCATTTTACACAGCAAATCAAAACGTGCTGAAGAAGGCCTTGAAAGCGTAAAAGAACATCTACTATTAACTCGCTATAATCCTGAGCGTGTTGAAAAAGGCGAAATGCTTTCGGTAGAAGACGTACAAGAAATCTTAGCGATTAAACTACTGGGCGTTATTCCTGAATCACAAGCTGTACTTAGTGCATCGAACTCTGGTCAACCGGTTATCCTTGATGGTGAATCGGATGCAGGCCAAGCATACACAGATGCAATCAATCGTTTATTAGGCGAAACTGTTGATTTTCGTTTCTTAGACGTAGAGAAAAAAGGCTTATTTAAACGGATTTTTGGAGGTTAATGTGTCTTTACTTGACTACTTCCGCTCAGAAAAGAAAAGCAGTGCGTCATTAGCAAAAGAGCGATTGCAGATCATTGTCGCGCACGAACGTTCACAGCGTGGTACACCAGATTACCTACCACAGCTAAAACAAGACATCCTTGATGTTATTCGTAAATACGTGAATGTAAACACTGATGCAGTTCAGGTGCAGTTTGACCAAAACGAAGATGACTTAGCCGTACTTGAGCTAAACGTCACCTTACCTGACGAAGAAAAGAAATAGTCAAAATTGGGCGCTTAGTTTTTTAACAGCGCCCTTTTTTTATTTCTGCCACTGCATATGAAACTCATAGTCGTCTTCGCCTAGAGTTTTAAACCCTGCCCGTTGATATAGCCCATACGCTGGATTCGCTTTTAGCACCGTTAAATTAATCTCTGCTGTTTGTGCTTTGAGTGCATCTAACACCTTAGTGCCTAACCCTTTGCCCTGCTCTTTAGGTGCAATTTGAAGCTGTAATAAACTGATTGCTTGGTCACTCACAATGAATTTGGCTGCTCCTACACATTGCCCATCATTTAACACTAAATGACTGTGCTCAAAATGCTCTGCCACTCTTGCTTGATGTTGCTCAAGTGATAAAAATAACCCTTGATTCTCTAAGTGCTCAACCATGGTATTTAATCTTAAGTCGAGTAAATAGGCTTTGTCTTGCTCTGTAACCGCTACAAATTCAATCATTATTGTCTTAAAAAAGAAAAAGGTACTTTAATAAAAGTACCTTTTTAGGTTGCAACAAACAACATGCCTATGGTTAGAAATTATAATTTGCGCCTAAGTAAAAACGGCGGCCTGAATATTGGTTATAGGTAAAGCGATTGCTTTGTTTCCAATATCCTTCTTCTATTTCTTCTGTTAGGTTCACCACTGAGGCAGTAAACGAAAGATCCTCTGTTAGGTTATATGAGGCATTTACATCTAGCTGACCATAGTCTTTGGTATACAAGTTGTAGCCTTGGTGAATACCGTTGGCACGGTCATCTTTCCAGTTGTAAGACGCACGAACACTAAAGTCGTCATTCTCAAAGTACACAGACACATTATATTGGTGCTTAGCGGTGCCTGGTATTTCGGCCTCTGTTTTTTGCCCGTCTGTCGAGACTTCGCTGGTGCTGGTATCTGTGTAGGTATAGTTAGTTAAAATACCAAATCCATTATCAAATGAGTGCTGGAAGAATAGCTCTAAACCTTCTGATTTTGCATCACCACCACCTACTTTGGTGTTCATTTCGACTTCTATTGGGCCGTTACAGCAATCGTGTTCACGCTCTACAATTTCTACTGTCGAGATTGGTAAGTTAGAAATATCTTTAGAGAATAATGTCGCACCCACTGCAGAACCATCGCCGTAATACCATTCAATACCTAAATCGAATTGGTCAGATAACATAGGTTCAAGGCCTGTGTTTACCGAGGTACCATTACCACGGCCTGTCCATGAATCTGGCGAGTTAATATTAACAGGAGGACCGTAAGACTCCGCTTGGCTTAAGTCTGAATAGCTCACTCTTGCCATAGTGCGTGCTGCGGCAAAGCGCACCACAAGATCTTCGGTTGCATCCCATGCAAGGTTAAAGCTTGGTAGTACTTCACTGCCATCGCTGCTGCGCTCGTTTGGATCCGTGTCGTCATCGTCTTGACCAATGACATCATCGTAGGTCAAGGTGCTTAGCTCTGTATTTACATAGCGCACACCAACATTACCGCGGAAATCTTGCCATTCAAAATCAGCTTGTGTGTAAACAGACCAAATTTTTTCTTCTAAAGCATAAGTACCCGAAAGGGTTGGCACCACTGTCTGGCTAAAGTTTTCTTTTAAGTAGTTATCCAGCGCTCTAAAATCAAACGCTAAAAAGTTAAATGCGCCTGTATCACCCGCGCTGTTATCAACTACATGATCGCTTACCAATGTTGATGCATCTGGGTGAAAATCTGGATTATGGAACCACTCAGTCCCTGGTAAGTAACCGCGGTAACCGCCGTTGTCAGAGATGCCGTCATCCCAACGAAAGTCGTTACGAATACCTTTAATTTCGTGGTCGCGGTATTTAGCACCTACATAGACACGGGTAAAAAAGTTGCCATCGAGGTCAAATTTGACATCTGTTTGAATGTAATCTTCTGAGTCTTCATTTTCAGATGAGTAAGAGTCAAACCAATCATAATACTGGTATGCTTCTTTATCGGTGGCTAAATCAGTCGACACTTCGTAGCTTGGTTTACCGTTTTCAATTGACCATAACCAGCTGTTTACTGAGCCTAAACGCGCATCAATATTGGCGTAGGTTTCTTTTGAGGTGCCGCCTTCAGCTTCGGTATGACCCAGCTTTAATGTAACACTGTAAGTATCACCATAATAAGTGCCTTCAAAATCATAGGTATTTGATTTTGACTCGCCAAAACGCTCACGCCCTGTTAACTGCGGTGATAACAAACCACGACGAACAGCCACACCACCATTTACATCGGCATCACCCCAGTTATTATCATTGAGTAACCCATTATCGCCATTACCATAAGCAACTACGGTATCGCCATCAAGCACAATGCCGTAATACGGGTTGTGGTTATCGTTCCATTCTGCAAAAGTAATGCTTTGCCCTGTTTGGTCGTAGCCTAACTTGGCACCAAAATAGTTAAAGTTTAAATCAAGTCTGTCACTCGGTGCCCACTGCACAGCGACTTGATAACCATCGCGTGTGCGGTCTTGGTTTGAGTTATTAACACTCATCGCACGAGGTGCCCATACATTGTTGTACACTTCACCAGTGGCTTGGTCTACCAGCGCTGGACGCTCTGCGCCTTCAACGGTATCTGAGTGAAAACGCCAGTGTGATGCGTTGTTAGTGATAGTTGTTACGGTGCGATCTTGACGAGTAAAACCGGCCAATACACCAAAGTTTTCGTCGTCATTTTTCCATGAATACAGCACATTAACTTGCGGTTTGGTGTCTTCAGACACATCATCGTAAGTCACCTCTGCACTTAGCGCCCCTGAATTTGCTTCCATCTCAAGAGGTTTTCGGGTGTGTAAAATAACCGTACCACCAATACCGCCTTCATCGATGCGTGCTTCAGCACTTTTGTACACTTCTACACTTTTGATCATGCTTGAAGGTAATAACGTGTAATTAAAACTACGGGTAGGAGTACCAGAACCTGATGAAGCAAGATAGTTACCGTTTAATTGGGTGAGAGTCCAATCCGGTGACGTACCACGAATACTCACGCGGCTACCTTCGCCACCGTCGCGGTCAATCAAAACGCCCGATACACGTTGCAATGAGTCAGCGACGTTTTTATCAGGAAACTTACCAATATCCTCTGCGGTGATTGCATCAACTGTCGCCGTTGAAAGTCGTTTTATTGCTAAGTTTTCTGCGGTTGAAGAACGAATACCTCGTACTTCAATCACTTCTACATCATCATTTGCTTGCTCTGCTGCATAGCTTGTATTAATTGCAGCCAGTAGCGAAATTAAAATTGCATTACGCTTAAAATGCCTTCCTTGCCCTTTTGTTTTTATTACAGTTTGCTTGCCCATGCCTATCTCCAGTTGTGTGTTCTGCAAGCTTTATGAGGTCTATACATCTCATAAAACATCTTATTGTTGTCGGTTTTTAAACTGATTATCGGTAGTTAACAGCTTGTTAAACTCAAACTCAGAATAGGGTGAGCGGTCAAAAAGTGATAATAAAAATTCGGTGAGAGATATGACAAAATCGGCGTTTGGAATATTTTATATTCATTTTTATATTTTCTGAATTATAGTTAAGCTCAGCGAATTTAAGTTAATTGGCTCAGCAAAACAAACTCAAAGACACGCTTAATAGATTGATAATTAATAACAATTCCACACTCTATGTATTTGTTAATCACTCGCAAATTGAGTAACTAAAAATTAGGTGTAATAGATATGGTAAAAACACGCCCGTGAACAATGGTAAATTTCTTGAAGTATGCCTAAACGAAGGGTGCTTAAAGCAGCTTGCTAACAACATTTCAATGGCTAGTAACTTAGGCGCAAAACGCTTTGAGCTATGCAGTAATTTACACCTAGGTGGCTTAACGCCAAGTGTTAATGCGATTGACTGTGCTGTGAAAAACCTGACTAATAGTGCAGAGTTAGTGGTGATGATACGCCCCGAAGCAGGCAACTTTTTTGTTAGTGCTGAATGTCGCAACCTAATGCAAAAACAAATAACAATGGCAGCGAGCGCGGGGGCGCATGGGGTGGTATTTGGGGCAGTTAAACACGGCGAACTTGATTTAGAAGTGACCCGCTCTTTAGTTACCACAGCCAAACAGCATGGTCTGATGGTGACCTTTCACCGTGCATTCGATACCCTTACAAACCCGTTAAGCGCACTTGAGAAACTGATTAGCTTAGGCGTTGAGCGCATCTTAACAGCAGGCACGCCATGGCAAAGCGCTCAAAGTGCCGTTGATGGTCTAAATCAGCTCAACACATACTTAGTGCACAGCGATAATCAAATAGAAATTGTTATGGGAGGTGGTGTGACCTTAGAAAACGCTGAAGCTCTTTGGCAATTAATAAAAAATCATTCAGCAAAAGCAGCTGTGCATGTACACTCATGTGTGCACAACGAAAACGGTGCAATTAACGCTGAGGCTATCAATAAGCTTCTTTCAAAGGATTAAGCATGGCAATGTATTTTTTAGGTATTGATGGCGGTGGCAGTAAGTGTAAAGTTCGTTTAGAAAACGAAAACGGCTCATTGCTTAGCGAAGCCATAAGTGGCTCTGCAAACGTGGCCACCAGCTGCCAACAAAGCCAAGAGTCAATACTGCACGCCACTGAACTTGCATTTCATGAAGCTGGGCTTGCCTTAAGCGAGCTGAAAAACACCTATGTGCATGCCGGACTTGCCGGTGCTAATATCGACTCTGCCTATCAAGCTATGACCAAATGGCAGCACCCTTTTGCTAAGTTTACCTTGTCAACAGATATGCTGATTGCCTGTAAAGGCGCACATCAACACCATGATGGTGCGGTGATTATTCTGGGCACAGGCTTTTGTGCGGGTTACCAACAGCAAAACCAATTTAGCGAATTAGGTGGCTACGGATTATTACTGAGCGATGGTGCCAGTGGTGGTTGGTTAGGTTTACAACTTTGCCGTAAAGCATTTGCAGTACTTGATGGTGTTGCGAAAAGTTCTGCAGCAATAAATACCCTACTCAACCAGCTTAATTGCGACTCAAGCCAAGCGTTAAGTCAGCGTTTAATATCAGCGCGCCCTGCAGAGCTTGCCAAATTTGCGCCCCTAGTTTTTAGCCATTCTGACGATGCTTTTTGTCAGCAATTAATCAATGAAGCGTGCGCATACATTAGCCGCTATATCGCTTACTTTGAAAAGCAAGGCATTGAAAACGTCACCTTGATGGGCGGCATTGCCAGTGCCATCACACCTTACTTAACTGATGCCAGTAAAGCGCATTTAACCCCCGCCCTTGCCAGTGCAGAGCAAGGGGCTATTTTAATGGCAAGAGCTGCAATTTAATCGCCTAATTGCGAGCGCATTTGCGAGGGAATTTCACCAAACAAACGCCGAAATTGTTTGCTGAAGTAACTCGGCTCCGAAAACCCGCACTGGTAGGCTACTTGTGAAATTGGCAGTTGCGTTTCAATCAGTAGCTTGCGGGCATTTTCGAGACGCACTTCGTTAATAAATTGATTAGGTGTTTTTGCTAAATGCTTTTTAAAGCGGCGCTCTAAAGCACTTACCGACAAATGTGCAAGCTCTGCTAATTCATCAATGCTGATCTGACGATGATAATGCTCGCGAATAAATTTTACTGGCTCTTCAATCGCCCTTACATGAGAAAGCGCTTTTGAGGTTTTTTGTAGATGTCGGGTTACTCCGTAAGTGCCAATCACATTGCCATCGTGATCTTTTAAAGCATGCTTTGATGTAGAAAACCAACCAAGCTCACCTTGTTGGGTTTGGTTAAGCTCTAAACGGTCAGTCACTATATAGCCTTCCATCACTCGTTTATCGTCATTGACGTATTGAAACGCGAGGTGCTTTGGCGAAAAATCGAAGTCTGTTTTTAGCAATATTTGCTCCAGTGTTTTATAACCCTGATGCTCAATAAAATGCTGATTACAATGCAAGATTCTACTATCTGTGTCTTTTACCCAAAAGAGGATATCTGGCAGTAAATCAAATGCAGCAATTAGCTGATTTACAACAGCTTTTTTTATTATTTCTTGAATATCCATCGCTTAATTTTGTCTCAATAAAGAACAGCCCTATATATTTTAAACGCCGATTTTGTTGCATTGTCAACCGAATTTTTATTAGCGCTTATTGGCTAAGCTTTCCTATTATCAATAACATGACATTAACAGTAGCAGACGCTATTTAAATTTAGGAGCGCTTAAGATGAGCAAAGCTAAGATCCGCATGGCAATGGTAGGCGGTGGCGATGGTGCCTTCATTGGCGCTATTCATCGAATTGCAGCGCGATTAGACGGAATGATAGAGCTTGTTGCAGGCGCATTTAGTTCAGACGCAAAAAAATGTAAAGCAACTGGCGAACTACTTGGGCTTGATAGCAGCCGTTGTTACGACAGTTACCAAACGCTTTTTGCCGAAGAAGCAAAATTACCTGCTGATGCGCGTATTGATTTTGTGGCTATTGTCACCCCAAACCACTTACATTTTCCGGTCGCGAAAATGGCGCTTGAACATGGTTTTCATGTGCTCTCAGATAAACCTGCAACGCTTACTCTCGCAGAAGCAGAGCAATTACAAAGCATTATTGCAAAACAGCAGGTTTTATATGGCTTAACCCACACTTACACCGGTTACCCTATGGTCAAAGAAGCCAAGCATCGAGTAAAAGCAGGCGAGCTCGGCAGCATACGTAAAGTCATTGTTGAGTACACTCAAGGCTGGTTAGCGCACAGCGAAGACGAAGGTTCAAAACAAGCGAGCTGGCGTTTAGACACCAGTAAGTCTGGCATTAGTTGTTGTATGGGCGACATTGGCGTGCATGCAGCTAACTTAGCCGAGTATGTTTCTGATCTCGAAATCACCGAGCTTTGCGCCGATTTAAATCATGTGGTTGAAGGCCGAGCCCTTGATGATGATGGCACCGTGCTTCTTAGATTCAATAATGGTTGTAAAGGCGTTTTACTGGCAAGCCAAATTGCTATTGGCGATGAAAACAACTTACGCCTGCGTATTTATGGCGATAAAGCCAGTCTTGAGTGGTCGCAACTTGAGCCTAATAGCTTATGGCTAAGAAGCCACAATCAAGCTGCAATATTACTTAGAGCAGGCGTGGGTGAATTACACCCTGACACGCAAAATGCCCTTCGCGCCCCTGCCGGTCACCCAGAAGGCTACCTTGAGGCATTTGCCAATATTTACCGCAATTTTGCAGCGCAGATCCACGCATTTAAGCAAGGTGATAACGCAACAAATTCAGCATTTGATGTGCCTGGCATCAATGAGGCTGTGCGTGGTATGGCGTTTATTGAGCATGTTGTTGCTTCATCGAAGCAAGATACTAAATGGCACAAATTACAGATTGGATAAAAAAGAATGAATAAAATCAAAGGGCCAGCAATATTTTTGGCGCAGTTTATTTCAGATCAAGCCCCTTTCAATAGCTTTCGTGGTTTATGTGAGTGGGCAAGCGGTTTAGGTTACAAAGCGATTCAAGTGCCAACCTCAAACCCGACTATTTTTGATTTAGAAAAAGCAGCTCAAAGCCAGCATTACTGCGATGAAGTCACTGGTATTGCCACAGAGTATGGACTTACAATTTCAGAGTTATCAACACATTTGCAAGGCCAGTTAATTGCTGTTCACCCTGCCTACGATGAAATGTTCGATAACTTTGCCGCAGAGCATGTAAAAGGTAACCCTGCAGCGCGAACAAAGTGGGCAACAGAGCAACTGATGATGGCTGCTAAAGCAAGTAAAAACCTTGGCTTAACAACCCATGCGACATTCTCGGGTTCTTTTTTATGGCATACCTTTTACCCGTGGCCACAGCGTCCACAAGGACTTGTCGAACAAGGCTTTAGTGAACTTGCTAAGCGTTGGTTACCTATTTTAAATTGCTTTGACGAGCATGGCGTGGACGTGTGTTATGAATTACATCCGGGTGAAGACCTACATGATGGTGTTACATTTGAGCGCTTTTTAGCAGCAACCAATAATCACCCACGCGTTAATATTCTTTATGATCCGAGCCATTTTGTATTGCAACAGCTCGACTATTTAGCGTTTATCGATATCTATCATTCGCGCATTAAGGCGTTTCATGTCAAAGATGCCGAATTTATCGCAAATGGCCGTTCAGGTGTTTATGGCGGATTTCAAAACTGGCAAGACCGACCAGGGCGTTTTCGTTCTTTAGGTGATGGCCAAGTAGATTTTAAGCAAATCTTCAGCAAGTTAACTCAATATGGTTTTGATGGTTGGGCTGTACTTGAATGGGAATGCTGCTTAAAGCACCCAGAAGATGGGGCAAGAGAAGGCGCTGAGTTTATTAAAGCACATTTAATAAACCCAACAGATAAAGCCTTTGACGATTTTGCCAGTGGCGCAACAAACACTGAGCGTAATAATCGAATTTTAGGTTTATAAAACCGACAACAATAGAACACACAGGACACACAATATGGACAACAATAATTATAACCGCATTGTCTTTCGGCTTTGCTGTATAGCACTGATTGTGACCTCTATGACCTTTGCCATTCGTGCTGGTATTTTGGGTCAACTTGGCAGTGAGTTTGGCTTAACCGACACCGAATTAGGTTGGGTTAATGCCATGGCATTTTTAGGCTTTCCGGTTGCGACTATGGTCGGCGGTATTATTTATAATGCCATTGGCGCTAAGAAATTAGTGGCGTTAGCGTTTATCTGTCATTTACTTGGCCTTGTTTTGACGATAACAGCTGATGGTTTTTGGGGCTTACTGGTTTCTACCTTTTTTATTGGTTTTGCCAACGGCGCTGTTGAAGCTGGCTGTAACCCGCTGATTGCAGAAATGTACCCTAAAAACACCACCACTATGCTAAACCGTTTTCATGTTTGGTTCCCAGGTGGCATTGTGATTGGCGCACTTGCGTCGAACTTTATGTCGGGAGCGGGTTTAAACTGGCAATGGCAAGTAGCGTTAATTTTAGTTCCTACGGTTATCTATGGTGCTATGCTGATCAAAGCACAATTCCCACGCTTTGATACACGCTCTCACTCTACCAGCAGCAATATTCGCCACTTATTTACGCCGTTATACATCTTTTTAATTGCTTGTATGACGTTTACCGCAACCACTGAATTTGGCACACAACAATGGATTGAGCGTATTTTAGGTTCATCGGGTGCCTCTCCTATGGTGGTATTAGCCTTGATCACTGGCCTAATGGCGGTTGGTCGCTTCTTTGCAGGCCCTATAGTGCATAAGCTCAACCCTACCGGTGTATTACTTGGCTCTGCCATTTGTGCAAGCTTAGGTATCTTTATGATGAGCCAAGCCGAGGGCAGCATGATTTATATAGCGGCCATATTATTTGCTCTTGGGGTTACCTACTTTTGGCCGACCATGCTTGGCTGCGTTGCTGAATACATTCCAAAGTCAGGGGCGCTGGGTATGTCGTTAATGGGCGGTGCAGGCATGTTTGCAATGAGCATCTGGAACCCTGTAATTGGTAGTTGGATAGATACGGCACGCTCATCGGCACAGGCAAGTGGCGCAAGCGCTGAACAAATTGAAATTTTAGCCGGACAGGCTGTATTACAAAACCTACTGATCTTCCCAATTATTTTAATCGTCGCATTCATTGGGTTGCATTTGGTAATTAATAACAACAAACGCACCGAAAAATGTGCGTCTTAAGCAAGTAAATCGTCGAGGAACACACAATGTTTAAATCTCTTAAAGCACTGACTTTAATGCTCACCGTTAGTAGCTGTGCACTCGCTAATGCGGCTGACAATCAGCTTACACAACAAGAAAAGCAAGCTGGCTGGCAGTTGTTGTTTGACGGCAAAGATATGTCGCAATGGCGTAATTTTAAAAGCGAATCTTTAAATCCTGCATGGGTCGTTGAAGATGGCGCTATGACATTAACCAAAGGTGGTGGCGACCTGCTTACTAAAAAGCAGTACCAAAACTTTGAATTACAGATCGATTGGAAAATCTCTACCAAAGGTAATAGCGGTATTTTTGTATTAGCTGATGAAACCGGACAGATGATTTATTCTCATGCGCCTGAAATTCAAATTATCGATAACGAAGAACACCCAGATACCGAAATTGACTCGCACTTAGCGGGGTCAATTTACGATTTATTTGCAGCCCCAGTTGCGGCTCACAAACCAGCAAATAGCTGGAACCATGTGCGCATTAAAATGCAAAATAACCACTTACAAGTTTGGCAAAACGGTATTAGCACCACCAGCATTGTAATTGGTAGTACAACATGGAACACCCTTGTAAAAGGCAGTAAGTTTGCAACTTGGAAAAACTTTGCAACGGCTGAACAAGGTCATATCGGGCTTCAAGACCATGGTGACAAAGTGTGGTTTAAAAATATAAAAATCAAGGAGCTATAAGATGTCTGATTTTAAACATAAGGTATTAGTTGTTGGCTCGGGTGCAGGCGGTGCAATGGCCGCATACACGTTAACCAAACTTGGCCACAAAGTATTATTACTTGAAGCGGGCCGTAATTATGACCCGAAAACAGAAAGCCCGATGTTTCGTCGTAACAGTGAGGCTCCACTTATGGGGGCTGGTAACAAAGACAAAAACTTTGGCTTTTACGATGCAACCGTTGATGGCGGCTGGCAAGTGCCTGATGAACCATACACCAGCGCCAAAGGAAGCGACTTTTATTGGTGGCGCGCACGTATGTTAGGTGGTCGAACTAACCACTGGGGCCGCTATTCATTACGCTTTAGTGAGCACGATTTTAAAGGCAAAAGCCGAGATGGTCACGGTGCCGACTGGCCATTTGAGTACGCTGATTTAGCACCTTGGTACGATAAAACTGAAGAACTTGTGGGTGTATGTGGCACCAATACAGGCCATGAAGATATGCCAGATTCGTCACCGGGTATTTTACAGCCACCACCAAAGCCGCGTGTTCCTGAGCTTTTAATTGCCGCTTCTGCAAAGAAAATGGGCATTCAAGCAGTGCCTATGCATCGCGCGGTATTAACTCGACCTAAAGATGATCGCATGGCGTGTTTTTATGCAACACCATGTGGCTCTGGTTGCTCAATTGGTGCAGCTTTTCAAACTACGACATCATTACTGCCAATGGCAAAAGCCACTGGTAACTTAAAAGTCATTACCGATGCCATGGTTAAATCAGTCAAAGTTGATGATCAAGGTAAAGTCACTGGCGTCACCTATGTTGATAAACACTCAGTAACCGAACATGCTATTGATGCCGATGTGGTTATCTTAGCGGCTAGCGCCTGTGAATCAGCGCGTATTTTATTAAATTCAAAGAATAAAAAGCACCCTAAAGGCCTTGCTAACTCAAGTGGCCAAGTAGGTCGAAACTTAATGGATTCGACGGGTGCATGGTTAGGTGCGCAAATTCCGGCACTTAAAGGTCGCCCACGTTATAACGAAGATGGACATACCGCTAATCACTTATTTATTCCTTGGTGGGGTCATCAAGCACAAGCTAACAATGAATTAGATTTCCCACGTGGTTATCACTTTGAAATTGGCAGTGGCTTTGGCCAGCCGGGTTCGGGTGTGTCAGGTGATAAACAAGGCTATGGCCCTGCCCTTAAACAGCAAGTTCGTGATGCATATGGCTCTTACGTTGGCTTTGCTCTGCGTGGCGAGATGTTACCGAACAAAGATACCTACATGGAAATTGACGAAAACGTTAAAGACAAATGGGGTATTCCGGTATCAAAGTTCCACTTTAAGTGGTCTGACAGAGAATTAAAGCAAATCGAACATGGTTTAAAAACCGCGAAGCAAATCCTCGAAAACATGGGTGCGACTGTTGGCGAACTCCCGCCTGCTGAAAAAGCAATTTCAAAAGGTGGCGAAATCATTCACGAAGTGGGCACCACACGAATGGGCAGCTCAAAGAAAGACTCAGTCACCAATCAATGGGGTCAAACATGGGATTGTAATAACCTATTTGTAATGGATGCGGGGGTATTTGCTTCAAACCCTCATAAAAACTGTACGCTCACCATCATGACTCTGGCAATGCGTAATTCAACTTGGCTTGCTCAACAAATTGATAACGGGGTACTTTAATTATGCATCATCGTAACGAACACGACTCATATAACTATGTTTCTAACATGAGCCGCCGTGAGTCTTTAAAATGGCTTGGTCTATTAGCTGCGGGCTCGGCGGTTAGTTTAACTGCAGGTTGCACAAAAGCACTGGAAGATGACGTTGCAGTCTCTGCAAAAGAGCATTGGCCTGATTTAGATATCAAGCCTGTAACCGCTAAAGGCTATGGTCAAGATCCTAATTTGGTTATGCCACCAGAATCACCTTGGCCACTGACCTTAACAGCAGACGAACTCACGTTAGTAGCGCTTTTATCTGATTACATTGTACCGCGCGAAGGCGCTATTCCTTCAGCCAGTGAGCTACAAGTACCGGCTGTTATTAATGAATGGGTGAGCGCACCGTATGAAGGCCAACAACGCGATAGAATTAAAATTTTAAATTCATTAGCATGGCTTAACGATGAAGCACAACTTCGTTTTAAAAAGCAATTTGTTGCACTTAACGAAAAGCAACATCGCGCGATTTTAGACGATATTGCGTTTTTAAACGAGCAAACACCTCTGCAATTTAAGCGTATTGGTAAAGCCTTTTTACGCTTTAAAGAGTTAGTGCTTGCTGCCTTTTTCTGTACACCTGAAGGCTGTAAAGACATTGGTTACCTTGGTAATGTGCCTATTGCAGGTGATTACCCTGGCCCTTCTGATGAAGCAAAAGCTCATTTAGATCAGGTTTTAGCTGAGCTTGGTCTAAGCGAGTACGCCTATACCGATTAACTTTCCCCCTTGTGTTATTTGTAACACAGTGCAGGGGGTCACTCCCCTGCTTTTTTAGGATTGAAGTATGTTTAAAACCCGCATTTTATTGCTCATTATTAGCCTTGTATTTAGTGGTCAATTACTCGCAAAACTGCCAGTGAGTGTGCAACTATGGTCAGTCAAAGACACCTTAAAAAATGACTTTCATGGTACGCTTAAGTCTCTTGCCGAAATGGGGTTTGACGGCGTGGAATTTGCCGGAGACTTTGGCCCATATTCAAATAACCCAGCAGCCTTAAAAGCAAAGCTCAGTGAATTAGGCTTAGTTGCCAGTAGTGCCCATATAGGCTTTGATGCACTCAGTGAAAACACTATTGATAGCACCCTGCTGTTTTACAAGACCCTTGGCGTTACTACACTTTATGTACCTTGGGATGAAAGAGCATGGCACCCTGAGGGAGTTAAATCTCTAGTTAAAGAGCTTACTAAAGTCAGTGATTATGCGACCCGCTTTGATATGAAGATCGGTTTTCACAATCATAATAAAGAGTTTAATGCATTTAATAACGCAACGTTTTGGGATTACATTGCCAGTAATACCCCCAAGACCATGCCATTGCAGTTAGATATTGGCTGGGTCAATTACGCTGCTAAAGATCCAATCTACTTTATTAAAAAGTACCCTAACCGCACGCTTGCTACGCACATTAAAGTACGTACGATTGAGGGGAGCAACTTGAGCCCTATTATCGGCGAAAACGACATTGATTGGCCTGCCATCATCGATACTTTAGAGTCGCACGGCAACACCAAATGGTTAGTGCTTGAACAAGAAGAATACCCAAGCGGGTTAACCCCACTGCAAAGCGTTGCTAAATCAAAACAAAATTTAGATAAGATTTTACTTGGTTTGTAGGGTTATTTTAGGAATGAGCTCGCTTTAAACACGTGAGCTCATGGCTTGGCTTTAATATAAATAGTCGTTCACTCACAGCTCTATATTAGGGTTCATCTTGCCAGGAGCTATTGCCTATAGAACGCTAGTTTGTTATGGATCAATAAGCTTTATGTACACAACTTGCCTAGGTTCTCCAACCTTAGTGCAATCTTCATCAATTTGATCAGCTAAAGCATCACCGTAGTTATCACGAATATATGACAATACTTCTGATCGACTAAATGTTGAAGAACCTTTTGACTCACCATAGTACACCTTTCCATAATCAAAATTTACTGCACCATGTTCTTGTAAAAGGGGTTTAATTTGATCTTTAAGTAATTTCTCTTGATAAAGTAGAGCCTTGATTTGACGCTTGATTCCAATTAAATCCTGAGCGAATTGCTCTATTTTGTTATCGTTTTCCATAACCTAACCTTTTTATTTTTTAACACTGAAGTTTGAATGATTGTTAGCTTGGCGCGATTACTGAATATATTATTTGTAGCAGAGTCATTAACTAATTTCTAGCCAAAAGAAGTTTACCAAGCGAATATCTAAAATTCAGATAATTACGAAAAGCTTGATAAATAACATAAAAAATAAGCAGTATACTTTGATTAAAATTAGATAGATAACGTTCATTTTTTTGCTAACCAAAAATAGACACCCAAACAGTTTTTCTATTTTAAATAGTCATTTCAATTCAAAAAGATAAACAAGCATTACAATACAAAATTAATAATAAAATATTAAGTACAGCGTTTACTTTCATTTTTTCGGCAGATTGTTTTATCTAAGTTGCGAAGTATTATATTAAAAAAGCCTCTCATGGACTGAGAATGAAAGTATTGAATTTAAGAAAGACTTCTGAAAAAAGCATATGGTTTATGTTAGCTACCCTTGAGGCTGTTTTTGTATACCTTTTAAAAACCCTTTCACAGAAGCACTTTTTATATGAGCCGCTTCTTATACTTTTCATGTTAATTTCGTTAGTTCTAACATTATTAATACTTAGTAGTAAAAGTGAACTCACAATCTGTCGCCACGGAGTATTTTATAGCTCGCCTTTTGGCAACGCGCATATAGAAGCAACTAAAACGAAGTTGATTAAACAATATTCTAAGTTTGGGTTTAATTGTGTAATTATTATAGGTGAAAAGTTTTTTATTTTTGCCCCTTTTTATAGTTTAACGTCTAGACAACTACAAAGATTAAAACGGTATGATTATAACTTGCTGCATTGGTTACAGGTAACTCATAAACGCAGCAAGTTTCAGGGCCTATAATGATAAGTAAATAGCAATAAAGGGCTTTATTAGTTTTGCCACTCTTTAAGTACGTCTTTCACATACTCATAGCGCCATGAGTTGAATAGATCTGGCTTTGATGCTGCTTTACGTTCATCGGCATCGAGCTTCCAATTCCAGCTGATCAGCTGGTTAATCTGTTTTTTAGAGGCCAATACATCTTCAGGAATGCCCCGCTCTTTTGCAGCTTTAGTGATTTTTTGTTTAATATCTTTCGCGGCTTTTTTATATGCCGGAAAATCAATTAATCGTTTTAATTGTGCAGGTTGTTCGCTTGCAGGAACGGCTTTACCACGTTCAATACATTTTAAAATTTCAACGCCCGAACGGTTAACTTCCATTGGCTCAACACCTGGCACTCTGCGTAACGCATTTAAACTTGCAGGCTTGCGCTTAGCAATTTCAACCATGTTGTGCTCTTTAACCACAAAGTTAAGCGCGAGGTTTTTGCGCTCAGCCTTTTCACGGCGCCATGCAGCAAGCTCGCGTAATACCGCTAAGTCGTGCGGTCGTAATTGCCATGCATTTTTAATGTCTTTGTAGAGCTGCTCTGCGGGCGTTTGGTAAGCACGTTTTTGCGCGACTAACTCGCTTTCGCTGATAACAATGTCAAAAAAGCCAGCTTCATCAATTTGTTTTTTAATAATTTCAAAACAAGGCAATAAGTGATACGTATCGGCAGCGGCATAATCTAGCTGCTTTTCAGTGAGCGGGCGCTGTAACCAATTAGTACGCGATTCACTTTTATCAATTTCGATATCAAGTAACTCTTTAACCATGTGCGCAAAGCCCATGCAGTTACCATGGCCTAGTATTTGTAGTGCAAACTGGGTATCAAACAGTGGTGTTGGTACAAAGCCAGCGTATTTTTGAAACACTTCAATATCTTCTGACGGTGAATGTAGTACCTTTAACACCTCAGGGTTTTTAAGTACTTGCCAAAAATCAAAAAGCGACAGCTCAGCCAGAGGGTCGATTAACGCTAAGTGCTCACCATCGTATACTTGAATAAGTGCAACTTCAGGGTAAAGCGTACGACGACGCATAAACTCGGTATCAATTGCCAGAACCGGTTTACCTGTAATTTTTTCTATAAAATCATTTAATTGATTTTGCGTTTCGATCAGTTGATATTGCACTTATACCCCTTTCTTTACCATAAAAAAGCCGGCTAATGCCGGCTTTAATTATTTTTCTTCGTCCTTTAAGGCTCTTCTTAGAATCTTACCAACGTTTGTTTTTGGTAGTTCATCTCTAAACTCAACGAGTTTAGGCACCTTATAGTTCGTTAAATTATCACGACAGTGCTTTATTATATCTTTTTCAGTTAAAGATTGATCTTTTTTCACAACAAAAACTTTAACTTGTTCGCCACTGACCTCGTGAGGAATACCGATAGCTGCTACTTCAAGCACGCCATCGTGCATAGCGACGACTTCTTCGATCTCATTTGGGAACACGTTGAAACCAGATACGATAATCATGTCTTTCTTACGATCAACAATGTAGAAGAAGCCTTCATCATCGTAAGTAGCAATGTCACCTGTTGCAAACCAGCCATCTTTTAAGCATTCAGCTGTTGCATCTGGGCGGTTATAATAACCTTGCATAACTTGTGGGCCTTTAACCCAAAGCTCGCCCGGCTCACCTTTCGCTGCTTCTTCACCATTTTCAAGCATAAGCTTAATATCAGTGCTAGGAGCAGGTAAACCGATTGAACCGTTATAACCTTCAAGGTCGTAAGGGCTAACAGTTACAAGTGGCGCACATTCAGTTAAGCCATAACCTTCCATTAATTTTGTCTTCGTTACAGCTTGCCATTTTTCAGCAACTGGACGCTGTACCGCCATACCACCACCAAGTGACATTTTTAAGCTTGAGAAATCAAGTTCAGCAAAACCTGGGGTATTTAGTAAACCGTTAAATAGCGTATTTACACCCGTTACCGCCGTAAATTTGTGCTGTGCTAGCTCTTTAACAAAGCCCGGCATATCACGAGGGTTTGTGATAAGTACGTTTAAACCACCGTATTTCATAAATGTTAGGCAGTTCGCTGTCAGTGCAAAGATGTGATAAAGCGGCAGTGCTGTGATAACCACTTCTTTTCCGCGCTCTAATACTTTGTCTAGACAACCTGATACTTGCTCAAGGTTACCAACCATGTTGCCATGCGATAGCATTGCACCTTTAGATACACCCGTTGTACCGCCTGTGTATTGCAAAAATGCTAAGTCGTTTAAATCAACTTCAGGTTTTTTGTAACCAGCTTCATCACCAGCAAGCGCATCTGCAAATTTGATCACATTTGGCAATGAGTAGCTAGGCACCATTTTCTTAACGTGCTTCACCACAAAATTAACGATGTACTTTTTAAGGCCGCCGACCATGTCACCCACTTGAGTAACCACGATGTGCTTGACGTTAGTTTTTGGTAATGCTTTCTCTAGAGTATCGGCAAAGTTTGCAAGAATAAAAATTGCTGAAGACTCTGAGTCATTTAACTGATGCTCTAATTCACGCACGGTATAAAGTGGGTTTACATTCACCACTACACAGCCTGCACGAAGAATACCTAAGATAGTCACAGGCGTTTGTAGTAAGTTTGGCATCATAACCGCTACTTTATCGCCTTTTTTAAGACCAAGATCATTTTGAATGTACGACGCAACACGTTTTGTAGCACTGTCTAACTCACGATAGGTCAACTCTTTACCCATGTTGGTAAAAGCTGGAAGGTCACTAAAGTCAGCAAAACTTTTTTCAAACAAGTCGAGTAGCGAGTGATAATGCTCAGGGTCGATTGTTTCAGGCATACCTTCTGGGTAGCGTTTAAGCCAGATTTTTTCCACTCTTAGCTCCTGTTTATAATTATATTTTTTAATAACCTTAAGCTAACTAAGGCCGTTTCTCAATGGAGTAAATACTCTAATGGTGCAGATAATCCCACATTTGGTGCAATTATACAATTAACTTGCTTTATACTGCCCAATAAATGCATGAACGTGTTCTAAGGTTAATGCAGGAAATTGCATATGGCAATGGTGACCACCAGGTATCTTATGAATTTTTAACTCTTTGTAATATTTACCATATGCTTCTAAGTTTTGCTTTACGAAAGGAAACCCCTCATCGCCTAAAATAAGCTGACATGGCGCGTTAATTTGTTTAATGGTTGCAATACATTGTGCTTCATCAAAGCGAAATCCTGAGTGATTTTTAAGCTTTGGATCGGTTGTTAAGTACCACTTGCCTGCTTTTTCGTAGCTATTTCGTGTCATTAATAACTCTGCTTGTCTGTATTCAAGGTCACCACTTGCAAGCCTTGCACTAATAATGTGCGCTTTTGAGTCAAATGCGCGAGGGCCTTTGCTGTTTACCCGCGCTCTATTTAATATTGCTTTACGAAGTTGGCCGCTCACTTCATTGCTGTTGGTTGTAACGCAGCCAATTCCCTCAATAAAGTTTACCGATGCTACCTTTTCAGGGAAGCAGCTCGCAAAAACGCCAGCCACCATGGCGCCCATAGAATGGCCAACTAAATGCACTTTCGTTACATCAAGCGACTCAATAAACTTATAGACGTCATCAATGTAGTCAATAAAGTAATAATGGGCGTCACTACTTCGCCAATCAGATAAACCATGGCCAGGAAAATCAAGGCAATACCAACGCTGATTTAGCTGCGCATTTTGTAACATAGGTATGTAACTATGTGCGTTATCAAGCCAACCATGTAAGGCAATCACAACCTCTTCGCCATGACCAAAGGTTAGGCCATGCATTGCCTGAGTGCCAGTTTGAAAAGAAAAAGGTTGCACAATTGCTCCTATTTATTAAGCGTTTCAACTTAAAGGCGTTTATTTATCGTCTGGCTAGTATACAATAATCTTCGCAGTATAAATAAGGGCACAATAATAAGGTTACATCAATGAAATTAAAATTAAGTCTTTTAGCATTATTATGCTCAGCAGGCTCAGTAATGGCTGAATCAGCACCAAAAAACATCATTTATATGATTGGTGATGGTATGGGCCCGGCGTACACAACTGCATATCGTTACTTTAAAGATGATCCAAATACTAAAGTTGTTGACCCAACTGTTTTCGATACTATTTTGCGTGGTATGGCACATACCTACCCTGATGATCATACCTATGTAACAGATAGCGCTGCAGGTGCAACAGCGCTAAGCAGTGGTCATAAAAGTTATAATGGCGCAATTGCCGTTGATACTGATAAAAAACCTGTAAAAACTATGCTTGAAGTTGCCAAAGAGCGCGGTATGACAACAGCACTCGTAGCTACTTCGCAAATCAACCACGCTACACCAGCAAGCTTTGCTTCACATAACGAATCACGCCGTAACTACGACGAGATTGCTAACGACTATATCGATAACAAAATCGCGGGTAAATTACCGGTTGATTTAATGTTAGGTGGCGGCACGAAATATTACGTTCGAGAAGACCGTAATCTAGTGGAAGAATTCAAAGCAGCTGGCTATCAGTACAGCGATGACTTTGCTGCAATGAATGACTTAAAACAGGTTCCTGCACTTGGTTTATTCGCTGAAGTAGGTTTACCGTTTGCGCTTGACGAAAATCCAACACGCCTTACGCAAATGACGACTAAAGCGCTTGATTTACTTGATGGTCAAAACGACAAAGGTTTCTTTGTAATGATCGAAGGTAGCCAAATTGACTGGTGTGGTCATGCAAACGACATTGCATGTGCAATGGGCGAAATGGACGACTTTGCTAAATCGATTGAACAAGCAAAAGCGTATGTAGATAAAAACCCAGATACCCTACTTGTTATCACTGCCGATCACTCAACAGGTGGCTTAACACTGGGTGCGCATGGTCAATATAAGTGGGAAACTGACGTTGTTAAAGGTGTTAAAGCAACTGCCGGCACTATCACAAAAGATCTACTTGAAAACGATGACTTAAAAGCAGTATGGCAAAAGTATTCTGATATCGAATTTACTGATGCAAACAGCATCAAGCTAAACGAAGCTAAGAAAATGGGCGATAAAGCACTGCTACTTGCTGTAAAAGATATCATCAATCATGCCAGCTTCACGGGGTGGACTACTGGTGGCCACACCGCTATTGATGTACAAGTATTTGCCTATGGTAAACGTGCAGAAGATTTCTACGGTTCGCAAAACAATACTGCGATTGCCGACAAGCTGATAGGTTTTATTAAGCAGTAATTTTATTGCTTAGAAATACTGTTCAATCATAAAAAAGCCTAAACATATTGTTTAGGCTTTTTTGTGAATTCAGTTTTAGCTTTTATTAATCATACCAATTAGCTATGCATATACATCAACGCCAATAAGGCTTTGCACTTCGGCGCGGCGCTCTAAGTTAGCAAATTCCGTATAGGTTGAAATCGCGCGACTGGTTTTTGGGTTGCTTGGTTTGTCATAAATTGTTTGCTGATAGCTTTGCGACTCAGCTTTAAATTCATCGGCAATAGCAACAGCTTGAGGACTTGATTTAACATACTCTGTTGACGATTTTTGCTCAGCCGTTTGGTCTGATATCGCTTTAGGCTTATCAGTAATGGTATTTTTACGGCTATATTGACCGGGAATGTCACCGGTATAAAAGCCTGAGCCAATAGGTAAAGTCAAACTCGTAATTCCACATCAAACATGACTAAATTATGTGCCATAACTGACGGGCACGCAAGTCCCGTTATTCTTTCAGTTACTCTCGGCCTGGTAGCTTTTTCCAAGTCACTGTATCACGAACATATTTAGGCTGCGCATTGGCTGCAGTGACTGTATCACCGTGAGCATAAGCAGTGGCAACCGAGGCCAGCATGTACTTCGCATCAGGCAGTAAAATGTTTTCATTTAAGCTTACATTTGCAAGTTCTGTAACAAGTGCAGGATAGGTCTGCCAACCTGTACCCACCGCTGTTACAGCCATTTCAGGTAGCGTTAGCAACTCAGGTTTAATGACTTGCTCTTCATCAACAAGCAGCATTAGACCATTATCATCAGCTTTATAGTGAGCGTAATAAATCTCGCCCATACGTGCATCAATCGCAGAAAACACATCGCTGGCTTGGTCTTGCTCAAACGCTTGTTGTGCCATCATCTGCAGTGTTGATACGCCAACCAAAGGTAAGCGTGCGGCATAAGCTAAACCTTGAGCAATCGCAACACTAATACGCACGCCAGTAAAGCTACCCGGTCCTTGACCAAAACCAATTACATCTAAATCGGTTAGTTTACATTGCGCCTTTGCGAGTAACTCATCAATTAAAGGCAAAATCTTTTGGCTGTGCTGCTGTGGGCACTCTTCAAAATGATGAAATGTTTGCCCTTGATAATGTAGCACCAGCGATAAAGCTTCAGTTGATGCATCTAAGGCAAGAATATTGTGTTTAATCATCTAAGTTACTCTAATTGATCTGTTCTAAAAACGCGTTTGCCATTGCTAAGTCGCGCGTACGGCGCATGGGTGGCAAACTTTTTAAAAATACTTGGCCGTAATGGCGTGTTACTAGGCGGTTATCGCAAATAACCAGCACACCTTTATCTTTACTATCGCGAATAAGTCGCCCTACCCCCTGCTTTAATGCAATGACCGCTTGAGGTAATTGAATATGCGCAAATGGGTCTTTGCCTTGTAACTGGCAATCTTGCATTTTTGCTTGCAATAATGGGTCATCAGGTGCGGCAAACGGCAATTTATCAATGATAACACAACTTAATGTGCTGCCTCTAACATCTACGCCTTCCCAAAATGAGGCTGTGCCGAGTAAAACGGCATTACCGTGACGGGTAAACTTCTCAAGGATAATGCGTTTAGACATTTGCCCTTGCATATAAACCGGATAATCCATTTGTGTGGTTAAACCTTCAGCTACTAAGTGCATCATACGATAGCTAGTAAACAGCACAAAGCAGCGACCTTTAGCTGATTTAATCAACTCAAGGGTCAGCTTGATAATTGCGTGGGGCATATTATTCGCATGAGACTCAGGTAAGTAGCGCGGCAAACAAAGTAGTGCTTGTTGTTGATAATCAAACGGACTTTCAACAATCATGCTTTGCGTTGGTTTTAAGCCAAGGCTGGCGTTAAAGTGCGCTAAGTCGTTATCGACCGATAAAGTCGCCGATGTAAACACAAAACCAGCCCCAGTGTCTTTCATCATTTGTGCGAATTTAGCCGATACATTAAGCGGTGTAATGTTTACCGTTAGGTATCGGCGAGTGGTTTCGTACCAATAACTATAGCCCGTTTGTGCGGTATCAAATACCCGCTCTAACTGACCTTTAAAGGCCAGTGTGCGCTCAAACGGATGCTCTATTTTTTCGCTACGGTCTAAGCATAACTTTAATACTTGGTATAAAAAGTCGAGGTCGCTAATGACCCGGTGCAGTGCTGCACAAATCTCTTTATCAGCCAGCTTTTCACGCCAATCACCACGGCTACCATCAAGCCCAAACTGCAAGCGTAAATCTGCCACGCTAGTTTCTAACTTGTTGAGGGTTTTGCCTAATTGCAGCATATCAGGGATATCGGCACGGTAAATTGCTCGTAAGTCATTAATTAAATCCACCAGCTTTTTGGTACTAACACTTTCACCAAAATAGTCACTGGCTATTTCACTGAGCTGATGAGCCTCATCAAAAATATAGGCGTCTGCCGTAGGCATTAATTCAGCAAAGCCTGTGTCTTTTACAGCCATATCTGCAAAGAATAAATGATGGTTGATCACCACCACGTCAGCTTCCATGGCATTTAAGCGGGCTTTACGAATATAGCAATCTTGAAAATCGGGGCACTCTTTACCCAAACAGTTATCAGCCGTTGAGCTAACATAAGGCAGTACCTTGGCGTCTTCTTCTATGCCTATACAATCTGCTAAATCGCCCGAACGGGTTTCACTTGCAAACTTTGCCACCATCGCAAGTTGATGCATTACATCTGGATCATCAGTTGGCACATGCGCAACGTGCTGGCTTAAGCGATAGGTACACAAATAATTCGCGCGGCCTTTTAAAAGAGCGACTTTTTTAGTGGCGCTCAGTGCTTTGACTAAATTGGGTAAATCACGGTGAAACAACTGCTCTTGTAGTGCTTTTGAACCCGTAGAGATGATGGTTTTGCCTTTTGATTTTAACGCAGGCGCTAAGTAAGCATAGGTTTTACCCGTGCCTGTGCCCGCCTCAACCACTAATTGGTGACGTTTTTTTAAGGCATCGTCAACTGCAACAGCCATGTCAATTTGTGGCTGCCGAGGAGTATATCCATCAAGAGAAAGTGCAAGGGGGCCAGTGGCACTGAAAAGTTGTTTGATAAACTTCGCCAATAGATTAAAAGTGATGGGCAGATTTTACGTAACTGACTTGCCAAGGGCAAGACTAAATGAGGAAGCAAGGCTTCCTCATGGTTAAAAGTATGATTGCGTTTAAATCATTGTCCTTGAATCGTTAATGTCACGCCCGATGCAGCTCGGTAACCCTGTAAATCTATGTACCAAGTTCCACTTTGTGGGTTATCAAATTGACAACTTTCTTCGTTACCATTTTTGTAGGGCCGACATAGATAATTTGAACTTGTTGACGCTGAGCCATAGTTAACATACAAATCTGCATCGCCACTACCGCCAGATATAGTCACCGTTAAATTACTAAGGCCTGCCGGTATTTGTTGAGTAAAGCGCTGCCAACTACCGGTAGCGACACTCACGTTTGTCTCAGTTCGGTCAACGTTTTCGCCGCCACTTGAGGTGCTATAACTTCCCGTGAGTGACACATTCGAAATCTCATTCCACGCTTCAACCATGACATGATACGTGCCAGTTTGAACTGACGACATCACACAGCTTTCATTACTTGTAGAGGTTGTGCTTTTACAATCAAAGTCTTGTAATGTTGGTTTACTGCCAAATTTAACGTATAAATCGGCATCACCGGAGCCCCCCTCAGTTACAAACTCAAGGTTACTGCTCATTGCAGGTACTTCAAGCGTAAAGAATAGCTGCTCTTTTGCTGCGCCCGCCAAACCCGTTTTAGCTACGCCATTTTCAAGCTGATTAGTCGGCTCAGTTACTACATCACCGGCATTTTTTGCCATTTCAGCAACATAACTCACTGCTAGTTTTGCAAATTTACTCGCGTGAGCCGCATCAAATTGAGCATCATTTGATGTGTGGATCAAAGGGTTAATGTCACTCATTGTTGATTCAAATGGCATTGAGGCGGCAAACCCTTGTTGATACCAAGAGGCATGATCTGAGCAGCCATAACCACATTGATCAAAGCCATAGCTCACTGCGGGCTGGTAAGCATCGAGCAACTGCGATAAATACTGATTTTGCGATGAGTTTGTGTAATCTGTCATCATCACAATATCTGTGCTACTGCCGTTATTGCCAGTCATATCAAACTGTACCATGCCTACAACATTCTTACCCTGTGTTTTATAACTTTGAGCAATATCTTTTGAGCCCCTTAGACCTACTTCTTCAGCAGCAAACCCCATAATTTGTATGGTCCGCTGAGGTTGGTAGTTATTTTCCACTATTGCTTTTAAGGTTTGTGTGAGCACTGCAATACCCGAGGCATTATCATCTGCACCAGGAGCTCGGCCATTACTTGGATTAGACTGATTGATTGAGTCTAAATGGCCACCAATAACGACAATTTCATCTGCTTTTTCTGCACCAGGAATGGTCACAATAACTGATGATTGCGAAAAACTATGGTTAAAATACTCAACACTGATATCACTGCGGCTACTAGCTATTTGCTGCCAATGGCTCTTTAACCAATCAGCAGCATCAACACCACTTTGCACGGCATAATATCGGTTATGAAAGTTCATCATGCTATTAACCGTATCGCTCAGTTCACTACTATCAATCGATGATATTAGCGCGTTAACTGTCGCGGCATTATCAATACTGTAGTTTACTAGGCTCGCATTCATCGCAGTCTGCGAAACCGCATTTAATTGCTGAGTATAGAGCTCTGCATCTGCTAATGAGTCATGGGCTACAAAACCACCGCAGCGATGATAGTTATCGTGCATAAACTCACTTAAACCAGCGATATCCTGCTTGTTAACGCGCATAAAATTAACTTGATTCAAAGCTGATTTTTGCATCGCAAAATTGCTGTTTAGTTTACGTTTACTCACGGTATCTTGTTGAAAGTGCTCTGCAGCAAGGGCATCAATAGTGACCCAAATTGTTTCGTCTTGCGCTGCATAACTTAGTTGGCTCAGTGACAGTGTGGCAAAGCCTACTAAGCACTGTGTTAGGCGGGTTGTCATAATCAATCCTTTTATGATGTGTATTTTAATGAAAATAAAAAAGGGAGCCGAAGCTCCCTAAAAGGGTGGCTAGTTAGCCGAAATGGTGAGAGTTACACCACTTGCAGCGCTGTAGCCGCGAAGGTCGATATACCAAGTACCCGCTTGAGGGTTTGTAAATGTACAAGTTTCGCTATTGCCGTTTTTATAAGGACGGCAGTCATAGCTCGATGTTGTCGATTGAGAACCAAAGTTCACATACAAGTCAGCATCACCAGAGCCACCAGAAATAGTCACATCAAGTGATGAATAACCAGCATCTAGGTCTTGCGTGAAACGAGTCCAGCTATTTGTGCCAACACTTAAGTTAGACTCAGTACGGTTTATTGGTGTTACACCACCACCGCTGCCCGAATCAAAGCTACCAGTAAGTGATACACCTGAAATTTGATTCCACGCTTCTACCATTACGTAGTAAGTACCCGCTTGCACATTACTGATAGCGCAGCTTTCTGTGCTAGTAGATGAAGTACTTTTACAATCAAAGTTGCTCAGTGTTGGTTTTGCGCCGTACATAACGTAAAGGTCTGCATCACCACTTCCACCAGTTGTATTGAATTGTAAATTCGTTGCACCTGCTGGTACTTCAAGAGTAAAGAACATTTGATCTTTCGCTGCACCACTGATCCCTGTGCGAGCAACGCCATTAGTTAGCTCTTCATCACCGCCCGGAGGTGGCTCAGTTGTGCCACAGCTACTACCCGCACTTAAGCTTGAAGTCACACCAACCGCCGCAAGTGCCGCTTGAACATCTGCTGGGTCATAGCTTAAATCACACGCCGCATCCATCACGCCATTACCTGCTAAATCCCAGTTTGTGCTGGCTGTCCAGTAAAGTTGGTTAGCACGCGCCATCACAACAAATGCCTTTTGCGTATCCCAACCTGGTGTGGTTGCAAGGTTATAAAATGCCTTGTTGAATACACCTGAGCTGTAGTGCACATCCATACCAGAGTAGTAATTGTTTTGATGGTCAATCGAGCTGCCATCTTGGGTGGGGTTATTCATGTAACGTAATGCACCGTTACCTTTAAAGATTTCCTGACCCACTAACCAGTCATTTGAGCCTTTCATGTAAAACTCAGCTGCTTCACCTGCCATATCAGAGAAAGCTTCGTTCAAACCACCTGATTTACCAGAATAAATAAGCCCTGAATTTTGTTCGGTAAAACCATGGCTCACTTCATGGGCCGATACATCAAGGCTAACCAGTGGATAAAACGTATTTTGACCATCACCAAATGTCATGGCACTGCCATCCCAAAATGCATTTTCGTAGTTATTACCATAATGAACACGCATTTTTAGCTGGAAGGTTAAAGGCGCGGTACCTAACCAGTCGCTATACATATTGAAAATAACGTTACCAAAATAATGTGCATCATTTAATGGCGAGTATGCTCCGTTTATTTCTTTAAAGGTATTTTCTGGGCATGTAAACGAATACGCTGACGAACCACTTGTACCACCATTTAAATTAATGGTTCTTACGTTAGCGTTATTCATCGTACAAGTACTGCCTGACTGAGTAACATCTAGGCTATCAAAATCAGTACCGTAAATGTATTTGCCGGTTTTTAAGTTACCGCCTGGGCCCGTTGCACTAGCATGTTGTAAGTTATCGAAGCTAAATAAAACTTCACCGCTGTTTGCATCAATAATTTGATACGGACGAGATGGGTTATCGCCATACGTCACATAAGATACTTCATACACTAGGTGTGCAACGCTGTCTTCATCTAGCCAAATAGCTAAGCGGGATTGTTCATTATGCTTTTTTAACCCAACTGATTTAATTGCAGCGGGTGAGTTAGCAAGGCCCTTCGCCATTGCTTTTTTCTTGTTAAGTGCCGGAGACACTGAATCGATGTCGGCGGCAATGTCATACACTGCTGCACCATGTGCGCGTTTTAATTGGCCATTACCATCAAATGTAAGGCTAACCGTATCGCCGATGACAGGTAGACCTTGATACATCTGCTGATAACGGCGCGTGGTGTTGCCGTTACTGGTTTTGATTTCTTTTAATACAACTAAATCATTCCCTGCACCTAAACCAACTAACTGATTTGGATTTGCACTCAATACAGATGATGCATTGGTTTGCAAAGCTTGGTTAATCCCTGTTTGTTCGTTTAGGTATTTCTTGTTCGCAGCTACTGCACTTGTTGCTTGAGTCAAAGCAAAAGCAGCAAGAGTTGCTAGTGTGATTTTAGATAAATTCACGTTTACGCTCCGTTAGATTGTTATGTATTTAATATTTTCCTAGTAACCGGACTGCACTGTTCCCGATTAGTGACCAGCCTAGATTGATTGGAACGAAATTGAAAATGAAACAAAAAATTTACAAATAAAGTATTAACTCTAAACTAAAACCCTATAATTAACAGCAGGATAAGAAAATTAAAGTTTATTAATTGTTAACAAATAAAGTTAAAGTGTAAAATTATTGATACAAAATAATAACATTTGATATACATTTGTACCTTTTATTTGCATTTAATATTGCTCATTTCATTATTTGTGGTTCAAAGCTGAAGGCTTAAATATCCACAAAAAGCCTGGGTACATAATTTGCAGCAATACCAAGTACCTAGAATTTAAGGACTAAGCATGAATACTGAGTTGATACAAAATGAATGGCTAAATGAGCCTTGGCTGGTTGTCATTGGAGGCACTGCACTAGCCGCTATCACTTTGTTCTTATTGAGGTTTGTAATTATCTATTGTTTAAAAAAATGGACTCAACGCACTGACTTTGTGTTCGACTCTTTATTGGTTGACTCACTCTCTACACCATTGACCTTGTGCACAATGATGGTGCTTGTGATCATTTTTGGTCAGTTATTGAACACCACCGGCTTTATGGCTGAGCACCCCTTACCTATTGCGGCCACCGCTAAATCCATTTGTATTTTTGCCTTAGTGTTATTTTTAGATCATTTCTTATTTGGTACCGTTGATTATTACAGTGCCCGCTCGGTGGTGGTTTCGAATAGTCATAGCATCATTAAAGGCTTGATCCGCTGTGCAATTGTGTGTGTTGGCTTATTGGTGTTATTAGGCACGTTAGGCATATCAATCACCCCAGTTATTGCCTCATTAGGCATTACCTCTCTTGCCGTCGCTTTGGCTTTGCAACCGACACTCGAAAACTTTTTTTCTGGCGTGCAGTTGGTGATTGATAAACCAATTCGGGTCGGCGACTTTATAGAGCTTGAAAGTGGCGACCAAGGGTTTGTTGAGAAAATTGGTTGGCGCTCAACCTGGGTGAAAATGTTGCCGAACAACATGATAGTCATCCCCAATAGTCAGCTGTCTAAATCACGCATCATTAACTACTTTTATCCCGAAAAAGAGCTCAGCGTCCCCGTTGAGGTGGGTGTTCATTATGGCTCCGACCTTGAAAAAGTTGAGCAAGTAACTTTGGATGTAGCAAGACAGATCTTAAAAAGCCATAAATGGGGCATCGATGATTACGAGACCTTTGTGGTCTTTCATACTTTTGACCAATCAAGCATCAATTTTACGGTGATGTTAAGAGCAAAAGAGTACTTTAACCGCTTTTGGGTAAAATCTGCGTTTATCAAAGCATTACATCAACGTTACGCAAAAGAAGGAATTGTGATCCCTTACCCAATCAGAGCTATAAATACCAGCCAAGAATCGGCTCACTTTAAACAGGCTGATTGACCTAACTGAAGTTATCATAATTGCACATTCATCAGGTTTTTTTTGTCTCTTTTGAGACATTATTAACAGCGATTATACATATGCAATCAGCACCTTGAATTTTTACTCTAAAATGTCATAAAAATCGCATAAACACTGTGACATACCTATTTTAGAGGCGTACTATATGCGGCCAGAAAGTGACTGCTTTCTGCGTCTTGTTATAAAAATATTTAAGGTCAAACAATGAATGCTTGGTACCTCATTTGTTTTCTTTCAGCATTAGCTATTTTTATTGCTTTTGCTAACCAATTCATCCTCAAAATGCAAACTACAATTGCTATAACAACAGGTTCTGTTGTTATTTCTCTACTTCTTATACTTGCCGTTAAAATGCTTGGTGATACCACCGCCCTCGAAATGACTCAAGTTGTCTCCAGTATCAACTTTAATCAGTTGCTATTAAAAGGGATGCTCGGCTTTTTGCTGTTCGCGGGTGCGCTAGAAATCAACTTAGCAGCCCTTCGAAAGCAACGGTGGGAAATTACCGCATTAGTGTTATTTTCAACAATAACCTCAACGGTCATTGTTGGTTACTTGAGCTATTATTTGTTTGCTTTTGTTGGCTGGCCCGTGCCGTTTATTTACTGTTTATTGTTTGGTGCTTTAATCAGCCCAACCGACCCGATTGCAGTGTTAGCCATTATTAAACAAATGCGAGCCCCAGAAGGTATTTCTGTGCAAGTTGAAGGTGAGTCTTTGTTTAATGATGGTATTGGTTTAGTGATTTTCACAACGATATTTTCAGTGGCCTTTTATGGCACCGAAGCTACCTTTACTGACGTTGCAGAATTGTTTTTAGTTGATGCAATTGGCGGTATCGTGTTTGGTCTGGTGATTGCGTTAGTCGGGCATTTTTTAATTATTAATAGCCGCGATGTGAACATTCGTTTGCTACTAACCCTGACCATTCCAACAGCCGGCTTTGCAGCAGCAAATATTTGGGAAATCTCAGGTGCCCTTGCTATGGTCACCAGTGGTATCTTACTTGGCAATATTACTCGTTCAAAAGCAACAGAGCGTACCGGGCCTGAAGATACTCGCTACGTGAAAGACTTTTGGCATGCCACAGATAGCTTTTTAAATGCCTTGCTGTTTTTGATCATCGGAATGCTAATTGTCACTATGCCTATTACTCTTGAAGAAATTGGCTTAGGTTTACTCATGGTGCCTGTGGTGTTGCTGGCTCGTTTTTTAAGTGTAGGCACGCCATTTGTATTTTTTAAAAAGTACCGCCAGTACGATAAGCACTCAGTGAAAATACTCACTTGGGGTGGCTTACGGGGTGGTTTAGCGCTTGCAATGGCAGCTGCCATCCCACGCGATCAAGTAATGATCGCAGGCTCTGATTTACATGACTTGATTGTTATTGTCACTTATGTGGTGGTGATCTTTTCGATTATCGTACAAGGTTTGACAATATCGCCGTTGATCCAAAGCAGTATTCAATCAGCAGAAGCGAAAAATTAAGCACTGATTTTTACTTTAAAGGCTCGATTATCGAGCCTTTTTTTGTGCTTTATCGGAATACATTCGTGCGTCTGCAACAGCAAGTAATTTAGTCAGCGAGCAAGGCTGCTGATCTGAAAAATCGGCAATGCCATAGGAAAAGCTAAGTTCAACTTGATTATTAAAACTATTAGGTAAGTGACTGAATGACAAAAATAAACGCTGCATAATAGCCTCGCAATCACTGGTATTTAAATCTGTAAACAAAATTACAAACTCATCACCGCTCAACCGCGCATATAAATCCGCTTTGCGACAGCAGCTTTCCAGCAACCTTGCAAAATCTTTTAGCAACCGATCGCCTGCAGCATGACCGAACTGGTCGTTAATTGCTTTAAAGTTATCTAAATCTATAAATACCAATTTTGCTTTTAAATGCTGGCGAATGCATAAATCAAGGTAATGTTCAGCTGTGCTAATAAAACCCCGACGATTGGGTAATAAGGTAAGCTCATCTGTGGTTGCTAATTGCATAACCGCAAACTCACGCTCGACAATTGCTGCAAAGTCTTTTAAAACTTTAGTATCTTTATTGTTAAAACTGCGAGGTTGGTGATCAATAAGGCACAAAGTGCCAATTCTATTTCCTGATTTAAGTGTGATTGGGCAACCTGCATAAAAACGAATATTTGGGTCACCCATTACCAGCGGGTTATCTTCAAAACGTTTATCGTTTAAGGCATTTTCAACCACTAGGGGGTCTTTATATAAAATTGCATGGGCGCAAAAAGAAATGTCTCTTGCAGTCTCTGTCACATCTAACCCCACACATGACTTAAACCACTGTCTATGCTCGTCAATTAAGCTAATGACACAAATTGGCACAGAGAAAAACTGTTGGGCAAGGCGAGTGATTCGGTCAAAGGCGGGGTCGCTCTGAGAGTCTAATACATCCAAAGAGCGAAGCTCTTCAAGCCTTGCTTGCTCATTTAACGGCACTGCTGGTCGTTCCATTAGATTGCCTTTTGATCAAAATCACATGTATTTCTTAACCCTAGCAGAAAAAAATGGTCTATTGCATACAAACAATTTCTTAAATTTCTGCTATGCCCATGTATCTAGGTGTTTATTACCCTCTTCATCTTCTTCTATGGCATTTTTACCGCTTTTATCATCTTTTTTAGCAGCTTTTTTTCGTCGCTCTATTTCTCGTTTTTGGCGTTTTTCAAGTTCAATTCGCTGCACGTTCGCATCTTTTACGCCCGCAATGTGAAATGCGCCTTTACTTTCTAACTGTAGCCGTGTAATTCGACCTAAAAAGGGGATCATGATATCCATTTGTACCTCCTATCTATCCATTTATTATCGGCGGTTATAGCATATACTTTAATTTCGCAAAAAAATGCTTGCCAAATATTAGCAAAGCATGTTTATCTATATACGTAACTTATTTAAACAGATTTACGCACTGGTTTATACAAACGAGTGCAATACAGGAAAAATTATGCGCTTCAATCTGACAACTATCCATCATCACCATCATTCACCGGAATAGCCTGTCAGGTTTTTCGCTGAGAGGTTATTCCTAAAAGGAACCTCTGGCGAGCAATCAACCCAATTATTTATTTTCGCCCTGAGGTTCCCTCGGGGTTTTTAGTTTTTGAATTAAAGGAAAATGAATAATGAGCAATACCAACCGTTTACGAATCGCCATCCAAAAAGGCGGCCGCTTATCAAAAGACTGCCAAGAGTTGCTAAAGCAACTTGGTGTGAAATTAAATCTTCGTGAACAACGTTTAATCGCACACTCTACCAATATGCCAATTGATGTACTTCGTGTACGCGATGACGATATTCCGGGCCTAGTAATGGACGGTGTGTGTGATCTGGGTATCGTAGGTGAAAACGTACTTGTTGAAGTACAAGCCGAACGCGAACGCCAAGGTGTGGAATTCGAAGTAAACAAACTTTCTAAGCTTGATTTTGGTTACTGTCGCCTTGCACTTGCATGGCCGCAAGAACTTGGTCCACAAAATAAAAGCTGGTTCGAAGGTAAACGCATTGCCACTACCTACCCAGAAATCTTAAGCCAATACCTAAAACGCGAAGGTATTAACGCAAGCACAGTTATGTTAACGGGCTCTGTTGAAGTTGCGCCCCGTGCTGGTTTAGCTGATGCAATTTGTGACTTAGTATCTACAGGTGCAACGTTAGAAGCAAACGGCTTAATGCAAGGCGATACCATCTTAGAATCAAACGCATGTTTAATTCAAAACAAGAATCTAACTGATCAAAGCAAACTTGATTTAATCAATACGCTAATGCCGCGTTTACGTGGTGTACGCCAAGCAAAAGAAAGTAAATACATCATGCTACACGCACCAAAAGCAAAGCTTGATGAAGTATGCGACTTACTACCTGGCACAGGTCAACCAACTTTACTATCGCTTGCTGGTAGCGACGATTATGTTGCGCTACATATGGTTAGCAGCGAAACCCTTTTCTGGGAAACAATGGAACAGTTAAAAGCACTAGGCGC
Organism: Pseudoalteromonas sp. DY56-GL22; assembly: GCF_041414715.1. Classification (NCBI taxonomy): domain Bacteria; kingdom Pseudomonadati; phylum Pseudomonadota; class Gammaproteobacteria; order Alteromonadales; family Pseudoalteromonadaceae; genus Pseudoalteromonas; species Pseudoalteromonas sp. DY56-GL22. The sequence goes on along the minus strand of NZ_JANHZR010000001.1, from coordinate 604,186 downwards.
TAACTCAATTCTTGTTATGCCAATTGAAAAAATGATGGAGTAATTATCCATGTTTCGCTGGAATGAGGAAAATCAACAAGCACAGCAGGCGGTACTTACCCGCCCTGCTGTTACTGCAAGTAAAGAGGTTGAAGCAATTTGCATCGACATCTTAAATGCAGTTAAAGCACAAGGTGACGCAGCGTTATTAAAGATGGCAAAAGAGTTTGATAAGCGCGAAACACCGCGCTTATTAGTGCCAGTTGAAGAAATAAACCAAGCTGAGCAGTTATTATCAAACGAGTTAAAAGCCGCTATCGAAACGGCCTACGCCAATGTAAAACGCTTTCACCAAGCACAATTACCTAAAGATATTAAGTTAACAACGCAACCTGGCGTATTGTGTGAACTTAAATATCAAGCCATTGAAGCGGTAGGTATTTACGTGCCAGGTGGTAGTGCGCCACTGCCATCGTCAGTAATTATGCAAGGGGTGCTTGCACAGTTGAGTGGTGCACAAACCGTTGTGCTTACTACACCTGTGAAAGCCGATGAAACTATCAACCCTGCCATTTTATATGCGGCAAAACTATGTGGTATTAAAACCATTGTAGAAAGTGGCGGCGCGGGTGCGATTGCAGCGATGGCTTACGGTACAGAATCAGTGCCTAAAGTGAACAAGATTTTTGGCCCGGGAAATAGCTTTGTCACCATTGCAAAACAACTTGTTGCGCAAACTATTCCGGGTATGGCGATTGATATGCCAGCTGGTCCTTCTGAAGTGTTAGTGATTGCTGATGAGCGTGCAAACCCAGGGTTTATTGCGGCAGATTTATTATCGCAAGCAGAGCACGGCGCTGATTCGCAAGTTATTTTACTGTGTAACAGCGCACGCATTATTGAAAAAACACAGCAAGCATTAACAGAGCAGCTAGCAAAGTTAAGTCGTAAAGACACTGCCGAGCAAGCCCTTGCTAACTCAAGCTTGATATTAGTCGACTCGGTTGAGCAAGCCTTTGCGGTGTCTGCTCAATATGGTCCTGAGCACCTTATTCTACAGCTTGCTGATGCGCAGCCTTATTTAAGCTTAGTGAAAAATGCCGGCTCAGTATTTGTGGGTGATTACACTCCGGAGTCTGCCGGTGACTATGCATCGGGTACTAACCACGTACTACCAACGTATGGTTACAGTGCGACTTATTCGAGCTTAAACTTACTGGACTTCTTTAGAACTTACACAGTGCAAACCATCAGTAAAAATGGCTTACGTGAATTATCTAAAGCAATTTTACCTTTGGCTGCAGCAGAGGGGCTTGATGCTCACGCTAATGCTGTTTCAATTCGTCTTGAGGCTATGAACAATGAGCGATAATTCAAAAATAACAACGCTGTTGCCAGATAACATTGCAGCGCTTACAGCCTATAGTTCAGCGAAAAGTGAAAAACTAACAGGCACAACGTGGTTAAATGCCAATGAAAGCCCGTATTCACGTACGCCAAATATCAATTTAACTGATTTAAATCGCTACCCAGATCCGCAGCCTCAGCAAGTGATCACTCGTTACGCTTGCTATGCTAATTTAGAGCCAGAGCAAGTACTGATGACTCGTGGCGCTGACGAAGGTATTGAACTATTAGTACGTACTTTTTGTAGCCCTACTAAAGATAGCATTGCACTCTTTTTGCCAACTTACGGCATGTACAAAGTCACTGCTGATACCCACAACATTGCGATTAACGGTTTAACTCAAGAGCTGTTATTAAAAGGCACGGTTGATGAGATTGTCACTGCAGTTGCTGATTCAAAGTTGGTGTTTATTTGTAATCCAAATAACCCTACCGGCAGCATGACAAGCCTAGACAAAATCAGAAAAATCACCCAGCAACTTGCGGGTAAAGCGATTGTAGTGGTGGATGAAGCTTATATAGAATTTTGCCCAGAACAAACAGCGGCAAGCCTGATCAACGAGTTTAGTAACCTTGTGGTACTAAGAACCTTATCAAAAGCATTTGCACTTGCGGGTTTAAGAACAGGCTTTACGCTAGCCAACAGCGAGCTACTTGCGCCTATTCGTAAAGTGATTGCGCCTTACCCTGTATCAACGGTGGTTGCGAGCATTGCCGCAGATGCATTAAGTAGCGACAACATCGCTTCAATGCGCCGTCAGGTAACGATTTTAAATAGCTTAAAAACCAAACTAAAAAATTGGCTTGAGCAATCACCTGCTGTTATCAAAGTACTGAGCGGTGAAGGTAACTTCGTCACCTTAAAACTAAAAGACAAACAATCATTTAATATCGCACTTGAGCAAGGACTCGTGATGCGTGCCTTCACTTTATATGGCGAAAATGATTGGTTACGAATTTCTATCGGTAACGAGCAAGAACTAGAACAAGTAAAAATTTGGTTAGATGGCTTATCACTGACCAGCAATACAGTAGAACAGGAATTATCATGAGCAACCCGTATTTATTTATTGACCGCGATGGCACGATTATCGAAGAGCCTATCACCGACAAACAGGTTGATAGCCTAGAAAAATTAGTGTTCTTGCCGAATGTGATCCCTGCTCTATTACAACTTCAAGCGGCAGGTTACCGCCTTGTGATGGTTTCAAACCAAGATGGTTTAGGCACTGATAGCTTCCCGACCGCTGATTTTGATATTGCCCAAGACAAGATGATGGATATCTTAAACAGCCAAGGGATTAAATTTGATGAAGTTCTGATCTGCCCTCACTTTGATGAACAAAATTGTGACTGCCGTAAACCAAAAACTGGTTTACTTACTGAGCTGATGCGCTCAGGTAAAGTCGATTTAGCACGCTCATTTGTGATTGGCGACCGCCAAACAGATATCGGACTTGCTAATAACTTATGCTGTGAAGGCATTTTGTATGACGGCAGCTGGGATGCCATTGTCACTAAGTTGACAACCGCGAACCGTGAAGGCCGTGTCACTCGCAACACCAAAGAAACGCAAATCGATGTACAAGTTAATTTAGACCAAACAAAAAATGGCGAAATTAGCACTGGCCTTGGCTTTTTCGATCACATGCTTGACCAAATTCGTACACACGCCAACATCGGACTTAATATTCAAGCCACTGGCGACTTACACATTGATGAGCACCACCTAGTTGAAGATATCGGCATTGCACTTGGCCTTGCCCTTAAACAAGCGCTAGGTACAAAAACGCAAATTGGTCGCTATGGCTTTGCACTCCCTATGGATGAATGTAAAGCAGAAGCGCAAATTGACTTATCGGGTCGCGCCTCGTTTGTATTAAATGCCGATTTTAGCCGTGAAAAAGTGGGCGACTTAGACGTGCAAATGGTTGAACACTTCTTTAAAAGCTTAAGTGATAATGCCGCCATGAGCCTAATTCTGTCGGTTAGCGATGGTAACTGTCATCACCAAGTTGAAGGCTTATTTAAAGCGTTTGCAAGAGCACTTCGCGCTGCGATTGCAAAAGATGCCACACAACAAACTGCCAGCTCTAAGGGGTGTTTATGATTGCCATAATTAATACCGGTTGTGCCAACATTAACTCAGTTCGTTTTGCCTTTGAGCGCTTAGGGAAGACGCCAGAGGTGATCACCTCCCCTGAACAACTGAAAGGCTTTGAACGTGCGATTTTACCAGGCGTAGGTCATGCTTCTGTTGCCATGAAACGCTTAAAAGACGGTGGTTGGCAGCAAGCAATTGATGAATATCAGCGCCCGCTAATGGGCATTTGTTTAGGCATGCAATTACTTTGCGACAGCACAGAAGAAGGTAATGTTGATTGCCTTGGCAAAATTCCGGGTGTTGTTAAGCACTTAGAAGTGGGCACATTAACCTCACCACACATGGGGTGGAATGACTTAAGTGTGTTAAAAGAGCATGCCCTTACCAAAGGGTTATCTGCGCAAGATCAAGTGTACTTTGTGCATAGCTTTGCGCACACAGTAAACGATGCCACCCTAGTTAGCGGTGAATACGGGCAAGCTTTTTCTGCGATTGTTGCCAAAGATAACTACGCAGGCATGCAGTTCCACCCTGAGCGAAGCGCCAAAGTAGGCACGCGACTTTTACAAAACTTTTTAGATTGGCAGCTGTAAGCGCAGCAAAAAATAAGAGAAATAAACGTGATTATTCCAGCACTCGATGTATTACAAAACCAAATTGTGCGCTTATACCAAGGTAAGTATGATACAGCACAATTTTACCCTTACGAACTTGGCGCACGCTTACAAGAGTACGCAAACAGCGGCGCAGGCAAACTGCACCTAGTTGATTTAGAAGGCGCGCGCGATCCAAATAAAAAACAGTGGCAGCATATTCAAGCTGCAACCAAAGCGCTTAATGTGCCTTATCAAGTGGGCGGTGGTATTCGCTCAGAGCAAGATGTTGCTGACTGGCTTGAAGCCGGTGCTAATCAAGTCGTGATCGGCTCAATGGCCGTTGAAAAGCGCGAACAAGTAAAGGCGTGGATTGAAAAATTTGGCAGCTCTCACTTTGTTATCGCACTAGATGTAAATAAAACTGACAACGGCTGGGCACCCGCAACACATGGTTGGTTAAGTGAATCTGAGTTTGGTTTGTTCGAACTTGTTGATTTTTACGTGGCACTGGGTGTAGTTGATTTTCTGTGTACTGACATCAGTAAAGACGGCACCATGACCGGTCCTTCGTTTGCACTTTATGAAGATTTAACCAACCACAACAGCGAGATTAAAGTTCAAGCATCAGGCGGTGTAAGCTCACTTGATGATATTGCAAAGCTGAAAAAACTGGGCGTTGGCGGTGTTATCTTAGGTAAATCATTGCTCGATGGTGCCTTTAATGTTGAGGAGGCGTTAGCATGTTATCAAAACGCATAATCCCTTGTTTAGATGTAAAAGACGGCCAAGTTGTTAAAGGCGTTAAATTTAAAGGCCATGAAGTAGTTGGTGATATCTTAACGCTTGCTAAAGCTTACAGCGATGCCGGTGCAGATGAGCTGGTGTTTTATGAAATCAGTGCCAGCGTCGAAAAACGCCTACTTGATGTTAATTGGGTAGAGAATATTGCACGCCACATTGATATTCCATTTTGTGTGGCAGGCGGCATTAAATCTGTTGCCGATGCAGCACGTGTTTTAGAACGTGGTGCAGATAAAATCAGTATTAATAGCCCTGCAATTGCTCGCCCAGAGCTTATCAAAGAGTTACACGATGAGTTTGGTAAACAATGCGTAGTTGTGGGTATTGATAGCTTTTATGATGAAAACACTGGCGAATATTTAGTCTACCAGCTGACTGGCGACCCAAATGCATCAAGCCGTACTCGCTACAAAACCGAAGAATGGGTTAAGCGCGTGCAAGACCTAGGTGCTGGTGAAATTGTACTCAATTGCATGAACCAAGACGGCGTGCGTAAAGGCTACGACAATGTTCAGCTATCAAAAATGCGTGCACTGTGCGATATTCCACTAATTGCATCGGGCGGCGCAGGTACGATGCAAGACTTTGTTGATGTGTTTCAACAAAGCCAAGTCGATGGCGCGCTCGCTGCCAGCGTATTTCACAAGAACGTCATTGATATTGGCGAACTAAAACAATTTTTAACTGATAATAATGTAGCGGCAAGACTATGCAATTAACCAAAGACACACTTTCTCAAGTCGATTTTGCCAAAAGCGAATTGATCCCAGCTATTGTGCAAGATGCACGCTCTGGTGTCATTTTAATGCAAGGCTTTATGAATCAAGACGCATTAGCTGCAACTTTCGACAAACAAAAAGTAACCTTTTACTCGCGCTCTAAAGAGCGCTTATGGACCAAAGGCGAAACATCAGAAAACTACCTTGAAGTCGTTTCGGTGCATACCGACTGCGATTACGACTCACTATTAGTGCTGGCAAACCCACTTGGACCAACATGCCACCTAGGTACACAAAGCTGTTTTGGCGATGATGCTAAACCTAGTTTGTCGTTTTTAGCTGAGCTTGAACAAGTGATTGTCTCACGTAAAGACGATGATCCAAGTAAAAGCTACACAGCGTCTTTGTTTGCAAAAGACTTAAGCCGTAGTTGCCAAAAAGTGGGTGAGGAAGGCGTTGAAGTTGCCCTTGCAGCCATGAAACATGATAACGATGAATTAACCAATGAATCGGCAGACTTACTGTATCATTTAACTGTGTTATTGCAGCGCCAAGGCCTATCGCTGGCTGATGTGGTGAGCTGTTTACAAGGTCGCCATAAGTAAATTAAGTTCAGTTAGATGCACCTTTTTAGGTGCATCTTTTTTAGTGTTTCTTAAATCCACTCTTATCTACCCTGTGCTTTAAAACATCACGGGTAAAGTCATGTTCACTAAAGCCTTTAAGTCCTGCAAGGTCACCTCCTCACATATAGTGTGATTTTAGAATCCATTGCAACAACAGTAAAAACGTGAATTGATGTCAACTTGAAATAAATGCAATAAATTCAACAATATATATAATTTCATTATTTGATTAGTAAGTCTAATTATGGTCTAATTCAATTGAAAAGGACAAAGAAGAAGGATTCTTATCATGAATAAAATTTCATTATCAATTGCTACCCTTTTAGCGATTGCATCAACATCAGCATTTTCACAAACAATTACTTTTACTGGCTCTGCGCATTGTAGTGAAGATACTGTGAAAAAATCTTCAGCTTTAAACGAGCTAATTGCTACAAATGGCGATTTATCAGCATTAAAAGAAGTCTCTTTAGAAAATGTTGGCGCAACCGCTAACGGATACTTTATTTTCAACCCAACATTTTCAAGAACTTCACGTTACTTCAATTGTGCAATTCCATTGAACGATAACATTGGTCAATACCAACTAACAGTTCACGGTACTACTCAAGGTTTAAATAACTCTTTTGGTGGTTGCTCAATTTCACAGATTAAAAAAGTAAATGATGGCAACAGTGAAGTATGGCTTAAATATGGGACTGGACAGGGTTTTGATTGGATTAGCATATCTGATCTAAATAACTCATCTAAACAAAGTGTTAATTTCACAACAAGTTTAGATAATAATTATCAAGACAATTCTATTCTTTCATTGACATGTAGAACAACTTGGCAGCAAGGAACTGTTTCAGTTGGTCAAATAGAAATAAATTATTAAACTAAAAAATTTGTCCTTTTTAGTAGGGCTTGATGATTCAAGCTCTACTTAATCGTGTATATCAGAATGTTAGTCTTATTAAATGTTCTATTTCGTACATAGAAAATACAGGTGCATTTATTAATCCCACTTATCGCATTACTTTGTAATTATTAGCCTTAACCTTAGAATTCATAAGTTCAGCCTATTATTTTTATAAAAAATTTTTAAACCCTTTAAACCTTTTTTATCAGCACCTGCGACTAAGCTAATAACACCACACATTTGAAAGGGAAGAACCATGTTAAGTACAGTAAAAACACTCTCACTCATTGCCGCAGGCTTATTATCAGCACAAACCTTTGCTTGGGGTGATATGTCACTACAAGCAACGAAAAACCTAACGCTAGATGCAGCCTCATTAAGCGCTTTAAAAGTAGAAGCCGGCTCTGGTTTTTTACATATAACCGGTAGTGACAGTGATGAAGTAACCGTTAAAGCCGAGATTTATCAAGAAAAGCCTCATGATGAATACTGCTTAAACCTTGAAGCCAAAGGCAATAACGCAGCACTTAGTGCAGGCCAGTGCGATTACCACACCAATAAGCAAACCCGCATTGATTTAACTGTTGCGATCCCTCGTTCATTTAATGTTGATGTACACGATGGCTCTGGCGAAATTATTATTAGCAAAGTCGCTGATACTGTGATCAACGATGGTTCAGGTTCAATTACCGCAAATGACATTACAGGCACATTAGAAATCAATGATGGTTCGGGTAGCATAGAGGCACGTAATATCAGCCGTGATATTAAAATTCATGACGGCTCAGGTAATATTGATGTTGCCAACGCACAGGGCAATATTGAAATACACGATGGTTCTGGTGGCATCGACTTAAATGATATTTCTGGTGATGTTGTCGTTTCAGATGGCTCAGGCAGCATTCGCGTTGATACTGCAGCAAACTTTGAGTTACTAAGTGATGGTTCTGGCTCAGTAAAAGTGACCAACATTGCTGGTAAAACTAAAATGTAAGCCTGCGCTTTTACCATATACGCAACTAAAATGCCCTCCTTTACGAGGGCATTTTGCTTTGTAATCACCAATCTTTATTAGCATTTTTACAAGGGCTTAGGTATCCTTTAGGAAACGTTTAAGGAACTGCTATTTAAAAGGATAGCCTGATATGAAAAAGCCACTCGCCGCCTTACTAACTGGCCTTGTTTTAACAGGTTGTACAGGACTAACAACTGAACAACAAACAGCCATTGATAACTTAACCCCTTGCGAGAAAATTAACGCCCTATTAGGTGCTTACGACAACCGCTTTGAAGGCTTAAAACGTAGCCGTGTAAATACTAAATACATGGAAACATGGACAGCGAAATACAACCTTATTGCCGATAACTGTCAAATCACGGCGCTTGATAAAGACAATGTTACCTATCGCTGTGTAGGCAACTACGAGCAACAGCAACAAGCTGTCGCTGATCACACCCGTGCGGTAAATTTTACCCAAGCTTGTTTAGCGGGTAATAATTGGCATCAAACACAAAAAGAGTCAGCTGAATCGTTACGCACCACGTTTGTGCTTGACGAAAACAACCCTGTTATCTCAATTCATTCGGGTAAAACCCTATCACGCAAACAGCCTTGGTCTACTACCCTTGAAATTGGTAAGCCAATTGAAGGCAAGTAATACACTTAGGAAGGCTAATAGAGATTAGCCTTCACATCACTATGACACATTCAAAAATACCAACCAGCCAATACAAAACAGATTGCATCGGTCAATGTCATCGCCTAAATGGTTATTGCACTGGCTGTGGTCGCAGTAATGATGAGATTTTTGATTGGATCATTTTATCCGAACAAGAAAAGCAAGCGATTTTAAACACTCCTCGCCCTGACATAAAAGCGAAATAGTTCTGACACCCAAGCGTCATTAAAGCTTGTTAGCCTGATTCAAACTGACCATCAGGTAACGATAATGACCGCTATTTTTGTAATCAACTTAGCAAGTTCTACTGAACGATTGAACCGTGTAAGCCATGAGCTAAATGCACAAAATTTGGCATTTGAACGCCTTGATGCAATTGATGGTAGAGAGCTGTCTGATATAGAGATAACCAAGCACTATAGTGCTGATTTAAACCTAAACAAATACCATAAGCCCTTGAGTAAAGGTGAAATTGGCTGTTACCTGAGTCACAGAAAAGCATGGCAAACCATTGTCGATAGGCAATTAGATTACGCCATTATTTTAGAAGATGACTTTGTTCTCGACCGCTCTATTCACAGTGCAATTGAAAACATTAGTACATTAAAACAGCCTTGGCAGCTAATAAAATTGGCCGCTTATAAAGACCGAAATCGGGAAATTGACTTTACAAAACCCCTTGCTGATGAGCAACACTTAGTCATTCATAAAAAGCTTATGTCTGGCTGCTGTGCAACTGCTGTTAGTTTTGAAGGTGCAAAAGCGCTGTTAAAAGCCACAGCCACATTTGGCCGCCCCGTTGACTGCGATTTACAGCATGTGTGGGAAACCGGTGTTTATGGATACTCTTTGCTGCCCTACCCAGTGTCACAACCCGATAATTCACAAAGCGATATTCGGGATAGATCAACCAAAGTTAAAAAGTCGTTTTGGCGACGTAAAAAACAGCAACTTCATAGTGCACTACTAAACACAAAGTACACAAAGCAGTTTGTAAAAGCGCAACAAACACCGAGCAAAAAGAAAGGAGCCGCAGCTCCTCTCTTACCAATCAAAAATCATTAACGATTTATTTTGCTTGGCTGTTATTTAGCTTGATTTGGGTGGTTAACACCCATCCATGCTTTAAACAATGCCATTTGAGCTGGTGTTGCATCTTTTAATGCTTTGACCTTTTTCTCTTTATCAAAGTCTTCGCTAAGTGTTAGCGTTGTGCTTTGTAATGCATCGCGTCTAATGAAATCAACAGTCACTGTGTCGCCTGCTTTAAACGTTTCGAGGCTGGCTGTTAAATCTTTACCAACATGCTTTTTGTTAAACGCAACAATTTTGTCATCAGTCGTTAAGCCCGCTTGCCATGCAGCGCCACCACGGCGAACATGAGTTAGGGTTAATAACTCACCGCTGTTTTTTGCAAACGAATCAATACTAGGTACTGATTTTGCGCCTTCAGGGCGAATTAAACCTAAGCCTACTTTTGCAAGTAGCTCATCAAAGTCGATAGCAGCTGGCTCATCCACATTTGCTTGCCACCAAGCGCTGTAATCACGACCAGTAAGCTCTTTTAAAATCGCTTTAACATCATCTGGCGTAAAACCATCTGGTAAACGATGCTTGTTGTAAAGCGCGCGGTGAACGTCGCGGTAACTGATTTTGCCATCGCTTTTTTCTAGCAAATCAATATCGAGTGCCATTGAAATCAATGAACCTTCTAAATAGATATTGGTGCTGTAGTTGCGAGCGTGGTCGCCACCTTGGTTGATCCACTTATCAAAGCTTGTTTCGGTTGCACTTTGTACTTCGCGACCCGGTGTTTGTAAGTGACGATTAACGGTTTTCGTTAACGTACCGAAGAACTCATCAGTTGTTTCAATGCCAGCACGCACCATTAAGTGATCTTCAAAGTAGCTGGTTGAGCCCTCTGCAATCCATAATGTTTTCGCGTAGTTAATATTGGTGTAGTCATACGGCGCGATACCTTTAGGGCGGTATGCTTTTACGTTCCAAGTATGAATAAATTCGTGAGCTGCGGTGCTGATAAACGCAAGGTAATCTTTACGAGAACCAAAACGGTCACGTGGGCGCTGGATAATGGTTGAGTTTAAATGCTCTGTTGCACCGCCTGCACCTGACGTAGCATGGACCATAAATACATAACGCTCATACGGGTAGCTATCCCAAATTACATTACCGGTTGTCACTAGCTTTTTAAGGTCAGTTAGCATTTGATCTACGTCGTAGTTGCCTTCACCCCAAATAACTAACTCATATTCACGGCCATCAACGGTGAACTTGTGTAGCTCGTTGATACCCGTTTCGATTGGTGAATCAACTAAAATATCGTAATCAGAGGCTTTAAAACTGTGTTTAGAGCCCGCATTTTCCATACCCGATACTGAACGCCATGCTTTTGGTACATCTAGTTCAACTTTAACTGGATCTTGACGGAATGATTCACTGAACATGAAAAAGCCTGATGCATCAATGAAGGCATGGCTGTCATCAATATGACGAGCACGTTTACCTAGCTCGTTAGCGTACACTTGGTAATCTACATTGACTTGAGTAGGTTCGTTTAGGTGAACACGCCACGTGCTGTGGTCAATTTTTTCCCACTCTAATGCCTTACCATCATCATCTTTTGCTTCGAAAAAGCGCACGCCATTGGCAAGATTTAAAATTTCGTAGCGACCAGTACGCCAAGCAGGAAGTTTAATATCTAAATGTGCTTGTGCTGTTTGCGGAAACTCAACACTTACATTACCAAGGTGGTGTTCAGGCTGAGTAATAGACAGTGAGTAGTTTACATCTGCAAACGCACTGCTAGAACAGGCCGCCAAAATAGACATGGCCAAAAACTTTTTCATAACAACTCTTTTTATTACTATCAAAATTACGAAATAGACTAACAATTGCGATAAAGAATGTGAATTAAAAACCGATAAACAGCCATTGCAACAAGTTTGATAGACAAAATAGCTAAGTTTTTGACTTGGAACCTACATTTCGTAATATTTTGTTGTAAACTTAGCTTATAGACAGTTGATTAATAACGGCGGTATTACTCGGTGCAGCAACAGCATGATCTTCTTAATAAAAAGTTAAAACAAGCAATCGATGCCCGGACGGTTGTTGAGGATGCACGCAAACACCAAGTTGAGGTTCTTTCTCAGTTTGCTGCAAAGTTATCTCTAAGTTGTAAGGGCTTAGATATTGAGTTAGATAATCGCCTCGCTAAGTTTAGAAGTGCTCTGAAAAAAGGGGTTGATTTTAACCTTCTTTCACCTTTTATTGATGATGTTCTAGGGCTATTAAAACACCAAGAAGCAAAGCAAATTGCTTTACAACGCGAACTTAACAACAGTGTTACTGATGCAGGAAAGCAGCTACAAAAAGTAAAAGGTTTACCGGATGATGCCCGTCGTTCTTTACGCCATTTGCTTGATCATGAGTTAAATAACATCCAATCTAACCATGACTTTATCCCTTTGTTATCTAAACTGGTAATAATTTATCATCAAGCTTTACAGGCAAAGCTTTCGACAAAAAGTGAAACTGAATCACAAATTAAACCCGAGCTTGCAGCCGAACTACTTAACCTAGCAAATGATCTCGTTTTAGAGGATGAAAGCGCAGAACAAATCAAAGCAGTAAAGAATAACATTACACATAACGACTGTATTGATGATTTACTTGATTCTGCTCTAAAAATTATCACGATTATTACTCGTAATATGAGTAAAGAGCGTCAATCAGCACAGAGTTTTTTGATCTCTTTAAATCAAACAATTGAAGATTTACATCATTCAATTGTTTCAACCAGTAAACATTCTGAGTCACTTAGCGCTGAGTACGAGTCGCTAAATAAGCAAATAGAAGCAAAAATTAAAAACCTTAATACTCAGACGCAACAAGCAACGTCAATATCGTCCCTCAAAGAGCTAGTCGAAGAAGAGTTAAAATCATTAAGTGATGATTTAATTGCAAAAGAAAAATTAGAACAGAGTGAAAGAGAGCATTTATTAAATAGCTTTAACGACATTAATAAAAGAATAAGTCATTTAGAAAGCAAACTCTCAACTTACAAAAAACGGTTAAATGAACAACGCTATAAAAGCTTACTTGATGGTTTAACAAAGCTACCAAACAGAGCCGCGTTCGATGAACGTTTTAATCATGAATTTCATTTATTTAACATCCAAGAGTCTGATGTGACATTTGTGGTGCTTGATGTCGATCACTTTAAATCTATTAATGATAGGTATGGCCACAGTGCTGGCGATAAAACATTGCAAGTTATTGCTAAAGCACTACAAAAATCAATTCGTAAATCAGACTTTATTGCCCGTTACGGTGGTGAGGAATTTGTGTTATTAATGACAGGCATGTCTATTGAAAATGCAGTTAGCTCTCTTGAAAAACTGCGCAAAAATATTCAGGCAATACCGTTTAAATTTAAAGATAAGCAAGTAGAAATCACTATTTCTCTTGGTGCTACCCAACTTAAAAAAGGTGATACCCCGCTGATTGCTTTTGATCGTGCCGACGATGCTCTGTACAAAGCAAAAAATGAAGGACGAAATAAAGTTTGCATTAGCAAATAAAGCCCTTATCTCAATGGTGAGGTCTTTGACACACAATGATAAAGGCTCATAGATGAGCCAGGAGAGTGCTTATGTTAAAACAACTGAATCCTACAGGTGTACTGGATTTACTATCGCAACTAGAAGTTGATCTACTCGAACAGTCATCCACCAGCGAGCGCTATAAATTATTTAGGAACTGTGTGCTCGCGGTTCTCAATGTGGGCAGCCACACCGATTCAAGCTCTGAAATTTACAATAAATACGAAGACTTTGATATTCGCTTATTAAGCCGCGAGCGTGGTATTAAAATTGAACTTGAAAACCCACCCGAATCCGCTTTTGTTGATGGCGAAATTATCACTGGTATACATGAACATATCTTCTCGGTTATTCGCGATATTCTGTTTATTTGTCAAAAATACGAAAAAGACTTAACAGAGCAAAAAACCATTACTCATATGGTATTCGACATGCTGCGAAATGCAGGCGCACTGAGAGTGAATAGTGATCCGAGCATGATAGTTTGCTGGGGCGGCCACTCAATTAACGAAGTTGAATACAAATATACAAAACAGGTTGGCTACGAACTCGGCCTTCGTGGCTTAAACATTTGTACTGGTTGTGGCCCAGGTGCAATGAAAGGCCCAATGAAAGGTGCCACCATCGGCCATGCTAAACAGCGTATTACAGATAATCGTTACTTAGGTTTAACCGAGCCAAGTATTATTGCCGCTGAGCCACCTAACCCGATTGTAAATGAATTGGTGATTTTACCCGATATCGAAAAGCGCTTAGAGGCATTTATTCGTACCGCACATGGCATTATCATTTTCCCAGGTGGTGCAGGCACTGCAGAAGAGTTGTTATACCTTTTAGGTATTTTGTTGCATCCTGATAACGAAAAACAATGTTTACCAGTGATCCTTACAGGGCCTAAAGAAAGTGAAAACTACTTTATTGAGCTGTGTAAATTCGTTGAGAAAACACTCGGTAAAGCGGCGCTTGAGAAATTTGAAGTAATTATTGATGACCCTGAACGTGTGGGTAAAACACTCAAAGCGAAAATGGCTGATGTGCGTGAATACAGAAAGAGTCAAGGTGACGCTTACTACTTTAACTGGACGCTAAAAATCGACCATGATTTCCAACAGCCGTTTGCACCAACTCATGCTAATATGTCGGGCTTAGATTTACATTTAGATCAACCAACTCAGCAACTCGCAGCTAACTTACGCCGAGCATTCTCAGGCATTGTTGCAGGTAATGTTAAAGACGAAGGTCTACAAGCCATCAAACAACATGGCCGCTTCGTACTCAGTGGTGAGCCTTCGTTAATGGCTGATATGGATAAGCTGCTGGCAGCATTTGTTGATCAAGGTCGTATGAAGTTGCCTGGCAGTAAGTACATCCCTTGCTATGAGATCAAAGCTTAACAGGAGACTATGTGACAACCCAATTACTTTTAATAGATGCGCTAAATCTTATTAGGCGCATCTATGCTGTTGATAGTAATCAGAGTCATCACAGTGAAGAACATATGATAAAAGCAAGCTGTGCCCGAGTGGCACATGCTTGCAAAAAATTACGACAGCAATGTAATGCAACTCATGCCATTGCCGTGTTTGATGGCGAAAGAAGCTGGCGCTATCACTACTTTGAGGCATACAAAAGTACTCGCTCACCGATGCCTGACACCCTAAAACAAAACTTATCGCGCTTTAAACAAGCAATTGAAGACACAGGCATTGTGGTGTTTTCACCTGAAAATGATGAAGCCGACGATATCATTGCCACCCTTGCTCACAAAGCAGCTACAAATAATGTAGCTTCGACTATCGTGTCTACCGATAAAGGGTTTTTGCCGTTTTTATCTGAACAAATAGCTATCTATGACTACTTTAAAAAGCAATACATTGAAGTTGAAGATATTAAACAGCGCTTTAATGTACCCAGGCATCGACTTGCTGATTTTTGGGCTTTGGCAGGCGATAAAACCAATGATATTCCTGGTGTTAAAGGGATCGGTAATAAGTCGGCACAGCAATTAATTAATGATTATGAGTCGATAGAAGCGGCCATAAACGACGATGAGCTAAACCCTACTCTTAAACGCAAGCTAAGCTCAGAAATGGAGATGTTTGTGATATCAAAAAACCTCGTCATGCTGCGTACTGATATTAACTTAGGCTTTAGTTTAAAGCAGTTAAGGCTCAATTAGTCGCAATCTCGTAGCACAGTTGGCCAACTGAGCGTATACTGAAAATTCGCGTTAATTTTATAGAGTTACACATGTTTAAAAAGGTTTTCCAATATCTGGTACTTGGGTTAGGTGTTTATGCACTGATAGCAACCCTCGTGATCACTTTTTATAAAGATGATCCGCAAGCCATGATCTGGCAAGACCGTGAAGCCTTCAATAAGCGATATATTGCAAAGCTGTCTGTTGATAAACCTGAAAATCTAAATGCGGTGCTTGATTATTTAGGCAGCCCCGATCTAACCTATGCAAAACGCACCGAAGACAATGTTTGGCAAATAATTTTTTACCGCACTCAGCACGTTAAATCCGATGGAATAACGACAATAGACGAGTGCACGGGCCTACTTTTTAAGAATGGTCAGTTGGTGTTATGGGGGCCAAGTGCCTATGAAAGCTATCAACAAGAAACCTAAACGCTTATGATGGAAAATGTAACCCCTCGGGAGCTAGCGCGCTTATTTGATAGTACGCACCAATTACTTAAACTTTACCATCAAAAGCAAAAATGGTCTCAAATCTTCCCTTTATTAAGTAACCTTGCTGAGCGGTACTACCTATTATACCAAGCCTACCCAAAAGGGATGCAAGCGCAATTAAGCTTGTATGTAGCGAACCACGGCTACACCACAAATTTAGTCGTAAACCAATGTGTTGTAGCCTGTATTTTATGCCGTAGTCTTAATTACAACCAAGCTATTAGTGAGCAAATTATTAGTTGCTGCTTAGCTAATTACCTGTGCGTGCAATCGCAAAGTAATAAATTGGCAGCAAGTAAAGCTCTCACCCCGCAAGATAAAAAACTTTGGCAATGCCGTCATCAATTAGCAGCAAAACTACTAAAAGAGTCAGGCTCGCATACGCTACCTATTCAGCACTTATTAGCGCGTTTAAATAAATATAAACAAGCACTACTAAGTGCACCAAAAATTATGATTTACGATGGTGCAACAACCTTAGTTGCTTTGGCTAATATTATTGCGATGAATACGACTTATCGCGAGTCAGGTGGGCATATAAGCGTGTACAAAGCCTTAGCTGATATATATTTGCGTACACCGAACGAATTTGCACAAAATGCCATAAAAGCTCTGATTGCGCATATTGGCCCTTACATTCCGGCCAGTGAAGTAAAATATGCCGAACAAGTACTTATCTATTTAGCGACAGATGGACATGGTCGTCATATTTTAGTCGATGTGAGTCGTCCTGAAAAAATTCGTTGGCATCGCATCAAGGCAAACTTAACGACTTGTGCTAAGCAAAGGCCTTGTAAAGATACTCGCTTGCTCTACACAGTTTGGTTTAGTGAGAACATAAGTTTTGCTGAGCCACAACCAATAAATGAGCAACGTAGGCAACAATATTTAACGTTAATTAGTGCATTAAAAGTATCAAAAGAATATAGCTATCAAGGTTTAAATAAGCTTTTAAGCCCCTACCCTGAATTAATAACACAGCTCACTGTTGCCGCTAAACCCTATAATAAAGAGCAGCAAAGAGCTAAAGACTTGCGCCATTGTTTATCTATGGTCGGATACGATAACGCCCCTGCGATTATTCAAAAAGTATTATTTCAACGCTTAGTCGCAACCACCTCTCACCCACTTTTTCAGCATATCTCTAAGCGGCTTGAGAACATGGTACGTATTATCCAAGCGTTATTTAAACACATCGATTCAATTCAATTTGAGCAGGTTGCTTTGCCATTGTATGCCTATGTTCTTTATCTTTGTGAACATCAAGCAACCAGTATTTCCCGTAAAACGGTATTTGAGCAAGCTGAAAAACAAGTGATTAGCCCTCCTCTTGGCTGTTTGTTTGGGGTTAGTCAATTAAACCAAGAACCACTAACGGTGTATTTAAATCGACTGATTGGCGATAACAGTTGGACGCAACATTTACTTGGTAGTGAGCAACATGATAAACAAACACTTGATATCAATGAAAAGCATTGGGTCGCGATTAAGCTATTTACTTATTATGTTTTTCAGCCAAAAGCACTTTTTAGTAGTTGGCAGGAACAAATTATTTTCGATAGTTTATCGGCCGCTGGATGGCAATCAAAAGCAGATTTTTATGCATATCTCAAAAACTGTGAATTTGCAGACAATTTTTAGATTGTGTTGTTAAAAAGTGCGAAAACGTTAAATAAATATGAACTTTAGTCTATTTATAGTCAGTATTCACAGGATAAACTGGCAAAAAGCTGAATAAATTGCTATAAAAGCCGCTTAAATTTTCAAACACATCCACGTAAACCCTCTAACAAGTAAATCGCATGCTATTTCGCGATAAGTTTACGTGTTTATCTACTCATAAATAGGAAAAGTAAATGGCTAAACAAACCATCACAGTGATCAAAGGCGACGGCATTGGTCCTAGCATTATTGATTCAGCACTTGAGATCCTTAAAGCTGCAGGTTGCGATTTTGATTATGAATTCGTTGATGCTGGCCTTGCTGCCCTAGAAAAAACTGGTGAGTTACTTCCGCAAGAAACAATCGACACAATCGCGCGTAACAAGATCACTTTAAAAGGTCCATTAACAACACCAGTTGGTGAAGGTTTCACTTCGATCAACGTAACTTTACGTAAAAAGTTTGGCCTTTACGCTAACGTTCGTCCTGTTAAGTCATTTGCAGGTACAAAAGCTCGTTACGATGACATCGACATCATCACTATTCGTGAAAACACGCAAGGGATGTACTCAGGTCTTGGCCAAGTTGTTTCTGAAGATGGTAACGAAGCTGAAGCAATGTCAAAAATCACCCGTGAAGGTGCAGAAAAAATCGTTACTTTTGCATACGAACTAGCGGTACGTGAAGGCCGTAAAAAAGTAACTGCTGTACACAAAGCGAATATCCTTAAATCTACATCTGGTTTATTCTTAAAAGTGGCACGTGAAGTAGCTGAGCGTTACCCACAAATCGAATCAACCGAAATGATTGTTGATGCAACTTGTATGAAACTAGTTATGACTCCTGATGAGTTTGATGTAATCGTTACTACAAACTTATTCGGTGACATCCTATCTGACCTATGTGCTGGTCTTGTTGGTGGTTTAGGTATGGCTCCTGGCGCAAACATCAGTGAAGATGCTGCTATCTTCGAAGCTGTACATGGTAGTGCACCAGACATTGCAGGCAAAAACCTTGCAAACCCAACTTCAGTGATCTTAGCATCTATCCAAATGCTGGAGCACTTAGGTATGGGCGACACTGCAGAGCGAATCCGTAGCGCAGTTGCTGATGTTATCAAGTCAGGCGACCGTACAACTCGCGACCTAGGCGGCAGCCACGGTACTACAGACTTCACTCAAGCTGTAATTGAGCGTCTATAATAGAACACTTGTTTAAGGCTAATAAATTTAGCCCTTAACCACCTAGCAAAAGCCAGTCTACGACTGGCTTTTTTATTACCCCACTTAACCAGACACCCACTTTATCTAACAAGATTTAAAAACATAAAACTAGACACCCACATTTATTCTTTCAAAATACTAACCAGACATCCAATTTAATATTTCTCACTTCTCAAAATTATGACTAAACTTACACTGTTCAACTCATGGAGGAGAAGAGCATGGCAACCCCACGTAGAAACTTAATTAGCGTTTCAAACACGCCTTATTATCACTGCATTTCACGCTGCGTTCGTCGCGCTTATTTATGCGGGCAAGACCCACTAACTGGTCGCTCATTTGAACACAGACGCGATTGGGTTGAAAAGAAACTACTTCAACTTGGTCGTATATTTTGTATTGACGTTTGTGCTTACGCAGTTATGAGTAACCATACTCATCTAGTACTTCATATTGATATAGCAAAAGCAAAGCGTTTGAATAATAAAGCGATTCTGATTAGATGGCACAAGTTATTTAAAAGTACATTCCTTTGCCAACAATTCTTAAATGGCGAATTGCTAACAAAAGCAGAGCTTTCTGCGGTTAATACCAGAGTAAATTTATATCGAGAGAGGCTCAGTAGCATCAGTTGGTTTATGCGCGTTCTTAATGAGAGTATTGCACGACAAGCAAATCAAGAAGATGAGTGCAAAGGTCGCTTTTGGGAAGGTCGCTTTAAATCACAAGCTTTACTTGATGAAGCAGCTCTTGCAGCTTGCCTTGCTTATGTAGATTTAAACCCTGTAAGAGCGAAAGCGGCTGATTTACCTGAGCAATCTGACTACACCAGTATTAAATCTAGAATTAATGCAGCTCAAAACAATAAGCAACCAAAATCACTTATGCGTTTTGCAGGTAAACCACGTAAACATATGCCTAACGGACTACCTTTTGAGCTCAAAACATACCTACAACTGGTCGATTGGACTGGCCGCTCAATACGAGAAGATAAACCAGGGAAAATCCCAGAAGATGCATTACCAATTCTTGAACGATTAAATATTTGTATTGATAACTGGCTTACACTCACCACTTCCTTTACCCGCTCATTTAAAAATACTGCAGGTAAAGAACAAGCTATCACAGCTTATACAAATCATATGAAACGAAAACGAAGAAGCTCTATAGCTAATAGCTTAGCCTTATTTACTTAGTTACGCATTCTACACTAGAAATCAACCTTGCAAACCCAATCCTTTTAATTCTAGGAGCATAACGACTTTTGCAACTAGCGCTGACCAGTGTGTAAAATTAAAGATTAACTCAGCACATAAGGCTGAAATTTAATAAATGACAATGAAAAATCACTATTCTTTCTGGCAATTCAACTTGTTCTCAATAATTCACATCTTACTTAAGCTACATCTTTTTAAAAATAAGCTGGGTGTCTCATTAAACAGATTAAAAATAAGTTGGGTGTCTATTTAAAAATATCCAAACCTTATGGTAGTGAGGTGTTAAAGTGGGTGTCTAATTATAAAAAAGAAACCATTCTGATAGTAGCTAAGTTATGCAAGGCAGTAACGTAAATGTATTATCTATTGGTTTGATTAGCCATTTTCCACACGAACAATTCAATGCATAGTTACACCCCAAAACAATGACAGCTAGGCATCTAGATGCAACAAAAATATCAAAAAACTCAAATAAAGAAAAACTAATGCAAAAAGCCACATTTGCGGTTGACATCAGTTTCCAAAACACTTAAAAATACTACTAACATTTTTTAAACAGCAGCCATCTAGTCGGCTGTGCATTTTTTAGAAGAAAATTAAAAAATAATGAATATTCGCCGTCACCTTTTAGTCGTCAACGTTCTCGTACTGGTCTTAGTTACAAGCCCAGCGGGAGGCTATTAAAAGGTGAAAGCACGCTTTTTAAAAAACCCCCGCCATATGCGGGGGTTTTTTTATGCATTTATGCTTGCACACACAGAGGAATGAGGATGAGTACAACTGAATACAATGGATCCGAACTAGTTGTTCGGGCACTTAAAGAATTGAATGTTAAGTATATTTTTGGCTACCCTGGTGGGTCTGTTCTTGATTTATATGACGCGTTATTTCAACAAGAAGATATTGAACATATCTTAGTACGTCACGAACAAGCCGCTACTCATATGGCTGATGGTTATGCCCGTGCTACCGGTGAAGTCGGTGTGGTGCTAGCAACTTCTGGCCCTGGCGCTACAAACTGTGTAACAGGTATCGCGACAGCGTACATGGATTCTATCCCAATGGTGGTGTTATCTGGCCAAGTTCCTACTGGTTTAATTGGTGATGATGCATTCCAAGAAACTGATATTGTTGGTTGTTCTCGCCCTATCGTAAAGCACAGCTATAACTGTCGAAGCGCAAAAGATATTCCAACAATCTTAGCTAAAGCATTCTACTTAGCCAGCACAGGCCGCCCTGGTCCGGTTGTGGTTGAATTACCTAAAGATATGCTTAACCCTGAGTTAAAGTTCCCATTCGAATTTCCAAAAACAACTGAGCTTCGAACTTATAACCCGAACACTAAAGGCCACTCAAAACAAATTCGTAAAGCAGTGAACGCAATTTTAGAAGCTAAAAAACTGGTTATTTACTCAGGTGGCGGCATTATTCTATCAAATACCTCTGAGCAACTAACTCACTTGGTTGAATCATTAAACGCGCCAATCACTAACACCTTAATGGGTCTAGGTGGTATCAGCGGTACTCATCCTAACTTTATTGGTATGTTAGGTATGCATGGTAGCCTTGAGGCAAATAAAGCCATGGCAAATGCTGATGTTATTTTAGCTTTAGGCGCTCGATTCGATGATCGGGTAACAAATAACGTTAAAAAGTTCTGCCCTAATGCCACTATCGTTCATGTTGATGTTGACCCAACCTCAATTTCTAAAACAATTAAAGCGCACATCCCGGTTGTTGGCTGCTTGAAAACAGTGCTTGAGCAGTTACAAACGGCGATTGATAAGAGCCCTATTTCAATTGATCGTTCTGCACAAGAAGACTGGTGGCGTCAAATCATTAGCTGGCGTGAACAAAAATGCCTGAGCTACAGCACGGATGGCGATAAAATCAAACCACAAGCGGTTATCGAGGCAATTTACAAAGCAACCAATGGTGATGCTTACATTAGCTCTGATGTAGGTCAGCATCAAATGTTTGCAGCTCAGTATTATCCGTTTAAACACCCTCGCCAATGGATTAACTCTGGTGGCTTAGGCACCATGGGCTTTGGTTTACCTGCAGCAATGGGCGTTAAGCTTGCCTTCCCTGATAAAGAGTCTATCTGTGTGACGGGTGATGGTTCAATACAGATGAACATTCAAGAGCTATCAACTTGCTTACAATACAATTTAGCTGTGAAAGTAGTGTCGTTAAATAACCGCTCACTGGGCATGGTACGTCAGTGGCAAGATATGATGTATTCAGGTCGTCACTCATCTTCTTACATGGAATCACTTCCCGATTTCGTGAAATTAGTAGAAAGCTATGGCCACGTAGGTATTCGCGTTGATCATATTGATGAGCTTCAGCCTGCTATTGAAAAAGCCATGTCTATTAACGACAGACTGGTATTTTTAGACATCTGTGTAGATGAAAAAGAACATGTTTACCCTATGCAAATCAAGCTAGGGGCAGTCGATGATATGTGGTTACGTAAAGGAGTAAAAGCATAATGCGCCGTATTTTATCAATCTTATTAGAAAACGAACCTGGCTCGTTATCGCGCATTGTAGGCTTATTTTCACAGCGCGCTTACAACATCGATAGCCTGACTGTTGGCACGACTGACGATCATTCTCTTTCGCGTATTACCATTACAACCATGGGTGATGATCGCATCGTTGAGCAAATCACTAAACAAGTGAACAAGCTTGTAGATGTTCTTAAAATTATTGACTTAACCGAAATGGCGCACATCGAGCGTGAGCTATTATTAGTGAAAGTTTTTGCCCAAGATGAAACCACTCGAGCAGCAGTAACGCGTGTTGCTGATGTATTCCAAGGTGCTATTTTAGATATGGGGCGCCACAGCTACACACTGCAGCTTGTCGCGAGCACAGAAAAAATTGAATCCTTCCTTGATACTTTGCGTCATGAATCAGACATTATTGAAGTTGTACGTTCAGGTGCGGTTGGTATTGGTCGTGGTGATAAAGCGTTAAAGGCATAAGCCTTTTTCGCTAGCGCGACAAAACTCCAGATACAAAAAAAGGGCTATAAGCCCTTTTTTCAATAATTAGTAAGTTACCCTATTAAGGATTAACTTGGTCTTTAAGACCTTTACCCGCTTTAAAGCTTGGGATAGTTGCTGCTGCGATTTGGATTTCTGCACCAGTTTGTGGGTTACGGCCAGTACGCGCTGCGCGCTCTTTTACTGAGAAAGTACCGAAACCAACTAATGCTACTGAGTTACCTTCTTTAAGAGAGCTAGTAACTGCGCCAGTGAATGCATCTAGTGCACGAGTTGCTGCCGCTTTTGAGATTTCTGCATCAGTAGCAATTTTTTCAACTAATTGAGCTTTATTCATTGTTAGATTCCTATTCGTTATTATTTTGCCTTCGCAAAACCTATCTTTATGCATTTTTGAGAAGTTAGCAACAGCAAATTGCTATTTTTACGTAATTTATTCAAAAATGACTACTATTTAACTATCAATCACAAGGTTAGTGACATCAGTATTAATAAAGACTTAATTTAACTTCCATCACAAAATTTTATGATAGCCAAACCATCATTCAATTTTCTCGATAACCAAGGTAACTTCCCCGACCTCAAAGCCAAACTTATCAATAGCGGTACGGTTTATCAAGCGTGATTGTGTTACCAAGTACATCCAATCATCGAAATTTACCACTAAAGTACTACCATCATATGGAAGCTCGACAGAATATGTCCAATGGAACACGCTTCCATTGCTCTCACCCTTTGCTTCGCCAATCACATCTGATGCTGTCCCTGTGATACTGCCATCATCATTAATGGTGATGTACCAAACACGGGTTTGCGTTTCGCCATCATCATAAACAAATTGCTCGTCAATCACTCCCTGATTGCCGTTCCAAGATGCTTGCATGTCAACTACCAGCTTACGAGTTAACTCGCCCTTGTGGTCTTGCACAACGCCGTAGGCTTTGAGCTCACCACTAAAAAACTGCTTAAAGTCAAACTTAGGCTCTGTTCCGTGATAATAATCAACATCAGGCGCAGAGCAGCTGGTAATTAACAGTACCATAGCAAAAATAAAGAGTGCTTTGAGCTTAATCATGTTTCCCTCCAATAAGCTGTTTACGAAGTGATGGTTCAGACGTGTCGGCGCTTAACCAAATTGCTAAGAAGTTGTCAGCGAATCTATTATCATCGATCTGACCTAGCTTTTTATCATTAAAGTAGAAAGTACCAATTCCTTGCTCGTTGGTTTGAAACGACAACGAATCGTTTTTTTTGATATCAGGCCAAAGGGCTAATAATTGTTTATCGTAAGCACCAACCATGTCATTGAGCTTTAAATGTTGCCATTGCTCGTTGGTTGCTTTGACGATGTCTTTCGCATCGAAATCCCGCAAATAAGTCAGTGTAAGTTTGCTGGGGTGTTGGCCAAACTGATACGAACCCGATGGGGTCTCTAATTTAGCGTTATAAACATCCCAAAACAGATACTCCATTTTCGCTTGGCCCACCGTTTTAAAGCCATTTGCATATACGCCCGCAGAGAACAATAACGCAGCAAATAAACTTAAATTAAGTGACTGTTTCATCGAATAATCCTTAAAGTTGTGTTGTAAAACACTACGAAAAACCACCTAAAACTGATCATTTAGCCGCTAAAAATCGCTTATTAATAGCGATAATAGCCATAAACATACTTGCCCAACCCAAACCATAAACGAGCCAAAACTGCCAAAGAACGAGCTCAGTATTAAGCACTTCAAAGCGCATTCCAGCATAGTAACTAGCAGGAGCAAATAGCGCGCAAACACCCCAAGCAATATACCAAGGCAGCTTTTGTAGAAAGTGCATCGAAGTATTAATGGTTAAAAGTAGTGCAGCCCAAAGTACAGCAAGCCATAGAGGAAAAGGGCTTACTTTAAAGGCAAGTAAATTTAAGCTGCTGGCAAGCCATTCATAGCCCAGTGCGAGAGGCAAACCACATAAGAGTAGCCAACTATCTTGCTGGCGTTGCTTTGATAGATAAATCATCAAAGCGACAAAAGCTAAAGCGGGTATCAGAGAGTTGTGCTCAAGGAGTAAGGCCATAAACCATACCCCTTGAAACAAAGCAAAATTAATAATCGAGCGCGATATCATCGCCAGAATGGCCAAAACGAGGTTTACGGGCAACTAAATGAACGGTACTGATAGCACGGGTTCTAAACGCACCTTCACAGTAAGCTAAATAAAATAACCATAAGCGATAGAATCGCTGGTCAAATTTCACTTTATCTATTTCAGTCCAGCTAGCCACAAAACGCTCACGCCAATCAGCCAAAGTTCTTGCATAGTGAACACCAATATCTTTTACACTGTGCACAACCATGTCTGTTTGCTGCTTTATTTGCTTGTTCATTTCGTCTAAACAAGGTAAACAGCCACCTGGGAAGATGTACTGCTGAATAAAATCGGAATTTTTAAGGTAATGACTGTAACGCTGATCAGCTATGGTGATTGCTTGAATAAGCATTGCACCACTGTCTTTTAATAAAGACTGACATTTTGCAAAAAAGCCTGGCAAATACTCATGCCCAACAGCTTCAATCATTTCAATTGATACAAGCTTATCGTACTTGCCCTCTAAGAGGCGGTAATCCTGCTTTAATAACGTTATTTTATGCTCAAGGTTAAGCTCTTTAACCTTTTGTTCAACATAGGCATGTTGCTCATCAGAAATGGTGGTCGTTGTTACATGGCAATCAAAATGTGTTGCTGCATAAATCGCAAATGCGCCCCACCCTGTGCCAATCTCAATCACCGAATCACCAGGTTGTAAATCAACCTGCTCACAAATCAATGCTAGTTTGTGCGCTTGGGCCTGTTCAAGGCTAGCTTGTTTTGACGGGTAAACAGCACATGAATACAACATTTCGTCACTTAAAAATGCACTGTATAAATCGTTGCCTAAATCATAGTGCGCCGCAATGTTCTTTTTTGAACCGCTTGCTGAGTTTTTATTTTTAATGTGATTAACTCGGTGCGCAATGCCACTTAAAAAGGCAAATTTTTTTTCGAATGCATCTAGCTGATCTTGGTTTAAAGCGAATATTTCAATAAGTTTAGTGAGGTTGTCACAATCCCAATAGCCGAGAATATAAGCCTCTCCGGCACCCACACTACCAGATAACGCAAATGACTTATACATAGCAGCATCATTTACCGTGACCGTTGCGTGTAAATCACTTGTAATGTCACCGAATTGCTCTGTTTGGTTACCCTCTTTAAGAGTAATGCAACCGATGTTGATACTGTTGAATGCACCTATTACCAGTTTTTTATAAAGCTTTGTCATCCAGCTGGTCGTTTGGGCTTGTGTTAAATTTGATACTTTTTCCATCACATCACCTAGTTGAATTCTCTTGTTTGCCCGAGTGGCCAATAAATGGCACACGTTTGCAAAACAACTTCAAAGCATGAAGGTAAATACCTTTAAAAATACTTAACGTCATAGCCGGAAACTGTTTAAGCACGGCACTAACCTGCTCTTTCGTGAGAGGCTGCTTTTGCAAACGCAGGGTTGCATCAAACAAAAGAGTGTCGTCTTTTTTATTTTCAATATGAATCATGGTGTTATCAGAATTCATTCTAATATGCCAATGATAGTTCATATCTAAGTTCATGAAAGGTGATACGGAGAAAACCTTTTTAAAGTTCACTTTTTTTTCAAGGGGTACGACATAATAATGACGTTCATTCCAGGGCGTGTTGCTGACTTCAGCAAGCATGTGAGTGAACTCGCCATGACTAGTTTGGAAGAAGAAAAAGTTAACCGGGCTAAAATAAATTCCTAAACAGCGCACCTGTCCGAGCATAAAAACATGGGTAAATTCATCGTCAATGCCAAGCTCTTTAATTTTGTTAAGTGCACGCTGCTTGAGTGGCAACTGCATATCGGTTTGATAATTAAAATAGTCGCTCTGATTAAATTTAAGCGCCTTGAAACCACTTAAGCCAAGCCAAGGATGAACTCCATTAAGCTCATCAGGCTTAGCTAAATCGACCCACATCATATAAAGCGGGTATTTAAAGTGATGCTCTTTGACGGCAAAGCGCCTGTGGCGAACATCACCTACATAAATGGCGCTATTCAAACTCGACTCCGAGTTGCTTTGCCACATTTACAGCACTTCTTACACCATCTTCGTGGAAGCCGTTGTACCAGTACGCTCCGCAAAAATAGCTGTTATTTTTACCGTCAATAAGAGACTTTTGCTGCTGAGCGGCAATCGACTGCTTATTAAATACCGGGTGATGATAGGTAAACTCGCGTAAAATTTTATCTTTTTTAATGCCATCAAGATGGTTAAGCGTGACACAAAATTGCGTATCGCTTTGAATCCCTTGCAAAATATTCATCTGATAAGTTACAACAGCAGCTTTGTCTGTGTTGTTATTTAACAGATAATTCCAACTCGCCCATGCTGCTTTGCGTTTTGGTAGCAGTGTAGTATCAGTGTGTAGTACCACTGAATTAGCCGTATAAGGTATCGCTGAGAGAACACTTTTTTCGTCTTCGCTTGGGTCTAATAACAGCTTTAAAGCTTGATCTGAGTGGCAAGCAAACACAACTTTATCGAATGATTCACTATGGCCATCATCAAAATGAACATGCACATTGTCATCTTTTCGAGATACCGAGCTGATATTACTATTTAAACGAATTTTATCAGCAAAACCTTGGATCATAGGTTTAATGTATTCGCGAGAGCCACCCGGAATAACATACCACTGCGGACGATTAGTGATGTCCAACAAACCATGGTTATAAAAGAACTTAACAAAAAACTCTATGCCAACTTGCGCCATCTCTTTAATGCTTGTTGACCAAATAGCAGCGCCCATCGGCAAGATATAATGAAAACGGAAGAACTCGTTAAAATCATGCTCGTCTAAAAACTCACCTAGAGTTTGATTTGCTTTGTAATTTTTTTCAGCATGTAATGATTTACACACATCATTAAAGCGCACAATGTCTTTTAAAAGTTTCCAGAATTTAGGGCGAAAGATATTGCGTTTTTGTGCGAACAAGCTCCAAAAAGTATGACCGTTATATTCAAAGCCTGTTTGTTCGTTATGCACACTAAAGCTCATTTGGGTTTTCTGACGCTCAACGCCCAAGCGCTTAAGTAGTTTTTCAAAATATGGGTAAGTTCGGTCGTTAAAGACAATAAAGCCTGTATCAACAGCGTACTCAACGCCATCAACTTTTACGTCTATGGTTGCAGTATGGCCACCTATGTAGTCGTTTTTCTCAAATACGGTTACATCGTAGTGTTTATGCAATAGGTGCGCACAGCTTAAACCCGCTATGCCAGATCCAATAACAGCCACTTTTTTCAACGTGATAATCCTTTTGCAAGCTTCAGCCAAAGTGGCGTAGGAAGCATTCTTAAAAATTTTAAAATGAAGGTAAAACGGTGCGGAAAGTGCACTTCTTTGCGCCTTTTCGCGACCCCTTTATAAATATAATTTGCCGCTTTTTCTGCACTCACCGCCATAGGCATAGGAAAGTCGTTTTTATCAGTCAGCGGCGTTTTAACAAAACCAGGGTGAACTAAAGTGACATCGATATCTTTTAAATCAACCGCTAAGCTATTAGCTAAATAACTTACACCGGCTTTAGACGCACCATATGCTTGGCTGCGCGGTAAGGGTAAATAAGTCACACTAGAGCTTACGAGCACCAGCTGACCACCGGGCTTTATTTTTGGTAATAGCGCCTCAAGGCAATAGCCCATACTGAGCAAGTTGGTTGTGATCACCCGCTCAAACAAACTACTGTCAAAATTGCGAGCATCATCAATGTACTCACAATTGCCAGCATTTAAAATAACCCGGTCAAATTGCGTATAAGCCACTGTGCTAGAACGAATATCTTGAAGGTCTGTTGCATCAAACTGGCAAGACTCAATATTTTGATGTTGGCTCAATTTAGCAAGCTTTTCTGAATTTCTACCGCATGCAATGACCTGTTCATTATTGTCTGCATAAAGCGTTGCTAATGACTCGCCAATACCTGAAGTTGCACCTGTAATTAATGTCGTCATTATGCACTCGCTCTTTTATCGATGTATTTCACAGCCGAGCCAAGCACGGGAATATGCCTGTAAAGCATAGCGCCTACGTCAAAATAGTCGCGATGATTAATTATTTTATCGCCAGCAAACTTCAAACGACTATGGCCTGCAACCGAGATTGCTTGGCCTTTGTTAAGCTTTGGATGTCGATATTGCATAGTCCAGTAGATAAACGCGATGTCGTCTTTGCCCTCGGTATTTTCAGTAACATAGCTGTCTTCAATAACAAATTCGCAAGAAAGTACATTGGCGTAAAGGTTTTTGAAGTATTCACGCAGTTCCCCAAGACCATTTACCGCATGCAAGGGATCTGCGAAATGAATATCTGTATGATAGATTTCATTCAGTAACTGTAAATTGTCTTTATTGAGTGTTTGATAAACATCAATAAACCTATCAAGGATCGCCTTGTCCATGTCACACCTTAAATGCGTTAAGCGCTCGCTCTCGCGCGGCTTTATGATCAACAATTGCTGGCCAATAACTGCTCGACTTACCCTGTTTCGCTAAATAGTCATGCGGAAAATGGATTTGCTTGGCAGGTATTTTTTCCAGCTCTGGTAAATATTTACGGATAAATTCACCATCTGGATCAAACCGCTCGCTTTGGGTGATGGGGTTAAAAATTCGGAAATATGGCTGAGCATCACACCCCGTACTTGCAGCCCATTGCCAGCCACCGTTATTAGATGCAAGGTCGCCGTCTATTAGGTGCTGCATAAAAAAACGCTCGCCTTTACGCCAATCAATTAATAAATGCTTGGTTAAAAAGCTCGCAACCACCATGCGTAATCGGTTATGCATCCAGCCAGTTTGCAGAAGCTGCCTCATTGCAGCATCAACTAACGGGTAGCCTGTTTTACCTTCGCACCATGCTTTAAAGTCGCTGTCATCATCACGCCATTTCACAGCGTTGTATTTATCATTAAAATTTTCGTACTTATTTAGGTTTGGATAAATCGCGATAAGATGGCGATAAAACTCACGCCAAATCAATTCGTTAACCCAACAAAACAAGTTACTTTTACTGCTACGTAGTACATCAGGGTGACGCTGCTGGATCAGTGCCAATAATTGATGAACGCTGGCAATACCAAGGGCTAAATAAGGGCTTAACCCCGAGGTGCCTTTAATGCTTGGGATATCTCGTTGGTCTTGATATGTTGCGAGTTTTTCTTCAATAAAGCGCGCGCAAACGTGACTGAGCGTTTCATCATCAACAGGCCATTTTTCTGAGCTGCCGTCTGAGGCTAATAACTCACTTGGCTGCCACTCAATTGGCTCGAACATCTGTGGCGGCTCAGCAAAATAAAAGTGGGTGTCTTGATAAACTTTTAGCCATGCATTTTTAAATGGCGTAAATACTTTGAACATCTCACCGCTTTGATTTTTAATGCTTCCCGGCGGCGCAATCACATCGCCGTCGTATGCGTAAAAAGCAATCCCATTGCTGTCAGCGTGCTGTAAAAAGGCTTTATCTCGGTTTACCTCGTTAAGCTCATATTCGTTGTTAGCGTATACATTTTTTACTTGATGCTGCTCGCAAAAGGACGCTAACTTTTCAACACAGCCTGCGTAATCAGCTGCATCAATAATATGTAATTCAATACCTTTGCTAGCTAAAAGCTCCCCCAAGAAGCTAAGCCTACGCTTTAATAAATCTAGCTGGATAGCAGCCACATCATGCTTTTGCCATTGCTTTTCAGTAATAAAAAATACCGCATTTCTGCAACCATTTTCGATTGCATGATACAAGGCGTCGTTATTAAAAAGGCGCAGATCGCGCCTAAACCAAAATAATGTATTCATTAAATTCCGTAGCGTAGTTTTAATTCGTTCGGATAGGGGTCAAGATACACTTGCTTAGCAAGATACTCGTTTGGATGCACTTTTAAATGATGCTTAATTAGCGTAAGTGGTACGTATAGTGGCACCAAGCCTTGGCGATATTCATCGATGGCATCACGTAGTTCTTGCTTCTCAATCTTAGAAAGCGATTTTTTAAAATAACCTTGCAAATGCATTAAGGTATTTGCGTTATTTTTACGTGAAGCCGGTTTTTTAAGGGCTGTCATTAACCCTAAAATATATTCATCAGCCAAAGTTTGGATATCTTCGCCATCAAAAGTGCCAAGTAGATTTCCTAGACTACGGTAAGCTTCGTAGTTATGAGCCATCAATAAGTACTTATATTGGGCATGAAACTGAGTCAATCGATGTACTGTGAGTGGTTGTTCGCTTAATGTTTGCCAGTGCTTGTAGGTATAAACACGCATTACAAAGTTTTCGCGAAGGTGCATATCATTTAAACGACCGTTTTCTTCGCATGGTAACAATGGGTTATGTGCCATTATTTGCTCTGCAAAAAAGCCAACGCCTTCCGAGGTGTTACCTGTACCCGCTTCATTGTAGATTTTAATTCGTTCCATACCGCAACTAGGACTTTTCGCGCAAAATACAAAGCCACTTAATTCTGCCGTTTGTTCTGTGGCAACGCGTTTACCGTATTCTGTTAACTTAGGACCAACATCGCCAGTGCCATCTGGGCGGCACACTTTAATAGTATCGCCAACACGCACTTGGCGGATCGTTGGCCGAGGGATTGGCAACCCTACCGCTACTTCAGGACAAAACTTTTTATATTCAACATGGTTAGCCAACTCATCCATGCAAAAATTAGATTTTTTGTGCCCGCTGTCAAAGCGAACCTTGTCGCCTGCTAAGCAGGCGCTTAAACCAATTTTAATTGTCGATTGCTGCATATAAACTCTACTAATAGATAAGATTACCAATTGGGTTCAGTAATTTACTAATACCTTTATTGAAGTGTAGGGCACTACTTACAACTGTAAAGCACAAGCACCCTTCAATCGTTTTTGGTGTGTGATTGTGACGACCATCTAACATCATAAAGTCACCTGGTACATAGTGTCCGTCTTCATCACTAAACTCCCCATCTAATAATAAAGTGAGCTCAAAACCTGTATGTGTGTGATCTGGAATTTCACCACCCGCATCAATATGAAGCAAGCTTGCTCGTAATGGACCATCCTCTAAATCAATACGAGAGCGGGCAAGCTTACCAATTTGCATAAACTTGCTGTGGCCAATACGCGTGAGCGCTCTGGGTAAGGTGTAGGTTTTGTCTTTAACATTAACCGATACCTGCTCTTGCTCGTACACTTCATCAATCGTTTCATCAGCGGTGATGGCATCAAAAAGTGTTTGATCGAACATATCATCCAAGTCGGTAGCTGATTCAGTAAATACATTGTCTGCATTTTTCGCTTCAAGCGCAGCGAGCTCTTTTTGACACACAGGACACATTTCAACATGAATAGCGACTGCAACACTCAAAGTGGCAGGTAAATTACCTTCACTGAACTTGGCAAGTAATTCGTTGCTAGGATGGTGCTTAATCATGGTGATCTCCCATTTCATTGCGTAACTTCTGCAAGGCTAAGCGAAGACGAGATTTCACTGTGCCTACGGGAATATTTAAATGTTCAGCAAGCTGTTCTTGCGACATATCTTGGAAATATACACCGCGCACAACCTCTCGTTGCGCAAGGGGTAATTTATCAAGGTATTGTTTAATCTGTTTATCTTCTAAATGGTCACTAAATTCGTGTTGGCCCGGCTCCGCTTCATCTATCAATGGCCAGATATCTTCGCTAATACACTCTTCTTTACTGCTTTTCATTTTTCTGAGCATATCGAAAGAAGCGTTACGCATCACGGTATACACCCAGGTTGTCGCCGCACCTTTCTCTTTGTGGTAAAGATGCGCTTTGCGCCATACAGAGGTAAGGGTTTCTTGAACTAATTCCATCGCTTGCGCTTCAGAGCCAAATTGTTTGATCCCAAAACGTTTTATTTTTGGCGAAAAATATTGGAACAGCACAGCAAACGCACGCTTATCACGGTGCGTTGCTACAGCAAATAAGGCATCAGCAAGCTCTTTGCTTGGTGTATCTGGCATGGCAGAATATTGACCTGTGTTAGGTTTACAACCGGTTTGAAGTTGTTGACTTACCATCTTTGTGTCATCCAATTATTGTCGTAAAAACTTATACGCCAAAAAGTTGATGTGAGATCACATTAATCAGTAAATTCGTTGTTAATTAGAGTATGGAGGAAACTTAGCAAGTTTTCAAAATTAGATTTAAAGGCAAGTTGTTGTTTTTTAACTAATGAAATAGGCAAAATTTCGAGCCAGCGGGCAACAACCCAAGCAAGGTTATCAAATTGTGGGGTTTTATAAAGGCCAGCTAAATCAGGCTGATTTGCAAACACAGCACGAAGCGTGTCGCTCAATAGAGTGTTTTCGTCATTGATTGGTGTGTTTACATACCATGAAGGCGATGTAATTAGTTCGATGTCAGCATGGCGTAGTTGCTGCTTATCCTGATACGCGTTATGCATAGACACGGCATGTTCAGCATAAACATCAATTAGTAATTGGCCACTATCATCTTGATTGAAGTCGGTTATTTGCACTAAACAACCTATTTCGGGCAAGTTAAGATCTGTATCGTGTTGATAAGTGCACAGCACAAAACCTGTATTATCTTGTACCGCTTCTTTGACCATCGTTAAGTAACGCTGCTCAAAAATTCTTAGCTTGGTGAACCCTTCAGGTAAAATAAAAACCGGTAAAGGAAAAATCGCACGCTTCATAAAGTCTACTATTCTAAAACCACATGCCTTTAATTACGTGCGTTTTTAATCCGCCGATCAATATTTCATGAAATCTTAATATCTACTTTGTACTCTAGAAGTTGAACCATTGCGCAACGTTACGAAATAATTCGATTGATGCATACGCACTGAGTAAACTCAAAACCGGTGCAACCATAAGTAAAAATAAGCTGATTTCACTACTCATTGTCTTGTTTCCTTACTGCTTGTTTGTTGCTTTAGGAGCTTGAGCAATTTTTAACTCTTCTTCTTTCGAAGCAATTGCATCTTCACTCATGTAAGTATCTAGTAACTTTTGAGCATCAAACTCAATGCTGTTCATTACGCTTTCTTTCAATTCAATGCTTGCTTGTTGAACATAGCTTTTAACAGATTGTGTAATGGTGTTGCTGATATCTAATTCAAAGTCAGTAGCGCTTGCTTGAGTTGACCCTAATACAAGTAACGCAGCAGTAGTTAATTTAAGTGAGTTATTCATAGTGGTATTCCTTGTCTCTTTAAGTAATTAGTCGTAATTACTTAATCAAAGGTTGTGCCACCCTGAAAATATTTTTTAATTTATTGATTTTTAACGATTTAAAAATAAATTAAATTTTCGACCGCATTCAGGACTGGTTAATATAACCAACAAATTTAAATATTTTGACCAATATTTAGTGAAAAAAATAAGCATTGCCAACTTCAGCGCACACTTGTACACTGAAACTGTTTTATTCACTCATTTTTAGTAGATAGATATGACAGAACAACTCCCTTATTCACGCCAAGAAGAACAACTTAACGTGCTTACTCACGGCATGGGAGTCCTGTTTGCGGTATATGTACTGTGGGACTTAATTTCACAATCTAAAGTTGTGTCAGCTACGGTGAGCGCCATCGTGTATGGCTCAAGTCTACTGGTATTATTTTTAGCCTCGACCTTATATCACGCCAGTACCACAGAGCGCATACGAGCCATTTATAAAAAATGTGACCACTGTGCGATTTACTTGCTTATTGCCGGTACCTACACGCCTTATTTGGTTATTTCGTTATCTGGGGCTTGGGCAATTGCCGCTTTGGTATTTATTTGGTCTTTAGCGCTTAGTGGGGTTGCGTATAAATTACTGGTCAGAAACACGAATAAAAAAGTCTCTCTCGCTACCTATTTATTGATGGGCTGGTTTGCCTTAGCACTTGTTTACCCACTTTATTTGAACCTTGATTTAAGCGCTTTATGGTGGCTGCTAGCTGGCGGGATTGCCTACAGTTTAGGTACTGTGTTTTACAGCGCTAAAACCCGCCATTACAGTCATGCAATTTGGCATGTATTCGTGTTAGTTGGCTGTGTTTGTCATTACCTATCAATTAGCTTATATGTCTATTAGTCCCACTGATGCAGGCGCATATTAATTTTAGCTTTATTAAAGGTAACACCTTCACTGAGTAGTTTTTGTCGTTGCTCAAGATACTTATTGCTGCCTTCAGGAAACGATATTTTACCCTGACTATTAACCACCCGATGCCACGGAATGCTTGAGCCTTCGGGCATTACTTTTAATAACCGCCCCACTAACCTTGAGTTATTAGGGTATCCCGCAAGCTTTGCTACTTGCCCATAGCTGGCAACTTTCCCCTCAGGAATAGCACAAATAATGGTATAAATTAAATCTTCTTTAGTTGCCTGCTGCACGACTCGACTCCAAATACTGTTTACTGACTTCGCTAAAATCTTGCCAAATAGCTCTTGCAACAGGGCCATGATGAACCGAGTGCTGTCTAAATACACGAATTTCTGCACCAAACTGGTGTTCACGATCGATTATTTTAATTTGTTGTAATAAACCAGCGTCGATTTCTGCTTGGCAATGCTGCAAACTGATCATTGCCCAGCCAGCACCAGAGAGTAAAAACGACTTAACACTGGTTATATCGTCAATTTTCATTAATGCAGAGCCTAAGGTATAAGAAAGCCTATCGCTATCAAAGCTCAAGTCGCTTTCAAACATGGCTAAACACGGGTAATTTTGAATTTCTGAAAAGGTGATTGAACTTGGCACCACATCAGGCGCGCTGACAATACCTATATCAAATTTACCAATTGGCAAACTTTCTAGGTCCCCTGTTGCATGAAACAAATCAAACCAAGGGCCAATTCCTAAATCAGCCTCATGGCTATTAACTTGCTCAAGAGATACAAAACGTTTACCTGAAGAAATACTAAACTCTGTACTGGCAAAACGTTTAAATGTACGACTGATCACTTGGTTATAGCTGTTTTGATGACAAAGTTGCTCATAGCATATTTTGTAATTGGCCTCATTACCTAATGCAAGCTCTTTAGCGAGTGAGCTTAACTCACTGTTTGCATTAAGCAATTGTCGGGCTTCTCGATAAAAAATTCGGCCTTTTTCAGTTAAGTGTAATCGATATTGACTACGGTCTAGCAGCTCAAAACCTAGCTCTGACTCCAGCTTCTTAATCGCTAGCGTGAGCGCAGGTTGAGTCTTATGCAATTTAAGTGCGGCTTGGCTCAAACTAGAGCTTTGCACAATAGCATCTAGAATGATTAATTGATTTAAATTCATTAATGGCAAACTATATAAATAAAACTTATGCTGTTTCTAAAATTTAATAATTTTTATTTTATATCTTTGCAGCGTATCCTGCAGCAAATTTATGCTTTCTTATCTATGGAGAAGACAATGAGATTGGCACCCGCCGTGTTAATGAGCAGTATGTTTCTGTTACTTGCGGCATGTTCAGAGCAAGCACAACAAGGTGAAGCAGAGCCGGTAGTTCGCCCTGTAAAACTGTTTAATATTGGTAATAATTCGGAGCAGAGCATTCGCAGCTTTCCTGCTGAAGTGGTTGCTAACCAAGGATCTTACCTTGCCTTTCGAGTAAATGGTGAGTTACTTGAGTTCCCTGCTCTTGCGGGCCAACACGTTGAGAAAGACCAGCTTTTAGCCAAACTGGATCCTGAAGATTTTCAACTGCAATATGATGAGCGCAAAGCACGTTATGAACTTGCAGCGTCTCAACTTGAGCGTGTGCAAAAGCTATTTAACCGCTCAATTGCCAGCCAATCTGAGTTAGACCAAGCCCTTGCTAATAAACAAGTTGCTGAGTCAGCGCTTAAAATTGCCAAAACCAACCTAGATAATAGCGAATTACGCGCGCCGTTCGCGGGTACTGTGGCAAAGGTATTTGTGAAAAACTTTGAAAACATTCAAGCAAAACAAAACATCCTACGCCTTGAAACCCGCGACCTAATGGATGTGGTTATTCAAGTGCCTGAAAAACTCATTGCACGCATCGATAAAGACGTTCACTATCAACCTGATGTTGTATTTGATGGTTATCCAA
Source organism: Pseudoalteromonas sp. DY56-GL22 (assembly GCF_041414715.1). Taxonomy (NCBI): domain Bacteria; kingdom Pseudomonadati; phylum Pseudomonadota; class Gammaproteobacteria; order Alteromonadales; family Pseudoalteromonadaceae; genus Pseudoalteromonas; species Pseudoalteromonas sp. DY56-GL22. The sequence goes on along the minus strand of NZ_JANHZR010000001.1, from coordinate 566,793 downwards.
ACAAGTCATATCAATTAACCATTAAAGAGTTTGATACCCAAGCCGACCCAATTACTTTAACGTATAAAGTTGTGTTTTCATTACCTGTGCCAGAAGATTTTAATCTACTTGCCGGTATGACTGGCCGCGTTGATATAGACTTAAGCAAAATCACCAGTTCACAATCACCTTATACATTGCTGCCTGTTGAGGCGGTATTCTCAGAGCCTACCAAGTCTGAAAACGACAACAGCTTTGTGTGGATTTATGACGAAAACACCGGTTTAGTGCACAAGCAAGCTGTTGAAGTTGGCCAATTACACCGTGATGGCATTGAAGTACTATCAGGTATTAAAGAAGGCCAAATCGTTGTGGCTGCTGGTGTGCACTTTTTAGAAGAAGGCATGAAAGTGCGTCCATGGCAAAAAGAGCGAGGCTTATAATGAGCTTTGCTGCACTCGCTATTGAAAGAAAAGTCATTAGCTGGATGTTCGCGCTGTTTCTACTTATTGGTGGAACCGTCGCTTACTTTGGCTTAGGACAACTTGAAGACCCTGAATTCACCCTAAAAAAAGCCATGGTGATCACCCTTTATCCGGGCGCGTCACCACAGCAGGTTGAAGAAGAAGTCACCTTCCCTATCGAAAATGCAATTCAACAGCTACCGTATGTTGATTACGTAACCAGTATTTCATCACCGGGTAAATCGCAAATTACCGTCGAAATGAAAAGCAATTATCGTAAACAAGACTTACGTCAAATATGGGACGAGTTGCGTCGGAAAATTAACGATCAAGCATCGTCGATGCCCTCTGGTGTTTATCCAAGCAAGATTATGGATGACTTTGGTGATGTATACGGAGTGATGTATGCAGTCACTGGTGATGGTTATTCTTACGATGAGCTTAAAGATTACGTTGATTATTTAAAACGTGAGCTTGTTTTGGTTGATGGCGTTAGTAAAGTAACTGTGGGTGGTGAGCAACAAGCACAAGTCATGGTTGAGATTTCAACCCGCAAACTTGCCCAATTAGGTATTTCGCCTAATCGTATTTACCAGCTTTTACAAACTCAAAATAGTGTCTCGAACGCAGGTAAAGTCCGCGTTGGCGATGAATCAATTCGCTTACACCCAACCGGTGAATTTAAAGACGTAAAAGAGCTCGAAAACTTACTTATTTCTAAGCCAGGTGAAAATGAGCTTATTTACTTAGGTGATGTTGCTACCGTTTTTCGTGAGTACGCCGAAGTCCCTAACAATATTATTCGCTATAACCAGCAGCAAGCATTACTGGTAGGCGTGTCATTTAGCACAGGCGTTAACGTTGTTGATGTAGGTGCAAATATTGATGCCCATTTAGCGTCACTGGAATATCAACGACCACATGGTATGGAAATAAACAGCGTTTATAACCAACCTGCTGAAGTAGAAAAGTCAGTTAGTGGCTTTATTATCAGCCTACTTGAAGCTGTTGCCATCGTTATTATTGTACTTTTAATATTTATGGGCTTTAAAAGTGGCGTACTGATTGGTGTAATACTGCTACTGACCGTATTAGGTACCTTCATTTTCATGAAGTTGTTTGCCATTGATTTACAGCGGATTTCGCTTGGCGCCTTGATTATAGCTTTAGGGATGCTGGTAGATAATGCCATTGTAGTAACCGAAGGCATATTAATAAACCTCAAACGCGGTCAAACAAAACTGCAAGCGGCGACTAACATCGTTAATCAAACCAAGTGGCCATTACTGGGGGCTACGGTTATTGCAATTACTGCCTTTGCGCCGATTGGCTTGAGTTCAGATGCCAGTGGTGAGTTTGCTGGCAGCTTGTTCTGGGTGTTGTTTATTTCCTTGTTACTAAGCTGGATCACCGCCATTACCTTAACGCCTTTTTTCGCTGATTTAATGTTTAAACAAGCCACTGAAAAACAGCCGCATCACGATGAAGACCCTTATCAAGGTGTTATTTTTAATGTTTATAAAGGCGTGTTACATACAGCAATGCGGTACCGTAAAACCACGCTACTGCTGATGGTGATCATGCTTGTTAGCTCAGTTTATGGCTTTAAATTTATCAAGCAGTCGTTCTTCCCAGCATCGAATACTCCTATGTTTTATGTTGATTATTGGCATACACAAGGCGCTGATATTCATACCACTATGGATGGTGTTGCAAAGCTCGAAAAATTCTTACAAGCCGACCCACTGGTTGAAGAAATAACCACAACGGTTGGTCAAGGTGCACCGCGTTTCATGCTGACTTACGCACCTGAGAAATCATACCCAGCCTATGGGCAATTGATTATTCGAGTAAAAGACCGCGAAGCTGTTACAACCATGATTAAAAAAGTACGCGATTACCAACATGAACATGTACTTGATGCTCAGCTTAAAGTTAAACGTATGGAAATTGGCCCATCAACAGATGCAAAAATTGAAGCGCGCTTTTCTGGTGCTGATCCTGTGGTACTTCGTCAATTAGCAAAAGAAGCGAAAGACATTCTGCATCAAGATGCGGGGGCATTTAATATTCGTGACGATTGGCGTGCTCGCTCGAAGTTAATTCGTCCACAATTTAACGAGCAAAAAGCCCGTCGTTTAGGGATTGCTAAATCAGACCTTGATCAGCTGCTGTTAACTAGCTTATCGGGTAAACAAGTGGGCGTATATAAAGACGGCACGCAAATGCTGCCTATTATTGCTCGCTCACCTGCTGAAGAGCGCTTAAACGTTGAAAGCTTGCGCGACTTACAAATTTACAGCCCAGTGTTAGGAGTGTTTGTTCCGGTGACACAAGTGGTTGATGATTTTGTTGTTGAGTGGGAAGACAGCTTGATCATGCGACGTGACCGTAAGCGTACCATCACTGTAATGGCCGACCACGATGTTATTGGCGATGAAACTCCAGCGAAGCTCTTTGCACGTGTTCGCAAAGACATAGAAGCTATTGAACTACCTCGTGGCTATGAATTGCAATGGGGCGGCGAGTATGAGTCATCAACAGATGCGCAAAAAGCGATTTTTGGGTCATTACCTCTTGGTTACTTAGCTATGTTCGCTATAACTGTATTGCTGTTCAATTCAGTTAAAAAGCCTTTAGTGATTTGGGCAACAGTGCCACTAGCCATTGTGGGTGTATCAGCTGGTTTATTACTAATGAATGCAGCATTTAGCTTTATGGCCCTTCTTGGCTTACTGAGCTTAAGCGGTATGCTCATTAAAAACGGCATTGTATTAGTTGATCAAATTAACCTTGAACTTGATAGTGGTAAAGACCCTTACAAAGCAGTATTCGACTCTGGTGTAAGCCGTGTTCGACCTGTAGCGATGGCTGCAATTACAACCATTTTAGGCATGATCCCACTGCTCTTTGACGTGTTCTTCCAGTCAATGGCGGTAACCATTATGTTTGGCCTTGGTTTTGCGACAGTACTAACACTGATTGTTGTGCCTGTGCTTTATACCATGCTGTTTAAGATCAAAGTACCAAAGCAGCGTCACGCTAATTAATACAGATTGACTCTCAACCAAAAGCCCTTTCAGCAAACTGTTAGGGCTTTTTCTTTATTACCTATTATTTTAAAAGGTAATAAAATCCGCCACAGCCAGCAAATAAAAATAAGCAACACCAAAAAATAAAAACGCACTGGTTCTTGGTGCTTATGGATGGTGCTAATGCTCCCTGTATAACTTCAGCTACCTACACGAATTTTATTCGTTAGTAATCCCAACACCCCATAACCAACAAACAATAGAGATGCAATAAAGATAAATACATTCTGAAAAGTAGCCATTGATAACCCAGTTTATTAGTCGTGCAAAATTGGTCAGCTATCAATTATTAACTTATTTATTATTCTCGGTAAAGTCGAATGCCGAGAGCTCGCCAGTGTCTAGTATAAATTTTTGTTATTTAAGGTGGGTTAAGGTGGGTGTCTAGTTAACGTTATTTAAGATGGGTGTCTAGTTACTTTTAAAGTGGATTTCCATTTAAAGTGGGTGTCCATTTTTGGGGAAGCGCACTAGCTTTCGTGAAATTTATTTAACGTGGCTGTCCATTTTGATGATCTGGTTATGGCTCTAAATAAAGTGGGTGTCTATTTAATGCTTAACCTATCAGCTTGTGTGCTAACCTATTTCTGCTGATTTAGTACTTGAAGAATTAAGATGTTTAGAAGTGGTTTTTACTTATTGATTGCAATACTCAGTGGTACTTTAAGTGCCAATGAAAAAGCATACTACCAGCATGAGTCTAATGTGGCTTTTCACGTTGCCGTTGAAACTTTATCTGATGCTATTTTAGCAATTGAAGGACAAAATGGATTGATATTTAACTCAAGATGGATTTTTGGGGAAATAGGCACGCCAATCGCAGATATTTGTGAAGGGCAACAATCAGCCGATTTAGAGCTCGAGTGTGATTCTGTTTCAAACCGCGCTGTTGAATCTCATTACGACTTTCCACAAAACAGTCAAATTGCTCTGTATTTTAGACCTAACTTGATTGTGAATGGACTCAAATTGATTGAAGCAAGTGTTAAAAACAATAAAGTAGCGCTATTACTATTTGAAGATGACCATACAAAAGAGCTATTCTTTGTAAGAAAACATCAACTTATCGATATTATCGCGAAAAAACTCACTAAAAAAGAATTTAAACAGAAAAGAGACCGTCTTGAAGATGATGCTATTTACCCTAATAAAGGCTAAGGTTGAAATCAGTATCATTTAGAACCCTGAAGATTACGAGCAAATACTAGTCAGGGTTCTATACTCTGAAGCTTACTTTTTCAGACTTAATGTGCCGGTGCGTTTAGTACTGCTTCGCTTCGTTTGATTTGGTTTTGATGAGTGAGAATTGCCAGCCTTTGCTCTTGATTGACCTTGCTTGGCATCACTGCGTGCTTTTTTCACGTATTTAGAAAAGTCGCGCTTTTTTTCTTCTTCATTGCGTGGCTTTTGCTTTGCACGAGCTTGCGTTGGCTGTTTGTTTTCATCAATTGAACGCTCTTCCGTTTTACCTGAATCTGCAATTGAGTTATTGATCTCAGCCATTTCTTGTTCGGTTAAGTGACGCCACTGCCCTACTTTTAAACCCTTTAGGGTCACGTTCATAATTCGTGTGCGCTTTAAAGTCACCACTTCATAGCCTAAATATTCACACATACGGCGTATTTGGCGGTTTAAGCCTTGTGTTAGCACAATGGTAAATTGCTGCGGGCCGGTTTGTTTAACCTTACACTTTTTAGTAACGGTATCGAGGATAGGAATACCATTTGCCATCTTATTAACGAACTGGCGATTAAGTGGTTTATCAACCGTTACTACGTATTCTTTTTCATGATTATTACCAGCGCGAAGAATTTTATTAACGATGTCGCCTTCGTTAGTTAAGAAAATTAAGCCTTCTGAAGGTCTATCTAAGCGTCCAATTGGGAAAATACGCTCGGGGTAATTAACTGCTTTAACAATATTGCTTTGGATTTTTCGCTCAGTCGTACAAGTAATACCAACTGGTTTGTTATAGGCAATATAAACCAGCTTAGGCTTTGCTTTTAAAGGTTTGCCATCAATAAGTACATCATCGGCGTCACTGACTTTTACGCCCATTTCAGGCAAGTTGCCGTTAACAGTAACACGACCTTCTTCAATATATTTATCTGCCTCACGGCGTGAACAAAAACCTGTTTCACTGATAAATTTATTTAATCGCTTTAACTCTGTCATGGCACACTTCTGTCTGGATTTTAAAGCCGCTAGTTTATACCAGAAGCCTTTACCAAGCTAGGTAGAATCTAGGCTCTTTGACTACACTTTTAGTGTTGCGCTGCGCTTTTGGGCTTTTCGCTCAATAAACTATGTAGCGTATCAAAATCGAAGGCGTACTCAGTGCTTTTACTGTTTGGCAGTAAGAAGGCTTCAAAAGGGATAACCGACCAATCTTTGATGTTTCTTAGCCAGCGGTAACTTTGAATATTGTGCTTTGTGATCACCCCAAGCTGAAACTTAATCGCATCGTGATTCTGCCAATAAGGGTTGCCATTATGATGATCGACCACGCTAATTAGTGCCCACGCTCCCATCATAAAATGCCCGCCAACACTGGCAGTGAGTTTTTGTTGTTCAATTAAGTCTAAATTATCATCAAGCCAGTCTATGCCACCTATGAAATAGGCTTTATCTGTTTTACCTTTCACAGCTTCTAGGGCGCCTTGCGCCATTAAATCAGACGCACACCAAATCACATTGCTATCAGGGTGTCGTTGCAATAATCGGCTTACTTTATTCGCAGCCTCCTGCTTACTCCAATTTGCATAGACAACTTGCTCAAGCTCAACATCTTGTTTACGTAAATAATGAACGAGGCCATCACTGCGGGTGTCAGATTCAGTACCATAATGGCCATTAATAGCAACAAAATGAGGCGTTTGCTTTGTATTTATTGCCTCATCAAGTAAGGCTTTGCCAAGTTGCTCACCGGCTTTGAAGTTATCGTGAAATACTTCACCTAACCAATACTTAAAGCGCTGACGGGGTTTACCGACTTCGTTTCGCTCTACGCCAACAATCGTTTCTTCAAGGGTGATAAATTTAATTTTGTGCTGCTCAAGCAAGGTCATTGACTGCTCTGCACCACCTGGGTAATTAATTAAAATTGCGTAGTCGGGTTTAGCGTTATATTGAAGGTATTGTTTCAGCTCAGCTAATTGAATGTGGCGATTTCCACCGCCATAAATTGTTGTAAGAGCGACATTATTTTGCTTGGCAGCAACCTGCATCACATTAGTCACTTTTTGCCAAAACAAATCAGTTTTAACTGAAGGATTAACTAACAGCACAGAGAATTGCTCGCCAGCATAAAGTGGTGAACAGCAAAGCATTGTAAAAACCAACAAGCAAACTCGCATTACCACTCCGCTTTGTTTTTCTTTGATTGTAGTATACGAGGAATTATCTAGACAATTTTCGCCAAATTAACTCGCACGGACCTTGTTTAAAATACATACTATACACTTTACAAAAAAACAATTGAAAAACAAGCACAAAAGCAATCACCAACCAATAATCTAAGCGATCAAAATTAAGTGCTGCGGTTGGGTATGCGACTTTAAAAAACAAGATAAATATGACTGTTTGCATCAAATATAACGTCAATGACATACGCCCAGCTTGCTGTAGCAGCAACCAGTTATTAGGGATATTCTTAACTACTTTCACAATAATGTGGCAATAAAAAATAGCCATGGATAAAGCAGCCAACCAATTAATTGGTTCTACAATCGCGTACATAAAGACACTCTGGTTTGGATCGATTATTAATCTCAGGGCCGTTAAACTTATCGCAGCTGGAACAATCAACTTGAACTGGGAGTTTGTTAAACCATGAATGAATACGCCTTTCTTATATAAATAGACACCCATCATCATTAACCCAGCAGCCATCCACACAGTGATAAGCGGTACAGCAATAAGCATTATGATAAACATAAAAAAGTTACTGACGAATCCTGCAAAGTAAGAAGAATACGCTGCATCATACGCCATTAAGAAACTCTCAGAGCTTCTCGTTACAGGGTTAAAATCTGGCTCTACAAAGGCAAGTAAGAATGAAATAAAGGCGCCGAGAAGTAAAAACAACATACCCATACGCAAGTTTTTTTCTTTATCTTGCTGACTAAATTTAAGCGTTAACCAGCCTGCACAAGCATAAATAAACAAAATATCACCAGCCCATAATAAAAAACCATGGGCAAGGCCTATAAATGCCAAAACTTTTAGTCGTTTATGTTGTTTTTCAACATTTTGCCAAAGCTGCCATTGAATAACTAAAGATGCTCCGAATAACAAGCAAAAAAGGCTTCTAAAACGCCCATCAATAAACACGGTATTAATAGTGAAAATTAGCGAGTCTGAAAAGGGTGGCGTAGCACTTGGGGTATAGTCATACTCAAACACAGCAAAGGTGTAGATGTTCATAAACATCAAGCCGAGTACCGCAATACCCCGTAACACATCCATATTTATATTGCGCATAAATCCCTTATAGGTTTTGCCTGCAGCTATCACTCCAATTTACTGCATTTTCGTATATCTTGGGAAGATCTGCGCTTTCAATGCTTAGATAGGCAACAGCCTGTTCAAGCGCCCACCAGCTACCAGTTTCGTACGCTTTAACCGTTTCAAGTATGTAATAGAGGATATTTTTTTCTTGCATGAGAGCGGCATGAATTTCGTCAGGAAACGGCAATCTATCCAATAACTTTTCCATAGGTTGATCTAATATGGCATCAAGTAATGAAAATAGCCCTGTTAAAAATGCCTCACCAGTTTGCTGTTTAGCAACACGCTGAGCGATTAATTCACAAAAACGGGCTCTTACAACACAAAGCCGAGTCAACTCGGCTGGTTTTGACTGGGCACTGTGGGCAGTAATAATTAGACTAACAAACTTTTTAAGTCGTTCATGACCTAAATAAACAAGCGCTTGTTTTAATGAGCCAATTTTACTCTTTATAGGAAAAACACCGCTATTTATTAAACGTAACAGTTTATAAGCAAGTGCAGTATCTAAAGAAAACAAACCAGCGATTTCACTGATATCTAGATCTGGGCGCATGACTTGTGCATAAATCGATAATACCAGCGCATAATTGTAATCAATATCACGATGCTGAATCATCTTCGGTTTAGCAAAAAAATAACCCTGAAAAAAATCAAAGCCCATTTTATGCGCTTTTTCGTAATCATCAGCTGTTTCGAGTTTTTCAGCTAATAGCTTTATCTTTTGATACTTTTTTAATTTATGAACAATCGGGGCCAATTCTTCAAAAGGGGTTTGCTGGACATCAAACTTTATTAAACGAATAAGTTTTAAAAAACGGTCCCATTCGGGTTGGTAAACAAAATCATCCAACGCTAATTTATAGTTGTTATGAAATAACTCACGGCAATATTCGTAATTTTCGTCCGTTGGCTCAATGGTTTCAAGTAACTCAATCACGACATCATTTGTTGGCAAAAACGCGCAAAGGTCCAGCTTCAAAGACTCTGGACCAATATTAATTAATGCTTTTTTACCCGACGTTATATGACGAGTACCTAAATTGAGCTGGTTTTCCATAATTAGGCGAGCCGTTGCCGTGCTCTCTGACACATCAGGAAAACTATTTTGTAAACTATCTCTAAATAGTAGCTCATAGGCGACAACTTGTTGACGACGATTAAAGACCGCTTGCCTAGCAACAAATACAGCCACTTTACCTACTTTTCTTATTTTATATCACACTAAGTAATTAATAGCTGAAATTGGTAAAAAAGTCACCTAATTACCATGAATCACTTACTTTTTATTGATATAAGCCAGATAAATAGCCTTCTGCAACGGATTGCCACGTAAAACGGGCATTTCTTGCCTGTTCACATATTGAGCACCATTTTTCTGGTTGCGATTTTTTAAGCTCAAGCGCATCACTAAAACTAGTAACAAGTTCGTAGCTTTGTGATGCCAAACTCTCGCCTTGGAAACTAAAACCACTCACATGATGTTCTACTGTATCACGTAAACCACCTACACCATGTACTAAGCACGGCTGTCCTGCTCGCATTGCTAACATCTGGCTAATACCGCACGGCTCAAATGAACTTGGCATTAAAAATAAATCGCCTAAGTGGTACATGTATTCACCAACATAATGCGCATAACCTTTTAAAAATAGCAGGTTATCTTGACGTGCCATAACTGATGTCATGATGTGCTCAAGTTCAGTATCCCCTGAGCCTAAAATAATCATGTAGCCGTTATGTTGTTTTAAACGCTGACATAACTCATCTAATACAAGCCCTTTATCATAAGGCTGACGAAGTAACAGTGCTTTTTGGTCCGTTAAACGACCCACACTGGTTACTAATGGCCCAGAAAACGGCCGTGTTTTAAATTGAAGTAATCGTTGATGCGCTATGTAATAGCTTGAATCTAATACTGGGCTTTTTGCCATCCATTGAAATAACGCATTTTCGGCATGTTGATAAAGACTCGCTAAGCTGATGTCTTCAAGCTTCATTCCTGGGTACTCGCAACCATTAAGAATGCCCACTACACGCCCTTGTTCATAGGCAGCCTGCAAGTCAGCTTCAAGTCCCTCACCACCAAAAAAGCCTTTTTCAGCATCACTTGGACGCAGTACTTCTTGGCAATAAGTTGGCGAAACAAGGTGTACTTTATCAACCAGGTTAATAGCAGTACGCATTGGGTTAAAGCAATCAAAATAGCGCGGATCGCATAACCTTTCGCCGTTATAACCTAAACTTGGGAACCAGGCTTCTAGGCTTGAGCTATCACCTTTGAAAGGACGTATCCCTTGCAATGCAAGGTTATGTACTGTGTAAGCTAAAAATAAGTGCGCTAGTTTTCTATAGCGGCTATCTGATTTAAGTAATAGAGCAACACAAGCACTGTGCCAATCATGTAAGTGAACAACATCCGGCGTGCGAATAAGCCCTTGTAATAAGGCTTCGCAAACAGCAGCGTTAAAAAGAGCAAACTTACTTGCATCGGTTGCAAACGGACGGCCCGGTTCATCATTACAATAAACAGCGCCGTTATGGCGGCTAAATTCCCAATTAGAAATAAGCAGTTGCGTTATACCTTCTTCACTTTTAGCAAGCTTCCACACATCCAGTTTTTGCATATGACCTGCAAAGGGCACGTGCACTACACCTATGTGATGCCGCTCTAAATACTCAAAGCCATAATCTGGGATCACCACATCAACACTAAGGCCTTTTTCTACTAACGCTTTAGGGCAATCTCTAACAACATCCGCTACACCACCGACTTTTGCATTCGGTAATGCATCATTCTCTGCAGCTACCATCAATACATGCATGCTTTGCAGTACTCCATAAAACTTTTATACCAATTGGCAATAATACTTAATTAAGCAAACTGGTATTATTCAAATATAAATAAAGGAGGGACATGCCCTCCCTTTTTGTCTTAGCGCGATTGCTTAAGCAAGGCGTTTATTATCTTGCTCTTGTTGCTCTAACTTCTTTGCAAGCTCATTCAACATATCACGAGTGACCAGCACAATCCCTTTTTTCGAGACTCTAAAGCCATTTTCTTTGTCGACTTTGTTATCGTAACCGATTTCAAGTCCTTCGGGGATCTCACAGTTACGGTCAATAATAGCACGCCTAATCTTACAATTTCGGTTGATCTTAACACCTGGTAATATCACTGATTCTTCGATTTCACAGAATGAATGAACATATACATTCGAGAAAAGTAGTGACTTCTTAACTTTAGAACCAGAAATAATACAGCCACCTGATACTGTTGAATCAACAGCCATACCACGTCTGTCATCATCATCAAAAATGAATTTAGCAGGTGGTAACTGCTCTTGATAAGTCCAAATTGGCCATTTTGGATCATAAAGGTCAAGCTGTGGCTGTGGCATTACCAGCTCCATGTTGGCTTCCCAGAATGAGTCAAGTGTACCAACATCGCGCCAGTATGGCTGACCATCATGTACATCTCTAAACGGATAGGCAAATACGTTATGCTCTTCGATGATAGCAGGGATAATATCGTGACCGAAATCTCGGCCAGAACCTTCAGTTTCTGCGTCTTTTTTCAATTGTTCAAATAAGAACTCAGTATTGAAAATATAGTTACCCATTGATGCTAAACAGGTCCCTGGCTTACCAGGCACAGAAGTAGGCTCAGCAGGTTTTTCATCAAAACGACGAACACGATTGCTTTCATCAACTGTCATTACACCAAATGTATCTGCAGCTTCTTCGCAAGGTACCTCAATACAACATACCGTCATATCAGCACCTGTCTCAACGTGTTTAGCCAACAAACCACCGTAGTCCATACAATAAACGTGGTCACCCGAGAGGATCATCACATACTTAGGCAGCTCATGGCGGATAATATCCATATTTTGGAATACCGCATCAGCTGTACCACAATACCAGTCATCTCCATTTCGCTGAGAGGCAGGAAGTATTTCAACTGATTCTCCCAATTCTTTTTTGAAATGGCCCCATGCACGATTTACGTGACGAATTAACGAGTGCGACTTATATTGAGTAGCAATACCAACTCGACGAATACCTGAATTTATACAGTTCGACAGTGGAAAGTCGATGATTCGGTGTTTACCACCAAAATAGACTGCTGGTTTAGCACGCCAGTCTGTTAATTCATGTAAACGTGAACCTCGCCCTCCTGCTAGGATGAGGGCATACGTTTCTCTTGTTAAACTACTTATATATCGGTTTGCATAACTTGGCATAACTCTCTCCGTCTTAAGCTAGCTGCTTTTCTTCTGTGTGTTTTGCTGTGCACTAGTATCCATTAATGGCTCCAAATGCCAGATGTCGTCACTGTATTGACTAATGGTCCTATCGCTCGAAAACATGCCACTGGCTGCAGTATTCAAAATACTCATTTTTGTCCAGTGAGCAGTATCTAAGTAGGCTTGTTCAACTTGCTCTTGCGCTTCTACAAAGCTGGCAAAATCATGAGCGACTAACCATGGATCGTGCGGGCTCTTAATCGCCGCAATAATGTCGTCAAATAAATTAGGCTCAAACAGGTTAAAATGACCGCTCTCAAGTAATTGCATTACTTTATAGAGGCTGTCAGTTTGGTGAATAATCTGCTCAGGATTATAGTGTGCTTTGATATCGTCAATTTGCTCTGCACGTGCACCAAATAAGAAGAAGTTATCAGCACCCACTGCATCACGAATTTCAATGTTAGCGCCATCTAACGTACCTATAGTCAAAGCACCGTTCATCATGAACTTCATGTTACCTGTGCCAGATGCTTCTTTACCTGCTGTAGAAATTTGCTCAGATAAATCAGTTGCTGGGCAAATAGTTTCCATGGCTGTTACGTTGTAGTTTGGTAAAAAAGCAACTCTTAAATACGGTTTAGCAAGCGGATCTTTATTGATCACTTCTGCTACGTTATTAATTAATTTAATAATTTTCTTCGCCATGTAGTAACCTGGTGCAGCTTTACCGCCCAGTAGCACGCAACGAGGAACAATGTTTGCTGTATCGCCTTGGCGAATACGATCGTAAAGGTGAATAACGTGCAGTACGTTTAATAGCTGACGCTTATATTCGTGAATACGTTTAACTTGCACGTCAAACATCATTTCTGCGTCAAACTGTACACCACAGCGGTTTTTTACTAATTCAACAAGGCGTTGCTTATTAGTGTGCTTTACAGCTTGCCATTGATTATGGAATTTAGGGTCGTCATATAGACGGCGTAACTGGCTAATTTTGCTAAAGTCAGCAACCCATTCATCACCAATGTGTTGATTAAGCAGTTTAGCCAACTCTGGGTTACAATGTGCTAACCAACGACGCGGTGTTACACCATTGGTTTTATTATTGAATTTATCTGGCCATAGCTGATAAAACTCGTTAAATAAGCCAGCTTTAAGCAGCTCAGTGTGAAGTGCAGCCACACCATTAACCGAATAACTACCCACAATCGCTAAATATGCCATGCGAATTTGCGGCTCAGGGCCTTCTTCGATCAGTGACAGTGCACGCTGTTTTTCAACATCACCAGGCCAAGCTAACGCAACTTCGGCTAAGAAACGCGCATTGATTTCATAAATAATTTCTAAGATACGCGGTAGTAATCGGGCAAATAAAGATACTGACCACTTCTCTAATGCTTCAGGAAGTAAAGTGTGGTTTGTATAAGCCATGGTCTTAGTCGTGATAGACCACGCTTCTTGCCAATCTAGCTCATACTCATCAACCAAAATACGCATAAGCTCAGCAACAGCAATACTTGGGTGCGTATCGTTTAATTGAAAAACATGGTAATCAGCAAAGTCAGAGAAGTCTTCGCCATGTTTGCTAACCCAGGTATCAATGATGTCTTGTAAACTCGCCGATGATAAGAAGTATTGCTGACGTAAACGTAGCTCTTTACCGTTCTCGCTACTATCATTTGGGTAAAGTACCATTGTGATTTGTTCAGCTAAGTTTTTACGCGCTACAGCTTCTGAGTAACTACCCGCATTGAACTCGCTTAAATCAAATTCGTCAGTGGCTTCTGATTTCCATAAACGTAGGGTGTTTACAATATCGTTCTTGTAACCCGGAATCGGCACATCATAAGGCACAGCTAAAACATCATGAGAATCTAGCCATTGACGGTGCTCACGACCCTGTTTATCAGTATAGCTTTCAACATGACCGAAGAATTTTACGCGTTTTGATTGCTCAGGCGCACTCAGCTCCCACGGGTGCCCTTCACGTAACCAATTATCTGGTTGTTCAATTTGATGACCATTTTCAATAGCTTGATTAAACATGCCATATTCATAACGAATACCATAGCCAACCACTGGTAATGCAAGACTTGCACAGCTATCTAAAAAACATGCAGCTAAGCGCCCTAAGCCACCATTACCTAGACCTGCATCATGCTCAGCCTCCGCAACTTGCTCAAGTTCGGTGCAGTATTCTTGCAACGCCTTAGCTACTTGCTCATCTAAATCTAAGTTTAAAATCGCATTGCCAAGGGCGCGGCCCATTAAAAATTCAAGAGACAAGTAAGCTGTTTTACGGCGTTTTTGTTCATGAATTTGCTGTTTTGTTACTCGGCAACGAGCAACTAATCGGTCACGAATAGTTAATGCTAATGCATGGTATAAATACAGTTGTGATTTACCTACTTTGTCACGTCCAAGGGTGTAATAAAAATGGCGTGATAAATCATCGTCTAAAGTACTTTCATCAACTGTAGGCGCATCCTGCCAGCCCTTAACAACACATACTTGATCGGCATTTTTAGCCATGATTAAGATCCTCTGAATTGGCGGTAAAAACCCAGCTGCTCATTGCAGCAATCTCGTGTTCCTTGTCAACAAACTGAGTTGACATTGGATGAATGCTGGTCAGCGCTAACTGCCATTTTCCTTTATCTAAGTTAGGAAGTTGGCAAGTTACAGGCTCTGATCCTGCATTTAATATGATCAATAAAGCTTGATTTGTGTGCTTGTCAGTCAGGCTGTATATCAGCACCTGGCGATCGCCTTGATGCCAATCGTCTTGTTGCATATTGGAGCCTGATTCAGTGAACCACGCGACGTCATAACGCGGGTCATTGTCGTGAACAAAAAAGCGGTGTTTAAAAATGCTGAACTGCTTACGAATGCGCAAAACATCGTCAATAAAACGTGTAAGAGGATGACTAAATTGTGAGTCTTTCCATGCAAGCCAACTTGTGCGATTGTTTTGACAATAGGCGTTGTTGTTACCACCTTGTGAGTGTGCCATTTCGCTTCCTAATGAAAGCATAGGCACGCCTTTAGAAAGCAACAAAGTTAACAGCATATTTTTTTGTTGCTGTAAGCGTAATTTGCTCACTTGTGGGTCATTGGTAAACCCTTCAACGCCACAATTGAATGAGTGATTGTCACTGTGTCCATCACGATTTTGCTCGCCATTGGCTTCGTTATGTTTATTCTCGTAACTAACTAAATCAGCAAGCGTAAAGCCATCATGACTAGTGATAAAATTGATACTGTTAAGTGGCCCACGTAGGTTATGCTCAAACAAGTCAAACGAACCATGTAAACGTTTTGCAAGCTCACCAATTACGCCCTGTTCTTGTTTCCAAAAGCGTCTTATCGTATCGCGATATTTATCATTCCATTCACGCCACGGTGCCGGAAAAGCCCCTAATTGGTAACCTCCTGGGCCTATATCCCAAGGCTCTGCAATGAGTTTAACTTGGCTTAATACTGGGTCTTGATTAATCGCTTGGAAAAACGCATGCGCCTGATTAAAACCATTCGGGTTACGCGCTAAAATGGTTGCTAAGTCAAAACGAAAACCATCGACCCCCATCACTTCAACCCAATAACGCAAGCTATCAAGTACCAGCTGTAAAGAACGAGGCGAATCAATATTTACCGTGTTACCACAGCCGGTATCATTAATATAATGCTGCGGTTTATCAGCAACAGTGCGGTAATAACCTAAATTGTCTAAGCCACGTAATGATAAAATAGGCCCATCTGTGCCCGCCTCTGCAGTGTGGTTATAAACCACGTCGAGTATTACTTCTATGTCCGCTTTGTGAAGCGCTGCCACCATTTCTTGAAACTCACTAATATCATCATTAACGAGATACTCTTTATGCGGAGTAAAGAAGTTAAGCGTGTTGTAGCCCCAGTAATTTTGTAAACCTTTAGCGGTTAGAAACTGCTCGCTGATAAATGCATGAATAGGTAATAATTCTAGGCAAGTCACCCCAATAGTGCGTAAATGCTCAATAAAGCTAGGATGGCTTAAACCTAAAAACTTACCTTGTAACGATTTTGGGATCTCAAGATGACGACAGGTTGCACCAACTACATGACATTCGTAAATAACCGTTTTACCCCAGCTGTGGTTCGGCTTTTTACCTGTGTAAGGTGACAGCTCCCGGACTCGAGATTTTGGCATATCAATAGCATTGTTAACCTGGCTTAACTTTCCTACAGGCATTTGCCCATAGTGACGTTCACTCCACGTAAACTCGCCATAAAAATCACGCGCATAAGGGTCTAACAGCAATTTGTGATTATTAAAAAATAGTCCTTTTTCGGGTGCGTACTCACCATCAGCGCGAAAGCCATACAAGGCGCCACTTTTCAGAGGACTCACTTTTAGTGTCCAGATACCGCCCTCGTTCATATGCATCGCTAGGGTGAGAATTTCTGAATGACCACTGCTATCAAATAAGCACAAAGACATATGTTGTGCTTGTGGTGCGTACACAGCAAAGTTTACGCCCTCACCAACAACAGATGCCCCTAAAGGCGAGCTCACCCCAACTTCGAGTTCAACACTATGACTCATCGCTCACCTTCTTAAGGTAAATTGTCGCAAGACCAGGCAAAGACACACTGATGCTTTGATTAAAGCCATGGCTTTCAATCGCTTGGCTTACGATGATTTGCTCTGCGTGACTAGTTGCTTCAACGCCAGAACCAAAATAGTTCGCTTTATCTGTGTTCAAAATAACTTGATAAGTGCCAGCTTTTGGCACACCTATCACGTAGTCGTGATACACCTGTGGCGTTAAATTACAAATCACTACCACAAAATCTTCTGCTTTCTTTGCATAGCGAATAAAGCTAAACATACTTTGCTCAGCATTGTTGCTGTCGAGCCACGCGAAGCCCGCTGGGCTGGTATCTTGCTCGTATAAAGCTGGCGTACTAGTGTATACAGCATTTAAATCTTTAATCGTTTGCTGCATGCCACTGTGGCTAATATGCTCAAGTAAATGCCAATCAAGCGATTGGTCGTGATTCCACTCTTTACGCTGGGCGATTTCAGCACCCATAAACAATAATTTTTTACCTGGATGCGCCCACATAAAGGCATAATATGCACGTAAGTTTGCAAACTTTTGCCAGTCGTCCCCTGGCATTTTTTCAATTAATGAGCCTTTACCATGCACCACTTCATCATGGCTAAGCGGTAAAATATAGTTCTCGCTGTAGGCGTAAACCATCGAAAAGGTCATTTCGTGGTGGTGATGCGAACGGTAAAGGGAATCGCGCTGCATATAATGCAAACTGTCATTCATCCACCCCATATTCCACTTATAACCAAAACCTAAACCATCATGGTCAACTTGGCGCGTAACACCCGGCCACGCAGTTGACTCTTCAGCCACCATCATAATGCCCGGATTTTTTGCATAGCAGCGCATATTGACTTGTTTTAAGCACTCAATAGCGCCTAAGTTTTCTCTGCCGCCGTATTGATTTGCAACCCACTGCCCTTCTTCACGGCTGTAGTCTAAATAAAGCATTGAAGCAACCGCATCCACACGTAAGCCATCAATACCAAATTCATGTAGCCAGTACATTGCATTCGCAATCAGAAAGCTACGAACCTCTGCGCGATCATAATTGTAGATATAGGTATTCCAATCAGGGTGAAAACCTTGTCTAACATCGGCATGTTCGTATAAATGGGTGCCATCAAAACGATGTAAACCGTGAGGATCACTTGGGAAATGACCAGGTACCCAGTCCAGTATGAGACCAATATCTGCTTCGTGACATTGCTCGACAAAGTAAACAAAATCTTCAAAGCTGCCATAGCGACTGGTCGGGGCAAATAATCCAACGGGTTGATAACCCCAAGAACCATCAAATGGGTACTCGCTGATTGGCATTAGTTGTAGATGCGTAAAGCCAAGCTCTTTTGTGTAAGGAATAAGATTATCAGCAAGTTCACGCCATGTGAGATAGCGCTCGCCGTCATCCCGTCTTTGCCAAGAACCCGCATGCACTTCATAAATACTAACAGGCGCATCAACACTGTTTCGTTTTGCACGATTTGCTAACGCCCTTTCAGAAAGCTGAATACCCGTTTTTAGCTTTTGCAGTACTGACGCAGTACCCGGTGCTTGTTGCATCTTAAACGCAAATGGATCGGCTTTATCAAGCACTTCTCCTGTTAGAGTGGTGATAGCAAATTTATAGCATTGATGCTCTTTAAGCCCAGGAATAAATAACTCCCATACCCCACTGGCAGGATGAAAACGCATAAAATGACGATTACGCTGCCAATAATTAAATTCACCAATAACCGATACACTACTGGCATTCGGCGCCCACACTGTAAAGCGAACACCATCAACCCCTTGTTGAGTCACAAAATGTGCACCAAAATGTTGATAAGCATGCTCTAAACTGCCTTCATTAAACAGATACATTGCCTGTTCATCTAAGCTGCTTTCAAAGCTGTACTCATCATATTGTTGATGAGTAAATTCATTGCTATAGCTAACATCCAGCTGGTAGTCAGGTTTCGTTTTTGATTTGATATTTGCGACAAATAAATGACTATCACCTTGTTGCTGCGCAACGATTTTTTCTGTGCCAAGCAGAATCGAAACACTGCTTGCGCCAGGCAAAAAGCAACGAATTTCATAGCTTGTAGGGCCACTTTTATGCGCCCCAAGAAAGCTGAAAGGATCTCTAAAACAACCACTGGCTAATGCATCGATTTGTTTTTGATAAATAACAGATTGTGCACTTTGCTCTTGACGAACACGACTTCTCATTATTGATTCCTTATCGAAATTAAATTGGCTAAGAATGACTGTTGCGCTTCGATAATCTGCGCAGCTGGACGCGACAATAAACGCCGCCAATTTGGGTACTCTTTATCAGTACCGGGGATATTTACAGGCAGTATTTGCTGGTCTAAGTCATCTATTTGAATAGTAAATAGCTTTGCTGGTGCTGCCGCTAATGAGGATGCCAACGCTTCATAAACCGTAAAGGCATCTGTTTCTAACGATAAATGCTGGTGTGACTCTCGTGCGATAAAATTAAGCATACGATGCTTTTCAATGTTTCTCGCATCGAATTGAGCCCGAGTTTGCTCATCATCAAGCAAACCATATTGTTGTTTAATCGTAATATCGTGGCCAATCCACCAGCCTTTGAATGGTGGTACATCATGGTTGGCTATCATTAAAAGGCTATGAGGCGCAAAATGCTCAGCCGCTAAAAACTCGCCTTGATAATCTTTTTCAAAGTAGAACAACCCATTTGAATAGATTGCACTTGCTTTTAATGCTTCACGCACTTCATTAGGTACCACACCTAAATCTTCACCAATTACGACGCATTGATTAAGATGAGATTCAATTTTAAGCACTGCTAATAACTGTTCAAACGGATAATAAACATAACAACCATCTTGCTGGGAATTATTCTCAAAACACCACCAAAGACGGCGAATTGCCATTACATGGTCAATTCTAAGACCACCCACATCTTCCATATTGGCCCGGATAAGTGAGCGATAAAAAGCAAAGTTGTCTTTACTTAACTTTTGTGGATTCAGTACAGGCAAACCCCAATTCTGACCATGTTCAGCCCAAGGATCTGGCGGAGCTCCAACATGAGCATTTTCGGCAAATAGCTCATTTTGGCTTTTGAACTCACTGCCATCACCTGCACAGCCAACGGCTAAGTCATTAATAAGGCCAATTGCCATACCGCTATCACGGGCAGCTTGCTGGCAGATATTTAATTGAAGGTGAGCTTGCCATTGTAAATAGCTAGCATAATCACGGTCGCCAACCAACATGGTCGACAAGCTGTGTTTATGGGTTTCACAAAAACGAGCGAACTGCTGTTTTCGCTCTTCTGAAGCAAACTCACAAAATTGTTGATATAAACAGCTAAACACTTGATATTTAAAATCACTAACCGATGTATAATCAATGTAAGTCGCATCGGTTTGCGGTTTATTTGCCAATAATTTATCAAGTGCATTATTATTTTTGGCGTCTTCGCATAATGACACAGCAATATACAACGGGTTCAATAACGCTCGGCTATTTGGACTATAAGGACTCGCCCTCTCAGGACTGTGTTCAAACAGTAAATGCAGCGGATTAAGCAACACATAATCCATATTGTTAGTCGCGGCTGCTTTAATAAGTTTTGTTAAATCAGCGAAATCACCAATTCCTAACCCCTCTTCATTGCATAAGCTATAAAGCTGAATGGATAAGCCCAAACGCTTTTTATCATCAATAGAAAAGCTTTCTTTAGGTGTGATCCATAGCTGACTGTAAGCTTGCTGATCTGCCACTGTAATGAGTGCATCATGGTAACCGATTGGCATTTCAGGAACTGGCAATGCAAGCTCAAGATAACGAATGCCGTTTAGGCCGTAATCACCTAGTACAGCTAAACCTTGCAAGTTTTCACAAGTAAAATGAATATCAAGCGAAGGCACGCTTAGAGTACATGAGCGTGTTAATAAACGCTCATCAACGCGTACTTTCAAAATTGGATGGTGTGCCTCAATAATGCTTGTATGAGGCAACAAGTTCAGCCAAGTACCTGCATCTAATGCAAAATTAAGTTGGTTTATTACATCAGAATCTTGGGTATTTATACCGCAACAACTAAGCGCCTGCTTGCGTGTACTTTCATCGAAAATAACATGCTCACCAGTGTATTTAGTATATTCATAGCCTATGCCATGCAGGTAATATAACTGAGATAGTGAGTGCATCAAAACACCTAAGCGCGCTGGGTATTAACAATGCTGTTATCAGTACCAAAACCGTTAGGAATATAACCATCAGCTTGGTGGTCGTTGTCCCATGTCTCGCCATTGATTAGATAACGGAAGTGAAACTCTTGATCAAGTGGTAAACGCTGCTTGCATTTGAAAACTTGCTCTTTTTTATTGAACTTCATTGGCACAGGCTGCCAATCTGTAAACTCCGCAACTAATTGCACATCTTCAGCATCAGGATGCTTAAATTCAAAAGTAACTTCGGTTTCGTCTTTAGTTTTAAAAAAACGTTTGCTTAGCATAGTGGGCTCCAATTCAACCAATTGGTAAATTAATCCTTGCCACAGTACCGCATTCAACGACTCTATAAGCGGAGGCTGTGCGTTCCAGGTTTCATAAACTTGATTACCAAATCATCAAGTTCATTAAGTAAATCAAACCTATATTTACGCATTATGACAGTGCAACTGTTTATTTTTCGCACCAAGATAGTGCGTAAATTAAACAAAAATTACAACAATCATATTGCTGTATTATTACGAGCAATAACTGAACCAAGTTGATGATAAAATACACTTTAATTTCAGTATGTTTTATCTACTCTCGTAATGACTTATAAAAAGTAGATAACAAATTGGGTTGGGTAAAGTGAATTAAATTGAAGTGAACAATTAGAGCAAAAACACTAAAAAGACACTATTTCATTTCGTAAAAATATAAGCATATAATTTACAAAAATAAATTACATTGTTTCTGTAAGGTAAATTATATAAATCTATATGAGACATATATAAATCGTTATTCCTTCCAGAAAATACCTACAAAACAAAGCAAAACCAACCGTTAATTTTTACTACCCAATTAACTTATTTAAAAACTACCCAAGCAGAAAGACAAAAACAATAAGTACAAAATCGTAAATTTAAAATTTAAAACTAGTTATCAAACCAACATCAGACCCAGCTTTAAAATAAAAATAAAAACCTTTTAAAAATTTAAAACCGGACGTTTTTCCAGTGAAGTAAATTTATTTTACATCGTGAACGCTAAGCGAATATTATTAGCTCACTACCACCCCACAAATAGAGCTTATACTCTAAACGATGTGAATTTTCACATTTTGTACCAATCTAAACACCATTATCAATAAAACGCTTTTGCTAACTTATCTGTAACAATATAATTACTGACATTATAAAGGTGAGCACAACTTATAAAAATGCACCAAAATGGTACTCTAGATGACAAATGCAATACGAACTTCATTCACGATTATTATTACTATAATTGCTTTCGCTTATGGGATGAGTATCTTATTAACAAAAAAAATTAATGATTTAAATTATATTGATAGCGGAATAGAGCTGCACTATTTAACTGGGGTAGAATCGCAGATAACAAAAACGGCTTGGTATAATATTTTATTAAGTGGGCAAAACATAATAATAAAAGAGAATGAAACCTATATAGTAATAAATTCTGAGCAAGGGCTGACTATCGCGGCACTTTCATCAGATGTAATATTATCTACACTGTTAGCTCCAATAAATATAATTATACTATTATTATTGATAATGGCTGTAAGCTGGATAGTAAATATAAGAGTACAAACTCGAAATGAGAGTTACACTCTCAAATTGCTTAATACTCAAGCATCTGATTTACTTAAAAGTCTCAACTTAGCTACCAGCTCTACAGCTAAACAACCGCATATTGAGCAACTCCGCGTCAACTATGACGCTCTTAGCAAGCATATCACTAACTACACTAAAGAGTCTGAAATAAGTATATTTCAAGATAAGCTCACTCACCTGCTTGACCGCCACGCATACATAGAGCATTTAGCCAAACAACTTAGAATCGCAGAGCGACAAAAATATCGTTGCGCATTACTTTTTATCGACTTAGATGGCTTTAAACAAGTAAATGATTCTTTTGGTCATAGTTTTGGAGATGAAATTCTAATGCAAGTCGCATCACGCTTAAGTAGCATAATGCGACACCATAAGTTATCTAACTTATCTCCGACGAGCCAACTTGATCAAAACTTAGCCAGACTAGGTGGTGATGAATTTTCGATATTTATTGACCTTAAAGAATGTAAAAATAGAGCCTTAGATGTAGCGCAAAATGTTTTACACGAAATAGAACGTGACTTCGTTTTAGGTAATAAACTAATAAAAATTAGTGCAAGTATAGGCATTGCGGTTTACCCAGATAGTGCAGCCACACCACAATCACTGTTACAGATGGCTGATGTTGCTATGTATAGAGCAAAAACCGATGGTCGAGGCATTTTTAAAGTCTATTCACCTGATATGGGCAAGAAAATTAGGCGATATCATTATTTACTTGACGAAATGCGTCTTGCAATTGCAAGCGAAAATTTTCATTTATCGTTTCAACCTATTGTTGATGTTGATGACTGCGCCATTGATTATTTTGAAGCGCTTGTTAGGTGGGAGCACCCAAAAGAAGGACTTATTTCTCCTGAGGAGTTTATTCCGATCGCAGAAGAGTCGAATATTATTCTAGAACTTGGAGACTGGATAATGCTCGAATCATGTAGGCAAATGTCGGCATGGTACAACGCAGGTATGAGAAAAGTTAAAATATCTGTAAATATCTCAGGAGTACAGTTAAAGCATTGCAATATCTATGATTGGGTTATGGATAAACTATCAAAAACAGGCCTCCCTGCCCACGCATTAATGCTTGAAATCACTGAATCTACTTTTATTGAAGCAAGCAATAAGATTATTCAAACACTCGAACAATTGCGTGCAGAAGGTATTACTATCGCAATTGATGACTTTGGGACTGGCTTTAGCTCGTTAAGTACGCTTGCAGATCTTCCAATTGATGTTATTAAATTAGATCGTCTATTCGTATCGCAAGCTAAAGATAACGCTAAATACCATAAAATAATGCACTCTGTGAGCGAGCTAGGTGCTAAGCTCGGTTTAAAAGTCGTGGCTGAAGGTGTTGAAGATGTAAAACAATTTGAATTGGTAAAATCTATGGGTATCAACAGTATTCAAGGTTATTTGATAAGTCACCCAGAGTCATCTTTAAATGTGGGGCACAAAGTTTTGCAAGATAACTTAAACTTTATATCAGCCACCGGCCGTGGTGTTTGGAATATACAAAAATAGCATAAACCGCTATAATCCCAGCTATTAATCTGTACTTTTACCCAGTTGATGTTAAAAAAAAGCCTATTAACCATTTTTTTAGTTTCCTTCGCGATCACTAGCCTACTCATTGGTTCATCTATTTACACTCTCTATAGTAAGAAAAGATTGTCTGTAGACCCCAAAGTCAAAGAAATCTCAGGGATTGAATTTGATAAATTTAATCGACTTTGGGCCATAAACGACAGTGGCGACGAGCCAAAACTTTACCGCCTTAATCAAGACGGGTCTATTGCAAAAGAAATCTTGGTAACCAATGCTAAAAACATTGATTGGGAAGATATGACGCAAAATAAATTTGGTCATTTCTTTTTGGGTGATTTTGGCAATAACAAAAACGACCGAAAATGGTTAACCATTTATAAAATCGAAAATCCAATCGATATTAAAGGCGACACCACTGAAGCAGAGATTATCAAGTTTACATACCCCGAAATGGATGGCCGCCCCATCCAACCTGATCAGCGAAATTTTGATTTAGAAGCCTTTGTAGCCTTAGGGCGACATTTGTATCTATTTACCAAAAATCGTACTGAGCCATTTGATGGCATTACTAAAGTTTACAAAGTTGGCGATCATGCAGCTAATTTTGATGCTGAATTAATTGATTCGTTCAAAACTTGCACCACCATGGAAAAGCTTTGTTGGATCACTTCCGCGGCGCTTAGCCCAGATAGAACTAAGTTGGTTCTGCTAGATTCCACCAGTATTTGGTTATTTGAGAACTTTCGGGGTGATAAGTTTTTTTCTGGTGATGTATCACGTATTGACTTAGGTATTGTTACGCAAAAAGAAGCCATCACTTTTTACGATGACAACACGATTGTTTTTACAGACGAAGAGTTTAAAGGCATTGGTGGTAATGCCTATGTTATAAAGCTTGATGAAGTCGAAAAGAAGGTCATCCGCAAAGCGCCTCAAGCTGATACAAATTAAGTTCTATAGGCAAAAACTAAATCAAAGGTTAACGCTTAAACTTCGTTTCTAAAATCACCGACGACGTTGTTCGCTCAACACCATCTAGGTTACCAATGTCATCTAACAAGTGGCTTAACTTTTCAAGGTTTTGAGCTTGCACAACGGCGATCAAATCAAATTCACCGCTAATTGCATAGAGCTGTGAAATAGCATCAATCTGCTTTAGTTCAAGGTTCGTTTTAGTGGTCAATTTTTGTTTCACTTTAATCGAAACGTGGGCTGATACCATTTGGCTCAAATAAGCATCTCCATAGTCTACGCTGTAGCCTTTGATCACCCCTGTTTCTTCTAATTTTAACATTCGGCTTTGAACTGTTGAGCGCGATAAGTTAAGCGCCCTCGCTAGGTCTGAAATACTCGCACGCGCGTTGGTTCTTAAGATAGCTAATAGTTTTTCATCTTGTGAAGTTATCACTTTGACTACTCTTTTCGTTAATTTGCTTTTTATTTTAGTCATTTTTCACAAAATAGCACTGCAAATTTAAGTTCCTAACCCAGATAATAAGAAAAATAGATAAGAAAAATAATCTCATCGTGCTTAATTAGGCAGGAACGGCTTAACTGACCTATTTTTTGCAATTTAACTTTTTTCATACTAAGCCAGATTTAGGTGTAATAAATGCAAGTAACAAGAGAACTTTTTAACGACGTAATGGTACCAAACTACAACCCATCAGAGGTTATTCCTGTTCGCGGTGAAGGCTCACGTGTTTGGGATCAAAACGGTAAAGAATTTATCGATTTTGCAGGTGGTATTGCCGTTAATTGTTTAGGCCATTGTCACCCAGCGCTTGTCAATGCCCTAAAAGAGCAAGGCGAAAAAATTTGGCACTTATCAAACGTAATGACAAACGAACCTGCGCTTCGCCTAGCTAAAAAGTTAACTGACGCTACATTTGCAGATAAAGTATATTTTGCAAACTCAGGTGCAGAAGCGAACGAAGCGGCATTAAAATTAGCGCGTCGTTGGGCATTAGATGTACACGGCGAGCAAAAGAACCAAATCATCGCGTTTAACAAAGGTTTCCACGGTCGTACATTCTTCACTGTTACCGTAGGTGGTCAAGCGGCTTATTCAGACGGTTTTGGTCCTAAGCCTGCTGCTGTTGATCACTGTGATTATAACGATTTAGCTGCGTTTGAAGCACTTATCAGTGACAACACCTGTGCCGTAATGATGGAACCACTACAAGGTGAAGGCGGTATCATTTCGCCAACGAGCGATTTTATCAAAGGTGTTCGCGCATTATGTGATAAACACAATGCTTTACTTATTTTTGATGAAGTACAAACAGGTGTTGGCCGTACAGGTGATTTATACGCATACCAAGGCTTAGATGTAACACCAGACATCCTAACAACAGCAAAAGCGTTAGGCGGTGGTTTCCCAATTGGTGCGATGATCACAACAGCAAGCATTGCAGCGCATTTAAAAGTAGGTACACATGGTTCTACTTACGGCGGTAACCCACTTGCATGTGCGGTAGCTGAAGCTGCTTTTGATACTGTTAACACAGCAGAAGTACTAGCCGGTGTTAAAGAGCGCGAACAGCTGTTACGCGATGGCTTTGCTGCAATCAACGAAAAATACGACGTATTTAGTGAAGTACGTGGTAAAGGTCTATTATTAGGTGCAGTACTTAACAGCAAATTTGAAGGCCGTGCACGTGATTTCCTAGTAGCAAGCACTAAGCACGGTTTAATGAGCCTTGTTGCTGGTACAAACGTTGTGCGCTTTACGCCATCTTTAGTTATTCCATTAGAGGATATCAAAGAGGGGTTAGCTCGCTTTGAAAAAGCGGTTGCAGACGTTGTAAACGGTTAATCCTAGTAGGCGCATGCTTAAAGCATGCGCCATTGGAGTGCACTTAATGCAAGTATTACGTCCTATAACAGCAAATGATTTTGCTGCGTTAAAACAAATTGCTGTTGAATCTGGTCATGGTTTTACCTCGTTACCAGTTGACGACAATTTACTACAAGAAAAAATTGAACGCGCAGAACGCAGTTTTGCAAAAGACATTAATAAACCACAAGACGAAACCTATTTATTTGTTTTAGAAGACAGTAAAACGGGTGATGTTATCGGCACAACGGCTATCGAAGCTGCTGTAGGAATGTCGGTTCCTTTATATCATTACCACCAAGGTAAAACTGTTCACCATTCACCTACTCTCAATGTATATAACACGGTTGATATTCTGAGTATGTGTAATGACTACACTGGTTGCTCTGAAATTTGTACCTTGTTCTTACGTGAGCAAAACCGCAAAGGTTTAACAGGTCGCTTTTTATCGCGTTCTCGCTTTTTATTTATGGCCCAGCATAGCGAGCGTTTTGCTGACACCATCATCGCAGAAATGCGTGGTGTAAGTGATGAAGATGGCCATTCACCTTTTTGGCAGTGGTTACAAGAACACTTTTTTAGCATTGAGTTCCCACAGGCTGACCATTTAGTTGGTTTAGGCGATAAAGTCTTCATCAGCGAGTTAATGCCGAAGTACCCTATTTATGCCAACTTACTGAGCAAAAAAGCACAAGCTGTGATTGGTAAGGTTCATGAAAAAACCAAGCCTGCGCTTAAACTTTTGGAAAAAGAAGGGTTTGAGCACCGTGGTTATGTTGACTTATTCGATGCAGGACCAACGGTAGAAGCAAAGCTTGGCAATATTCGCAGTGTCCGTGAGTCACAAGTGTGCCCTATCAGCATTGGTGAGCTTGCGCATATCAATGAGCAAAGCTCAGATACATTAGCTATTTGCAACCAAGGCGTGAATGATTTTAGAGCCACATTCACCAAGCATGCTCATTATAACCACGCTAAGCACACATTAATCGTCAGCCAAGAAGTGGCAGATGCACTTAAATTAAAACAAGGGGATGCAGCACGGTTTTTCCGTTTGTAACCGCTTAAGGAGTTTAAAATGAGTGTCACAACTCAACTTATCGATAACCAATGGCAAGCAGGCCTTGGTCATGATTTTAGTTCAATCAATCCAAGTAATGGCGAGGTTGTTTGGCAAGGTAAAACAGCCACAGCTGAACAAGTCGCTGATGCAATAAAAGCAGCTCGTAGTGCGCAGCTAGGCTGGGCTGATATGACTCTTGAAGAGCGTATCGTTATTCTTGAAAACTTTGCAGCAGAGCTTAAAGAGCATAGCGAAGAATTTGCAACGATCATTGCCCGCGAAACAGGTAAACCGCTTTGGGAAACACGTACTGAAGTAGGTGCAATGACGGGTAAAATCGCCATTTCAATCAGAGCCTATAACGAACGTACGGGTACCACAGAAAACCCAATGCCTGGCGCTAAAGCATTTATTCGTCATAAGCCACATGGTGTTGTTGCAGTGTTTGGCCCTTATAACTTCCCGGGTCACTTACCAAATGGCCATATTGTGCCAGCTATTTTAGCGGGTAATACCGTTGTATTTAAGCCATCAGAACTAACACCACATGTTGCTGAATTCACCTTAAAACTTTGGCTTAAAGCAGGCTTACCAGCCGGTGTCATCAACCTTGTGCAAGGTGAAGTAGACACAGGTATTGCACTTGCCTCTCATCAAGATATTGATGGCTTATTCTTTACGGGTAGCTCAAATACAGGTCACCTATTACATAAGCAATTTGCAGGTCACCCAGGTAAAATTTTAGCGCTGGAAATGGGGGGTAATAACCCACTGATCGTAAAAGATGTCGCAGATGTAAGTGCGGCTGTTCACGACATTATTCAGTCTGGTTTCATCACCTCTGGCCAACGTTGTACCTGTTCTCGTCGTTTATTCATTGAAAACTCGGCAAATGGTGATGCAATTTTAGAAAAATTAATTGCTGCAACAAAGCAAATTAAAGTCGCCGACAGCTTTAGCGAAGATCAACCATTTATGGGTGCAATGATCAGCGAAAAAGCAGCACTAGGTATGGTTGCAGCTCAGCAGCAGTTACTTGATATGGGAGCAACCTCTCTTGTCGAACTTAAGCATCTTGAACCGGGTACTGGTTTTGTAAGCCCTGGTATTATTGATGTAACGGCTGTTAAAGAGATGCCTGATGAAGAGCACTTTGGTCCTCTTATCAAAGTTTATCGCTACACAGATTTCGATAGCGCGATTAATGAAGCAAATAACACCTCATTTGGTTTATCTGCTGGTTTATTAAGTGATGATAGCGATGACTACCAGCATTTCTTAAAACGTATTCGTGCCGGTATCGTTAACTGGAACCGACCAATTACAGGCGCATCTAGCGCTGCCCCATTTGGTGGTATTGGTGCCAGTGGTAACCACAGAGCGAGCGCTTATTACGCTGCTGACTACTGTGCATACCCTGTTGCTTCTGTTGAAGCCGAAAAAGTTAACTTACCACAGACCCTTGCGCCGGGCTTAATTATTGAATAATTGTTTGGCGGCCTCGCCGCCTTAATTGAAGGAATTAAACATGCACACAGATGTAAACGCCCTATTTGAAAACCTATGGGACAACTATTTATCAGTTACGCCATCGGCGGTAAAAGTACATGAGCTACTTGGCTCAACACAAAAAGATGACGTGATTAACGATCACATTGCTTTACGTACTTTTAACCATGAAAAAATCGGGTTAGAAAAACTAGCTGCGCACTTTTTAGCAGTTGGCTACAAAGAATGCGGCGAGTACCATTTCGAAGCGAAAAAACTATACGCAAAGCACTTCGAACACTCAGATCCTAAGCAACCTAAAGTTTTCATTTCTGAATTACTTGTTGAGCAATGTTCAGAAGAGCTGCAAACGATTGTCAACGACATGGTTGCACAGATTGACGAAAACGCTGTTACAGCCGATAATTTCCTGTATTCTGGTACGCACTGGCAAGTAAGTTCAGACACTTACAAAAAACTGCTCGCAGAAAGTGAATATGCAGCATGGATGTCAGCATGGGGTTACCGTGCTAATCACTTTACGGTGAGCATCAATGAGTTGGCTAAATTCGATGATATCGAAAGTGTAAACCAAGCACTTAAAGATGCGGGTTTTGCGCTAAATACATCTGGCGGCGAAATCAAAGGTTCACCAGAGGTATTACTCGAGCAATCTTCAACCCTTGCTGATGACAGCGAAGTTGAATTTAGCGATGGTGTTGTTGCCGTACCAAGTTGTTTTTATGAGTTTGCTTTGCGCTACGAAAAACCAGATGGTGAGCTATACACTGGCTTTGTTGCAGCATCAGCTGACAAAATATTTGAGAGCACCAATGCTCGATAACTAAAAAGAGTTTATGTATGAGGCTAATTGGGTTTATCGTAATTTTATTTACTCTAAACACTGCTACGGCAACAGAAAAGCCAAAGCTAACAATTCTGTCTCATGCATATTTTGCTAATGAATTTGACAAAAATAGTGTCAACCGTCACCTAAATGCTGTAATCAAACCAGCCCTTGCAGATGAATTCGATATAGATGTCGAAATAACAAATCATGCTCGGTTATTAAAACGCTTATCTGGTAACGAAGCTAGTTGCACTTACAATGCCATCAAAACCCAAAATCGATCGAAAGCTATGATATTTTCGACGATACCCACGTACATGCATGTACAGCGTCGTTTATACGCCCTTAAAAGTACCTTAAAGTCAGGTTCGGAGCCTGTTTCTGTTACAGAGCTACTAAAAAGCAAAGCTAGCTTTGGGATTGTTGGCTCAACTAGTTACCGCGAACTTGATAGCATTTTCGCTGATAAAAAATTCAATGTCGCAACGATTTACGGTGAAAATGCGTTTTTGCAATTAAGCCGCCTACTTTTCAGCAAACGTATTGATTACATCGTTGCATACAAACAAACACTTGATGTACACATTCCAGCTCATGAATTAAACCAACTCACATCAAGACGTATTGCCGAATACCCAGAATTTATAAATGGCTTTTTTACATGTAGTAAAAACACAGAAGGTTATCGAGCTATGTCGCTTATAAATGATTATATGCAAAAGGTAGAAATGGCTGCTTATATCAAAGAACTCCACCAGCAAATGAACGATCCTAGCGACGCAGAAGCAATGCTTGAAATTTACACAAACGAATATGGAATACTCTTTCAAAACGACTAAGCAGCCTCTAACTTTTGCATAAAAATAACTCAAAATATTATCAAAAAACACTTGCGCAAATAAAAACGCAGATCTATTATCTCGCCGCTTCTTGATGATAGCCAATCCGAGTACATTACGAACCCTGTTTGTAGCAAGGCGATAGAGCAACTATCCAAGAGTGTATTTGATTGCACAGAACAAACTGTGCGCTTAATAACACTCAACTGACTCGGACTTCCATTTTTTTCCGAGCAGTTGCTTAATTGCCGGAGAGTAAAATGGCTATTTCAACACTTACACAAGACTTAACAATCAAAGTACCTGCAGCGTCGGTTGCAGCAAACGAACCAGTAGCACAACCTTCAAACCAATTTATTGAGCAACTCGTTGCACAACATGGCGCGCCATTAATGGTGCTTGATTGTGAATCTGTTCGTCATCAATACCGTGCATTAAGCCGTGCTTTACCTGGCGTTGCTTTACACTTTGCATTAAAGCCACTTCCTCATCCTGCGGTTGTTCGTACGCTTTTAGAAGAAGGTGCCAGCTTTGATTTAGCAACCAGCGGCGAAGTTGACTTAGTCGCCAGCCAAGGCGTACCAAGTGACCGTACTATTCACACGCACCCAATCAAACGTGATCGTGATATCCGTGATGCACTTGAATACGGTTGCAATGTGTTTGTGGTAGATAACATCAACGAACTAGAAAAGTTCATTGCATACAAAGACCAGGTTGAGTTACTTGTTCGCTTAAGTTTTCGTAATGCGGAAGCATTCGCTGATTTATCGAAAAAATTTGGTTGCAGCCCAGCAATGGCTATTGAAATCATTAGCTACGCGCAACAATTAGGTATTCGTATCAAAGGGTTGTCGTTCCATGTTGGTTCGCAAACAGCAAGTCCGGCTAAGTATGTCACTGCTATTGCTGCATGTAACCAAGTGATTAACGACGTAGCCGCATTAGGATTACCTGCGCTTAGTACGCTTGATATTGGCGGTGGTTTCCCTGTGCCTTACAACAAAGACGTGCTGCCAATTGAGGAATTTTGTGCGCCAATCAATGATGCCTTAGCACAGTTACCAGAGACAGTTCGCGTAATTGCTGAACCAGGTCGCTTTATTGTAGCCAGTGCGGTTACCAGTGTTGCATCGGTCATGGGTCAAGCAGTGCGTGATGGTAAGCCTTGGTACTATTTAGATGATGGTATTTATGGCTCATTCAGTGGTTTATTGTTTGATGAAGCCTCATACCCTATCGACTCGTTTAAACAATCAAACGAACGTGTTGAGTCCGTGTTAGCAGGCCCGACTTGCGATAGCATCGACGTAGTAAGTGAATCAATCATGCTACCAAAATTAAACAATGGCGATTTAATCATCAGCCGTATGATGGGTGCTTACACATTAGCAACTGCAACAGATTTTAACTTCTTCAAACGTGCAGAAGTTATCGTACTGAATGATGTAGTGCAGGTTGACGCACTCACCGGTTAATCGTTTCCTCGACTAAAAGCATGTAAGGCAACATGCTTTAACTCTTAAAATGCAGCTGCTCATTCCAGCTGCATTTTTTTGCTTAAAGAAACAGTGGTTTGTAGTCGTTTTCTAATTGTTCAAACGACAAGTTACCAATAAAACGGCCAAAGCTTAGCCAGGTTGCTAGGCCTCGTAAGTCTTTAAAGTGTGGTGGTATAAATTTAGGGTCTTCAATCACACCTAAATCATGTAATTGCGATATCAGCCTGAAATCATCAATTGAGATTTTACCGACTAATAATAAGTGCAATTGATCAATTCGGCCTAATTGAATGGCAACCCGAATAAGGTTATACACCAACACGAAACCTTTGATGTAGGCGATATCTTTGGTAAAAGGTAAGCCTGTTGCTGTGCTGCCTCTAAACACGCGTTGAGTAAGTGTATAGCTTTCGTCTTTACTCAACCCTTGCGCTACATAATCACGATAAATATCAACAAATTCTGCGCCATCAATGACTTTAGTAATACCTTGAATACGGTTCACTAATTTTGCTAAACGTCGCGGCGTTGACTTTAAGGTAATAATTTCGGTCAAGACAGCAAGACCTTCTTGGGTGACCGTAGAGCTTGGAGTGCCTTTACTTAAGCAAGTTAAATATGGCTGTGCAAGACCATTTTGCGTGGTCCCAACATGGATCCAGCCTTCATGCACCTCAAGAATATCTAGCTCTCTTTGAGAAAATTTAACATCTTGATTAAGTTTAATATTATTTGCACCTGCCGCAGCATCACTCACAATACCATCACTCAGAATAACCTCAACATCAATGCCTGGCATCGTTTGAGCTACTTGTGATGCTAAAATTTTTACTGCATCTTCTGCATCAATGTTTTTTGGATCATCTGGCAAGATATCAGCATCAAGCATGCTTTTTAGCGGCTGCTCAAGCATGGTTGCAAGTTCAGAAAGTGAAGGCTCTCCAGCATGGAATAAATCTTTTGGATGACCAAACAACTCAACAGACAAATCATGAAATTCAGGAGTACCACGATATTCAATCATACTGAGTACGGTTTTATATTCAGTACACATCTTGCTCATATATTGCGCAATTGGGTTTAATTGCCCTAGCTGGCTGATGATATCGCGATTTAAATCAGAAAACGCACGACGTAACTCACTTGGTACAAAACCAAGGTCACGCTGTTGGTAATAGGCTTGATCAACTGTTGGGTTCTTTTGGCACTTATGCTTAAAAAACTCTTCTTTGATTTGTTTATCCCAATTAATCGCATCAAGGATACGAATGGGTGTTTGCAGTGCGATTAATCGGTCAGATAACTCGCGTGTTTTTGCTAATAATGCCTTATCTATCATGCTCTAGGCTCACTGTGTAATGAGCCTAGAGCATAGGCTAAATTTGCATAATTACAAAGCAAAATTAAGCGTTTTTTAGCTAAAATTTAGCTTTTTTAGAGACTAATTTTCCGTCGTTGTAGAGAAGTAAACTGGGTACCGAATTAATGCCATTTTCGATAAATAAATCATTACCATAATCGATTGAAACTGGCATGGTTGCAGAGAATTTATCAACATATTCTTGCACTGCGCTTTGGTCAGTCCATAACTGACTCACTTTAACCTCGACATCAACTCCTTGCTCTGCCAACTGATTAACATGTTGCTGTGCTAATTCACACTGTTTTGCCATTGCAGGGCGCGTGTCGGCTAAGTACCAGTCGCACCATGTTGCGGTAAATAATACGGCTTTTTTTCCTTTGTTCGGAATAACCAAAGGAGTGGCTTGGCCTTGCTTTTCATTTAATAAGCGCGCTTCATCAACTTTGCCATTGTGTGATAACAAACGTAATGTGTTATCAAGCGGTTTATCAGCTTCGTGGCCTTGAAAAATCACCTTTTTATCACTATCAATCAATACATGAAAAGGGGTGCCCATAAATTCATAATGTTTAGCAACTTGCCCTGTGTGATCAGTAAAAATTGGCATAGTAAGTGAAAAACGCTCTTTAACCTTAGCAACAGCGTCTGCATCATCATTGAGATCAATATTAATAGCCACAAATTGAATTTTATCGCCATATTGCTCATATGCATGCTGAAAATGTGGCATTTGCTCCATACATGGCTTGCACCAAGTCGCCCAAAACTTTAAGTAAACGGGCTTCTTGCCTAAGTAGCTGTCAAGTTTAACTATTTTCCCCGCTTCATTTTCTAACATCAGGGGAGCTGTATTTGCTGATATGCTTTTGCTTACAAGCAACAAGCCTGTTAGTAGTATCAGGGGTATAAACTTATATTTCATTGTGTGTCCCTCAAATAAAATCTATCTTAAGTTTAAGGTAAGAGAAAATATTGTAAATTTTCGACATCTGCTATCTAAATGTGATTTTACTGATTTATCGCAAAGTAAGGTTTTAAAAATACAACAACACAATTAATACCGACATAAAATAGCACTAAACTTTTTATAGATCTGAAACGTATTACTTCAAAAAGGAGTTATCATGAAAAATGAACTAGACGGTAAATTGATCCTCTCAGTGTATGAAAAAATCATACAACACGGTGAAGACCATGAAGATGGAAAGCTTTATGAGGGTATTTGCGCTTTTTCGGATATCGATGGTTATACGGTCTATCTAAAAGGCAGTGGCGTGTTACTGCGCTTTGGTTTTCACAATACTTATCACCTTGACTATCAACATGAAAAGAACAAAGAGGACTTTTTAAAGAAAGTGCTTTATATCGCAGAACAGGAACTGTAAAGAAGTAATGAAACGACGGGTAAAAGCTGAGTCAAAGCAACAGCAAGCGTTTATTAACCAAGTTATTAATGAGCTAAAATCTAACCCAGATAAGTTAGATATCATTCGCGAAAACCTTAGTTACTATCGTGAACAACAGTTCCTCAAGCGTGGTTTTCTACTAGCTATTGAGCGCTTTGATTGGGTATTTGAAGCAAGTAACGATGTAGAGCAAATCTGTGCGCAAATTCTAGCCGATGATTACATTGGCAAACGTTTGCGCCGCTATCCCTTGCTATACAAGGGCATTTTGGAACGTACCTATTAGTTCTCCCACCGCTAAAACATGATCTGTCCGGTAAAAAATGCTAGGTTAGCGCCATTTTGAAATAACGAGAACTGGACATGTCAAAAACTATAAACTCTCACAACACCCATGAGGGTGGCAATAATGGGTTGTTTAACCGATTTTTAGCCACCGTTGAATTTTTGGGTAATATGCTCCCCCACCCTATCACTTTATTTGCAATGTTCTGCGTTGCTATTATCGTTTTTAGCGGCATTGCCGATTGGTATGGTTTAAGCGCTATCGACCCTCGCCCTGAAGGCGCTGCTGGTCGTGACCCTGATGGTGTTATTGAAGTTGTCAGCCTACTCAGTGCCGAAGGCCTGCAGCGTATCGTTACTGGCCTTGTTACAAACTTCACCAGCTTTGCACCACTTGGTACGGTATTAGTCGCTTTATTAGGTGTAAGTGTTGCAGAACACTCAGGTTTACTCTCTGCTGCAATGCGCGGCATGGTAATGGGCGCATCAAAGCGTTTAGTTACTTTTATGGTGGTGTTTGCTGCGATTTTATCAAATACGGCATCGGAACTTGGCTACGTCGTACTAATTCCATTAGCAGCCATGATATTCCATAGCCTTGGTCGTCACCCTCTTGCCGGTCTTGCTGCGGCATTTGCCGGTGTTTCAGGTGGTTACAGTGCCAATTTATTACTCGGCACCATTGACCCCCTACTTGCAGGTATCACCACGCCAGCAGCACAAATGATTGATCCAAATTACCAAGTTGGCGCTGAAGCAAACTGGTATTTCATGATGATTTCGGTATTTTTAATTGCCATTTTAGGCACATTCGTTACCGAGAAAATCGTTGAGCCACGTCTTGGTAAGTACAACCCTGATGAAGCAAGCAACGATTTGCCTAAAAATGATATTGCCGGTTTAACCGATAAAGAAAAATCAGGTCTTAAGTGGGCAGGTGTGTCACTGTTAGTGGTGTCATTATTACTTGCTTGGACAATTGTTCCTGAAGACGGCATTTTACGTAACCCGGAAACAGGCCTTGTTGCACACTCGCCATTTTTAAAAGGCATTGTGGTGTTTATCTTTGTGACTTTTGGTATTCCGGGTTTTGTTTACGGCCGCGTTGTTGGCACCATGAAGAACGATAAAGATGTCATCGATGCCATGAGTAAAAGTATGAGCTCGATGGGTATGTACATTGTGCTGGTTTTCTTTGCAGCACAGTTTGTTGCCTTCTTTAAATGGACCAACCTAGGCACAATTTTAGCCATTAACGGTGCTGCTCTTTTACAAGCATTAAACCTAACTGGCCCTGAAGTATTCGTGCTATTCATTTTAATGTGTGCATTAGTAAACTTAAGCTTAGGTTCTTCATCTGCACAATGGGCTGTAACGGCCCCCATCTTCGTACCAATGTTAATGCTAATCGGCTATGCGCCAGAGACTATTCAAGCGGCGTACCGAATTGGTGACTCGGTTACTAACCTTATCACCCCGATGATGAGTTACTTTGGCTTGATACTGGCTGTTGCGACTAAGTATAAGAAAGACATGGGTATTGGTACATTGGTTGCGACTATGCTTCCTTACAGCATGATCTTCTTTGTTGGTTGGGTTGCGTTATTCTATTTATGGGTATTTGTTCTGGGCTTCCCAGTTGGCCCTGAATCACCGATTTACTATCAGCCTTAAAGCGCTTCTTAAAGGTGTAAAAAAGCCAAGCTTTGAAGCTTGGCTTTTTAATGTTTATCGATATGTTCGATAATAACTGCGTCTTATAATTGTCAATGCGAATAATAACAAGATTAAGCTCATTGGCAGCGTACCACCGCCACTGGTTTTATGTTCTACACTCACCTGCTTATACGCTTTAACAACCACATTAAATTGTCCTTGTGTTGTTCCGCCATCACCATCTGAGATAACAAAGGTGACTGTGTCAGTACCTTCAAAACCTGCATTTGGAGTATAGGTAATCGTCCCATCATCGTTAATGACCACACTGCCATTCTCTGCTGTGGCTGAAATTATAGAGAAGTCATTATTATCTTCATCTGTCACATTTGCCAAAATATCAATCGTGACTGGACTTTGATCATCGGTGCTAACATCAATGATGGCATCTATCATCGGCGCTTCATTGGCTACGACGTCAACTATCACTGTCGCAAAATCAGCCCCTCCCTGACTATCTGAAATGCTATAACTAATCGTTGCAATTCCTAGGTGCTCTGCTTGCGGGACAAAATAAAGTAAATTATTAACAATACTTACTTCACCAATGTCTACTGCTGCGGATGTCAGAATTAACGAATCATCATTCACATCTGTGTCATTCGAGAGTACATCAAGGTATGTACTAATGTTGCGTTTAACCCTAACCATATCATCTTCAGCAACCGGTTGAGTATTTGTACTCATTGTACTGGCAATACCACTTGGATCTTCGATGATACGATTTACTTTTCCGTCGGCGTCATTTGGGCCACCGTCTTCAATAGTAAGTTGAACACACCAATGTCCTTCAGTTAATCCTTGGGTATACTGAGCATCATGTGGTGGTGGACAGAAACCTTCTGCACCAGGTGCTGATGCAATGCTATTGCGACTATCTACGACAAACTCAGTCCATCCGGTATGCATTAGCTTACGATATACAGCATTGCTCGGAATGGGTGCAAACTGAGCTATAACAATGCCGACTGACTGACCCGCTACGGGGATTTGGCTAACGTTAAAGTCAAAGACTCCGCTAGCATAATCAAATCCAGCATCTGCTGTGGCACCTGAACCATAATTCCCGTAATGCATTACTTCTTGCTCTGACACTCCGGTATTGGTGCCATGTGCTACAAACGCTACATGACCTAGGCTAAGTTGCAAACCTGGCTCGGTTTCCATTAAGAAAAATTCACTTTCGTTCAGTTTTTCTTGTACAACGTTGAGCGCTAACGAATCAGCATCTAAATAATCAGGTATGCCATCATTATCAGCATCCCCGTAACCTTCTTCATTATCAGGAATACCATCAAAGTCAGTATCTTCAGAAGATAATTGAGGCATTGAGTCAACAATAGTCAGTTCTAATAGTGAAGATCCCGCTTGTTGTCCGTCAAACACGCCGACTTCAAATTGATACGTCCCTAGCTCAAGAAGTTGTGGATCAAAAGTAAAACTCTCTTCAACACTGTCAGTATCGACAATGGCACTATCAGACGTTAACCAACCATATATGTGTGTATCGGTTAGGTTTGCATCCGTTACTAGTGTCGTTAACGTTACATCACCACCTTGTCTATTTATGATTCGCGTCACTATCCCTTGCTGATTTGCAAAGACCTCAATGCTTGGCGCAACATTCCCTTCTTCGATGGTAAGAGTATGCTCACCTAACGGACCGACAACAGCATTCTCAGGCGTTGAAAACTGAAGAACCAGTGTTTCAGACCTCTCATCAATGTCATCAGATGACACGTTAACAATCAGACTCGCTTCACGTTGCCCTTTTTCAAATCTAAATTCACCTTCAACTAGGTCATGGTCTGCACCCTCTAGCGCATCTCCAGATACTGTATATGGCACAACCACTGGGTAGTTAACGGCATCACCATTGAGAATTGCTTTAATAGAAACGGCCGTCCCCTCAGTTGCAGTTTGATTTTTACTAAAGTTAACCTGAGGAATAACATTGATTAACTGCGTTGCAGAAACTTGATCATCGCCTTCCCCGGCGCTCCAAATCACAGTGTGAGTCCCCGG
The DNA here is from genome assembly GCF_041414715.1 of Pseudoalteromonas sp. DY56-GL22. Lineage (NCBI taxonomy): Bacteria > Pseudomonadati > Pseudomonadota > Gammaproteobacteria > Alteromonadales > Pseudoalteromonadaceae > Pseudoalteromonas > Pseudoalteromonas sp. DY56-GL22. Next base: position 527,147 of record NZ_JANHZR010000001.1, on the reverse strand, counting down.
TGCAAAGAAACCTTTTGAGCTTGCGGTGACACGAACTGGGTTACCCAGTGCATCCTTCGCAATAGCAGTGCCCATATTCACTTTGGTGAAAAGACCTTTAGATGCAATTGTTTTGTCTTCTGGTGCTGTAATCGTAATTTCAGCTGCCGTAGACACAACAGATACCACCAATGTGACTTCAACCACTTCACCATTTGAATCTTTAATTTGATAAGTAATTACAACATCAGCATTCAAGCCAACTGGGGCTAAGTACTCTAGTTTGTTATCGACAATGCGGATCGTGCCAGCACTCACGGTTGCCTTAACAAGAGTAAGTTCATCACCGTCAACATCAATATCGTTTGCGAGCACATCAAGCACCACATACTCATTTAAATCCGCATTGACGGTAAAGTTATCTGGCATAGACACTGGCGCATCATTGATTGCGTTAACGACAATAGTCACTGTCGCAATATTAGAGTTCAGCATGCCATCCGATACGGTGTAACTGAAACTATCAGTACCATTGAAGTCAGCGTTTGGTTGATACACCAGATGGTTTGCATCCATTAACAATGTACCATTACTCACAGGTGTCACAAGATTAAGCGTAAGCTCATCACCGTTTTCGTCGAAATAGTTTAGCGAAAAGGTAATGCTTTCATCTTCATCCATGCTGAACTGTTCGTCATGGGTAACCGGTGCAACATTCGCGATAATGACAACACTGGTTGCATCTGAGGTAAAGGTTTCTGTATTACCATGGCCATCAACATAGGTTACGACAACTGTGATTGTCGCGCCAATATCAGCTTCGGTTAGCATGTACTCTGCAAGCGTTGCACCAGTAATGATTTCGCCGTTACGCATCCATTGGTAGGTAAACTCACCTACGCCATCTGGGTCTTCGATTGTCGACTCAACAGCTAAGGTTTCACCTTCTTTTGCTTCACCAGTAATACTGATCCCGCCCGTGGCTTCATCGTTAACATCGGCCACTGTGATAGCAAAGGTTTGAGTATCGGTTAATCCTCCTGCATCAGTGGCAACTAAGTTGATACTATGAGTACCTACATCATCATTACTCGGCGTACCGCTTAGCTCGCCTGTTGTAGGGTCAAAATCAAGCCAACTTGGCAGCTCTAGCGCACTTAATTTATAGCTATCTGCACTGTCTATATCTTTAACAGTAACAACATAACTATACGCTTCATCTTGTGTCGCCGACGTGACTGGGTGAGATTCAATAACAGGCGCATCATTGACTGCTAACACGGTGATGGTCACTGAAGCTGTGTTTGACTGTGCACCTTCATTATCAAGTACAGAGTAAGTAAATGAATCAAAGCCCACATAATTGCTAATAGGCGTATAAGTAACTGTACCATCTACATTATTGGTAATATGACCAAATACAGGGTTTGTTACAATATTCACTGAATCCTCATCAAGATGACCATCAATGTCTGAATCATTCTGCGTCACATCAATAATCACGCTCTCATCTTCATTGGTCTGGATCACATCATTATTTGCCAATGGTGCATCGTTAACAGCTGTCACCGTAATGAACACCTCTGCATGATTTGACCAAAGGCCTAAATCGTCTTTAACACGATAAGTAAATGTGTCTGCTCCATAACTATTACTATCTGGTGTGTAACTGAACACGCCATTGTTCACTTGTACATTACCGTGTTCAGGCTGTGTAACAACTTCTAGACTCGTCTTATCAAGGGTGCCATCAACATCGCTATCGTTACCTAACACATTGATATTATGAGATGTGTCTTCAAGTAATACGGCGGTGTCATTTTGTGCAACTGGCGCATCATTCACACTATTTACCGTTAAAGTGACTGTCGCAATATTTGACATTAAAGACTGATCATCTTTGACACTATATTCAAAGCTATCAGTACCAAAGAAATCTGAATGTGGTGTAAAGCGGATTGTGCTTAACTCTTTATTGACAGTTAGCTCGCCATGCTTAGGGGCTTTCGTGATCGTCACATTCTCTGTAAGCAACTCACTATCAACATCAATATCGTTGTCAAGAATAGACAACTCAATTGATGTATCTTCATCAAGTACACCTAAATCATTGGTCGCCACTGGTGCATCATTAACTTCACCGATAGTCACTAAAACACGTGCAATATTTGACACTGCACCTGCTTTATCTGCAATACGATACGTAAATGTATCGCTACCATTAAAGTTAGACGCAGGCGTGTAAACAATGCGATCGTTTTGAACATTTGCTTGACCATTTTCAGGTGCAGAAACGACTACTAAGCTTGATAAGTCGAGTGAGTCTCCTTCGTCAATATCAGCATCGTTTAGTGCAACATCAATTTCAATGGCCATGTCTTCTTCGGTCATCGCGCTATCGCTATTTGCAAGAGGCGCGTCATTAACAGGATTAATAGTAATGGTCACCGTCGCCACATCTGAACGGCCATGCTCTATGTCATCGACTGTATAGCTAAATGTATCGGTCCCGTTAATATTCTCATTCGGCGTATAAGTGATCACACCATTTGCCGTATTCAAGCTAGTTTGACCTTGTGTTGGCGTTGTAACAATCATCACGCTTGCTGGGTTTAGCTTACTATCGACATCACTGTCATTGGCAAGAATATCAATCGCAACACTATTATCTTCATCAACACTGGCGATGTCATTTTGCACATCGGGCGCGTCATTCACGTTCTCAACCGTAATAGTGAAAGTTTGCTCTGCCGTTTCGTTAGCACTGTCGGTAACGGTCAGCGTCACAGAGTGCACACCGACATCATCATTGCGAGGCGTACCAGTAAGCACACCTGTTGACGGAGTAAACGTCAACCAGCGAGGGTGGTTAGTCAACGCATAGGTTAAGGTATCGTCTTTATCGACATCGCTTGCACTGAGCGTGTAGCTGTATAGCTGGTCTTCAACGGCCGCTGTCATTGGCGTTGATGAAATCACTGGCTTATCATTCACGTTTACAACCGAGATAGTGAATGATTGAGTATCAAGTGCATTAGCACTGTCTTTGACGCTCAAAGTAACAGCATGCTCACCCACATCATCATTGCTTGGTGTTCCAGAAAGTACGCCCGTTGATGGGTTGATCGTCAACCAATTAGGGAGCTTCGTTGCCGCATACGTTAGGGTATCACCTTTGTCAGCATCCTTTGCCGTTAAAGTGTAACTATAAAAACTGTCTTCGGTTGCCGATGTGATTGGCACAGAAGAAATTTCCGGCGCGTCATTCACATTTTCAACCGTGATAGAGAATGATTGCGAAACAGATGCGCCAGTACTGTCAGTAACAGTTAAAGTAATGGCATATGTACCAATGGTATGCTTATTTGGGGTACCATACAGTTCGCCCGTAGACCTTGTAAAGCCTAACCATCCAGGGATCTTCGTTGCTGTATAGGTCAACGTATCGCCTTTATCGATATCGCTCGCAACAAGGGTGTAGCTGTATGGCTGGTCCTGTGTTGCTGCTCTAATCGGCGTGGAAGAAATCACAGGCTTGTCATTCACGTTTTCAACCGAAATCGTGAATGATTGAATGTCACTTGCATTTGCCTGATCGGTCACTGATATAGTCACCGTATGATCACCTACATCATCATTAGTCGGTGTACCCGCCAGCAGACCGGATGGGTTTAGCGATAACCAACTTGGTAATTGGGTCGCTCTGTATGTAAATGTATCGTCCTTATCAGCATCAGATACTGTCAGTTGATACGAATAAAGCGTATCTTCTGTTGCTTGAGTCACCGCAATTGATGAAATACTCGGCGCGTCATTTACACCAGTCACCGTAATCGTGCCATTCACTGGCGTTATACTATTGCTGCCATCAGTTAAGTTAAATGTAATACCCAGTGAGCCAGAAAAATTAGCCGCTGGTTTAAATGATAAACTTGCAAGTGTAGCGGTGACATCCGCGAGCGACCCACTGACTGTTAGTGTCGCATTGTCATTATTATAATTAACGACGGCACTACCACTCGCCGAGCCCGCTAGTAAGCCAGATGTGTTATTAGCAAGTGTAATTGTCAGGGTAACATCATCACCTTCTTCATCGGTGATTTGATAATTATCGAATAGTAAGCTCGCGTCGCTGTCTTCTGCAACAGAAAGCGCATAGCTCTCAAATACTGATCGGCTGGATTTCATAACCGAAGCCTTATAATCATCAGCAGCATCATTAAAAGAAAAATATAAGCTGTCGTCACTCGCAATCGCGAATCCAGACTGAATGGCTGTATTTGATCTAGAGCTTAGGGGAGATAGCTTATGCCAGCTTGTGCCATCAAATCTCATCACTCTCACCTCAGGGCCCTCAGTTCTATTCGTAAAAGCGACATAAGGCCTATTTTTACTATCAAACTCAATATCGGGTTCAAATCCACCTTCTGCAAAAAAGCCTCGTTCTCCTACTAAAACCCAATCTGTGCCATCGAATTTTCTTACTAAGGTAATCTTTTCAGCCATATCAGTATTCACAAAGTAAGGCGTATTATTATTTATAGCAAAGCTAGAGATATAAACATTTTCAAGGGAATCGACAGGACCTACCTGCTCCCAACTATTATTCACAAACTTTTTAACACTGCCGAACCACTTGTCGTTTCTTTTATCAATATAGGCAAGGTAAGGTGTGTCACTGTCATCAAATGCAAGTGAGATAAACCTTGCATCACTAGGTGAAACATGAGTACCACCGACAGTCAGCCAATTTTTACCATCCCACTTTTTAACAATTGCTTTTTTAGAGTGATGACCATCTTGAAAAGCAACATAAAGATTGTCTGCACTATCAATTGCGATTGATAAATAATCTGCGCTGCTATAACTGACAAACCCCTCACCTACGGCTTGCCAACTTCCGTTAATAAACTTTTGGACGAAAGCCCTATCTTGAGTCTTTGTATGTATAATATAGGGGGCATTATGACTGTCCATAGCCATTTCTAATTTAACAGTAACTCCAGTATGGAAACGTTGAAGTCCTACATATTGCCAAGAATTGCCCTCAAATTTCATTCCTGATATGCCGCCACCAACATATGAACCGTCTGAAAAAACTACATAGGGAGTATCATGACTATCTAACTCAAGCCTAATGTAATTGGCATTCTTTTTAGAAAAACCCGCATTACCCACAAAATCCCATTTGAGATTGGTGGTAATCTCTGGTGCATCATTTATTAAAGAAACAGAAATAGCAAAGTTTTGATTGGTAACTGGCTCAACACCATCTTCCAAGCCATCTGCTAGGTCAAATGTAAAGTTATCAGAGGTAGTCTCCGAGCCATTGTGTTTGTAATAAAGGTTTGAATCATCCAGCGTTTGCTGGGTAAATGTACCATTTACAGCAAGCGCTTCGCCTGAGTCTAAGCTGCCGTTATCATTGGCATCAACAAACAAGCTGCCGTTAGTAGGCACTGATTTAAGTGTAAATGTAAGTCCTACGCCAGAGTCATTAGGATCAGTTGCAGATAAATTCAGAGTAGAGATCAGTTTTGTAGTACCTTCATCGATTGAAAGGCCTTTATTAGTGCTAATAGACGGCGCTTTGTTAATTGCAGTAACAGTGTAATTACCAATGATATTTGAACTGCTTTCAATACCATCAGATACGGAAAAAGTAAGCGTAAACTCACCAGCACCATTTGAAGCAGGTGTTAATTTAATTGATTCAAGCGACGCGTTAATGTCTGAGAGTGAACCAGCGAGTGTTAAAGTACCTGTATTTTCATCGTAATCAAGAGATGAGCCACCACTGGCTGTCCCCGATATTGTGCCAAATTCAGGGTTAGAGATTATGATTGATAATGTAACATCATCTAAATCTGTATCTGATACGGTAACGTTTCTAAATAAAAACTCACTAGCACTGCCCTCTTGGATGGTTTTACTATAATTCCCAAAAAAAGCATACTCTTTCTTCAAAACATTAGTTGCGCCAGCTTTGTCAGTTGCCGCAATAAATATAGTGTCTTGATTATCTATAAAGGAAGATATTTGATTGACTTCTAAATCGAGCTCATCGCTAGGAGCGATTTGCCCATAGTATATCCACTGATTGTTTTTAAAAGAATATAGCTGCCCTTTTAGTTCATCACTTTGCTCTGTGAATGCAATATATGGAGAATCATCAGAGCCTATAAATAAACTTGCATCTTCAGAAGCTTTAAGTTCAGGCATTTCACCAATCGGTTGCCACCCATCGTTATCATCTATGTACCGAAATATCTTAATAACTCCTGAGCCTGTGTCAGTTAAGTCATGAATAAATGATGTATATAAATTATCATCACTATCCAGTACTATTTCTGTCTTGTGAGCAGTCAATCCATCCAGCCCTTTTAAATTTAAAAAGCGCCATGCTCCGCTATAATATTTTTTTAAATGGAGCCCGTTTGAGCCACTACTCTTATTTATATAAATAATATATGGGTCATTTTTTGAATCAAAAACAATTTCAGGTGACTCAACTGCACCTGAACTAATATTGCTGCCTATACTTTCCCAATCTCTTCCATTCCACTTTTTAACCTCAGCATTCGGAGAGTTGTAGGCAACATATAATTCATTATTATTATCTAATTTTAAATCAAAATGTGTAATAGTTGTCCCTGTAATCTGCCCTGCGCCTAATTCGACCCAACTCTTTCCTAGTTCCTTTTTCTGGATTATAAGACTATTAGTATCACCAGTGTTACCATAAGAAGCATATGCAAAATATAGCGTATCATTCTTATCTACAATTAAATCTTGGTACTTCGCAGAGATAACTGAAAAATCTTGTGGGCCTAATTCGCTCCACTCGTTATTTTTATAGGTATAAATAAAACTCTTTGATAAGCGGTTTTTAAAGACAAAATATGGATTTCCGTCTTTATCTAATGTTAATTTCAGGTTACTAGATGAACTGCTTTTAGGTTTGAACATTAAATCAACCCATTGATTACTTGCAGAAAAACTAGGCACAGCATTCGATTTCGAAACTGTTAATGTATCATCCTTCTGTATATTTCTATCTGACAAAGAACGATTATCATCATCCAACACAGCGGTAGAGTTATCTCTACTTTGGGTAATGACCACTCTGTCATACGGGATACTCGTTTCATCGCTTATTAATTGTCGTAAAGTACCAATACTGTCACTGGGCTCTACATCAAGCGTAAACGTTTTACTAGGAGCGATAATTGTTATTGGCATAGCCAATATCGACATGGGCGCAATAAGTGCGACTAAGTATAAATATTTAATAATTGTTGATAACATGGCATTTTAATCCTGTAGAAACTTCAAGCTGTTTGCTAATTCACGATGAGTGGTTTAGTAAGTAGACTCAGCTATTCCTTGAGATAATTAAAAATGTACGCCCCCTGCATACATTTGGAGTTGATTAGTTAAACTGATACTTAGCGCCAATAGAAAACATTGACGTTGAGTAATCATCTAACCTAGCTTGGTCGTAACTTAAGAAAAGTAGGGTATTTTCAAATATTGAATAGCTGATTTCACCTCCAAAAGTCACACTATTTCCGCTGCGTTTCGCTTTAAAAACATCTGATGTATTGATTTGGTATTGGTAATCTTGTTGCCAATCAAGGTACCCAAGTTTACCTGTTAGTAATAGGTCATTTGTTAGAGGCCATGATGCTAAAACAACTAGGTGTGGCCCCTTTGCAGATTCAGGGTAAGTTGCTTGCATTACATCATGAAAATTGTCTAAATCAGTCACCTCTCCTGTTAAACGAAAATTTCTATCGCCAAAATCTAAATAACCCAGTTGGACTGAAAATATAGAATCTAGCTGATATCCAAATCCTAGTTGATAACCTACGTCAGCATCTTTCACTGATAAGTTTTCATAATTGACACTCTGTGCAACAAGCTCATTTTTAACAGCGTCTGCCTTAAAATCAGTCGAAGCGTGGCCTATTTGGCCATACAAATACCAATTATTTTCTTTAGCTTGCCCATCTGTACTGAATAGTGAGCCACCAGAAAAAAGAATCAGTATAAAAGCCCATGAAAAACAACTAGAACTTTTAGTTAAAAAGTATTTATGGTTCAAAATAAAGCACTCTCTTAATCTAATTAAACGGGCACAGAATTGATTTAAATACAATAATATGTAGATTTAAAAGTCAGAATATCAACTCTGCATTTATGTTTTACATTAGATGAAAAGATGAGTGATCCGAATCAGAATCTTCCTAAATTTATGAGCTTGTGAAATTTCCGACAGACATTGTTATTAGTTATTTGGTGATTTTGAATAATTGACAAAAAATCAATTCTAAATAACTAGTCATAGTTTGAAATAAATGGGCTATTATTATTCATAAAATAATGATTCCCGCTTTATTAATGAAAAATAGCTATAGATTTAAATTTATTTTTTATACCCCTATTATTTTCTGTATCTGCTCAGCGGTTTTTGCAAACCCGACTAAGCAGCTCGAATCGGCCTTTGCCACGTCGTTGGTTTTAACCGATGGTGATAGTATTACCTTAGGTTTTGGTGATTTTGATCCACAAACACTGTTTGACTCGCAACATGCCAACAAAGATGAAGACAGTATTGCGCTTAGAAAAGAACTCAAACTCTACAGTATTCCTTACACTTGGCAGCTTGATGAGCCTGTTTATCAACACAAACTAAGCCTGACCAGCAAAGTAAGCTATTTAAATCAATCAGATTTCATTTCGCTTTTTGATAATGTGGCTGACGACTATATTTCAGAAACAGTGTATAACGGGATGATCGGTTTTAATGCCGAAAAAGCACTTGGCTCTAAATGGTCATATCAATTTGGTTTTAATACTCACTACTTACATTACAACAATGATTATGAGTACAACTCTCCCGAGTCTAGACGTAATTTTAAGCCTTTAGCTGAAAATCTTTACACCAACCTCAATAGTAATGCACTGGTGTTAAACCCTAATGCGACCATGATCTATCGCTTACCTAGGCATTGGGGCTATTACGAGTACAAACTTAACTTTAATTATTACTATGGCTGGGCACTCTCTCACCCTGATGGAATAAATAATGCGGCGCCTGAAACATGGCGCACACTCAATGGTATTAAAGCTAAATTTAACATGTTCAAAATCGGGGTTTTTGAGCAAGCTTTTTACATCAAAGGCCAACGTATCGATTTAGGCGGCGATAGTCGGGTAGCATTTGGGACCGATCACTTTTATGAATACGGTATTGGCTTTTTATGGGATAGCAGAAAATGGACGTCATGGTTCGATAACTTTGGTATTGGTATCAACATTCATAATGGCAGTAGCCTAGATGGCGCTGCTATTGTCTTGTACTTTAATGAAATTTAAGTCCAATATAAAAACACAAACTGAGCAAACAGACTATATTATTAGACATACTTAGAATTCAAGGAAGATTATATGAAACATCACCTCGCAATTGCATGTTCATTGCTTGCCTTAACGGCTTGCGATAAAACCTCTGAACAAACAGCTAAAACGCTTCCACTGCAAGTGAGTGCAGCAGATACCATTTATTATGGTGGTGATATTCTTACAATGACTGGCGATGAACCAGAATATGCACAAGCAATCGCAACGCAAGGCGACAAAATTATCTTTGTGGGTGATAAAACTAAAGCCCTTGAGCATAAGTTTGGTAAAACGAAGCTGATTGATTTACAAGGCAAGACCCTAATGCCTGGCTTTGTAGATGGCCACAGTCATGTGTACGCGGTAGGCTTGCAAGCCATGGTAGCCAATGTATTACCTAGTCCAGATGGTGATGCTACCAGCGTTGAACAAATCGTTAATATTCTCACAGCTGCACAGAGTAACCCTGACTACACCACATTTATTGAAAAAACGGGGGCAATTTTAGGCTTTGGTTACGATGATGCTGAGCTTGATAGATACCCTACAAAAATGGACTTAGACCGAGTTAGCACTGAAAAGCCTGTGATCATCATTCATACCTCAGGGCACTTAAGTGTGGCAAACACTAAAGCGTTAGCCATGGCTGGCATCGATGAAAACACAGAAAATCCTGACGGCGGGATAATTCGTCGCATGACAAACTCACAAGAGCCCAATGGGGTGCTTGAAGAAAACGCGCACTTTGGATTACTGTTTAAACTGATGAAATCTGTTGATCCTGATTTACAAGATTTAATGCTGCAAGAAGGGCAAAAACTCTATACAAAATACGGCTACACAACGGCCCAAGAAGGACGTGCTACCCAAGAAGCTTATGACTCGATGGTAAGAGCATCAAAGGCAGATAAATTCGTGATTGATATAGTTGCCTATGCCGATATGGCCACCAGCAGCGGATTTATGGACTCAGCCTATAACAGTAAAAACTACACAAATCATTTTCGCATCGGGGGTGTAAAACTTAACTTTGATGGCTCACCGCAAGGGAAAACCGCTTGGTTATCTCAGCCATACTTAAAAGCCCCCGAAGGCCAAGAGCAAGGTTATGCAGGCTACCCTACTTTTAATGATGAGCAAGCTTATCAGTATATTGAAACGGCCTTTGCCAATGACTGGCAGGTAATGACGCATGCAAATGGTGATGCCGCCATTGAGCAGTTTTTAAATGCCGTTGAAAGTGCCAATAACAAGCTCGGCAAAAAAGATCGCCGCCCAGTACTCATTCATGGTCAAACAATTCGTCAAGATCAGGTAAATCGTCTTAAAGAATTAGGCATATTTCCATCGCTCTTCCCAATGCATACTTTTTATTGGGGCGACTGGCATGTAAATTCAGTGCTAGGTCACCCCCGTGCCGATTTTATTTCACCCACTCAAGCTGTTCGCAAACAAGGATTAATGTTTAGCACCCATCATGATGCACCAGTCGCCCTACCTGATGCACTACGTGTATTAGATGCAACGGTTAACCGCACAACCCGTACAGATCAAGTATTAGGGCCAGAGCAACGTGTTTCTGTGTATACTGCACTACAAGCAATGACAACATGGCCTGCGTATCAACATTTTGAAGAAAGTTCAAAAGGGCAATTAAAACAAGGGATGCAAGCAGACTTGATAATTCTTGATAAGAATCCGCTAAAGATAAAGCCTGTAGAGCTACATAACTTACAAGTGTTAGAAACCATTAGTCGTGGTGAAACCGTCTACAGCAAAAATTAAACACACTTTAAGGAGTAACATGAATAAGTTCATACAATTAGCATGTGCTGCGCTGCTGTCTTTTTCTGCATTTGCAGCACAAACCGTTACTACAAAACTGGATATTTTAAATCTTAAGGCGCAGTCTGAGAATGTGCTAACTTCAGGACAGCCAAGTCAAACTGATTTTGCCAAGTTAAAGCAACTTGGTGTTCAGAACGTCATAAACCTTCGTGGTGATAACGAAACGAATTGGTCTGAGCAAGAGTTAGTCACTGAGCTTGGTATGAACTATTACCATATTCCTGTGCAATCTAAAGCTGATATTACCATTGAAAATGCTACGAAACTTCAGGCCTTACTCAATGAGCACCAACAACAAACCACCTTACTTCACTGCGCTAGCAGCAACCGTGTCGGTGCTCTCGTTGCGCTATACAATGCGGTAACCTTGAAAAAGCCAATTGATGAAGCTGTTGAGATTGGTAAACAATGGGGCTTAAAAAGCCTTGAAGGGGTGGTAAGAAGCAAAGTTAACGAAGAGGTTGGTCAGCCATAAGCTGACCAACATATTAGTTTATATTGCTTTTTTCTGACTCTTTTTATAATTACTTAGAGCTGCCATGCATAGCTTAGTTTAGTGAAGAAGGTACGCTCGTCACGCTCAAGACTTTTCAAAGAGTCGTCTTGATATCCTTTGTCTGAATAACCTAAGTAAAACAGCGTCTGAGAGTTAATTTTGTATGAATACACCAACTGACTGCCATAATCGCGGTTAGTTTGACTGACATCAAATCGATAAGCTTCGTTGTTTCGATCGACATCTTCAAACTGCAAAACGAGTTTTAGCATTGAGCGCATATTAAATTTATAATAAACACGTAAATCAGTTAAATTTGCAGTATAAACACGATCATTTTGTTCGTTATCTAGATAGCTGTAACTGTGCTCTAGTTGAACCTGCCAATGATCGTTAATATCCCATGTCATCTCAGGTTCAATACGAACCATGGTACCTAAAGCTGCATTACTGTAATCAATTTTGCTGCCATATTGAGCATACAATAAGAACCGCACATCACGAATAGGTCTAAAACCACCGTAGATATAGCTTATATTTTGATTAAAGAACTCGCCGGCATAAAACTCATTACGATGAATAAAGCCAATTTCTGTTTGCGACTGCATCTTACCTTTAAAAGTAATAAAGCCATCGTATTCTTCTTCGAGTAAGTCGCCATTTTGTGCCCACGTTTTATCCCACTCTACATTGTAGCTGTACTCTGTGATTGCATCATCAGCATCACGATACCAAGTTTGCCCACCACCTAATTGTACTTGTTCGTAATCAACTTTAGCTTGGTAGCCTAAATCAGAGCGGTATTCTTTACCTATATTTTCGTAATTAGCATAGACTTCGTAATCACGCTTAGTTCTTGTAAATTCAATAGCATAAGCTTGATCGGATTGATTCTTATCAACGCCATAATAATCAACTAAAAATTCTGAGTTAGTGGTATCAGTGCTTGCAACTTGATACTGCAAACTATCTGATTGGTTAAACCAATAACTACCATCAATCGATAACACCGTATTATGGTAATCATCATTTTCACGGTGAGTGCTCATCACACCAATTGTGCCTTTTTGGCCAATATCAAACTGATAACGCCCCGCTACTGCTTGCGTTTTATCTGCCAGATTAGCAAAGCCCGACCCTTGATTTGTCGGAAGTAAAACACTGGTATTCTGATCATCAGCGTACATAAAACCATAGCTGTGCGCGCCGGTTTTACCAGTTAATTTTAAACCTACATCAGGTTCAGCAATCATTCGCGTATATAAAAGCTCTAGTTGGCTGGTATTAAAATAAGACGCACCATCTAAAAAGAATGGACGCTTTTCAGCATAATAAATTGAATAAGTGGTGTTTACATCAAGTTCGAGTGAGTCTGCCTCGACTTGCGAAAAGTCAGGATTAATAGTGGCATTGATAACCGCATCTTGCGTCACACCCCAACGTAAGTCTAAGCCTGCTTCAGTATCAATATCGCCATTTTGCCAATCACCCGGCACTGTGTCTTTGCTATCATGACGAAGCGCAGTTAAGGTTGGCGTAAGCTGAATATTTTGGCTTTCTGTCATGTTGGCAAAGCCTGTTAGTTTATCAAACTGACAAAAGCTACATTTTACATCTCGGTCAAAACCAACGTTCGACATTTGATAATACACATCACGCGGGTAATTTCGCCATACTGCAAAACTCCACGTTAATTCGGCCTGGTCTTTTGGAAAGCGAAGTGCAGTGAATGGAATACGCATTTCAACAACATAGCCGTCCTCTGTTATTTGCCCTGCGCTATCCCAAATAGCATCCCATGATGGGTCTTCCACCCAATCATCAATATCTGTCATGCGCATATCACCTTGCGCACCCAATGGGTTTACATAAAACTCATAGCCAGTTCGTTCATCATTAAAAGTATCAATCATCAAGGCAACATTGTCGTCTTGCCAAAGTGTGTCGCGATCTCGAAGAGCGGCACGAATTTGCGAAGGATCATTATCTTTTGCAATAAAACCCACATACAAGTACTTGCCATCTTCGTACATGTAAGCATCGGTTTGCACGAGCGGTGTGCCTTTTTCGGTTGGTTCGTTCTGATATTTTAATGGCACTTTAGTGGCGTATTGCCAGTGTGGCTCATCCATCACACCATCAACACTAATAGACTCTTTAATATGGGCAAGGGAGAACTCAGCCTTATCAAATGCATTAGCAGAAAAAGGCACACTAGCAACACTGAGTAAAAAAGTAGGGGCGATTATTTTATTTATTATTCTTTTTATGTACTGCATAAACATCCATTTAGACACTAACGCGTTAGAAACGCTACTTGACTGATTTCAAAGCGATTGTAATTCATCAAGGTACATTTGTTAATCTAATTTTGCATTTAACTGTATAAAAATTAACAAAATACTCCATTTGTACGATTAGCAGAGCCAAAAAAGCCCCATTGCCAAACAGCAATGGGGCTTTTTTATAGAAGCTCTTATTGTTTATTATCGAAATTCATTACTTTTTAAGGCTTAATTTATTGCCTTTCAATGATTTGCGAACATTTGCGATACGTGAACGATTCTTCGCACGCGCTTCACCCGTTGCCTGACCTGAAGCCTTATTTGTACGGCTACGGCGTAAATGCGACGGCTTTTTACCAATTTTATCAATCAGTACTTCACGGCTGCTTACTTCGTAACCTGGTAAAACAACACGCTTGATGCGCTGTCCAATTAACTTTTCGATATCGAATAAAGTGTTTTCTTCCTCACGGCTCACAAACGAAATAGCTTGACCCGGCTTACCAGCACGACCTGTACGGCCGATACGGTGCACGTAGTCTTCTGCAAGCCAAGGTAAGTCGATGTTAATCACACGTGGTAACCCTTCAATATCAATACCTCGGGCAGCTACTTCGGTTGCGACTAGTACGCGAACTTTACCTTCTTTAAACTCGCGTAAAGCGCGGCGGCGGTTACCTTGGGTTTTATCACCATGACAAACAACAGCAGGAATACCATCAAGGTTAAGCTCCTTTACAAGCTCATCGGCAGTTTCTTTCATGTTTACGAAAACAAGTACTTGCTGCCAGTTTTTCTTTCCTATCAATTCAGATAAAAGCTCTTGCTTACGGCGCTCTTCTACAGGATACACAACATGTTGCACTGTTTCTGCAGTACTGTTTGTTTGATCAACACGAATGATTTCAGGCTGCTTTAGTACTTTACTCGCAAATTGTTTAATTGCCGCAGGGAAAGTGGCCGAGAACAACAAGATTTGACGCGCTTCATCACAGCCATTAATAACCGTTTGCATATCGCTGATAAAGCCCATGTCTAGCATACGGTCAGCTTCATCTAGCACTAAATGCTTAACATTAGCTAAGCTGATGTTACCTAAACGAATATGATCAAGTAAGCGCCCTGGCGTTGCAACTACGATGTCAACACCTGCTTTCAAATCGTTAGCTTGACCCGCTAGATTAATACCACCAAACAAGCACACTGTTTTTAATTCGGTGTATTTTGCAAACGCTTTAAAGTTATTAGCAATTTGCTCTGCTAACTCGCGAGTAGGTGCAAGCACTAGTGCACTTGGTGCATTATTTTCGCTAACAGCTGATTCTGATAATTTTTGGATAAGTGGTAAAGCAAATGCAGCGGTTTTACCCGTGCCGGTTTGCGCACTAACGAGTACGTCTTTGCCTTTTCTTATTGCAGGAATTGCACTACGTTGAACGGGAGTAAGCGTTTCGAAGTTAAGCTCTTCTAATGCCTGTAAAAGCTCAGAAGAAAAACTAAATGATTTAAAATTCATGCTGTATAACCTGCGGCCATCATATCAAGGGTCGCAAATTATACAGAAAAAAAATGACTTTAGTTAGTTATAACTTAACTAAAGTGCCTTTTAATGCCACACCAGCGATAAACGTACCCGCACCACATTGATATTCTGTTTGGCTAACAAACTCACGCTTCTTGTAATACGATTGAATATTTACAACTGCATTCATGCCTTCACGGACAGCACGCTCTTGTAATGCTTTTAAAGCACTTAGCATTACCCACTCACACGCTTCTCGGTCAGTTTTATTAAATGCATTGGTTTTCTTGTTGGTGATCACTTCACCATAAGTTGTTTTAATCGTATTATGACTTTGATCAGCAAAATACAGCGGAATATCTAACAATGCTTGTTTCGCTTTGGTGGTTTCAAGTAATGCTTGTACAGGTAGTGTTTGTAAATCATCACGTGCAAAACTGTTTGCTGAAAACAAACAAGCTACTAAAACACATGCAAGGGTCAATAACTTCATTTAAAAATTCCTTCTATAAAATTTCCATGCAACGCCAAAACCGACCGAAACATTATAATCTTGCTTCACGAGTGGGCTTGCATCTTGTTGACTGTTAGCAAGATGGTGATATTTAACAAAACCACCTAACCAATACTTTGGTGTGTCAAAATGTACCCCAATTGATACATCAGCACCAGAAAAACCTGAACGACTTGAGTATGCTTGGCGAGTTTCATTGCTATGTAAGTCACTCACTCCATAGTAGTAATCAAGGTATTTATCGCTAGCAAAGTTGATATTGCCACGAAACGCTAATGAAAATTGTGAATCCGCTTTTTCGATGATCGGCACTCGATAATACACACTTGGCCCATAACGCCAGCCAATATCATCAATACCAGAGAAATCTGTCGCAATGGCTTTGCGTGCAAACAGGCTTAAATACAAGTGCTGTCTAGAATTTGGTTCACCTATTAAGTAGTAATTAAGCGAAGGCCCTAATTCAAACACCCAATCTAGATCATCCATACCTTCTCGGGCTTTGTTATCTTCACTATCAACTGCAAGACCTACGCTTGCAGATAAATCTAAATGGAGATTTTCTTGCTGCCACAAAAAGCCAGTGAAACTATTACGGTCTATGGCCATTGTGTCACTTTGATAACGAAAATAAGGCACAGGCAATAGGTATTGCTCACTTTCATCTGAACCTAAATAATGGGGGATATCTGCATAAAAAAGGCCTGCACCGAACTCCATTTTTGCAGTGCCCTTTTCTACACTGTCTTCTGCAGCATAAGCATTAAAAGTTAGAATAAATAAAATACTTATGATGCAGCGCTTGATCATGCTTGCCACTTTTTAAAAATTAACGAGGTATTGATACCACCAAACGCAAAGTTATTACTCATAATGTAATCTGTTTGCATTTCACGGCCATTGCCTTTGATATAATCTAAATCAGCACACTCAGCATCGACATCCGTTAAATTAATAGTAGGTGCAAACCAACCATCATTCATCATATTAATACTCGCCCATGCTTCAATGGCGCCACACGCTCCTAGGGTATGACCTAAATAGCTTTTTAATGAACTAATAGGTTTCTTGCCAAGGGCGTTGAAAGTCGCTAGAGACTCCGCAATATCACCTCGATCTGTTGACGTACCATGAGCATTCACATAGCCAATTTGATCCGCTGTAAGCTGTGCATCATGAAGGGCCATTTCGATAGCCACTTGCATTGTTTCTGCGGTAGGTTGCGTAACATGTTGACCATCTGAGTTACAACCAAAACCAACTAGCTCCGCATAAATGGTTGCTCCACGGGCTAGGGCATGCTCATACTCTTCTAAAATGAGTGTGCCTGCACCTTCACCAATAACCAGACCATCACGATTTTGATCAAATGGTCGTGGCGTGCTTTTCGCAGCATCATTTTTTGTGCTGGTCGCGTACAAGGTGTCAAATACCGCGGCTTCTGTGATGCATAACTCTTCTGCGCCACCAGCCACCATGGCTTTTTGACGGCCATACTTTATCGCTTCGTAAGCATAACCAATACCTTGCGAGCCCGATGTACAGGCAGAGCTGGTGGTGATCACGCGACCTTTTAAACCAAAAAAGACACCCACATTCACAGGCGCTGTATGCGCCATCATCTGGATGTAACTGGTGGCCGTTACGCCCGTCATTTCGCCGGTTTCCATCATTTTTGCAAAAGCCAATAATGGTGGTGTTGACCCCGTTGACGAGCCAAAAGCAATGCCTGTAGAGCCATCGGTTAGGCTTGGGTGCTCTAATAGCCCAGCTTCTTCTAAAGCAAGCTCTGTAGTACGGGTCGACATCATAGCAACACGCCCCATTGAGCGAACTTGTTTACGCTTATAATGACTTGGTTTAGTAAAATGAGTAACAGGTGCCGCTAGTCGAGTGTTTAGTTCTGGCGCCACATCCCAATCAGTCATGTACTGAACAGCATTTTCACCTTTTTGCAAAGCGGTTTTAAATTCGCCCCAGGTATCACCTAATGCTGTGATAGCAGACATGCCTGTAACAACAACGCGCTTCATTACACCATACCGCCATTCACAGAAATAACTTGGCGGGTGATATACGCAGCGTCATCGGAACACAAGAACGACACAGTGCCAGCTACTTCATTAACTGAACCCATACGTTTTAATGGAATCATTTTTAGCATTTCATCAACCGGTAAATCGTCTGTCATTTCGGTTTCGATTAACCCTGGTGCCACGCAGTTAACGGTGATCTTACGCTTTGCAAGTTCAAGCGAAAGCGCTTTGGTTGCACCAATAATGCCTGCTTTAGCGGCACTGTAGTTAACTTGCCCGCGATTACCAGCAATCCCTGACACTGACGCCATAGTGACAATCCGGCCACCTTTGCGAGCTTGCACCATTGGCATCACCGTTGGATGCACTACATTATAAAAACCATCAAGGCCAGTACGGATCACTTTATCCCAGTCATCACCTTGCATCGCAGGGAACGCCATATCATTTGTGATACCAGCATTACAGATCACCCCATAATACGCTCCGTGCTCGGCAATATCAGCTTCAATTTGTTGTTTCGCACGCTCTCTATCGCAAACATCAAATTGCAATAGGCTTGCATGACGACCAAGCGCACTAATTTCTTCACAGGTTTGCTCTGCTTCAGCCACACCACTGCGACAATGAACAGCAATATCAAAGCCATCGTTAGCTAATCTAAGTGCGATTGCTTTGCCAATACCACGGCTTGAGCCGGTGACTAAAATACGTTTTGTCATTGATTTTCTCTTATAAACTGCATGGGGTCTTGTGGTTGAAACACATTGATTTTTGCTTCTGCTAAGCATGTTTCATCGCTGTGTATTTGACACTCAAATACACTTAACCCTGATTCTTCTTGATATAATTTTGTCACCGAGACTTTAAGCGTTTGCTCGTTTTTAAATACCGGTGCATAGGTTTTATATTTGCGCGTACCAATTAAAAAACCGATTTGTACTTCATTTCCTTTGTCTTTTGCCAGCGCACCCGCATAAGCTGCGATAGTTTGCGCCATATATTCACAGCCAATATAACTGGCAACCCCATTTAAGCTCTCGTCATAAAACGGGCTTTGTGAACTTATATCCACTTCACAGCAGCCTGACTCTTCGCTGTAACTAGATAGGCGATTGAGCAATATCATTGGTTCGCTATGAGGGACGACTTGCTCAATTTTATAGTGATTCATTTAGATGTCCTAGTACTACACTGACATTATTGCCACCAAAGGCAAACGAATTTGATAAACAGGTGTTAATTTCTGCCGTTTCTGGTTGTGTTAATAAACCAATTTCAGCCAATGATTCGTCTTTTATAACCTGATTGCATACTAATTGATTAAACTCTGGGTAAGCCAAATAAAGCCAACATAATCCAGCTTCTAAAGCACCTGCAGCGCCTAAGGTGTGGCCGGTCAAATGTTTAGAAGAACTGACCTTGGTATCTTTGCCAAATACCTCACTGATTGCCAGAGATTCCATGGCATCATTTTGCGGTGTAGCTGTTCCATGGGCATTAATGTAGTCAATATCTGAAGGTGTTAAATTCGCGTCTTGCAATGCCATTGTCATAGCTGCGATTGCACCAGAACCGTCTGCAATCGGTGCTGAAATATGGTGAGCGTCAGAGCTTTCACCACCACCTAAAAAGGCAATACTTTGTTTTGTGTGCTGCTCTTTACTCATAATAAATAATGCTGCGGCTTCACCAATATTGATACCAGCTCTGTCGCCACTAAACGGCTTACAGATTTCATCGCTGATCGAAGATAACGAATCAAAGCCATTAATAGTGAGTTGACACAAGCTATCTACCCCACCACAAATTACCACATCGGCTAAATCAGCACTGAGTAAGGCACGCGCACTAATAAGCGCCTTGGCACTTGAACTACACGCAGTTGAAATGCTGTAACTTGGCCCCTTCGCAGCGAGTTTTTTGGCAATATAATTGGCGGGTGCAACGAGTGCTTGGTCGTAATAATCAAATTCCTCTGGCCACTTTCCCTTCGCTGCATGGGCAATTCGGCCTCTTTCACCTTCTTGAATTGCAGCAGTACTGGTACCAATCACCACAGCAATACGGCTACTCGGAATGTTTATGCCTGTCAATGTGTCAGTAATTTGCGCCAGCGCTAAATCGATTAGCTGATAAAACCGCATTGATGCGGTTAATGGCAGTTCATTAACCAAACCCACAAACGTTGGGCGCTGCTCAAATGCAAGCGACGTCACCTCTGTGAGTGTTTGTTTAGGTTGTAAGCTGATACTTTGCATTGTTTGTTGATGACCAACCCCCAATGCACTAACAATACCTAAGTCGTTAAGCCAAAATGGCATAATCAATTAACCCTTTGAAATTTAATTTTGTAATCTCGCTGAAAGTTTACAAGTTCTGTTGCACCGTCTAAATAGCGAATTTCACTAATTAACTGTTCACCTTGATATAAACGCCGTGTCGAGCCTTGTTCAACCAAGTTCAAACCATACAGTTGCGAGTTAAGCACAGTAACCGGCCAGTGTACTAGCATGATATCAGCAAGAATATAGCGAGGATCAACCGCGTTGATAGGGAGCATTTTTTCGCTTTTAATCGGCCCTTGTGGCGCTTTTTCTAACTGAAAGATTGGCATACCTTGAGCTGTCATCACAGCCAAGTTAATACCCGTTTCACTGTTTAAACTCAGCTGCGCGAGTAACGTATGCTGCTCATCGCCATGGTGTACTTCAAGTACTTGCTGCCAATTATCAGCAACTAATGACGGCGGTGGATCAAGCAAATAAATTCCTGCATTTGGCGCTAAATCAACACCTTTTTTTACTGCAAATTCACTGGCACAACTTGCCACTAATATGCTCAAAGATAAGAGCAAAGAGCGTGTTAGTCGCGACATAATTCAACCAACGTATTTAAGCGTTTGTTGCTTTGTTTTACAAATGGGTTTTGTAAGTCCCATGCATAACCCGCAAGAATAGCACTGATCATCTCACGCACTTGTTGATTTTTCTCACTGTAAAAAATCACGTCCTGAAATGAGCCATCATACCAGGCACTGACGTAGGTTCTAAAGCAATTAACCCCTTGTTGCAAAGGTTCACTGTAATCGTTTTTGAAATCAACTTGCTCACCACGTAAGTAGCTATCAACTAAAGGAGCAACCAATGAAGCTGATTTTAATGCAATCGTCACCCCAGATGAAAACACCGGATCTAAAAACTCACCAGCATTACCAAGTAGTGCAAAATGCTCACCATACAAGCTCGACACATTAGCCGAATAGCCTTTGATAGCGCGCGCTTCACCAATTGCTTCACGATTGGCTAATAACTCACTTAAATAGCTATCTTGTTCAATAAATTCATTTAAACCAGCGAGTGGTTGTTTATCATTAAGTTGCTCTGGTTTACCGACCACACCAATGCTTGCCGTACCATCACTAAATGGGATCAGCCAATACCAAATATCTTTATGCTCTGGATGAACATTAATTAAGATTTTTTCGCGGTCAAACAGGGGATCGCTAATATTATCTTTAAAATGGCTGAAAAAAGCCCAACGTACAGGGAAATTTGATGCTGACTCTAAATCAAGTAAGCGAGGTAATACTCTGCCAAAACCACTGGCATCAAGGACAAAGCGCCCTTTAATTTGATAGCGCTGCTGGTTTTCATCCGTAACGTCAAGTAAAGCGCCATCCTCACAATCGGTGAACGCTAACACGCTATGTTGGTAACGTATTTCAGCCCCTTGCAGCATGGCACCATCGGCTAAGCATTTATCAAAGTCAGCGCGTTTTACCTGAAAAGTCGTGCCAGGGCCTTCGCTAAATTTCTCGGTAAAATCGATTGTTGTGTGGTCGCCACGACGCTGAAACGCCGCACCATTTTTAAACTGAAAACCAAGCGATTGTGCCTGTGTTTGCACCGCTTGCTCAAGGCCTGCTTCTGCTAAAAAGCTCATGCACTGGGGTAATAAACTTTCACCAATCGAAAAACGAGGAAAGGTTTGCTGCTCTAACACCACCACATGCCAACCTTTTTTCACCAGTAAACTAGCAGCCACGGCACCGGAAGGGCCCGCACCAATAATAACAACATCAGCCTGTTGAACTTGATTATTCACCTATTATTTTTCCTTATTTTTAGGTAATGCAATACTGAGCGGCGCCAGGATATAGATACAAACTAGCCCCACTAATACCGTTAATCCGAAACTGAATATGGCCGGTGTTTTCGAAACGGCCAACATGCCAAATACCCACATCGATGATGCCGCTGACAAACTAATTGCGAGTACATTGCTCGAGCTTAAGTTATTTACCTGATAAAACACCAAGTAATCGATTGCCAACGCTAATATCAATAAACAGCCTAATAAATTAAAAATCGATAGCTGAGATTGCAGCGCACTGCATAGTAGCAGTACAGCAGCGGTAGTTAGTACAAGTACTAACGTTTGTTTACACGCCGTTTTAAAACCAAATTTAACGCTAAAGAGTAGTAACGCAAAGGTCATCGCAATGGCCAGTGTCACCAGTAACGAATTTGAGTAATGACTTAAACCTTCGCTTATCATCGCGACTTTATCGTAAACAATTAAATCTGGGTAAGCGTTGGCTAAATCCATCAGCTCGGATTTATTTACACCCGTTACCATAAACCAGCTTGCGGTTAGTGTATTGTTTGAGATCACTTGGTTAGCGATTAACGGCGCTAACGGTGAATTAAGTGCCGCGTTTAAATCAAGCATTGATGTTGAGAGCTCAACGGGCGTCCCTGTCATTTGGCTAACCACACTCATGGCTTGCTGGGCCGAATGCAGTTGCGCATAGTTTTGCTGTTGTAATTGTTTACTAGGCACTAAGTCACTAAGCATCACAGCAGTGCCATTAAGGCCGCGAATAGTTGCTTTTAATGTTTCTTGTTGTACTAATAACTGCTGCGCATTATCGGCAAATAAAATCATGATTTGGCCATTATCTTTACCTAATAAAGACATATGCAGCGCTTCGTTTTGCATTAAATCAGCAGGACTTGCATTTAACAGCTTTACATCATCATTAATCACAGGGGGCTTTAGTAAAGCAAAAGCACTCAATAACACTAGCATCAGCATACTGAGTGCGACGCGATAACGCGTTAATCGTTTTAAATAACCACTTAAGCAGTTAGCTAATCGACACGCAGCAGTGTTTATGGTTAAACCAACTTGCCAATAAGGCAATAAAATACGGGTGCAAAGCCAAGCTGTAACTAGCCCTGCAACAACGAACACGCCAACTTGACTGAGTAACTGCACTGGCGAGAAAAACAAACTCGCGTAACCGAGTGTGGTAGTTAGTAACGACAACACCAGCGCCAGTTTGAGCCCTTGGCTAAAACCTTGCGGCTGCTCGGTTAAATCAAGCATGCCATGAAATGCATAATCAATGGCAATACCAATCAGCGTCACGGCAAACACCATGGTTAATACATGCACCTGACTAAAAATACTGATCAGCGCAATGGTGCCGCCAATAGCGGCACTTATCACGGTTACAGAGGCCAACCACAATGCGTTTATCGATCGAAACACCCAGACCACCATCACAATAAGCGCCAGCAAGCTCACCGAACCAAACAAGGTCATTTCAAATTTGGCTTGCTGTGCATTTGCTGCGGTATGAAATAAAGCACCGGCATAGCGAATTTGTGTATCGGGATAGCGGCTTTCAAGCTCAGCGATATAGGCAACTATCTCATTGCTCAACGCTATTGATTGATTTATTGAAAAGGCATTGTCAGCACTTTGCACGAATAACATTAAATACTCATCACCTTGATAGTTAATGTTAATTCGGCCATCTTGCAGCTCAAATTGCTGCATGTGTGTCATTGCCTCAGATAAGAACCCTGCTGTAGCAAGTGTTGGGTCTTGGTTGATAGTACTTGAAACAAAAGGATCAGCGACTTTACTCAACTGGCTAAAGTAATACTGTTGAAAGCGATTAGCATCGCCAATCGCTTGCTTATATTCCTCGGACACTAAATGCCCTGCGTACTGACCGTAAAATGCTGCCAACTGGGATATTTCTGGTAACTTAAAACGAGGCTCAATATGTTTGCTAGAAAGCCACTGATGTAAATCATCATAAGCTTTTACTGCATTCTCACCACGAAAAGAAAAACTCAACTGCTGTTTATTAGCCGCAAAAAAGTATTCTTCGACTTGCTGTAAACGCGGTTCTGGCTTTGGCAACAAAGCCAAAATATCATTATTTAACGTTGGCTGTTTTAGAATAAAAACAACCACTAAGGCGCTAACTAATAGGCTCAGCCAAGCGAGCGTTAGGCCCCATGCTTTCACTGTTTATGCTCTTTATGAGGATAAGCAAAGCGTAATACAGTAAAGTTACCATTTACTTCTTGAAGACGCACACGGCTCACTTGCTCTGCTGCTACACATAATTCGAACTGACTAAATAGCTGCTTTAGCAAGTCATCTTTAGGTAATAAAGTCTGACAACCGGGCTCTGCATGCTCTGCCATCGTAAATTGCTCAGCAAGTGCAACTTCATCATGCTTTAAAATCGCTTGCAGTAAATTTACGTATGGCTCCGCGCCTTTTTGTAGCTGCGGCTCACCTTGATCATTAAGGGTATATACTTGCCCTTGCTTGATTAATAGCGTGCTTTTAACCGGAGATTCAACCTGCCAAGTGAGGCCATCTTCAGCAAGTTCAAACGAACCTGTTGAAATAAAAGGTTTATTAAATCCTTTAAAATGCTTCTCTTGGCTAAATGTGCCTTGCTCTGTCACAGCGCTTGATGCAAACACAGGAAAAAAAACGAGCACACTCAGTAATAACACGCTTAATCGCATTAAATCACCTTTTGAAGTTTTTCATGTAGTACAGGCGGCGAAACAAACTGCATTTCTTTATTCTCTATATCAACCGCAACTTGGATAGTCGTTGCTTTGGTTAACTTTTTACCTGTAGCACAATCAGTTATGACGTAATCGATACGTAATCGTGTTTCATATTCTTTTAAGTAAGCATCAACGCGGATTTTTTGCGTAAACAAAGCTGAGCCGACGTACTTAATATGCATGTCAATAATCGGCCATGCATAGCCAGACTCTTGCATTTGCACATAATCATAATCAAACAAACGCAGTAATTCGCAGCGCGCGACTTCTAAATAGCGCGGGTAATTACCATGCCATACCACATTCATTGGATCGCAATCATGAAAAGGAATTTCAATCTCAACATGAGTGCTCAGCAACGAGCCACGACTATGCATATAAACTCCAACGTTTTGTTTGAATAGCGTCAACCGTAAAGCGAAGAACAGCCTCTAGAGGACGGTCTTCATCAAGCAGCGGGAAAAACTCGCTAATGTCTTGATACATACTTTGTACATCAGGGGTTAAACTAGCGAATTCAAGCTCACCGCTATTAATACGTAAACGCAAACCTTGAATACTCGCAAGCAAGGTACTAGCAACCACTTGCTCAGTTAGCTGTAAGATACGTAAGCAATCTCGAGCAGCGATGGTTCCCATGCTCACTTTATCTTGGTTGTGACACTCGGTTGAACGAGAAAACACACTTGCTGGCATGGTCAGTTTTAATGCTTCGGCCGTGTATGCACTGGCGCCAATTTGGACCGCTTTAAAACCATGGTTAATGTAACGACGTTCATCATTACTCGCCGATAGATTAGAAGGTAAACCATTGTTATAGCGCGTATCAACTAAGGATGCGATTTGTCTGTCGGCTAAGTCGGCTAAATTAGCAACGGCGGTTTTCATGCTATCCATAACCATTGCAATATGACCGCCATAGAAGTGACCACCATGCAATACGTGCTCACCTTCACCATCGATGATTGGATTATCATTTGCCGAATTTAGTTCATTTTCAATCATTTGCCTAAACCACGGCAAACTATCTTGCAGCACACCAATCACATGTGGAGCACAGCGAATTGAATACCTATCTTGTAAGCGGTCAGCATTACGCGGGTGTTCTACATGGTTTAAGTCTCCACGGATCCATGCAGCTACTTGCTGTTGCCCTGGATGTGGCTTCACTGAAAACAAAATATCATCAAAGTGATGACTGTTGCCTTTTAATGCAAGGCTTGCAAGGGCTGTTATACGGCTAGTCAATTTAGCTAGATAATCAGCTCTATCATAAGCAAGGCATGCCAAAGCTGTCATCACGGCAGTGCCATTCATAACTGCCAGCCCTTCTTTCGGACGTAGCTTTAATGGCTTTAAGCCAAGTTCGTGCATCACCTCTAGACTGTTTTTAATTTCGCCTTTGTAATACACATCGCGCTCGCCAACCATAGCACCGGCTACATACGAAAGCGGTGTTAAATCACCACTGGCTCCCACTGAGCCTTCTTGCGGGATCACCGGTACGATATTGTGATTTAAAAAGTCACGTAATAAATTCAACATCTCCCAGCTAACGCCAGAATACCCTTGCGAAAGCGAGGTTAAACGGGTCGCTAAAATAGCGCGCCCTTGGGCTTGATTAAACACATCGCCAAGACCACAACCATGAAATCGAGTAAGATGCAGTGGTAACTCATTAACTAAATCAAGTGGCACTTTTACGGTTACCGAGTCGCCATAACCTGTGGTAACGCCATATATCACGCCATCATCTTCAAGCAACTTATCTAAAAACGCGACGGCGCTGTCTATTTTATTCGCAAATTGACGGTCTGATGTTAACGCTACAGCACCTTGCTCTAATGCAATATGAACAATATCTTCGATTGATAAACGCTGTTGGCCAAATACGGTAGTCGAGTGCTCTGACACCTTAGTTCTCCTTGTTTTGACTACGAGACACTTGCTCGTCATTTTGCCAAAAATCATAAAAATTAAACCATTGATACGGATAGGCCGCAGCATAAAAACTGAGCCTTTGCGCATAATCGCTAACAATTTGTTGTAATGTTTGTTGCCTCGTTTTACGCGGTAAAACGAGTTTGTCGGCGTATTTTTCAAAAATCACGCGGTAACATGTCTCGCCATTTTGCTTTTTATCTTTTAAACAAAACAGATGAAACACTGGGCAATCTAACAGTGCAGCTAAAATAAATGGCCCTTGTGAAAAAGGGGCTGGCTTACCTAAAAAGTCCGCTTCAATAACTCTTCCTGCGGTGGTGGTACTGGTTCTGTCACCGACAATCACCACAATTTCACCCTGCTCGACTTTTTCTTTGAGCATAATTGCCATATCTGGGCCAAGATCGGTTACTTGAATGAGGTTTACTGCAACATCCGGATTAATACTTTTCAGTAATTTATTAAATTCAACAGCATGATGCGTAAACACCAATACATTGATCGTTTTACTGTTTCGGTGTTGGCTAAGAGCTCTACACACCTCTAAATTGCCAAGGTGTGAGCCAATAAAAATAGCCCCTTGCTGTTGCTCATCAAGTTGTTTAAACAGCGCTTCGTTGGTATAAAGAATATTATTTTGCTGAATTCGTCCAAGCCAGGCATCAATTTTGTCAAAAGCGCTGTCAGCAAAGCAGCGAAAATGACGAAAGCTATCGCGCCAAGTAACTGCTTTGCTATTGCCATTCACCTTACGCGCTTGGGTTAAGAATGCATGTGACGCTTGACGGGCAGTTTTGCCTGTTAAAAACAAATAAAACACCACCGGAAACAACACCAACCACAAGCCTTTACGACCAAATACGCGATAGCACACGAGCAATATTTGCATGCCTAAGCGATTGCCACGTTCTTGCATTTTTGACCAGTGCTTTACAGCCATTAGCCAGCCACCTTACGCCAAAGTAGCTTGGGAGAGCGTAGCAACATGCCAAAGAATAAACGCGTATGCAGCCACGAAATTCCCACGTTATCGTGTAAGGCACGAAAATGAGATACACCATTTTCAGGGTAAATAACCTGAGTTGGCAAAAACGTGACTTTAACACCTTGCCAATAAAGCCTGACTAAAATTTCAATATCAAAGTCCATGCGCTTGCCAAGCGCTTGCTTAGCCATTAATTGTTCAACGGCTGCTAAGGGATAAACCCGAAAACCACACATTGAATCAACAATATCAAAGCTGAGTGTTTCTACCCAAACCCAAAAATGGGTGATGTAACGACTCAAATAACGGTGCTTAGGCACGGAGCTATCATAAATAGGACAACCACTGATCACCTTGTTAGGTGATGCATTACTGAGTTCAATCAACTTACTAATATCTGCTAACGAATGCTGGCCGTCTGCATCAACCTGAATGGCATGGCTAAACCCTTGCTGGTAGGCAGCCAGCAAGCCAGTTTGAACTGCCCCACCCTTACCTTGATTTTGAGCATGGCTTATCAAGGTTAAAAAATCGTACTGTGCGTTAAGCTCTGCAAATACTTGCTTGGCATCTGCGTCACTGCCATCATCAACCATGATTATCGGCAGCTGTAGCTCTTTTAGCTCATCGAGTACAGCAGCAATAGCATGGGTGTGATTGTAATTAGGAATAACAATACAAAACTGGTTCATGGCTTAATCACAAAATACTATTCGACCGGATGCATGTTGGCCTTTGTCTGAGTGATAGCTAAACAGGCACTTGCCTTTTGCATTGCGCTCAAGGGTGAGATTTACCGTCATATCGGGGGTTGTTACCACCTGAAACTTTAACACTTCTAAATCTTGTACTAGTTTGCCAAAACCCAAATATTGCTGAGCATATTTTACTGCCCAATCCAGCTGTACTACGCCTGCTAAAATTGGCGCATCAGGAAAGTGGCCGCGAAAATAATCTAAATCAGCCGCAATGGTTAACGCTAAACTCACGCTAGTTTCTGTTTGTGATAAAACGGCCACCTCTGGGGTCACGTTATTCAGACTTGGCAAAATACTGCTCCAATGTTTTTAAACTTAATTTAGCTTGGCTGTTAAAAGGAAGTGCATCGATATAGCGCCATTTACGCGGTAAGCAAATACGTTCAAAGCGGTTTGAGAGGTGCGCTTGTAATGTGCGGTTAATTGCCAATTTACCCTGCTGTTCAAGCTCTTTATTAGCTTCATCACTGAGCACAACCACCGCACCAATTTGCACGCGCTTAGCTGGAATAACCACCACTTTAACTTCTTTTACCCAGTCATGGCTTTGCAGATAACTCTCAAGCTCATCTAGATTTAAACGTTTTTCTTCAATTTTTATCGTTCTGTCTATACGGCCCAACAGTTTAAATTGACCATTTTTATGAACGAGTGCTCTATCGTCTAAAGGGAAATTTGATTGCTCTAAAATCGCAGAATCTAGCATCAAGCGTCCTTCATGATTCAGCGATAAAAAATTACCATTAAACGGCTGCCATGGTACATCAACCGCGGCTTGTGTAACTTGTCGATAAGCAATACCGCCAGTTTCGGTACTACCAAATACTTGGGTAGCAGGGCGAGCTAACTGGTTAAATAAAGTTTCGGCATGCTCATTATTGAGCGGTCCGCCAGAGGAAAATAACCATTTAATTTTGTCACGCTCAGGAATTAACACATTATCAGCACATAAGCGACCAAGTTGCGCAGGGCTTGAAACGAGCGCTGCATAACGAATATTTTTTAGCCTTTGCGCAATATGCTCAGGGTACTGAATTTGTTCACTATCAATTATATGGCCTTTCGCCAACGGCCAAAGTAAACGAAATAATAAGCCGTAAATATGTTGATGCGAAACGGTTGCTAAAAACGTAAACTGGCTGGGTAAGTCAAATGACATTGAAAGTACTGCAAGCTCTCGATTTAATACCCGCCACGGTTTTACTATCGGTTTAGATTGTCCTGATGAGCCTGACGTATAAAATATAACCGCTGTGTTTGTTGGCCATTGTAAACGGTTAGTTTGCAAAGGCGTGTGACCCAGACTGAGTTCAAGGTTGGTAAATAGCACATCATCATCGATATTGGTCGCATCGCCTGCAAAAAAAGCAGACTGAGCAAGCAATAAACTTAAGGTTTCGTGCTGACCATTAGGCGGCAAAATAACATTATGACCACTACAGGCTAAGGCAAATAAGCGAACTGCAAATTGGTAGGTATCGGGGTGGAATAACACCACATGACTGCCAGCTTTAAGCGCCGTAAGCTTACTTTGATAAGCGGCAATATCAGCAAAAAACTGTGTGTGTGTTATTGGCTGCCCTGCAATAACAAATGCAGCATCTGGGTGAAATTTCAGGTTACTCGATACCATTATTTTTAACCTTTTGTCTAACAAGCCATTCCACAAGGCCCAAGAGAGCTATCAAAATATAGGCTACTAGTCCGTTGTACAGTGTCCATGTCTGTAACGAAGTAAATAGGCTAGTGTATAACGCAATACTGCCATTAATAATAAAAAACGCGCACCATACTTTAGTAACTTGGCGCGTGTAATTAACCCCTTTTTCATCAAGCTCAGGCTCTTTAATTCGAGCAAAACTCTCAATGACTGTTGGGCCACTTTTCAGCGAATAAGCAAAGGTTATGGCCATTACTGTATTTATAATGACCGGGTAAAGTTTCAAGCCCAGATCATTGTTAAAAAACTGCGTTGTTGCTAAAGCGATAATAGCCAAAATAGAGGCTGGCTTTATCCATGGCATAGATGTGAGCAGCTTTTTGCTCAGCAAAAGCCTTAGACCTAACAATACCATCAGTACCAAGCTCACTTGCCTTATTGAGATATGCTGTAATCCAAAATACACAATAAATGGGTATAAAGATAAGCACACTAAAAGCAGTGTTGTGGTTATCGCTTTGAGCATAGTAATGTTTATGAAACGAGTTTTTCTACTTCATTTACAACATCTTGCACAGTACGCACTTGTTTAAATGCATCTGGCTCAATTTTCTTGCCAGTGATTTCGCGTAGTTTTACAACTAAATCAACAGCATCAATGCTATCAAGATCTAGGTCTTGATACAGGTGCGCATCTAGGCTGATATCATCAGCATCAATCTCAAATTCATCTACTAAAATGCCCTGTAAAACGTTGTAAATGTCAGCAGCGGTTTTCATGCTTATTCCTACTTCTAAGTCTGTATTATGATTGGTGTTGGTTAATAAATTCTGCCAGTGCATCTACTGATGCAAAATGGGCTTTTGTTTGTTCTGAGTTTGCGTCAATTTTAACGTTAAACTCTTTTTTAATGGCTAAGCCAAGCTCTAACGCATCGATGCTATCTAGGCCTAAACCATCAACAAACAAAGGTTGGTCATTTTCAATATCATCCACGGTAATATCTTCAAGATCTAAGCTGCTAATGATTAATTGTTTTATTTTGTTCTTTAGTTCAGTCATAGGTGCCTGAGTTCCTCTGAAAAGTAATGTTGCAAATCACGGGTTAATTGTCGTGCTTGCATGGCGGGTTGTTCATTATTAAATGTGTCGTTAAACGTAAATGGGTCAGTGGCAAAGCGCATCTCAAAATGCGCTTTTGTTGCGGCAACGCAATACCATGGTGTGCCTTTGGTCAAAGTGCTGGGTTTCATACTAATCAGCACTGAGGTTATAGGGGCTTTACAACGCGCAGCAATATTTGCCGCACCACGCTTAAATTTTAACTGTTCACCTGGGGTTGTGCGGGTGCCTTCAGGAAAGATAATCAGGTTATTTCCAGCAGCGAGTGATGCTTCACAATCATTCAGTAACTCTTGCGGGTCTTCATTACTAATATAACCTGTGCCTTTAATGACACCGCGCATAAATGGATTTTTAAATAAGTGCGCTTTGACCACGCAATCAGCATTTTTAATCACAGATATCAGCACTACAACATCAATTAATGAGGGGTGATTGGCAAGCACTAGCTGCCCCTTAAGATCATGAAATTTCTGTTTATCTTGCACAGAAAAATGGATAGCACCGGTGTAATGCATTAAAGCAACAAAGAATTTAAAACTATAGTGAACAGTTAAACGGGCTTTCTGCTTACGTTTAAATTCACAAGGCTCCAAAAATCGTTGAATAGGTAAAATCAACAAGGTAAGTAAAATACCGCCAAACCCAAAAACAGCAAAGCAAAAACCAGTTGCTAATACACGCCAAATTTTGTTCAGCTTTTTATATAAATTAGCCACCATGGTACTGTAGCATCCAAGCTGATTGTTGATGTGTCAGCAGCGATTGTGATCCTTTGCTTGCTAAAGCAGCTGCTAACTGTAGACTCAAGGGTAAACACGAGTCACTTTGAGAGTGTTCAGATTCAGGAAGTTGTGTTAATTCAAAATACGGTTTGTCTACCTGAACTTTGGATAATATGAACGACACACTATGAGCGATTTGTTGCTCATCGCTAAATGGTAAGTATTCATCAGGTAATACACTTTCGGCATGGGCAACCAAAATTTGCTGCTCAACACCACTCTGGACACGTGCAAAACCATCA
Organism: Pseudoalteromonas sp. DY56-GL22; assembly: GCF_041414715.1. Taxonomy (NCBI): domain Bacteria; kingdom Pseudomonadati; phylum Pseudomonadota; class Gammaproteobacteria; order Alteromonadales; family Pseudoalteromonadaceae; genus Pseudoalteromonas; species Pseudoalteromonas sp. DY56-GL22. Next base: position 494,672 of record NZ_JANHZR010000001.1, on the reverse strand, counting down.
ATCATGGCTGAAATAATGCTGTCTTGACCACCTGCTATGGCATTCATCGGGGCTTTGTTTTTTGCAATAATCGAGAACAAGCCTGTTGCAGCATTATGTACACTCAAACCAAATGCGGTCGGAGAAAGCGGTTCTTGTTCAACAAGTGAATGCAATAGTTGCGCTGTTTTAGGTAAGTCGCCATGACGAGATGAAAAATTAACGGCTAACTGCTGATGCTCACCTTGCGCTTGATGCATAGTATGAAGTGCCATTTTCATAAACGGGCTTAGACGGCGGCGCTGCATTGGTGCAACCCAGTTTAAATCAAGGTCAGGGTGATCAAGATGGCTTAATTCTGCAATTTGTTGCTCGGGCGCAACCCATACACTCAAATTATTAACAACAAATTTCACAAATATTATTCTTTTAGCGCCAAACGATTGCTAATTTTACCCATAAGGCATAAAAAAGTAAAATAATGGTGCTTAATTGTAGTGAAATTAAGCACCCATTCATCTTTATCGTAAAATAACGTCTTTTTCGTCTAAAAGTTGAGCTTTTTCGCCTACTATATCAGCAACATCAAGTTCGTTAATGTAACCTAAACCGATTTCTTGCTGAGCACTTGTTAGTGGCACATAAGGAAGACGGAACACAGGATTTACCGCGCCTGTCATCATCAGCGCCGTATTAATCGCGATTGGGTTAGGTTCGCAGAATAGCCAGCCCATAAGTGGCTGCAGTTTTGCATTAAGTGTATCATTTTGCTCATCCATTAACTGACGGAACAAGCCCGGAATAATGTTAGATGTAACCGAAATAACACCGTGAGCATTATGAATGTGCCGTGCATCATGTGCTTCATCGTCATTACCAGACCAACAAGCAATACCTTGCTGTTCATAATGAGCAATACGCTCATTGCCACCGCACTCTTTTACACCGATAAAGTTTTCGTGCTTAGCGAGTGGCTCAATGATATCTGGTGTTAAATCTTGGCCTGTACGACCTGCTACGTTGTAGATAAACGCAGGACCAATATCAAGTAAACGGTTAAAGTGCTCTTTCACACCCGCCAGTGACGTGCGCCCGTAATAAGGGTTGATTTGTAGCGCGGCATCCATACCGGTGGCAAAACCATACTGGGTTGCTTTAATCGCTTCACGCGTGTTGTTGCTACCTGTATTACCAACAATTAATAAACGATCAGAGAATTTGCTAACACTGTGTGCAATTAGCATTAAGTGTTCTTCCCAATTCATTAATTGGCCTTCACCTGTGGTACCACCGACGATGATGCCATCAACACCAGCTGCAATTTGCTGCTCAACAAGGTCGTCATAACATGCAAGATCAATGTCACCATTGGTTAAATACGGTGTTTTTATAGCGGTGATCAAACTTGCTTGTTTAATTGTTTCTAGGTTGCGCATAACTTTTTTAATGTTTGGAAAATTTGCGCTAGTTGTATCATAAACACAGGCATTTTCCGAGTAATGAGCTGCAATAAATAAAAATACTTGAGAAAAAATCAAAGTTAAGCCAAAATCAAACACTGTATAAATTAACAGTATTTATTGTGAGTATTTGATAATGCAACTTTCTAAATTTTTGGCAACCTACTTTTATACTACCGAAGAGCTGTGCCATACCCTCTCAATTGATGAGGAAACGCTATCGGCATGGCAACAAAGTAGTTTATTTCCAAAACCGAGTTACTGTTTGCAGAGTCAATTAGAATGCAGTTCGTATTCGGGCATTTATCAATGCGAAGAATATCAAGACTATTACCCTCGTGGCGCCGCTAGTTGGGGGCAATTAATTATCAAACATGACATAACCTCATCCTGCCAAGCGTTTAATTATTTTGCTCAGCAATATTCGAATCAACTTAGTAAGCTTGCCGAGCAAGGCTTTGCTATCAATGAAGAATTATTTGGCAGTGAAATTGACGAGCACTTACAGCAAGTTTGGCAACAGTTTTTATGCAGTAAATACGGTGTGCTCACACAAAATGGCTTAGTTGAAGAAGCCGTACAGCTAGATGTGGCCAAGCTATTGATTGATGATATTACTGAAATGCGCACTAAAACAGGTTTAAACATGGATGAACGTCAAAGCTTGCATAAGGCACTCAAATTAATGAACCGCGCGTTAAGTCATGGTACGGGCAACGAAGGTAAAAATACCTTACGCCATCGTTATATTGATGACGTAGTGGCAAAGTACGATCTATCGGTAAAATAACCTCTAATTTTTGCGCTTAAAATGAAGCGAAACTGAATGACCGCACAAAGTTACAACGGTGTTTATTTTGTTATGAATAGGTTAATACAATTTGCTACTTTTGTTTTGTAGGTTTTCATCTGCTTGATCGATAGATTGGTCTGGTCGAGTTATTGCTCTTGTCATATTTGTTATTTTGACACCTAGCAATAACTTCTTTCTTCCAAACTAATTACATCAAAATACAGGATGAAAAAATGAAACCTTTTCCAAGGCTTGGTTGCTTAAAGGCGACCTACTTAGCCATGCTCGGCTTATCGATTGCCCAACCAGCAACCGCAGAAGAATCATTTGTTACACAACAAAGTAAAGCTGATGCCCTTACATTCACTTTGATCACTGGGGACAAAGTATCGGCTGTTGTCAATAAAGACGGCAAGCTAGGCGGCATTCGATTAGTGAATGCAGATGGTTCAGATACGTTCACCAGTATCTTTAAACGTGGTAACAACACCTATGTTGTTCCAAACCATGCTCAAGCCTTAGTTGATTCAAATGCGATTGATTTAGAGCTATTTAATATTAATAAGTTATATGAATCGGGTTATGATGATGCTTCAACCGACGCCCTCCCCGTCATTGTTGAATACCGCGACGGCACCCTTGCAGGACCTGCAGTCCCAGCAACGCTTGCTGGTATGTCATTAACCGGTGAAATTGAGCTAATCGATAGCGCCGCATTTGCAATCAGCAAAGACAAAGCGGCGCAAACTTGGCAAACCTTGGTTGCACAAGCTGACGTTGAAGGTATTTGGCTTGATGCTGTCGTTCATGCTCACAAGGTCACACAGTCAGAGACACTCACTCCAACAGTCCCGCTTACCGGCGCATATGGAGAGTCTGCGATTAACTATAATGGCACAGGAATTAAAGTTGCCGTACTCGATTCAGGATACGACATTGAGCACCCTGATTTACAAGGGCGAGTAATAGCATCACGAGACTTTACTTACTCAAGCAACGGTGTAGATGATTTAAATGGTCATGGTACTCATACAGCCTCAACCGTTGCAGGCAATGGTCATGAGTCAGAAGGTAAATGGGTCGGTGTGGCGCCTGCTGCCGATTTAATAATCGGTAAAGTACTTGGCAATACAGGAGGAGGATCAACTTACGGTATTTTAAATGGCATGCAATGGGCGGTGCTTTCAGAGCAAGCTGATATTGTAAATATGTCGCTAGGTGGCACAGCAACAACCTGTAGTGGCCCATTGGTTGAGATGGTTGAAGCACTGAGCGATAAAGCTTTATTTGTTATCTCTGCAGGTAATAGCTTTACCCGTGAAACGATTGGTTCACCGGGCTGCGCGCCAAGTGCATTAACCGTGGGTGCCATTGATCGTGATGGCAATACGGCGTCGTTCTCTTCACGCGGTCCATCGCCAGATGGCCATTCAGCAAAACCGGATATTGCCTCGCAAGGTGTATCTGTTGTTGCTGCTGCTTCTGGTGGCTTAGCTGATACGGCTTACCGCGTCTATTCAGGTACTTCGATGGCAGCCCCTCATGTTGCCGGTGGTGCTGCAATTGTTATGCAAGCTCGCCAAGACCTTACACCAAAAGAAATTAAAGACGTGCTTACATCATCTGTATTTAGTGGTGATTCTCACGTACTTGAGCAAGGTGCCGGTGCTATGAATATCAACCGTGCCATTGACCAAGCTATTGTAGCCCCTGCAAACCGTGAACTTGGCTACTTTGATAGCGCTACTAATAATGAATTTACAGAAACACAGATCACGCTGACAAATACGTCTGATGAGAGTATTAAATTAAAATTGAAATTAGACTTAATTGGCGAAGATGGCAAAACACAATTGCCAGCAACTCTAGCAGGATTAGATATTAAATCTGTGACAATCCCTGCCAAAGGTGTTGCTCAAGTTCCTATGTGGATTGACCCAAGTGTGGCACTTAATAACAGTGCTTATGGTGCAATTACAGGTCGTATCACAGGCACAACCGTTGGCAATACCGACCAACAAGTGACTGTACCAGTGTCGTTTTGGATTGACCAGCCTCACGTTAATTTAACGGTAAACCTGACTGATCGCTGGGGTAATCAAGCAGGCTCTCCATCTAAGCTTTACTTAATTAATGAAGAAGATGATTGGGGCAGTCTTGTTAGGCTCACTGGCGGTAAAGCCAATATCGATGTACCTGCTGGTTACTATACGTTGATTGCTAACATTATGACTTACGATAACCCGCAAACCAGCTCTGGTTTAGTTGAATCAGCGGCACAAATGGCTGTATTAAATCGTAAGATTGATGGCAAAACAGAGATTAACTTTGATGCACGTAACGCTCAGCCTGTTACCTTTAAAGCTGACCAGCCTCTTGATCCACAAGGTTATTCGTTTGGCTTTACTTACGCGATTGACGATCAAGAAGTTGCGAAGCTTGCAGCTATCGAAATGGCTCCTGATTACGTAAATGATATGTATGCATGGTCACAAGGTCATGACGATCGCTTTCGCTCATTTATCACCACCCGCGCGGTAGCTCCAGAAACAACCGTCACTATGCAAAACGGGGTTGAACTTGATTACATCAAACAAGGTTTAGCACTGTCTTTTCATGGTGAAGGCTCTGCAGAAGTCGTACCTGTAGGTGATGCAGGCTACAGCACTGACTGGAGTCAATTTGAGTTAGACGGAAAAATTGCGCTTATTGCTAACCCTAATTACCTCACGTCTTACATGGTCGGTAATGCGATGAAACATGGCGCCAGCGGTGTGATTTTTTATCGCCCTGGTCGTGGCGGCCGATATAAAGGGGCAATCACAGGCACACCAAAAGTCCCCGTGATTGGTATTAGTACCGAACAAGGTGAAGCCTTAATGGCAGAAATAGAGGCTGGCAACAATATTGTTAGCTGGTCTGGTATTGCGGCTGAACGCTCACCTTATGCTTATTCAATAAACCATATTGTTGATGGCCGAATTCAATCTGGGCAAATCAATATTGCTGAACATAAAATGCATAAAATAAGTGCGTCTTATCACTCGCAAAATGATGAGCGCCCGGCATGGACTGATGTTATGGCAATGACCAACAGTACAGGGGAGTTCTACTCAACAGGTAGCTCACAGTTAATTATGTTACCTCATCAGCGTGATGAATATTACACAGCAAGTACAAAAAATGCATGGACGAATGTCGTTATGCCAAACTATCAAATTCAAAGCGCAGGCGCTTATTTTGATGGTCCACGCGCTATGACTGAAGGTGCTGAGCAAAGTACCACTTGGTTTAAAGGTCCACGTGCTGGTAGCTTAGGCAGCAGTGGCTCGGCGATTATTAGCCGCGATACCAATGTCCTTTACTTTAACCTTGCTTCGTTTGGCGATGCCGCAAACCATGATGGTATCTTTGGCTTTATGGGTAGCTCAGCCTTTGGTTTAAAAGTAAATGGTGAGCCAGCATCTCCGTATCAAGGTACGTTAACACTTGAGCCGGGCTCTCATCAAATTACCTTAGAAATGCGTTCTTATGCCCGTGGTGTTGGTGAGCGCTCTCCAATAAATGATAAGCTAGGTTCTCTTTACCAAGGTTTCTATACATTTACCGCTGACGAGCAGCAACAAGGTGTTCAGCCAATTTTAGTGCCTATGGTTGATTTACCGGTTGATATTAACAACAGCATGAAAGCAGGTGAAGCCGCTCAAGTTAAGTTAACGGGTTTACTAGACGGTGTAGGTGAAGTGGCGCTGGCAGATGTACAGTTACAATATGCATACGGCCAAGAATGTACGATTGCTAACGTGCCTGCTTATATCTATTGCCCTGTATCAACGAAGTTCTCAAGCGAAAACTGGTTAGATGCACAAGTTGAACACATTGACGGTGAATGGGTAGCTACGATCCCTAATACTGGAAACGTCGGTGACTTTGTCCATATTCGAACAATTGTTTCAGATTATAGTTCAAGCCAAGCGGAGCAAATTACCATGCGAGCTTACATGTTAGATTAATTAGTTAGCGCTAATCAGCAAAGCCGCCTTCGGGTGGCTTTTTTCATGTAAAAACAACATGATCAAGTATTAAGAATCTAAATGCTCGTACTGACCTCGATACACTTCAAAAGTCTTCACAACAGTGTGTTGCTCTTTACTTAGATTATCAAACCAGGTATCGAAACGCTCATCATCATCTTGTTCACTTAACGCTAAATACTGGGCCAATAATTCAATAATATCGTTGTGAGTACACGACAAGGTGTCTACATGATTAGCTAAAACAGAATGGTCTTTATCGCGAAGCGTGTTCATTACATTTTGATCTAGTTCTTCACGGCTAGTTTTATCATTCACTTCCATATCCCTCTTAAAAATAAGCACGCATACCTAGTTATAACAGCCTTATCGACAATATCCAGCTTTTTAAATCTAACTGCTTATTGATTGTTCAGCTTGTACAAATTTAAGACAATGCGATATAAATAAGAATCATTTTTATCTTGATCTAAATAGTCAACCACCCTATAATCGCTACATTATCACATAACAAATAGGTGCATTATGAAGCCAAATATCCACCCTGATTACCAGCAAGTCGCTTTTCATGATACAGCGGCAGACAGCTACTTTATTATTGCTTCGACAATCAAAACTACACGTACGATCGAACTTAAAGGCAAAACTTATCCTTATGTACCAATTGACGTATCAAGCGATTCGCACCCGTTCTATACCGGTAAACAAAAAGCCGTTGCGAGCGATGGCCGTGTTGCAGCGTTTAATCGTCGTTTCAAAAACTTGGCGAGCAAATAGTTGCTTTAAGGAAAGAACATGAAAGTATTAAGTTCATTAAAAAGCGCTAAGAACCGCCCGGGCTGCCAAATCGTAAAACGTAAAGGTCGTGTCTATGTTATTAATAAAGACAACCCGCGTTTTAAAGCAGTTCAAGGTAAAAAGAAAAAGCGTTAAAAAGGTGCCTCGGCACCTTTTTTTAATTAAAGTAAATCTAACTCAATAGCTTAGTTGCCAAATAACAACTCCCAAAAGCCTGGCGGCTCATGGAGCTCATGGTATTTTTTACGTAACTCATCAATAGATTTAAGCGGCGCTTTTGCAGCTTCAAGGCCACGAGTCGTTGCAAGTTGCTTCGCTTGCTTTGCTTGATTTATGACTTTATCAAGCCCTTCTAGAGACGCTGTTTTATGCTGTTTAAAATCAGCTGTTTTAGCTGTCTCTAACAACACAATAAACTCATCAATAGCGGCATTAAAGGTAGCTAAATCAGTAGCCCGTACGGAGTTTTTATAAGCAAGCCCCATATTTTTCATATTGGCCTCAAGATCAATATCAGAGGCTACACTCACACTCGAAAAAAACAAAAAAATAACAAGAATTAATCTCATAAAATACTCATGCAAAAAACCATGCGATCATTATAAACCGAAACATGCCACTGGCATAATTCAAAAACAAAACCAATTTAAATTACAATATTACCATAAAAGAAAATGCATCAATTGATAACAATTATCATTGATCATTAACTAACTATAAATAGTACCAACATTAACAAAAAACCACACTATACTATAAGTCATTGTAATGAATAAGTTTATTTAAACTACAAAATGCTACGAAGTTTTTATTTGCATAAAATAGGAACAATGATAAAGTCTTTATCGTTAACATTTATTAACTACCGTTAACACACCCATTCAGGGATAAAACAATAAAGTAACAGGTGAAACAATGATAAAAAATAATTATTTAGGTGCTAGCATTAAGCTTGCTCTATGCTCATCGGCCCTCGCCATTTCTAGCCAATCTTTAGCTGCTGAAGAAGAAGGCGCAAAATCTATCGACCGTATCGAGGTAACAGGTTCACGTATTTTACGTGAAGGTGCTATTGCCCCCGCTCCAGTAACTGTTATCAGTGGTGAAGACTTAGTTAACACCGGCGCAGTAAATATCGGTGAGGCACTAAATAAGTTACCGGCCCTTGGTAATACTTACTCATTATCAAACTCAGGTCGTTTTATCGGTACTGCCGGTCTTAACATTCTTGATTTACGTAACATGGGTACTGATCGTACATTAGTACTAGTTAATGGTAAGCGCCATGTTTCTAGTTCAGCAGGCTCTCAATCAGTTGATACCAATACTATTCCAAGTGTTTGGGTTGAGCGTGTTGAGATCATCACAGGTGGTGCTTCAGCTGTATACGGTGCCGACGCTGTAACAGGTGTAGTTAACTTCATTCTTAAAAAGAATATCGAAGGCTTAAGTGTTAGTGTTACCAAAGGAGCCTCGGAACTAAGTGACTATAAAAATGAAAAAGCAACGTTTTCATATGGTACAAACTTCGATAATGACCGTGGTAATGTTGCCTTTGCTGTTGAGTATTCAGGCCAAAATACATTAAATGCGCTTGATCACCCGTGGACTGATGGCTCTTTCTTTAGCTTGCGTAACCCAGCTCAAAACGAAGAAAACAAAGACGATCCAAACTTCCCTGATAAAATCTACACACCAAATGCTGGCTATTATGCGATTAATAACGCTGGTGTTTTTGCAACAAGCAATGGCTATGTTAACTCATTCAACCCTGATGGCAGCCTTCGTGATATTTATATAGGTGACCGAGTAGATGGCCTAGCATGTGCTGACTGTGACTCATTTAACCTTGCACAGTTCAATGAAATTCAACCAGAATTTGAGCGTTACAACGTAAACTTTAAAGTTAACTATGATGTTGCTGAAGACATGAATGCGTATTTCGAAGCAAAATATGTTAACAGCGAAGGTGAAAGTATTGGTCAACCGGCATTTTTCTTCTTTAACCCTAATAACAGCATCAAAATTGATAACGCTTACCTAGATCCAACTGTAAAAGCAGTAATGGAAGAAGAAGGTGTTAGCTCAATCATGGTTAACCGTATGATGACAGATTTAGGTCGTCGTATCGAAAACAATACGCGTGAAACAACCCGTTTTGTTGCTGGTTTAAGAGGCACTGTATTCAATGACTGGGAATTAGATGCATCAATTGTGCATGGTCAAACTGAATTAGAGCGTATAAATGGCGCCAACATGATCATGGCAAACTACTACAATGCTCTTGACGCTGTTGAAGATGATGAAGGAAATGTTGTTTGTCGTAGTGAAGAAGCACGCGCTGAAGGTTGTGTACCGGTAAACATTATGGGCTTTGGCGCACCAAGCCAAGAAGCAATTAATTACATTAACACAGTATCGACAGGTACTTCTGAGATTACTCAAACAGTAGTCACAGCATCACTTGCAAACTCAGCGATTTATGAACTACCAGCAGGTTATATTGGTTTTGCTGCCGGTGTTGAATACCGTAAAGAAGAAAGTGAAACTAAAGAGCCAGATAATGCAGTTGGTACGTTCTTTAACGCGCTTGGCGAAGATAAAGGTGATTTTGATGTAAACGAGATTTACTTTGAAGCATCAATCCCACTATTAGCTGACTTGCCTCTTGTGCAAGACCTAGTACTAGATACAGCGGTACGTTATGCTGACTACAGCACAATCGGCGATGCAACAAGCTGGAAGGTAGGTTTAGATTGGACTGTTAACGATCAATTACGTGTTCGTGCAACACAATCTGAAGCCCTACGTGCTCCAAACATTGGAGAAATCTTCGGTGCACCTAGCCAAACATTCTATAACGTTGATGACCCTTGTTTAGCTGATAATCTAGATGATTTACAAAACTCAGAAGTTCGCCGTGCTAACTGTGCAGCATTAGGTGTTCCAGTAGGTTTTGAATCAGATTACGATTCGCAAACACTTGAAGGTCTAGTTAGTGGTAACCGAGACGTTAAGGGTGAAGAGTCAACAAGTACAACAATTGGTTTGGTTTATCAGCCGTCATTTTTAGAAAACTCAGTTGTTACAATTGACTACTGGAAAATTGAACTAGAAGATGCTATCTCGACGATTGCTTCTCAAGAAATTCTTGATCGTTGTGTTGACGCTGAAGGCGGTATCAATAACCAATACTGTAATCTAATTACACGTGATAGCACATCAAGTGAAATTACCTTAATTCAAAACTCGGTATTAAACGTTTCTGGTCAAGAAGCATCGGGTGTTGATTTTGAGCTAGGATATGACTTTGACGCGCTAGATGGCGACTTCTCAACACGTTTAATTGGTACATACCTTATTGAACGCAAAGACTTCCCATTCCAAGACCAACCTGAAGATTACATCGAATATGCTGGTACAACGGGTGAGGCAAAATGGCAAGCTAACTTAACTATCTCTTACAAGCGTGATGGTTTCTTTGCAACGTTTGATACACGTTACCTAGATGAAGTAAGCCTTTATACAGACCAAGAGCTAGAAGATAACCCAAATCCAAATAGCTTAATGAAGTTTGGTAGCTATGTTATTTCTGATGCGACAGTAGGTTATAACTTCGAAAGCGGCTTTGGTGTTAAAGTTGGTGTTGATAACATCTTCAACAGAGAGCTTCCATTCGGTACAAGAGGTACAGGTTCTGGTAGTGCAAGTTACGACAACATCGGTCGTTTTGGCTACTTAAGACTATCTTACGATTTCTAATCGTTAATAGATTTGATTCTCTTGGGGCTGTACATTCGTGCAGCCCTTTTTTGTATGAGCCCTCAAAGCCTACTCCAATCATTTACTTCAAAGCAAACGATTCGCGCTATACTTCACCATACCAACCTTTTAACCTAATCATATTATGCTAAGAACAGTATTTTTCATTATCTTGCTATTTTGCTTACCAAGTGTTTTTGCCAAACAAAGTATTATTTTTATAAACCCTGGCTATGAAAATACGAATGTCACAGGCCCATTTTGGTTTGAAGTGTCTCAGTTGATGCGTGATGCTGCCAAAGACTTTGATCTCGATTTAACGATTCATTATGCCAATCGAAATCATATTGAAATGAAGTCATTAGTAGCTAAGGCGATTAAAGCAAAGCATGATATGCTGATTTTAGTTGACGAAAAAAGCGTGCTCACCCAACAACTTTTAAGCTTAAATAGCACCTCTACACCTATTTATTTTCTACTTAACCGCCCATCAGAATTAGAACTAAAACGTTTGATTGATCATGGCATTAATATCGCAGGTAGTGTGGAACCCGACAACAAACAAGCAGGACAATTACTCGCAGATAAACTGATTGAAAAAACTCAGTACGCGGCCAATTTTCTCGCTATAAATGGCGATTACACCACCCATGCAGCACTTGATAGAGAAGAAGGTTTAGAGCAAAGTGTTCAAACGCATGAGAATGCTAATATCACCGCAAAAACGGTTGCCAACTGGTCAGCAACACAAGCGTATCGCCATAGTCTTGGCTACTTTAGCCATCAATCAAACATGAATATTGTCTGGGCTGCCAACGATGCTATGGCATTAGGAGCAATTACTGCGCTTGATGAGTTAAACAAACGCAAAGATGTATTAGTTGGCGCAATAAACTGGCCGCTTAGAGCCGTAGCAGAAAAGATAGACGTCACTATCGGCGGCCATGTTACGTTGGGGGCGTTTGCTTTGGTAAATATTTATGATTTACTAAACAAGCACGAAACCAGAACTATGCATCATAAGGTGGCTATTTTCAGCCAACATAACGAACAAACGCTAAAGCTGGTTGAACAAATTCACAGTGATAACTTAGCAATTAACTTTCGCGCTTTCAGTAAATCAAATGAAAATCCCCTTCCCTTCAGTGTTGAATCACTTCTGTTAGAAGCAACCAAAAGCGCACTGTAAAGGGCGTTTACATTACTTATTGCTGAGCCATACAGCTTGGTATGGCATTAGCGACATTGTTTTTGTCCGCTCGGTAATTTGCTCACCGCTAATTAAATCTCGCCATTGCTCGGTACCAATCAAATTTAAGTCGGCAAGCGTAAGCGTTTGTTGCTCGTCACTAATGTTATAAACACAAAACATACTTTGCGAACGATTGATGCTTTGTCGCCAAAAACCAAAGAGCCCATCGCTTAAATGTAACGTATATTGCGTCGCATTGGGGTGAAATGCACTTTGCGCCTTACGAATAGCCATTAGGTTTTTCATCGCTTTAAACACAGTACGATGATGGGCATTTTCGTTACTTAACTTTGCCAGTAAATCTGACTCTTGCCAGCGGTGACGATTAATCGCTCGGTTATGTTGGCTGTTTTCAAAGCGTTCATAATCATTGGTAGTGCCGAGTAAGCTATGAATATACAAACCTGGAATACCCTCAAGCGCAAACGTAATGGCATGCGCACATAAAAAGCGTGCAACACCCCATTTATCTGGGCCTTTATGGGTGCCTTGCAATGCATCAAATAAGGCAATATTTAACTCATAAGGGGTATTGGTGCCATCTGGGGCGGTACGTAATGAGACTTTACCGCCATATTTCGCAGTCGTATTTACCATTTCGGCAATTTCACTTTGCTCCAACAAGCCTTCAACGGGGCGCAAGCCAATACCATCGTGTGAAGCTATAAAGTTAAAGTATGCCGTCCCTTCCTGAGGAGGTGGCATACTCATCATCCAGTGCTTTAATGCGGTACTGTCGCCACTGAGTAAGGTATGTAATAACAGCGGTGGTAATGAAAAGTTGTAAATACAATGCGCTTCGTTGGCATTACCAAAGTACGATAGGTTTTCGCGGTTCGGGATATTAGTTTCAGTGATAATAATCACATTAGGCTCAAAATGCTCAATAAGGGTGCGAAGCAACCTAATCACTTCGTGAGTTTCAGGTAAGTTAATGCAGCGGGTATTGAGTTTTTTCCATAAAAAAGCCACCGCATCAAGGCGAAATATACGCACACCGTTATCTAAATAATGACGAATAATGCTGACAAATTCATTAAGCACATCTGGGTTAGCAAAATCAAAGTCAACTTGGTCGTGACTAAAGGTACACCACACATGCTGCAAACCGTCTTTAGTTTCTACCGCCTGTAAAAGGGGCGATGTTCGCGGGCGAACAACTTGTACAAGGTCGTCACTTGGGCTTGCCGTTTTAAAATACCCTTTTCCTGGCTCTTTGCCCTGAATAAAGTTTTCAAACCAAACGCTGCGGCTAGAGCAATGGTTGATCACCAAATCTGCCATCAACCTAACATCCGCTGAAATATCACGGATATGTTGCCAACTACCTAACGCTTCATTCACTTGCACATAATTCATTACCGCGAAGCCTTCATCTGAGCTGTATGGGTAAAACGGCAAGATGTGCAGTGCATTAAGTTCAGGTAAACATTGGTTTTTTACAAAGCGATGTAACGTTTGCAAAGGTGGCTCTTCGGGCTTGGCAACGGCTTCATCCGTATTAGCATGACGAATAATCGAATCACCGTAGGCGATTAAAATCATATCTTGCTCATCCCAACGGTTTTTATGCGGCGTTGGGTCTCGAACAGGATCATCACCTAACATGGTACTAATTAGTCTGTCTGCGAGTTGTTCAAGCGTTGTTGATAGTTCAACCTCGCTGTAGATGCAGGTTAAATGCTGAATAACCCTTTGTTGCAAAAGCTCTAAAGTCACGTGCTTTCCCCGTTAAATATATTCTTTGTTATCAAGCTCTACGGCTTCTTCTAAACGAGCAAACACCTCCGGCATTGCCGAAGCTACTCGGTTCCAACTCGGCACAAAGGGTGCTTCCATTGGGTTTTCTAAAAAGTGCTGACCCGCATTCATAATATTTTGTGCAAACATTTCAACGGCTTTTTCTTCGTGGTGAATATCAAGTGTTAAGCCATTCATTAACGCATCGTTGTGATAGGTTTCAATAAAATCGAGTGCAATTCGGTAATAGGTTGCCTTTAATGAACGAATCGTTTCTGTCGTAAAGGTAACGCCTTGGGTAGCGAGCTTTCTGAATAAAGCTTTGGTGATATCAATCGACATTTTCGACAAGCCCGCCGCTTGGTTTTCTAACGATAAATCTTGGTGTTTATGATCATAGTTATCAGCAATATCGACCTGACACAAACGGTTATGCGAGTAATTGCGATACATCTCTGATAACACGCCAATTTCTAAGCCCCAGTCACTTGGAATACGAATATCGTTGAGTACATCACGGCGGAATGAAAACTCACCTGCTAATGGGTAACGAAACGAATCCATATATTCTAAATAATCGTTGCTACCTAAAATTGTTTTAAACGAACGCAATAACGGCGTTACCAGCAAACGTGACACACGGCCATTAATTTTGCCCTCAGCGGTGCGCGGATAAAACCCTTTACAAAATTCATAGTTAAAACGAGGGTGAGCAACGGGGTAAATTAAACGTGCTAATAGCGCTCTGTCGTAAGTCAGAATATCGCAGTCATGCAGTGCAATTGACTCAACTTTTGAGGTTGCCAACTTATAGCCCATGCAATACCAAACATTGCGACCTTTACCTAACTCTCGTGGCGCAACGCCCAATTTTTGTAGTTCTTTATCAAGAGCTTGTAAACGCGGGCCATCATTCCAAAGTACCTTATGAGGCTGATCAAGCTCCGCAAAAAACTGCAGTGCATGACGATATTGGCTTTCATCAGCGCGATCTAGACCAATGGTAATTTGCGATAAATAAGGCACATGTTTCAGCTCTGCAATTATATTTTGCAAAGCGGGCCCCTCTAGTTCACTGTAAAGCGAGGGTAAAATTAGGCCCATTGGGCGTTGTTTTGAAAAGCTCAGTAACTCTTGTTCTAGTTCTTCTACTGGGCGGTCAGCAATATTGTGTAAGGTCGTGATAATGCCATTTTGATAAAAATCAGCCATGAGATTGCTCCTGTTTTGCTGCAAAACGCGCTTTGATGATAGTTAACGCAGAAACTTCTTGAACCCAACCTGCTGGGGCTGGTTTTTCGCTGAGCTGCCATGCTTTTTGTAATATTTGTGATTGCACTTGGCTGCCAGGGTTATTGATTAAAATAGCGGTGTCGGCCGCCTTTAGCATGGCTACATCGTTTTGACTGTCGCCAAGCGCTATCACAGTAAAAGGATTGCGATATGCTTTTTTGAACTGATTTAACAGCCACTTTTGTGCAAGTCCTTTATTGTTACCTTTAGTTAAATGGATAAAACGCCCGCCAACAAGCACTTCGTAGCCTGCTTGGCTCATTGCATCTATAAAACCTTGCTTTTCTTCATCACTGCCCGAAAAACAAACCGGATCTGAGTACTGTCTTTGTAGAGCCAATTCACTTTTATCGACGGGGAGTCCTGTTAATTTGGCTATTTCTTGTGCACTAAATTGACTAAATAAGCGTACACAATGGCTAAATTGACTGGCATATTGTTTAAGGTCGTCATGCAATTTATCGGTACTTTGCGTCATGGCAAAGCGCCAATAACCTTTATATTCATCACAGCCAATTGGCTTTACTTTGAAATAGTCTTTCGGGATATAAACAGCCGCACCATTTTCCACAATAAAGGGTTGGTGATGATCCAAACCTTTTTGAATATCAGTAACTTCAGCAAAGGTTTTGCTGGTATTAAAAACCACATTGACACCGGTATCATTCAACTTTGCCAAAAATGGTTTGATCACTCCACATTCGTAACTGTCGTGATCGAGCAATGTGCCGTCTAAATCAGTAAAAATAAGTGGTTGAGCAATCTGGTCTGCGAGAAGTTCCATCTTGGTGATATCACGCTCAGTATCAAGCAATAGTAACGCATCAACGCTGTACGCAAGCGTGGCTAAGTTTTCCCGCGTAATACGTTCAAAATGAGAGATAAAACGCTTTAAACTCACTTCGTCATATGTGCCCTGCCCTTGGCCTTTTTTGGCAATTAACTTATGCTCTTGTTCTAAGCGCCACGCATACACATCTTCGAATGAAGGCGCTTTTAACATAATGGTGTAATCGGCCATTGCGAATACATGTTGATATTCATTCGCTAAGCAACTATTTACGCAGCGGCGCCAAATGCCGTCAGCATCTTCTAGTTGCTCTAATTCATTTACCGGAGTTTGCAGTTGATAAGGCTGTTGGGGCGTACTGGCTACACACCAGCCTTCAAAAAACACGATATCAATCGGCTTTTGGTTACTAGGCCACAGCTCTTTTGGCACCGGATCATCAGTTAGCTTATCAAATTGAGGTAATGGCACATCTACTTTACCAGCCAACAAAGCTGATAAGGTTTGTTCCATTAATTGCGTATCATGCGTACCCGGTACACCACGACTCGCAAACAAAGGATGAACATCTTTAGCAAGCTCATTGCGCGCAGCACGACTTAAATAAAAGTCATCGATTGATAATGACACGCTATTAAATTCGGTATTGCTATTAACCCAGGTCACTAAGAAGTCAGCGAGGGTCGTTTTACCTGAGCCTTGGCAGCCGTTAATCGCCACCAGCATAGGTTGGCCGGTCATTTTTGCGCTTAAGATATCGTGCGCGAGGGGTATAAAAAACTGCTCACTTAAGTATTGATACTTGAGTGGTAACTGATGCTTCGCTAAAAACGGGGTAATATCCACAACATTTGCCTCTTGCATAATCGCTCCTACCAGTATGACATAGAGATAAATGCAGTTAGTAGACCAGTTTTATAATTCCTTATTTTTTAGATGGTTACAAAAAAAGCGCATATTTAATGCGCTTTTTTGGTGCAATATTCAAGCAGTTTTTAAGTTCTAATCAGCTTGTTGCACTGCTTTGGGGAGAACTGCATTTAAGATAATCCCCAAAATTGCGCATAAGCTCACACCTTGTAAACTAAACTCATCACCACCGATATGCATGCCACCAATACCAAACACTAAAATCAGTGCGATGATAGTCAAGTTGCGAGGCGCGGTAAGGTCTTCACCTGATTTTACTAAGGTATTTAAACCAACAACGGCGATAGAGCCAAATAGTAAAATCATGATGCCACCCATCACAGGAACCGGAATAGTTTGTAAACCCGCGCCCATTTTTGCCACAAACGCGAGCACAATAGCGATGATAGCGGTCCAAAGCATCACTCGAGGGTTGAAGTTACGCGTAAGCATTACCGCCCCCGTTACTTCAGAGTACGTTGTATTCGGTGGACCACCAAAAATTGATGCCGCAGAGGTTGCTAAGCCATCACCTAGTAAAGTGCGGTGTAAACCTGGTTTCTTTAAATAGTCTTTACCTGTTACTTGGCTAATAGCCATCATGTCGCCAATATGTTCAATTGCTGGTGCAATGGCTACTGGCACCATAAACAAAATAGCTTGCCACTTAAACTCAGGGTAAGTAAATGCAGGCACTGCTAGCCAGTTTGCTTCAGTGACCGCATTAAATTCAACAATACCTATAAATAACGAAGCAAGGTAACCTGCTACCACACCAGCAAGAATAGGAATAAGTTTAAATACACCTTTGCCCCATACCGCAAAAATCAGCGTAACCAGTAATGATAAACCAGACACCCAAATTGCTTGATCATAAGGAACTAATTGTGCACTGCCATCCCCTGTTTTACCCATTGCCATATTCACAGCGACGGGGGCTAATGCTAAACCAATCACCATGATCACAGGGCCAACAACCACAGGCGGTAACACCTTGTGCAGTGCATTCACGCCTTTAAATTTTACAATCAAGCTAAGCGCAACATAACAAAAGCCTGCCACCATCAAACCGCCCATAGTTGCGGGAATGCCCCACATTTGTACCGAGGCGATAATAGGTGCGATGAAAGCAAAAGACGATGCTAAAAAGATAGGAACTCGGCCTTTGGTAACCACATGAAACAACAAGGTTCCTAAACCTGCGGTAAATAAAGCCACATTAGGATCAAGGCCTGTCAGTAACGGCACAAGTACCAGTGCGCCAAATGCAACAAACAGCATTTGCGCGCCCGTTAGAATGGTTTTTAACGAAAATGTTTGATGATTTTCCACGTGAGCGCCTTACACTGTGCCAAAAATCTTGTCACCGGCATCTCCTAAGCCTGGAATGATGTATCCTTTTTCGTTTAAGTGACTATCTAAAGATGCTGTGAAAATTTCAACATCAGGGTGGGCTGCAAGGGTTTTTTCTACGCCCTCTGGCGCTGCAACTAATACAATCACTTTAATATCTTTACAGCCAGCTTTTTTAAGCATATCGATAGTTGCAATCATTGAACCACCGGTTGCCAGCATTGGGTCAATAACGAGGCTTAAGCGCTCATCAATTTTACCCACGAGTTTTTCAAAGTAAGGAACTGGCTCAAGTGTTTCTTCGTTACGCTGAAGACCAACAACACTTACTTTTGCCGCAGGTAATAACTGCATTACACCATCCATCATACCAAGGCCGGCACGAAGAATAGGCACAACAGTAATTTTTTTACCTTTGATATGCTCTACATCTAATGTTGAACCATCCCATCCAGTGATTTGTACGCTTTCTAATGGTAGGTTTTTTGTTGCTTCGTAAGTAAGCAAGGTACCTACTTCAGACGCTAGCTCACGGAAACTTTTAGTACTAATACCTTCTGCGCGCATAAGGCCAAGTTTGTGTTGAACTAACGGATGAGTAATTACATGGATAGACATAAGTAGAACCTAAATGAAATAAATTACGCCTATTTTAGCGTAAATTAATGAGCTCTACTGCAAAAAATGCACAACATTTGCATTAATTCTTTTAAATGACTTAATTTTATTCAATAAAAAGCAAACATACCTGTATAACTTCTTCAACCCGATAGTATTTTCTCCATAACCCAACTTGTATGAAGTGCGCTTTCACCGCTTGATGGGTGTGGTTGCTGAGCATGAAAATAGTTCGCCATGTTTTCAACATGATATTGTTGAATATGCGCGGGGTTATCAATTACGAACTGTTGTTTGCCCTGTGCATTGTTAAGCACAATCGGCTTTTCGTCAAAAACACTAAAGCTAAGCTCGCCTTCACTGCCATAAATCATCACATCATCAAAACGATTAGATGAAGCAAAGTTCCAGCTCCCAGTGCCGGTAACACCAGATTGATGCTGCCAGTGCGCGGTAATAGCATCGAACGCAGAATATAAGCCTTGTTGATTAGCACATAAACCATGCACCTTATTAAAATCACCTAAAAGGTAAGCAAGTAAATCAAGACCATGGCTGGCTAAATCGTCGAAGTAACCTCCTCGTGCCACGTTTTGATCTGTGCGCCAGTTGTATTCACCCGACAAATCAAGAGCGTTAGGAGCTTTACTTAAATGCCAACTTACATGACGAGGCTTACCAATGGCACCTTGCTCAAGTAATTGTTTAACGTGATTAAAGCGTGGTAATGAACGGCGATAATAAGACACAAATAGCGGCTGTTTAGCCTCTTTAAATGCTGTAACAATGTCAAGGCTATCTTGATAACTTGGCGCCAGTGGCTTTTCGATACAACACGGTTTACCTGCCGCAGCAACCTCAAGAGCAAACGCTTTATGGCTATCTGGCGGCGTGGCAATATACACGGCATCAACACTGTTATCGTTAATGAGTTCGCTCGGCGATGCGAACACCTTTGCAACATTGTGGCGTTTAGCATAATCATGGGCTTTTTCTAAGTCGCGGCGTGTTACCCCAATAAGTTCAATACCTTCTGCTTGCTGATAAGCAGGGCCACTTTTCACTTCGGTTACAGCACCACAGCCGATAATGGCAAATCGCATTGGCTTATTCATTGCTAATCCTTTATTTTTAAGTACGTTACAAATTGCTGCTGCATGTAGCCGTTTATTTTTGCATGAGCAGGGCTCCAACCTGCTAAAAAGCGATAAAAATCGCTCCATGCGTAACACCAAAGCGCTCGCCAACTGCTAACAACATGCGCTGGGTTTACATTTGGTTGATAACGTTTTAGTGCCTGTGTGAGGGTGTCAAAATAGCGATTTAAATAGTCATCTGCAACTGATTTTAATGCCGTATCATTTAAGCAACTGCCTAAAAAATACATGACATCAATCACCCCAACACCCCTGCCTACATATTGAAAATCATAGCCAAGAACATGCTGGTTTTGTGGCGCAATAGCAAAATTGGCAAGCTTAGCATCACCATGAATTAATGTTTGGTAAGGTGACTCATTCAACGCAGTATCAATAGCGTGTGCCTGCGCTTTTAAGCTTAAATCGCTCATACGCTTTAGCTCATCGGGCCGTGTTGCTAAATGCCAATAACTACCTCGCGGCCAAAGGCCATCGGCAGAGCTTGCTAAATGAAAAGCATGAAAGTGTGCAAGCCAGTTTATAATTGCTTCAATGTCGCGGTGTGTAGCACTTGCTTGCTGGTAGCCAAGTGCACTGAAATCACTAAATAACAGCGCTTGCTTACTGCCCTCTTGGATTGCCTCAATACAATGAATAGCCGCAGCTTCATGGGGCAATTGCTTAGCGTAATGCCGATACCAATTAAATTCGACTAAGTAAGATTGCCGCTTTCTGGCAAGCGCAAAATCACTTTGTTTTATACGACTATGATTGATCTGACTTGGCACTTCAATCGCTTTAATTACCCTAGCCACACCATCTATTTGGCAACGAATAATCTCACCGCAACCACTCCATACTGATGCCGCTTGCTGTAGCTCTGTAATGTTTGAAAAGTGAGAAGTAACAAATTGCCTAAGATCCATAACGCTCTGTAATTTATATAAACCGATGGCAATGGTAGGTGATATTGGCTATTGGTACAACGACCTATAAGCAATAAAAAACCCGTGCTAAGCACGGGTTTTCGAAGATAAAGTCCTAATACTGCTCAGGACTTGCATTGTTGAATTACTCGTTTACCACACTTTTAAGTGGGTTTACTGGCTTTGCATTGTCATCCAGTAAGTTCATGTCAAAGTCGAACTCATCAACACGAATCGCTTTTTCACGTTTCTTGTTGTAATCAATCAGTTTTGCATACTCTTCTTCGTTGATAACACTTGCAACAAGTGCATTATCAAGCGTTTCTGCAAAACGAACACCCGGCTTAATAGTTTTAGCACGCAGTGCTTTTTTAACTTTTGCAAGTAAATCAAGGCACGCCATTTTCGCTTTGTACGCTTGCTCATTGATGTAATGACCATCACCTTCAATTGGATTAACCAAGTGAGTGATTTGCGCTTTAAATGCCGTATCCATTTGCGCTTGAGTCGCAAGTTCACGGATTAAATCATCGCTGATTTTAGGCATTTTCATTGAGTAGTT
Source organism: Pseudoalteromonas sp. DY56-GL22 (assembly GCF_041414715.1). Lineage (NCBI taxonomy): Bacteria > Pseudomonadati > Pseudomonadota > Gammaproteobacteria > Alteromonadales > Pseudoalteromonadaceae > Pseudoalteromonas > Pseudoalteromonas sp. DY56-GL22. Next base: position 473,264 of record NZ_JANHZR010000001.1, on the reverse strand, counting down.
CATCGTAATGAAACGCATAAACTTACGAGTACCACTTGCAGGGAAGTTATCTAAGAACTTATGCAATGCTTCTTCAGCGCTTTGTAGTGCAAAGCGAGTCGCATAGTGGAAGTAAGGCGCAGCTTGCTCACGTTCACTGCTTGCTACTTTTTGCTCGTAATATTTAATTGATGCCATCGCCGCATACAAGAAGCTCATTACGTCGCCTAAACGTGCAGATAACATTTCTGCTTGCTTAAGTTTGCCGCCCAGTACCAATAACGAGAAGTCAGCGTAAACTGCTAGTTTTGCAGATAATTTATGCGCTGCTTTTTCGTATTCACGTACTTCGGGTAGTGACGATTTAGCACCGGCAGTAAACGGTAATACACCTAAACGGAAAGCACGTAAGCTGTTAGCTACGCTGTAACCTACTGTTTTACGTAAGATGCTGTTGAATTCTTTATCTGCATTTTTGTCTTCGCTATGGATAGACTCAACCATAGATTGAAGGTAAGGGTGACAACGCATTACACCTTGGCCAAAAATCATTAGGTTACGAGTAAGAATGTTTGCACCTTCAACCGTGATTGCGATTGGTTGTGCAACATAACCACTAGCTAATGTATTTTGCGGACCATTTTGAATTGCTTTACCTGCTTGAATATCCATTGCTGAATCAAGCACGTTACGACCAATTTCTGTCATGTGGTATTTCGCAATCGCAGTGACGACAGATGGTTTTAAGCCCATGCCTAAACCTTCTGTTGTTAATACACGCATTGCTTCTTGAAGATAAGTTTTACCTGCGATATCAGCAAGCTTCTCTTGAATACCTTCGAATTGACCAATCGCCAGACCAAACTGCTCGCGTACTGCTGCGTACTCAGAAGCACCTTTAAATGCTACCTGTGATGAACTAACACCTAGTGCCGGTAAAGAGATACCACGGCCTGCACCTAAACAGCTAACCAGCATCTGCCAGCCACGGCCGATGTTCTTTTGACCACCAATGATGAAGTCCATTGGTACAAATACTTTTTCACCGCGAGTCGTACCGTTGTAAAAACGGATACCCATAGGATCATGACGATTACCAAGTTCAACACCAGGGTGATCTTTAGGAATTAGCGCACAGGTAATACCGAGGTTTTCTTTGCCACCGAGTAAACCATCAGGGTCAACTACTTTAAATGCTAAACCTAATACTGTCGCAATTGGCGCAAGTGTGATGTAGCGTTTGTCCCAGGTAATTTCTAAACCTAGCACTTCTTCGCCATTAAACTGACCACGTTTAACAACACCGATATCTGGAATACCACCCGCATCTGAACCCGCTTCTGGGCTAGTTAGTGCGAAACAAGGAATGTCGCGACCATTTGCAAGACGTGGTAAGTAGTGATCTTGTTGCTCTTTAGTACCAAAGTGAAGTAATAGCTCACCTGGGCCTAATGAATTAGGAACCATCACGGTTACCGCAACCGCAGAACTCTTAGTCGCGATAGTCGCAACGATTGTTGAGTTTGCATAAGGGCTGAATTCTAAACCGCCGAATGATTTAGGAATGATAAGCGAGAAAAAGCGCTCTTTTTTCAAGAAATCAAGAATGTAGTCAGGAAGATGAACACCATTTTGAATTTCAGAATCATCAATCATTGATAATAATTCTTTCACTGGGCCATCTAAGAATGCTTGCTCTTCAGCGCTCAGCTTAGCTGCTGGCACGTCACGAAGTGCATCGAAATCAGGTTTACCTTGGTAGATTGAACCTTCTAACCAAACATCACCCGCATCTAACGCTTCTTGTTCTGTAATTGAAATACTAGGTAATACTTTTTTTAATTTTGTACGTAAGCTCATAATAAACTCATCCGACCAGATAGTAATACCTACATTACGTCATAAAATAAGCAATAGATCAATTGGTCCAACCAGTTTTTTTAACATTTTTTTATATTTATTTTTTCTTTGCATGCTAAGCACTTGAATACAATGGGTTTACACGTGTAAGCTCAAACGCTATTTTTTTATCCCAAAATGGTTAACAACTAATGGCTGACAATAAAAAGCCCAACTAAAAAGTTGGGCTTAGGTGTAAATGCTGAAGGAATGCTTTATAGCTCATCCTCGATAGGGAATAACGAAATAAACCACACTTGAAAGCGTCGCCAAGAAGAAGTTTGTGGCTCTTCATCAAATTGCTCATTACTCACTGTGTCGAGCCAAACTAAATCATCACCCTTTAAATCAACTTTCCAAGCATACTCAGCCATATCAATATCAACCCACTTTGATAATGATCGGCTTAATTTAGAGCTGTTGATCAATACACCCATTTCAGTATTTAAATCAAGTGAGCGAGGGTCAAGGTTCATGGTACCGACAAATATCTTTTCATCATCAAAGGTCATGGTTTTTGCGTGTAAGCTTGCTTGTGATGATCCAGTAACTTTACGCCCTGCTTTGCGCTTAACGGCCATCAAGTCACTTGGCTTTAATTCCCAAAGTTTTACCCCTCCAGAAATTAAATCTTTGCGGTACTTTTTATATCCTGCATGCACAGCTGAGACATCAGTGGCAGCTAGTGAATTTGTTAGCACAGTAACGTTAACGCCCTTCCGCACCCAGTTTGTTAGCAACTTAACGCCTTGCTCTTTGGGAATAAAGTAAGGCGAAATGATAATAACTCTTTGCTGTGGTTGCCCAAGTCTTTTAAGTAAACGTGGCGACATATTTGACGACTTTTCACGTACATCATTTAAAACCTTATCAGGATGGTCAAAAAACAGCTCTGAGGTTTGCCAGTCAAATGTAATTTCGTCATCAAGCAAGCGTTTAACAAACTCGCTTTCATGCAGCTGCTGAACATAATTGCTCTGTCGGTTTTGTTCAACATAGCTCGACAATGTTTTAGTGATATCTATAAGTGACTGTTCATCACGTTTACCGTGTAAATCTTCAACTGGATAAGACAATTGATGATTCCAATATAAATCAAATGCTTTAGATGCATTTGGAACAATTTCACCAACACTCATAACATCTAAATCAATAAACTCAGAATGATCTTCAGCCGAGAAGTACGCATTACCAATGTTTCGCCCACCAGTAATAAAAATACGATTATCGACTATAAAGCTCTTATTATGCATGCGCCTAGAAAGCTGTCTAAAGTTGGTAATAAAGCCGAGCGCCCTAAAACGACGGTTAGGAAATGGATTAAATAATCGAACTTCAATATTTGGATGTATAGCCAGTGCCGCTAAATCAAGCTCACTGTCGGCTTGCGATAAGTCATCAAGCAACAAGCGAATTCTTACCCCTCTATCTGCGGCTTTTAATAAAAAGGCTGTAAATAAAATGGTAGTTTGTTGCCTGTGATATAAATAGTACTGCACATCAATGGTGTGCTCGGCAGAATCAATAAGTGCCAACCTAGCTACAAAGGCATCGACCCCATCTGCTAAAGGATAAAACCCTGATAATCCAGGATGATTATTACCCACTGCATCTCCTATGGTACTGGGTGTATCTGCTGCAATGGCATAGCTTGGTTGAATGGACTCTCGTGAAGGTAATTGCGCGCAGCCCGCGGTGATTAAAATGAGTACTGCACAAAAAAGTGATTTTGAAGAGTCTATTATCATGGCTTCCTACCAATGACCGTGTGATACACGTATCTGCTTTGTTATAACCCTAATAAATGAAGGGGTTAAAAGCAAATAAAAACTCGTAAGTATGGGGATTAATTAGAACAATTAAACGAAGGAAAAATTGTTAAGCACGCATGCTTAAGAGCAAGTAATTACGCTACTTGCTCAGTGATATCTGCAATTTCGATCAGTTTGCGATTAAGAATTTTTTTACAACAACCACAACACTTGCCACACTGGCTACCCACTTGCAGCTCTTTTGATAAATCGCGCATCGTCATAGCGCCATCATCAATTGTTTGTTCGATTTTTTTATCAGTCACACCATGACATAAACAGATATACATGAATGCAAACCACTCTCATTTCTCTTGATGGTCAGCATATTAATCTAAACGGTAATAGTTCGCAATAGTGTTATAGGCAATATTTGCATAACTTTTATACCAATATTTCATAAATGGCACACAGCTAAAAATTTTCCCTTATGATTTGGGCAGTTAGTTAAAGGCGAATAAAGAAAAAATTTCTAACTTTTTTGAGAGGGTTTGGTTTGGAGTTGAAAGAAAAAGAGAGGATGGCTCAGATACAGAGCATTGGTAAATAACAGAGAAGCCAACACTTCAACAACTGGAAAAACATGCGCCTTGATTAAGGGAAGAGCAACTCGTCCTTAGCTGCTTTTAAAAGTTCATCCCATCCCTCAGGTGGATGACCAGAATTTAACATCTTTTCGAATACTTTGTAGGCATCGGTTTTACTACCGTATGCACGTTTATTATTTTCATCATTGACCCATGCATAAACGATGATTTTTGACCCTAAATGATATCGAAAAAACAAACGGTATTGTTGGAAGAACTTTGCTCTAAACCAGTGCTTGTTATCATCACCTAATGTGCTTCCTTGGCGAAATTCAGGGCTGGTAGGATCGTGCGGTATGAGTTCAAAGATTAACCGTTGAATAGCGGCTAATCGTTTCGTGGCATTTTTTTTAAGGTAGCCCTTTGGATCTTTATTCCGAAGAGCCTCAACTTGAACTTTAAGGCTTATGTATTGCTCTTTAAACAATGGATGAGTGTAAAGTGTCCAACCATTTACGACCATTGGTATCGTTTTTTGCAAACTTACTCGTCCTCATCCAATAACGGAGCATCTAAATCGATTTCAACACCTTCAATCAACACATCAACGTTTTCTCGCATACTTGCTGATAACGGTTCTATTCTTTCAGGATGAGCCTGCATATCACGCGCTATGAATGATAAGAACTCGCCAAGCACAGGATCGCTTTCTTGCACTGCTGCACGCGAAATAACAACGCTGCCATCAGATTGAATCGTGTATTTAATTTTATCTTTTTTACCTAAGTGCAACGCCTTACGAACAGGGCTAGGCACCGTAGTTTGAAAACGGTCTGTCAATGTTGATTCAGTTTCTAAAGCAACTTGTGCCATAACAACCTCTGTCTTTTATTTGCTTCATTAGCTTTGATTTTAGTACGAACGAACAGGCAATGCAAATGCATTACCCTTTAAAAATGAGCTAGAAAATACTCAAGTTGCTTAATGCTGTAAGGGGGGACTTGTCTAGACACTCAGCTAGCTGAGTGTGCGCTCATTCCCTCACGACGTAACATGATACAAAGCACCTGCAAACTCTAATCGTAGTGGCCTAGCCATCCTTTCACGTATCAATCTTGGTTAGTTAATAACTAAAAATTAGGCTTCAATATGCTAAAGGGCAAAAAGAAATACCTGAGCCTATTGGTTAAATTAGCAGATAAAAGAAAATCAGCTCCCGCTGGCTTTCGTTTGCTTGGCTTAGGTTGCTCCCAAGTTGAAGGGGCAACTTAACTAGAAGTTAATTACACTGTTTCCTTGCTGATCTGTTATTTATTATCCACAACTACAACACCTTCAACTTTTAAATAAACCAATACTGGTCCCTTTCTTCCAGCCTTTTCATATTGAAACTCAATTTCTTGCTCTTTGCTTATTAACTTCGAAACTTGAGAGCAATCAACATTCCACAATTTTGAAGTAAAGTTTATTGGAGATTCAAACTCCTTACTTACTACTCGTATATTTAATACGTTACTTGACCTCCAAATATCTTCACAAGATATGTCGGTCACTTTCCCTGTAGCAAGATAGTACTTCCTACCTTCTCCACAAGAGATAATAAAACAAACAAATAAAGCTATAGTAATTAATCGAATCAATTTCCTGAACCCCCCGTTGTGCAGCATTAACGCTCTAAGCTGATAAGTATGCGTTTGCAGCGCTAGAGGCGCTAATAGTTTGGTTAACACTTAATGCTCTGAACATATTTGTTGTAGCACCAGCTCCAGTTAAAGCTCCGGGAACGTTTACGCCAATAGCCGCAGCTTGCCTCGCAGTTTCTGCATCCATGCCAGCCCCCATGAAAGCTTTTTCGGTACCTCGCTGTACTGGATCATACCCAGTTGTTTGCTCCAGCATATCACTAGCTCCTACTGTTGCAGCAGTGGCGGCTAAGGCACATCCGGCCCCAGCAGTAAATGCACAAGTTCCCGCACCTGCTATTACGACAGTATTGACAGCAGTTCTAGCAGGGTCTTCAGCTAAAGAACTCATTGTATTAGATATACCGTTACCAATATCGCTCATTACCCCTTCTATTGAACTTCTAAGTTGAGCCGCTCCATCAGCAATACTTCTGAACCACTTAGCCAGTGGAGCATCAGGTGATTCAAACTTAGGGTGGTTGGCGTCATTATACGCTTTCATGAATGCAGCAGTTAAAGCACCGTTAGCAAACTTACCTCCTGTAACCTGAATAACTGTACCACCGACAACAGCAGCAACAACTCTTGCACCCGTATCCTTGAAGGCTGCATAAATCTTGCCTCCTGCCATACTTGATACGCCTGCGGCAGCAAAACCATGTCCAAACTTACCGCCAGAAAGGACGCTGCTTATTCCCCCAGCCATCCCTCGAATAAGCCCTTTTCCAAGTATATTTTGTATCCCGTTATTGGCAATTAACTCACCAGCACCGTAGAAAAGCGCCCCGCTAAATGCACCAACTAATGCCCCCTTTAGAGAGCCAGTTGCAACATAACCAGATAATGCACCACCTGCAATTGCCCAAGCTAACCCAGCTCCAGCAGTCATCACTGTAATGCCTATTTGAACAATCGTTTTCCAATACTTTTTCACAAACTTTTTGAGAGATTTAAAGAAATACCCACTCGGATCTGTATAGCTCATCGGGTTATTTAGAACATACGAATAACGGTTGTAGTTCTGGCTATTCATCGGAGCCTGAATATGTGGGTCAGCTTGAAGGAATCTCCCCAAGGTTGGATCGTAGATCCGACCGTTCATATGGATAATACCTAAATCCGATATTTCTTTGTGACCTGTATAACCTTTACTTTCCACGGGGCTTTGTTGATTCAACAAAGAAACTAATGATCTACTAGTATAGAACCGATTTTGTTTCCCCCACGCATCATAGTTTATGTGCTGAATAACACTGCCATTCGCGTCTGTTACCGTCACGGTAGAGCCTAGATGCTCCTTATGCGTATATAAAGTTTTACTTTGCTTAGCATCCGTACTGTCAATTACTACAGTATTCCCAACATAGTATTTGTGTTCAACATTTCCTGAAGGCAATGTTGAACGCTCATATAGCCCTTTGAGATATAATGTTTCCACACATGGGTCAGGTATTGCCTTTTGCCACTACCATACTCCATGCTTGAATTGTGCAGCTTGAAATAATCACCCAACTCTTTTCTTTGCTCGACAATTACCGCTAACTTACGCCTTGGTTTTGCTTTAGATTTCCCAAATAGGAGTAATATTTTATCGATTTAAATCCATTTTGGAGCTTGTGCTTGTTCCATCATAAAATGTCCTACACGTTGAGAACTTCTATTAAACCATTGCTTATAAACAACATTGGACTAGCTAAAAGGCAAAAAGAAAGACCTGACCATTTTAGTGACACTTTTTAGATGCTACGCTAGTAACGCTTTTTCATCAAAGTCTTGCTCATGTAATTTGACTACAAGCTTTTCAAGCAGGTCATCTTTTTCAGGGGCTACAGGCTGCGTTAATAGTAAAGAAGTAACATTGCCAAAACCAGGGTGCTCAAAATCAGGGTTCTTAAGGCCATGTTGTGCTCTTAACGTTAACAGCATAAGTGCAGCATAAGGCGTAAATTGCCAGTTCATATTATCGAACTCAAAAAACATCTTACTCGGTGGTGATGCAACCTGAGCGACTTGATCGTCACATAACTGATTTAGATAAGCGGTAACTTTTGTTAAGTCTGTACTATCCCAGTTATCTATAATAGATTGGTAAGCAAAATCATCTACGATCGGTTTTAGGGTATTGCCACCTTCTACCTTATCAAACAACAGGATAATAAAGTCACCTATATGACTTTTCGAACGGTTTATCCAATTTTTCATGTAACCATTTTGAAATAATTTATAAAATTGCTGCGCATAATCATACTGATGTGATAAAACAGCTGTAGCTAATTGAAATACACTTCCAGGTGATATCACTCTTTCATTATCTTCCCCGAAGCGAATAACACAGCGCTTTTGTCTTATATGAGCAATAGTTAGCTGATAATACCCATAGCTCAAATAATATCCCAACTGCTCGATATTGAGTACGCTACCCTTCACTAAACTAGCTTGTGCCTGCATTTCATAAAAATAACCTGGAATTGACAATTCAACATTAAGCTTTTCCCAAGGAGCAAAAGGTAAACTCTCATTAAAAAATTCTTCACCTTTTGTTTTGCCATGTTCTAAGTAAAAAGTAATTCTCGTTATATTTCTATCGTAGACATTTCTATACTTTTCTGGGTTTTTAATTGCTTGCTTACGCTTACGTAAAAATTTTTCTAATATTTTGTCCATTATTTACCAACTGGGGTCATTGAGGTTGTAGCTGTGTCAGCAAGCATCTAGGGGTCAGGTCTTGCTTTTTGCCACTACCATACTTCATGCTTGAATTGTGCAGCTTGAAATAATCACCCAACTCTTTTCTTTGCTCAACAAATACCGCGCACTTTAGCCTTGCTATCACTTTAGATTTGTCAAATTGAAGTAACACTTTGTCGATTTCAAGCCACTCTGGAGCTTGTGCTTGTCCATCGTAAAATGCCCAGCACGTTGAGAACTTCTATTAGACCATTGCTTATAAACAATATTGGACTAGATTAAAGGCAAAAAGAAAGACCTGACCCTTTTTAGATTTAGTAGATTTATAAAGTCTCATCACACACTACGCTAGTAACGCTTTTTCATCAAAGCCTTGCTCATGTAACTTGACTACAAGCTGTTCAAGCACCTCATCTTTTTTAGGGGCTACAGGCTGCGTTAATAGTAAAGAAGTAACATTGCCAAAACCAGGGTGCTCAAAATCAGGGTTTTCAAATCCATGTTGTGCTCTTAGCGTTAGCAGCATAAGTGCAGCATAAGGTGTAAATTGCCAGTTCATATTATCGAACTCAAAAAACATCTTACTCGGTGGTGATGCAACCTGAGCGACTTGATCGTCACATAACTGATTTAGATAAGAGGTAACTTTTGTTAAGTCTGTACTATCCCAGTTATCTATAATATATTGGTAAGCAAAATCATCTACGATCGGTTTTAAAGTATTGTCACCTTTTACCTTATCAAACAGCAAGATAATAAAATCACCAATGTGACTTTTTGATCTATTCACCCAGTGCTTCATGTAACCTGCTTGATATAACGTATAAATTTGGCGAGCATATTCATTATTATGCAATATCACTGCAATACTTAGCTGAAATACAGATGTTGGTGATACCAACCTTAAAGGTTCACGACTAAAGCGATGCGTGAAGCGTTTTAGGTTATAGTTTTCTATCATAAGCAGGTGATATCCATAAGTTAAGCATATGCTTAACTTACCTAAATCAAGTAAGTTATCATCTACAAAACTAGCTTGTGCATCCATCTCATAATAATCACATGGAATTGACAACTCTGTATTTAATACCTCCCAGTTAAAGAAAGGCAATTTATCATTGCTAGGTATACCTCTTTTCGTTTCTCCTTGCTCAATATAAAAATTAAGCTCTTTTGTATTATTTATATAAACCTTTCTATACTTTTCAGGATTTTTTATCGCCAGCTTACGCTTACGTAAAAATTTTTCTAATATTTTGTCCATTATTTACCAACTGGAGTCATTGAGATTGTAGCAGTGTCAGCAAGCATCTAGGGATCAGGTCTTTCCTTTTGCAACAATCTTACTAACACGCGAATAGTGTAATTGAAATAGTCACCCAATTATTTTCCTTGCTCGACAAATAGCGCAAACTTACGCCTTGATGTTGCTTTAAATTTGCCAAATAGGGGTAACATTTTATCGATTTAAAGCCATTCTGGAGTTTGTGCTTGCCCATCGTAAAATGCCCTACACGTTGAGAACTTCTATTAGACCATTGCTTATATACAACTTTGGACTAGTTAAAAGGTAAAAAGAAAGACCTGACTCTATTGGTTTGCATCCTAAAACACTACTTTTTGACACTCAACTCAAAAATCAGGTTTTCATTTCCTTCTCTAAGGTAAGCAATTTTAACAACTCGCCCCTCTTGGATTGTATCTGAATCATGCTTTCTATTCGCAAAAAAGGAGTTTTCAGTTCCGTAATCATTGTACTTAAAGCGTACTCCATCGACAGTAAAAACCTCTTCTCTACTATTTCTTTCAACAAGTTGAATATCTTCAATAGCTCCTTCAACTGTAGAATAATTTCCAGAATCTATGTCATTAGATTTTAATGCTAGACCATAAAATGACAGTGACTGCATTACAGAAAAGCCAAATAAAAATAAGAAGCCAAACCAGAAGTTAACTTTCTTTTCAAACTGTAGTTTATTTTCGTACCAGTATTTTATTTTCGGGCAGCACAATATTAGTAGAACAGAACAAATAAGTGAAAAATAAAACCCAAGCCTGGTGCCTGAAAAATCAGACTGAAAATAAAGTTCATACATTAACTAAATCTCCTATGGCTAATCTATGGGCCGAAGTTGCCGTATGAACCATGCTAGTTTCTTTTCCCCGAGCCAATATCGAACGAACACAAAATGGGTTCAGGTCTCTCTTTTTTACCTAAATTAAAGACTAAACTGAAGTGGTTATTATGATTTAGAAGGAAAATGTAGTTCGACCTCTTTGGATAGATAAAAGCTACTTACCATTATTCTTTATTTTTAAAGCTTAAATCATTATGACAAAAAGCATCTATTAAACCATCACTATCCGCTTTATTTATTTTTGCTTCTACTGAGAGAACTATAATAAGATAGTTATAGGTATACTTACCTTCATCAGTCATTCGATTAAGTTTATACCCAACCAAAAATTTATCGCCACCTCTGTAATCCAAAAGTGATATGCTGCAACTTGTTGTATAGCTAATCGAAAATACTAATGAAGCTTTAGCATCTTCGAATTCATCATAGCTCGAAAATAGAGGCACTGAGAAACTATCTATCACTCCAGTGTATTCATCAAAAGCTTTTTGTTTATCTAAAAATGAATCTACTTCAGAATTGACAATATTGATAAACTTTTCTACTGAAGGTTTAATATCATCGAATTCAATACTTGTGTTTCTATTCTTAAAGAAAGTCATATCCTCAGCAGTGTAACCATATACTAGGCATTTGTTTGCTGCAAAAATATCACCTCCGATTCGGCCTAACAGATAAGAGTCTTCACAATATTCAGATATAGGCTGTAACGCCATGCAAATGCCACTTTGGAATAAAAGGATAAAAATTAAATACTTCATAGTATCTCCACCATTTAACTTGAGTCTCTTCGATTAGCTCAGAAAAAAACTGTTACGTTTTTTGGCATAGTGCTTAACCATAATCCACGAAAGAAAAACAAGAACCGACTCCTAGCTCTGTTGAATTCCATTCAATTTTATTAAAAAAAACATAATGAAAAACATTACTGCAATTGCTATAGATGAGTATTTAATGGCTTTACAAGCCCACACTTTGTCTTCCCGATAGGATTCAACTTTGAACAGCTTAAAACCATGATAAATTGCACCTGTTCCGCCGTAGTAGTTTATGAAAAGCTCTTTTTTTGCGTATTTTGGAGCTAAGATAAACAAAACCATTACAAACAAAAATAAAACAGCCGAAAGTACCATCAAAATAATAAGAAAATAATCTATCATTTCACCAGTTCACATTTACATATTTATCAGTAACTTACTATACCAATAAAAAGCAAGTTATGCTCCAACCAAACTTAAACACAATCTGGTGTTTTTAGTTGATAGTAAAGCACTGCGTTTGCTATTTTACGTCTAATACTAAATCTGTAACCGAGGACACATGGAAGCGCCTACTTTTGAATTAACCCGTGATAACTTTAACTCAATCTTTTTTCAGACTTTCATAAAAACGAAAGTGCAACCTGAAATACCTATCATAAGATGCGCAGTGCCTTTACCGAAAGCACAGAAATTCAAGGCAAAATTAATTACTGCCGTTATTTTCATTATTGCATGTCACCTTGTTTGGAAAACACAATCCGGTGCAGGTGCAATTGCCGCTGTGGTCATTACTTATCTCAGTTATTTTTTAATTCAGATGTTTATTGCCAATAAGCGTTATTTCATCCATGAATCTCCCTTGTGCGAAATTAAAATAAATAAAGAAGAGGTTTACCTGCCTGCACTTTTATTCGATGACAGAAAAGCACGAACACTTAAAAGAGAAGATTTACTTAATGTTGAGGCCGTATGGAATTTTACACGCACCAAAAGCGGCTACGATATTAACGATCCACAACCTAGGCGTGCATATCTATTTTCTGTTATTTTTAAAACTCGCTATGGTGATTCAATTCCTTTAAATGACTGGAGCTTAGAACATCCTGAGCTTTTCAAGACACTTGTTGAGTATGATTACCCAGTCACTATGATCAGAACAGCCAAACGCGGGTCACCAATAACAGTTCACATAAAATGGTTCTTCCTATTTACCTTTATATGTACTCTCATCTACTCACTTATAAAGTATGTAATTTAGCGGACTTATAAATATGCAATTGGCAAAGTAACTGCGAACAAGCGCTTTGCCTTAAACTTACGCTTTATTGTTAAACAGCATACCAGAGTGATTACTAGAAGTAGGAGCAAACAATGAGTTTATCATCGTAGAAACATTACTTTTTACGGCAAGCTGGACTGCATTTATTTCTTCATCAAGTTGTTTATTAAGCTCTAGTAACTCACTTTCTCGTTGTTCTGGAGCTAGGTCTTTATTGCTTTTTAAACTATTAATCTTATTTTGTAACTCCTTTATTTTTACTACTAGCTCTTGTTGTGTTTGTGATATCTTTGGTTGAGCCTCAACTTCCGGTTCAGCATCGACGCCCGCTCCTTGTTTTTTAGAGCCTTGAAGGCTTCTTGCTCTTTCACTTGCTGGGTTTAGCTCATTTTTATTTTGCTGATCTAATAATCGCTCTTTTAGGAATGAAGATGTGTACGAAGTTAGCTGCATAGTTTTCCTATCGTGAATTTTTTGGCGTTTAGCTATAAACTTTTTAAAATCAAACTAGATGCACGATCCGTACCCATTTGGAACCCAAAAGCCATTATACGGCTAAATATGTAAAATCCTCTAAAGTTAGCGTTATTAAACTTTAACTTTTGAATCCTCATTTCAAATAAACCAACACTAAAGAACTACTTTTTAACTTTTAAACAACCTTTTTTGATCTTTTTTTAAACACCGTCCGTACGCCTTATTGAAGTGGACACGTCGTAACGTCCGAACATACAAAGATATAAGGAACAACGATGAAATACATACTCCTGGCTAGCAGCTTACTTTTTCTCACCGCGTGTAGCGATGATGATGACGATAATACCGAAGTTGTTACCCCTCCCCCAGTTCAAGAATTCACTCCAAGTAAAACCTATTCTGTAACTTTAAGTGGCAAACAAGAAGTGCCAATGAATGACTCAATGCAAACAGCGACTGCAACGGTAGAGCTTGACGAAAGTTTAATGCAATTTCGTGCAACACTTGATGCAAGCTCAGTCGAAGGTTTTAGCGCAGCACACATACACGACGGCGATTTGGGCGCTAATGGTGATGTTGCTTTTGCATTTGAAGCCACTACCGATGGTATGTATGAAGTCGCAATTACCGACCTTGATGAAAGCCTAATTGCTGATTTAATGGATGGTGATTGGTATATAAACCTTCATACTGAACAGTATGCAAGCGGTGAACTTCGTGCGCAAATTGTGCCAGATACAACGAGTATCATCACGTTTGTTTTAAATGGCGATCAGCAAGTGCCTATGAACGACAGTGACGCAATGGGTTATGGCTATGCATCTTATGACAGCGCCACGACAGAATTACGGCTTCGCGCGGTGACTATGGGTGTTGATGACGCAACAGCAGCTCATATCCACACGGGTAAATTAGGCTCAAATGGTGACGTATTCGTAACTTTAGAGCAAGACGACGAAGTCATGACTGACTGGGTTGTACCAGAAAATACCATGATCGACAGCGACACTCTGGCAGTACTTTTAGACGGCGGTCACTATGTTAATGTTCATACGCCTGAATTTGCCGGTGGCGAAATTCGCGGCCAAATCTTAACAGACAACTATGCAGTTGCGACCTTTGACTTAAGTGGTAATCAAGAAGTGCCTATGGTCAGCACCATGGCTGATGGTGATGGTTATGCCCTTGTTGATACAACAGACTACAGCGTAGAGCTTACTGTTGTAACATCAGGCTTAGACGATGCAAGTGCTGCGCATATTCATACAGGTCGTATCGGTACTAATGGCGATGTATTAGTGGCTCTTGAACAATCAATGGACGACAGTAATGTCTGGATGACACCAAGCAATACGCAAATCAACGCGGATATTTTTGCAGTGCTGGCTTCTGGCGGTCACTATGTCAATGTTCATACACCTGCTAATGCTGGCGGCGAGCTTCGTGGGCAAATCCTAACCAGTAACTATGGTTTTACGAGCTTTAAACTAAGCGGTGAGCAAGAAGTTCCTGCTGTCGAATCTGATGCAAGTGGTGAAGGTTATGCATTAATTAACATGGATAACTATGGCTTAGAGCTATTAGTAAACACAATGGGTGTTGATGGTGCGACAGGTGCACACATTCATACTGGCCGAATTGGCACCAATGGCGACGTTCTAGTAGCGCTTGAGCAGTCAACAACTGATGCAGGCATGTGGATGACACCAGCAAATACCATGATCAACGCAGAGATATTTGAGGTACTTGCATCAGGTGGTCATTACGTTAACGTACATACACCTGCTAACACGGGTGGCGAAATTAGAGGTCAGATCCTAACAGATAACTATCAACTCGTTACTTTCCCACTTAGTGGTATGCAAGAAGTTCCAGCGGTTGATACGATGGCATCAGGTAGTGGTTATGCCTTAGTTAACATGGATAACTACCATTTAGAATTAAGAGCGTTAACCGAAGGTGCGAGTGACGCCACTTCAGCCCACATTCATACAGGTCGTATAGGCACCAATGGCGACGTTCTTGCCGCGTTAGAGCAATCAAGCGATAACATGAACCTGTGGCAAACACCTGAAAACACCATGATCAATGCAGATATTTTTGCAGTACTTGCATCAGGTGGTCATTACGTTAATGTGCATACTCCTGCTAACCCAAGTGGCGAACTTCGCGGTCAAATCCTTACCGACAACTATGTGTTTGTCACCTTTCCGCTAAGTGGTGAACAAGAAGTACCTGCGGTCACAACGGATGCGTCTGGCGATGGTTATGCGCTAGTGAATACCAATGATTACAGTGTTGAGTTGCAAGTGCTTACATCAGGTGTAAGCGATGCAACTGCTGCCCATATTCATACCGGTGTAGCAGGTGAAAATGGCCCTGTGTTAGCTCCACTTGTACAAGACAGTGATGATATGAATCGCTGGATGAGTAGCACAGGCTTAATGATAGACGCCGATATCTTTTCATTTTTAGTTTCAGGCGGTCATTATGTAAACATTCATACCCCTGCAAACCCAAGCGGTGAGATACGAGGCCAAATTCAATAAATATTAAATACAGAGGCCAACATACTTGGCCTCTTTTACTTACCTTTCAAGCTCAATTAATTTCACAATAACATCCCTCGGCGTCTGAATTAATAAACTGGCTATTAAAACCCGCTCGTAAGTTTGCAATTACTAACTCAACAAAGCCATTCTGACTTGAACACGCGAGTCCTTTTGATAATGGCCCTGCATACACAAGCTGTTGATTTTCAGAAACAAGTACTGCGGCAGGTTGAGCGGGTAATATTGCAGCAACCGCAGATGTTGGTTTAAGTTTTATTACTTCAATACCTTGCTCTGCTGCATAGCTGCTAAGGCTTGTTATGTGCGGTTGTGAGCGCTCTGAGCATACACAGGTATTTTCATCAATAATGTACAAGGTATCTGTATGGGTGATGCCAAGTCCCATACTTTGTTGAAATGTAGTCAGCCAGTTAGCTGTTGCCAGCTTTTTATCTGGATCAAAGGTGCTTGCTTGTTGAGAATAAGCAAATACCAAGGCTAATGCCACAGAGGCAACCCAAAGTAGAGTTGCCATTATCAGCCATTTGCTATTTGAATTTAGCAATACCTTGCTCCAGTACATCGATACTTACATCAATTAACTGTACGCGATCGGTGAGTTTTTCAATCATCAGATTATCGTTGGCTTGGTTAGCAATTAAGGCTTGTGAGTTCTCGGCAATAGCACGCGTATTACCCGCTTGATTTTGCACTACATGTGCAACCGATTGTGAGCTACTTGCAGCAACATTCACCTGCTCTGTCATCTCGGTAATTTGCAGTTTCATCTGCGAACTAATGGCCGATAACTGCTCTATAAGCGCAACACTACCCTGCATCGACTTAGTTGATGATGCGCTGTTTTGCATCAAGCTTTCAAGCGTATTGGTTATTTTATCTGTGGTGTTTTTGCTGCGTGTTGCTAAGTTTCTCACTTCATCAGCCACCACTGCAAAGCCGCGACCTTGTTCTCCAGCACGCGCAGCTTCAATTGCAGCGTTTAGTGCAAGTAAGTTTGTTTGCTCAGCAATTGACGAAATCTCATTGAGTAATTCTGAGATATGCGAACATGCACTCACCAGTTGGCTAATATTTTGGTCAGCCTCTTGAAGGTTATTAGCAAGCTCCGCCGTTTTGCTGTCGGTATTCGCCACTTCATTGAGTGCCTCTGTGGCACTTAAATGGAGCTGCTCAAACTGTGTTTGTAGTTCATTACTTTCTTGTTCAACATGGGCAAAGCCTTCGGCGACTCGCTCGCCTGACTGCGCGATATCTGCAGATAACTGCTCACGATGAAGTGCTTGCTCATGTAATTCGTCGTGTACTTCAAGTAATTGTTTAGACTGATTTTTTAAAACACTACTTTGGCTTTGAACATCACCTATCACACTCGATACAAAACCCAGTAAACGGTTAAAACCCGCTACGGCTTCACTGTGGGAGTCGTCTGCTCTTAAACTAATATTAATGCTGTTTTCGTCAGCCATTATCTGCTCAGTCGTTGTGCTTAACGATAAGCCAGAACTGCGTTCGCGGTGAAGGGTTTTAGCAATGTAACCCGCTACAATTGCTTCAACAATGGCATACACGGCATGAATAAGTACCGTGCTAAAATATAATCTGTCTGGGTCAAAAACGTATAAGCCTACTTCGTTAATCTGTAAAAAGTAAAAGCTCAAATGGTGAACGGCCACAAAAGCAAGTGCAGTTATAAACACGCGCCATTCAACAAACATGATCAATACGGCCATTAAAATGAAAATTTCAAAATGTACTTCAATAAGGCCGTAGCTTTGTTGGATGTGTAAAAACGAAAACATCATGCAACCGGCAGCTACAACATGAGCCGTTAATTTGCTCGTTGGGTATTGATGAAGCATCCAAAGTGGTAAAGACAGCAATAATAAACCAGTTACTACACCCGTTATCAAAGTCGAGTAGATAAAGCCTAAAACCAAAGACTCAACAAACAATAAAAGGAACAAATAAGTAAAAAGGCGGCGCACACTCGTCATAGATAAAGCCTTAATGATTAAATACTTTACAAAAATACAATTAATCGAGCCAATACGGTTCGAACCGCATCGTGGTTCACTTTATTAATTGCAATAATGCTCTAAATTGATCGGTCCCTGCTTTTTCTAGCCATTGAAATATCACACTTTCTGTACAGGTAATAATAGCACCTGCTGCCAATAGCTGCTTAATTGCTAACTCTTTGTGTTTTTCGTTGCGTGATGCAATGGCATCTTCAACCACAAACACCTGATAGCCATTAGCAATTAAGTCTAAACAGGTTTGCAGTACACACACATGCGACTCTGTACCCGTCACCACTATTTGCTTACGATTGAAGCCAGCTAATTGTTGGTTAAATTGCGCTTCTTGGCATGCGCTAAAATGTATTTTGTGATAGCAATTATTACCATTTATGAAGGGTAAAAGCTGTTCACTACTTTTACCTAACTTGGTTGGGTTTTGTTCAGTAAATAAATACGGAATGTCTAAAGCTTTAGCTGCATTTATCAACTTTTCGGTGTAATTAACAGCTTGGCCAAAGTCGCTTATGACAGGCTCAAGCCCTGCTTGAAGGTCAATAATTAATAACAAGGCATGATTCTTTTGACTTATAAATGAATGACGCATAACTTTCCCTTAGGTTGCCTATGGGCTATTTATAGCACAGCTAACACTATGTTGTACCTTAATTAAACATTTACTAATTTATCTTTTCAGCTGACTCAATAACATTCATAATTGTGCTATATTTTGTTAAAAATTATATGCAAATAATAATTTAGGGTTAATCAGTCGGTGCCTAAACTTTTTCTTTTGATATTCAATTTGCTGTTCTTCACGCTCACCTTTTCAGTGAATGCACAAAACTATGCTTTGCAAATGCAGCGGATCTCTACAGATGAAGGGTTAACCCAAGGTAGTGTTACTAAAATCGTGCAAGATGATTTAGGCTTTATTTGGGTTGGCACTTATCAAGGCTTAAATAGATATGACGGCTATCAAGTAGCCGCTTTTGCTGGCGAATATATGCTTGATCAACGACAGATCACTTTTATGACTAAAACCAGTGATGGCAAGATTTTTGTGAGTACTGAGTTTTCAGGTGCTTACTTCATAAACCCAAAAACACTCAGTGTCGAAAAAGTCTATTCAGGAAAACTAACCCCTGAAGATGTTTATTTTTCCCCTATTCTTGCACTCGAAGAAGATGACAGTCATTTCTTTTTCGCAATCAATCAGCACCTTTATTCTTACCATAAGCAAACCAAAAAGTTTTTGCATGAGTTTTCAATCGATAAGCAAGATGACTTTATTCGTGCTTTAGCTCTGCATGATAATTTTTTATACATTGGAACAACCGCAGGACTTTTTTCAAAAAACTTAGTGGATGATCATGTTTCTCGTATTGAGCTTGCTGATGAAAATAAATTAAATAACGATAATAAAAACGCAAAATTTTTGCATCTGGATCCTCAATTAGGTCTGTTAGTTGGTACAGTCGAAGGAATGTACAACATTCCATTTAATGCAGATAAACTTCTCGCAGTAGATAAAACCAAACTATTGGTTCCTGAATTAAATATTTGGGATTTCGCATCTAGTAAATTTGGTGAGTATATTGTCACTGAAAAAGGCTTATTCGAATTTAATAGGGAAACTCTATCCGCCGAATTTATTTTGAGCTATGAGCAAAGTAAATTTTTAATGACCGACAATACAATTGTCGACGTGATGATTGATAAAACAGGATTGCTATGGCTTGCATCTCGTTCGCAGGGAGTTTTTACATGGTCCACCTTAGCAAGGCGTTTTAAGCATATCGAATCAACGTCTACTTCTGGTAATGTCAACAATAGTGTTTGGGCGGTATTGCAAGACAGCGAAAACATTATTTGGTTCGGCACCGAAAATGGCATGCTGAAGTATAACCAATTAACAAACTCCATCAGCCCTTACCTAGTTAATGACGATATAAAAGCCTTTCATGGAGAACATGCTGTATATGGCATTGCACAGGCAGAAATAGAACCATCTGAACGCTTTCTGTGGCTTATGAAGTACAGAGGCTTAGCGCTCTTTGATAAGATCAGCGGTGATTTAGTGCCTTTAAAAGGCAGTAAAGAAGTGATTAATATATTAGAAAATGAGCCAAGTTGGGGCTTTCATACTTTAGGTTCAGATCAATTTGCATTTATTACTCAAGAAAACTTTTATCGCTACAATGGTAAAACAGGTGAATTACGAACTATTAAGGGACTAAAAGAACAAGTCGATATTATCAATGCGCACTCTTTTTTAAAGCCGCTCTCGAGTCACCCTAACGACTATTTGTTAAGTATGTCTGGCCATTTGTATCGTTATAATGAGCAAACTGAAAAATTGACACTTGTTTATCAAGTCGAAAACTTCAATCCACTCACATTTTCTGTGATTGATGATTGGGTTATTGACCACAATGATACACTTTGGCTGGCTTCATCTAACGAAGGGTTAATTGCTGTTGACTCTCACTCCTACGCTGTTAAACATCGCTTAGGCACTCAATCTGGTCTCAATGCAAAATCAGTGTATGGCTTACAAATCGACCGCTTTGGTTTTTTATGGGCTAGTTCGCAAAATGGCCTGTATAGAATTGATTTAAGTTCAAGAAGTGTCAATTCGTATTTTATCCGTGATGGCCTTTCAGCTAATGAGTTTAATGTTGATGCCGATGCAACGCTAGACAATGGCCAAATTGGCTTTGGTTCGACAAGGGGCTTATTGTTAATCGCACCTGAAGACTTTTTAACTTCACCAACAGAATTAGATGCGATAAATACTGAAATTACTCATGTTTCTTTGCTCTCTCGCGAGCTGAACTATCATCCATACAAATATATCAATAACCCTCTTCAAATGACTGCTGAAGACATCGGTCTTGAGGTTAGCTTTTCTAACTTTGATACTATCAATAAGGATAAAACAACTTATAAAGTAACTTTAGAGGGACCAACGTCATTAAATTACGACAAATTAACCACTAACAAAGTATTTTTTACCAAGCTACCTCCCGGACAATATATCTTGTCTGTTGCTTCTAACTCCGAGAGCTCCAAAGTCAGTTCAGCAACAAGACAATTACAGTTTAATATTGCCTATGCACCTTGGTCTTCACCAGTTGCGATAACAGGTTATGTGCTGCTCATTTTTGCCATACTCTTTTTCTTTTTTTGGCAATACAGAGCACGTCAACAAGTACTGAATAAAGCGCATGCTGATGTTGTTAAATCGCAACAACAAACTGAATTAGCACTGAGCAGTAACAAAAGTGGGGTATGGGAAGCCAATTTAAGCCAGCAAACGCTTTTAAATAATCGCTTTGTGACAGAGCTGGGTTACCACAAGAGTAACGAGAGTTTAGCCCTCATTGAGTTCCTTGATTTTATTCATCCAGCAGACCGTAGTGCCTACTTAAACCATTGGAATGCCTTTGCAAAACAATCAAATCAAGAACAATGGAATATCACCTACCGTTTAAATCATCAAAATGGTAAGTGGTTATGGTATCAGGACATTGGCCGTGTCGTCGAAGTTGATGAAGCAAATAAGCCAATAAAAGTAACAGGTATCTATACCAACATTACCGAACAAAGAGCAAATGCACTACAAGCAAGTGTGCTCGGTGAAGCTTTCAGCCAGATAAATGACTGGCTTTTAATTTTAGACAGCCAGTTAAAACCATTTTCAGCAAATACAAGCTTCAGTGATACGTTTGATATTACAGGCAATATAACTGATCTAACAATTAAGGACTTTGTTCGCACAATAGGTAGGGCTCAGTTCTTAAGATACATCAATGTGTTAAAAACATTAAAACCAAAACAAAACTGGAAAACAGAAGCTTATATACACACTCAAAAAAATCCATCCCACCCTGTTCATATCAGTGTTACTGCAGTTGCGAAAGATAATCAAGCGATTAGTCATTATGTGATTGTAATTTCAGATCTTACAGAACAAAAGCGTGCTGAAGATGAGTTACGTTATTTAGCGAATTACGATCCATTAACGGGCTTACCAAATCGTTCATTAATGCATTCAAAAATCAATAATTGTATAAATCATTCTAAAAAGCATAACAAGTTAGCAGCCTTGTTATTTATTGATTTAGATAAATTTAAGCCAGTGAATGACTCTTTTGGCCATGCTGTTGGTGACCAATTGCTGTGCAATATTACGCAACGTGTAAGTTTACTTTTACCTAATAATGCAACGGTTGGTAGACAAAGTGGCGATGAGTTTTTAGTGTTAGTCAAAGATCTTCATTCGCCTCAAACGTTGAGCGAATTAGTTAAGCAACTTACACAAGAATTAGCAAATAAAGTCATTATTGACGATTTTTCTATCAATATTTCAGCCAGTATTGGGGTTGCACTCTATCCTTTTGATGCTAAAACAGCTGATGAGTTAATACGCAATTCTGATATTGCCATGATGCATGCCAAACAATCTGGGCGAAACAATTTCAAATACTTTACCGAGCAGATGAATAACCAGCTCACTAAAAAGTTATTACTCGAAAATGCGTTAAAAGATGCCTTTAAAGATGATGAGCTTTTTAATAATTATCAGCCAATTGTTAATGCTAAAACGAAGCAAATTAATGGTGTTGAATTATTAATGCGCTGGAAGACAGAACAAGGTTTTATTTCACCTGCTGAGTTTATCCCTATTGCAGAAGAAATTGGTTTAATCGATGTACTTACAGAACAGGCTTTAAATCGAGCTTTAACAGAATTGCAGCCAATTTTAAGATCAAACCCTCGGTTTTACCTTTCTTTAAATGTATCGCCAACGCACATATTAAAGGCGAACTTAACCGAAAGACTCTTGTTGATCCTGAATAATTTTCGCATTAAGCCTGCGCAATTGCGCTTAGAGATTACTGAAAACACATTACTAGAAGACAAAGATAAAGCCTCAAAGCAGCTACGAAAGTTAAAAAATGCGGGTTTTAAACTATTACTTGATGACTTTGGTACCGGATATTCTTCACTGACTTACCTCAGTCAGTTTCCAATTGACGTCATTAAAATAGACCAAAGTTTTGTGCGCAATATTGGGCATGATCGAAGTAACGAATCAATTATCAAAACAATCCATGCGTTATCCGCTAATTTAGGCCTTTATTGTATTGCCGAAGGCGTTGAAACTACTGAGCAAATTAAATTTTTACAACACATGGGCTGTGATGACTTTCAAGGTTACTACTTTGCAAAACCTATGCTTTCTGAAGACCTACTTGCAGAACAAAACTTGCAATCTATTGTTGCTCGTTTAAAAGAGCTTTAAGCCATTTGTTTAAACACGCATATAATTGGTCTTTATTAATTGGCTTTGAGATAAAATCATCCATGCCAGCAACAAGGCAACGCTGCTGATCCTCTTCAAATGCATTCGCAGTGATGGCAATGATTATAGCCTGACCATACAAGTGCGGGTTCTGTTTTATTTCTTTTGTACATTGATAGCCATCCATATTTGGCATTTGGCAGTCCATAAGGATAATATCAGCTTGATAACTCTGCAGTATCTCAAGTGCTTCAAGGCCGTCATTTGCTTGTTTGAGATTACACTCAGTGGAATGCAGCATCTTTTTCAATACAATTTGATTAACTGGGTTATCTTCAACTAGTAAGATATTCAAACCTGCTAATTGGGGCGTCGCAGTGCTTTGGTTATCCACTGAGGCTGAATTACTAATAATTACAGGCATCGTGATGGTGAACTCACTACCAACGCCTTCTTGACTTGTTAGCTTAAGCTCCCCTGCCATTAACTCAATAATTCGCTTACTAATGGTTAGCCCAAGTCCCGTTCCGCCATATTTACGTGTGGTAGAAATGTCGGCTTGAGTAAACTCGGTAAACAGTTTTGCCTGCTGCTCACTTGAAATCCCGATGCCTGTATCACGAATGCTGATCTGCATTCGGTCATTAACCATAGTACAGCTCATGGTAATGTCGCCCGACTCTGTGAACTTGCCAGCATTACTCAAAATATTATTTATAACTTGGCTAAACCTTAAAGGGTCTAAACTGATACAACTTGGTACAGAGTCACTAATGTTAAGCTTAAACGTCACCCCTTTTTTTACGCTTGTACTACTAAACACCTTGGCAATTTGTTCAAGTAACTTAGTTATTTCAACTGCACGATACTCTAACTTTAAAGCACCCGCCTCTATTTTGGAGAAATCTAAAATATCATTTAAAATCAGCAGTAAGTTATTCGCACTTTGATGGATCATCACTAATTCTTCGTGTTCTTCTTCTGCTAAATCTTTATTATCTAGTAACAGCTGAGTCATCCCTAAAATACCATTTAGCGGAGTTCGAATTTCATGACTCATATTAGCCAAAAACTGAGATTTAGTGCGGTTAGCATTATTTGCAGCCCGTACTGCTTCAACCAACTCATTGGTTTTATCATCAACCTGTTTTTCTAGTTGTGCATTAAAGTCTTTCAGTCTTACGTTTAGTAATTCATTTTCGTGGTTCGCTTGATGTAGACGATTGAAGCTCAGTGCGAGCTTATTCGCAAGGCTGGAAAATTGTGATTGCAAGCGGCTCACTTCTAACCAAGTTTGCGGTAAATACGTGTCAGTATCAGCATTTTCTGGCTCAAATTTATCAATTTGTTCAGCAAGTTTGCGTATCGGTGTTGTGAGCCAACGACTTAGTTGAGTGATAAAAACGCTTGTCAGTAAAATAATAAAAATGATCATAACCAATGATTGTCCCCATGCATTTACAGCGACATCATTCGCGTGTTTTCGGTTTAGCATGGTCATAACCATCCAATTATGGTCAGCTAAGCGCGCTTGCTTAGCATAATATTGCTGCTCATTTTGTGCATCAAATATGATAAAACGCTCTTCATTCGCAAATGAATCAATCTCTTCATTGCTTAGTTGTTGCATCTCTTTGAAATCATCGATGGTGCTAAACACAACTTTATTAGCCGCATCGAGTATTAGTAAATCACCTTGATGACTAAATAAACTTGGACGTAAACTAGCAAAGTAATCAAACATCAGCGAGCCTTCGACCACGCCAGTAAACGTATCCTCAATATAAATAGGCGCTGAAACCGCAACAATGGGCAGAGAACCAAAACCACGCCCTTTAAAAATAGTCGAGATATAACCCTGCTTATTGGACGGTGCATGAATAAAGTAATCACGATCTGAAACATTTGCGCGAATGTTTGACTGCTGCAAACTTACAGCTAATGATTGGGGGTAAAAATGAGTAACATCTGCAAAAGCATCAGTGATGATTTGAGTTCTAAAATCTGGGTACAGATTAGCCATATTCTCAAGTGCAACCTGTTTGGGTAGTCCATAAGCAATACTTTTTGCGGTTAGAACCACTCCTTTTTTATGGTGCTCTAAATGCGAATCGATAACTCGCGCTATTTCATTCGCTTTTTCATTAAGTTGAGCGTTTACCTCATACTCTATGCGAGCATAGTGATTGTTAGTCAAAACAATTGAAGTGAGTATTACCACTAAAATGACTAACAAGCTAACCACGTAATTAAGTATTTTATCCAATGAGGAATAATATTTGTGCCAAGAGTATCGACTAAAGAAAAAGCTCAATAAATCTATTACAGACAAGTAAATAACTGCATTTAAACAGTACTTAGCCAATGCTATCAACAGAGTGAGTGTAGGTAATGCTAAAAAATAGTGCCCAAATACCCAAAGAATGGGTGAACCTATAACAAACCAAAAAAGCATCCCTCTCAAAAAGACAGGACGCGCCTTAGAAAGGCAATATAATTGTAAAAATATAAGCTCTAAGGCAAAAACAATGGATGGCCAAGCATGGCCCCAGCGATAAAAAATGAAGCCAGTACTAATGATAAAGGTGATAATTGCATAGCGCCAACCGAGTAAAAGCAGGCTTAAAATGACAAAAAATTGCCCAAGCAGAAACTCAGAGCTATCCAAAAAAAATACTGGCAATAAATTAACTAGACCTGCAATGCAACCAAGCAACAGCGCAGCTAAAAAGTTAATATAAAATGGCTTATTTTGAAGCAAAAAAGGCATCCTAACACCCTAGCGATACCTTTAAATTAAAAGAAAATTAAACATTTTGCCACTTTAATTAACATAATGGCATTCATGACTTTCGATTTGTAAAACACTTTTGTTTACTTTAAAGCGTGAAAGCAATAGCTGTTCTACTTTGAGTCGACACGCCTCATCATGCTTTTCCACGGTACAATGCTGCTTTAACACCACATGTGCTCCCACAACAATATCTTTGTCTTGGCGCATTACCGTTACATTATGCACATTTTGAACGTGTTCTATTGATGCAATACTTTGCTCAATAGCTGCTACATCAGGAAGCTTACTACGGTTTTCCAGTAACCCTTTAATACAGCGAATAATCACTTTAACCCCAGTGAACAATACAAAGATCGCTATGAGCATACTCGAAATAATATCGATTTCTGCCCACCCGGTTAAGTAGATTAAAATTCCAGCAAAGAAAGTAGAAACTGTCGAAATTAAGTCAAAGAACGAATGGAGAAATACCGCATATACATTAATACTTGCCTTACGCCCTTTATACAAAACCCATGCAGCTGCGCCATGAAACAAAAATCCAATAGCAGATATAACTGACATCAAATAGCTATTGATTTGTAGTTCATGCCCATCACTGTGATGGAAATAACGTTCTCCACCTTCGTAAAGAATAACTAAGCTAATGCTTAAGTACAAAACACCATTGATCAAGCCACCGGTCAGTTCAGCTCGTTGGTAACCATCGTTAAAGTTTTTTGCAAAGTAAATCGCCATGCTTGAAGCAATAAGTGCAATAAATAAAGAACTGTTATGAACAAACAAATGCCCAGCATCAGCAAGTACAGCAAGCGAATTAGAATAATAGGCACCAATGATCTGAATAACCATAAACGAGCACGTTATGGCTAAAGCAATTAACAAGCGGCGTCTAGAAGCTTGGTGTGTTGTAATATCTGTCATGAAGAAGTGGAAAACCTATTCGCTGGAGATGGAAATGATATAAAGTCGCAATTGTAATACGTGACGCGGCTAAACGCACTAAAAAGTTATGAAAGGCGGCCAAAAACCTAGCCTCGACCGCCTTTTGTAAGGTAATGCTATTGTTTCACTCTTATAAAGGGGCTAATCATTCCAGTAAAGAAAATCCCGCCTAATAGCCACCATAATGTATAGTCAGATTCTGTCTGTTTACCTTGTTCAACCTGTTCAAGTTTTTGGCCACTCACTTGCTGACTAGCAGAACTTACACTGTTGGCAAGTTCTGGTGCCGCTTGCCCAGGTACTAAAGGTGCAAGACCAAAGCCAGCATTTTGCTCTTTTACGAACTCGGTAAATGTTTCATTGTCTGTAACAACATCATGTTGATTAGCAATTTCAGTGTAGGTTTCAAGCATTTTCTTCAGTGTCTCGGCATCAGCTTGCCAATAACCTTTGCGAACAGCCTCTAACATTCGCTCAATGATTTGTGCTAATGCTTCAGCGTTATGTTGCTCAAAGAATTCGCGCATTTGCATATCGTATTTATCATCAACATACACTGCAAAGAATTCTTGCCATTGATCATCTCTTACCGCGTCGGGGGTCATAACTTCCCAGCCCCACATATTGTTCATACGGTCTAAAATAGCGGTAGCCCCAGCATAACCTGAGTCTTGCATCGCTTTAATCCAGCGTGGGTGGAAATAACGACTGCGCATCTCGTTACTAATAAACTGATCTAAAGTTTGAATTTTCTCCTGCCCCTTACGGCGTAAATTAGAGACATACATTTGTGGTGTTTTACCATCAATATTACGAACCGCTAGGCCAATGCCACCAAAATATTGGAACGGATCATCATTTGTCATGAGTGCATAAAGGTTACTTGAACGAGAAAACACCACCCCATCTGTGCCCGACAACACCTTTTTGTATAGCCCTGTTTCTGATAAATTTTCGCTCCAGCGAGCCTCATCTTTACCAAAACCAAAGCCCATTCGATCTGAATACAAATTAGCCAGCTTACTATCATTTTCCCAGCTATCAGAGTCAAGCGCTCCTCCCGCAAGCCCTGTACCGTATGCACCACTTTCATTAGAGAAAATACGCACAGAAGATAAGTAATCTGCATCTTCTTCACTTTTACCTTCGTCTAATAATGTTTGCTTGAGGGTCATTGAGTGACGATAAACAAAGTTATTGTCTTCTTTCATCTTTGCCACTTTATCTATTGCCTCGGCAATCCAAAGCATGACATTAGGAAATGCATCACGGTACAAGCCTGTCGCAGAAACCACTACATCAATACGTGGCCTGCCAAGCTCTGAGTATGGGATCACTTCTGTGCCAACAATGTTGCCCTGATTATTCCACTTCGGCTTTATCCCCATTGCATGGAGAATTTGTGCTTCTAATGCACCTTGATGACGCATTGTTTCAAGTGACCAAAGTGAAAAAGCAAGCTTCTGTGGGTAGCGGCCATGTTCCGCTTGATACTGCTGTACAGTTTGTTCAAGCATCTTAACCCCCGCCTGATAAGCTTCTTTTGAAGGTACTTTCGCTGGGTTAAAGCCAATTAAGTTTCGACCTGTTGGTACAGCCGCCGGATTACGAATAGGGTCATTACCGTGGCTTACTGGTATATACTGACCATTTAAACCATTCAGCAAACCGGTGATTTCTTCACTTTTGTGAAAGTTTTGCCAGTACTCTTTAGCTGTCGCGATATCACTTTGTAACGACTCAGGGATGGATAAGTTG
Organism: Pseudoalteromonas sp. DY56-GL22; assembly: GCF_041414715.1. Classification (NCBI taxonomy): domain Bacteria; kingdom Pseudomonadati; phylum Pseudomonadota; class Gammaproteobacteria; order Alteromonadales; family Pseudoalteromonadaceae; genus Pseudoalteromonas; species Pseudoalteromonas sp. DY56-GL22. The sequence continues at coordinate 444,621 of NZ_JANHZR010000001.1, read as the reverse complement.
CTATTTTCGCCCAGCACTCGCGCTAGTAACTGAAATCCTTCTAATGCCTCTAACTTTACAACCTTGCGCTCGTCCTCACGTTCAGACTCGCCAATAGCAATACCGATTTCTCGCTCAAATTCACCTGCTTGTTTAGTGAAATCATCACCAAGCATTTGCAAAATAGTGCTGTAAAGATGGGCATTGATTGGTAGTTCACCAAAAATATGAACTCCCAGCGGCTGGCTCATCTGTGCCAGTGTGTTTAAGTGATCTTGTAAGACGGTAATCTTGTCAGCAAATTGAGCTGCTAAAGTAGCTTCATCAAGATCGAGGTCTTTTAACATATTCAATTGCTTAGCAAGCTTAATTATTTCTTGCTGCGTATTTGATTTTGTTTGCCCTTCATCCAACATTAAATAGTTGGTGATCAGTTCGTTTAATTTTGCCACTTCAGTGTATAGCCCTGCTTTTGCAAAGCCAGGGGTTAAGTGACTGATCATGGTGGCACGACCACGACGTTTTGCCTGCATCGCTTCACCGACATTATCAATAATGTACGGATAGAAAACAGGAATATTGCCTATCGCTAAGTTTGGCGCATCATAAACCGATAAGCCACGCTCTTTACCACTTAGCCACTCTTGTGAACCATGAGTACCTAAATGCACCACCGCATCAGCATTAAAAACATCACGTGCGTATAGATAAATAGCTAAATAACTATGATTAATGACAGATTTAGTACTGTGATACTGGGCAGCATGCTGCTTTGCCGTTTCACCACGCACACCTTGAGGAAGTACAATCATGTTACCCAGTTCCATGCGCGGAATGACAAACATCATTTCGCCATTGTGCATACGCAACATAGCGCTTTCACTTGGTTGACCATATTTATCAATAATTGGCTGAGTGACATGCTGAGGTAGGCTATCAAACCAAGTTTGATAGATACTTAGCGGTAAATAATCTGCGAGTCCGAGTTTTACCAAAGCCTCAGCATCTTCACCACGATAATAAGGGCGAAGCAATTTACCCGCTTGCTCAACTAACGTGGCTGTATCCGTTTGTTTTACTTGGTAACCCTTGTCGTTCATCGCTTTTGCGATGTTAGCAATCGAACTCGGTACATCTAAAAATGCAGCGCCAATATTCTTCTCACCCGGCGGGTAGTTCCATATAAAAGTGGCGACTTTTTTATCTGTGTTTTTAATGTGCGCTAAATTGGCATGGTTAAATGCACGCTCAACCAACGCATTAAGTTGCGCTTGCATTGCCACCTTACTGCCCTTTTCATTGGCAGCAATAATAATTGGGTCGGTGCTACCCGTATCTTCTGGCATTACAAGAAAGAACGGAGTGAGTGCTGGTGATACACCCGCATGATCTTCTTTAAAAGCCTGTTCATCGCCTTCGGTATAGTTAAGTGCATGAATAACAGGCACACCAATTTGCATAAACTCTGCGCGGCGTTTCTCAACATAGTGTAATGAACGATAGTTAATGATTAAATCTACCCGTGAACCAGTTTCATCACTCAGTAACTCTGGGTAGGTTAATGCTTCGTCATTGCCTTCAAAGAAAAACGCCAATGCTTTCGCACCTTTGTTCTGAAGACCAGTAATTAATGCATCAACTATTTGTTGCTGTTCATAATCAATGACTGAACGATGAATCGCTATCGCTATAACTGGTTGAGAAGGCTTAGCATCTAACCAATTAAAAAACTGCGTTTCATCAGCACTAACATGGCCGTCAAACTCAGGATGATATAAACCAACGTTTGGAATGACTTTAACTGGCTCTGCTGGCACATCAGAGAGTTTAAAAATGGCATTTGCAATATAAAGCATCATATTACGATAATTATCGCGCCCAGCATTATTGTAATAACCGCCAAGGTGAGTATGTTGCTGCTCAGATAAACCGCTATTCATTGCTGAGTTTTCCATATCACCGAGTGAGATCACTGGCACATTGGGGTACTCAGTTAAATATGGCTGATACTTAGCAAACATATATTTTGAAAGCGCAGGGTTGATGCCATCCAACAAAATCAGCTCGGCATTTTGCCAAGCTTGTTTAATCTCTTCGTCTGTTTTGCCTTTAGTACTAAAATTAGTAAAGGTGAACGGTAGATCTTCAGCAAGGCTTGTTAGCAATGCCCCTTTCGATTTAGCCACATGACCCGACATCATTATAAGTACTTCAGGCTTTTGTGCTGCATGTGAAGTCAGTGCGCTGAATAAAAGCAGCGCATACGTTATTATTCTTATCATTGTGTATTCTCTTGTTTGCCCGTTGCTGAGCCATCACTTTCGGGGACATAAACAAAGCTACCGTCAGCCATTTTATAAGCCACACCAGCGCGCATACCCTCGCCAGAACCTATTTCACCGTTAGATTTATATTGTTTAATTTCTTTGCCTTCTTTAACAATTACTTCCATATTTGGCTCACCAGCATTTTTAACAACAGTCACATTTTCTGCCGTAAAAGGGCTGAGTGGGTTTTGTGCAATTGCAATAAGAAGTGCAGCAATAATCACCAGAAATACATCAACAAGATTAACGGCACTGACAATTGGGTTTAACTCTTCATCTTCGTCTAAAAAGCGCATGTTATTGCCCTCTTAATTTACGAATATTGATAAGTTCTTGAGCGCACCAACGTTTTTTAACCGAAGCTGGCCAAAACGTTAGAGTCGAAATAACCAAGCCCCAAATAACCGCTGCAAAGGCAATGATTAAATTTTCGCTGATCCCCTGAATGTTGCCATCGGCAAGGGCTTTTAATGCAGGTCCCATTGGGATCATCGTCGCAATTAGACCAAGCATAGGTGCGATACGGGTAACAACTCTAAGTACTTCTAGTTGTTTTAACGCAAACACTTCAAGCTCATCCTCAGATGCAGTTGGGTTCGCTACATAGTAATTATGGACATAAAAGCCTCTGTAATTCGTGGCCGTTTTAGTATCTATATCTCGCTGATACGCAAGCTGATTTTTTCTTCTGATTAGATATTCAGATACAAACCTCCCTGCTGCGAAAAACGCATAAACAAAGAGCACTGCAATCACTAAAATCACAGGTGCCATTAGAAGAGCTGACACATCAGCCATAAGTTGTTCGATTATTTGGATATTCACATTATTGCCCCAGTAAATTTGACGGGCTCAAATGTACGTGAAAACACACACCATTACAATAATGCAAATGGGAACAATTTGCATTTATATTGATCTTTGTAAAAATAGGCGTATTATTCTGGCAAAAATTAAACAGTTCTTTGTACACAAATAATATAAAGCTCCTAAGGAAACCAATAATGCGCCTAGCTAAAACACATTCTTTACGCATTTTAATCGCTGCGACTCTTGCAGCTTCTGCAACACCTAGCATTGCTGATGAATCAATCAAAGCTGACGATTTAGAAGTAATTGTTGTTAGTGGCTCGCGTACTGAAAAACCATTAAAAGATGTTGCTGCGAGTATTTCTGTAATCACAAGTGACGATATTGAAAAACAAGTTGTCACTGATATGAGTCAATTATTCTTATATAACCCAAGTATTCAGGTAACTGGCCGTGTTGGCGGTGCACAAAACATTCAAGTTCGAGGTATGGGTTCTGATCGTATTCTGATGATTAAAGACGGCATGCGAATGAACGAAGGCTACGGTGCAAACGGCTTGAACGATATTGTGGGTCGTGGCTTTATTGATACCGATACTTTAAAGCAAGTTGAAGTTGCAAAGGGTGCTGCATCTTCGCTTTATGGCTCAGATGCACTGGGCGGAATCGTGGTGTTTACAACTAAAGATGCAAGCGACTATTTACAAGACGGTGAGCAGTTTGGCGGCCGTGTGAAATTAGGTTACAGCGACTTAGATGATCAAACCAGTTTAGGTGCAACACTGTATGCTCAGCATGGTAACTTTGATCACCTATTAAGTGTAACCGCTCGTGATGGCGAGGAAGAGCAGAATAAACACCAAAGCAATGCGCCATTCGAAATTGATTCACAAAGCCTTCTTTACAAACTTAAATACAACATAAACGATAAAGATTACATTAACTTCTCTGCTGATCTGTGGCGCCAAGATGTCAATGGCGACAGTGCTGATGGCCTACTTACCTATTTCCGTGGCTTAGCAGAATATGGCTACAATATTGCCACCGAAAACACGCAAACCGAAAAAGATAGCGACTCATATCGCTTTAGTTACAACAATAATTCAGCCAATCGCTTATGGGATAGCGCTCAGTTTAACCTTTACTACACTAATAACCGCCAAGACGACCAAGAATATGCGTTATTAGACATCAATGCGCCAATGTTTGGTACCGTTGAAATGCGTGACATGTGGAAAACAGGCACCTACGAGCAAACAACCTATGGCCTGATCTCCCATGCTAGTAAAGCCTTAAACAAACAACACACTCTTGGTTATGGTATTGATGTTGAAACAACCGAAAGCTTACGCACTGTGCATGAATATCGTGAAGTTGAAGGCGAAACAACCAAAGACGATACCACCAATAAGTTCCCTAAAAATGATACTCTTCGTGCTGGTTTATTCATCAATGACGAAATCTCATTACTAAACGACAAACTGGTTGTAACGCCAGGTGTTCGTTTTGATTATTACAGTATGGATCCAAACGGCGCTTTAAAAACAGATGGTGAAGAATACGCTAAAATTGATGAAAGCAACCTCTCATTTAATTTAGGTGGCTTATATTATATCAATGATATGTTGAGCGCTTATGCGCAATACGGGCAAGGCTTTAAAGTACCAGCTTATGACCTAGCTTACATTGAGCATTACAACCAACCTACCGCTGAATACATTTATGAAGTATTACCTGCGGATGATTTAGATCCAGAGAAAAGCGATACTTTCGAGCTTGGTTTACGTGGCCACATAGGCGATTTTACGGTTACAGCAGCGGTATTTCACAATAAGTTTGATGACTTTTTAGCAACCGAATTAATAGATCGTGAAACCGTATTTAATGACGACGGCTCATTTGGATATATCCACGATAAATATCAGTATCAAAATATTGATTCAGTAACCATCAAAGGTGCAGAGTTTTCTACAACTTACTATGCAACAGATGCTATTTCTGTGTTTTTGAATGCAAGTTATCAAGACGGTAAAAATGACGAAACCGATGAATACATCAGCTCAATCAACCCTCTATCAGGTAACTTGGGTGTGAGCTTCCAAGGTGACACATTTGGTAGTGATTTAATCGTTAACTTTGCTAAAAAAATGACCAAAGTGAACGAAGGCAATTACGAAACACCAGGCTATGGTACGGTTGATTGGTTAGCACGAGCAAGCTTTGGTCAAGCTAATCTAAACTTAGCTATTCGTAACTTGTTCGACAAAACTTATTATCAGCATGGCAGCCTTGCGAACCATTCAGCTTCAGATAGTTTAGAAGGGCTCGAAAGTTCTGGTCGTAGTATTTCTGCAAGCATTAGTTATAGCTTCTAATTAGTTTTTAAAACCTTGTCGAGTGCAGCAATGCACTCGACTTATGGCATTAATTTTTTTGCCTGTACACTTTTGGCGACATGCCATACCAGCGATGAAATGCATGATGAAATGCGCTAATTTCAGAGTAGCCACATAAAAAGGCTATTTCTGTGACTGATAAGTCTGTTTCGTTTAACAATGACACACTTTTTAGCTGTCTTAATCTTGCCAATTCTTTACTAAAATTTGTGCCCTCTTTTGCAAGACGCCGTTGCAACGTTTTTTCACTCATATTAAGTGCTTTTGCCATTGCTTTATTGGTGGTTTGGCCTTGAATTAAATGCTCTTCAAGTAAAATTCTCAGCACCTGCGTCACATTCGTTTGCGTCACCAGTTTCATCTGGCTTGATAACACAGGTTCACTATCGGTATTTTCGCTAAAAAATAGGCTATGGGTCGTAGCGCCGTATTCAATTTTGCAATTAAAGTGCGCATTAACCTCACTATGAGGCTCTTTACGTTGCAAGCAAATTCGCGTTGGGTGCCAATCTTTTCCCTTCACAGTGCGCGCTATTTTCACACAAAACGCCATGGGTGCCTCGTAGCTTAGCAGTGACATATCCCGCTCACCATCACTAAAGTTAAAGCGAAGTTCATACTCACTACCGTGATCGATTAGAGACACATTATGTGTATCGCCCATCAATTTTTGATAACGCAATATCAACCGAAAAGCACTCAATAGCTGTGTTGACTGAATAATAGCCATACCTACTACCGGAATAGCCCGTACATTCATGTTACTGCCAACATAAAGACCTAAATGCGTGTTTGGTAACATCGCTTGCGCCTGCTTCCAAAGCATACTGACACTCGCTTGCGGGTATCGGGCTGTTTGGCTACTTAATTCTGCTAAAGGAATATTTGCCGCTGCAAACAACTCATTAATTGGTAAGCCCTGCCATTTAAACGACTCAGCCATAGCACGAAGCCACCAGCTTGATAAGGTTCTCATGCGCGTCCTAAACAAACAATTTAATGACCTATACTATCAAGTAAATAAAAGAATAAAAGCCTATTGTTAACCTGTAATTAACAACGGAGACAACAATATGGGCACTGTAGCAAGTAAACGCGAGTTCGCGAGCTTTAAAGAGTTTTACCCTTATTACTTACAAGAACACAAAAATAAAGTCTGTCGACGCTTACACTTCTTTGGCAGTTGGGTTGTTTTGGCTATTTTGTTTACCGCTATTTATCAGCAGCAATATAGCTGGTTAATTTTATGCCCTGTTGTGGGCTATGGCTTTGCTTGGGTTGGTCATTTCTTTTTTGAGAAAAATCGCCCCGCTACTTTTACACACCCTTTTTATAGCTTTATTGGTGATTGGGTGATGTTTAAAGACATTATTATTCGCAAAGTACCATTTTAGGAAAACACCATGACCATGAAACACACAGTATCAGAACAAGAATGGCAAGCCCGTGTTGAGCTCGCTGCCGCGTATCGCCTAGTGGCTTTATATGGCTGGGATGATTTAATTTTTACCCATATTTCAATGCGCGTTCCCGGCACAGACAACGAGTTTTTGATAAACCCGTATGGCATGATGTTTCACGAAATTACCGCATCTAGTCTTATTAAAGTAGATCAACAATGTAATAAGCTGCATGAGAGCGAATACCCAGTTAATCCTGCGGGGTTTAATATTCATAGCTGTATTCATATGGCGCGTGATGATGCCCATTGCGTTATTCACACCCACTCACTCAATGGCACGGCGGTGTCTGCAAACAAAGACGGCTTATTGCCTATCTCTCAGCAAGCTGTTGTTGTGCACTCAGGTTTGGGTTATCACGACTACGAAGGCATTGCTCTTAATCCTGCAGAGCAAGACCGTTTAGTTAATGATCTCGGCACGAATAACTTTCTAATGCTGCGCAATCATGGCCTATTAACTGTGGGTAAAACGGTCGCTGATGCATTTTTGTTTATGTATATTTTTGAAGCGGCATGCGCTATACAAACTCGTACGTCACAAAATACCGAACAACTCGTACAAGTACCTAGCACGATTATTGATGGTATCAAAGGGCAAACAGAAATTGCTACTAAGGGATTGGGTGGCGCAATTGCTTGGCCTGCCCTGCTGAGCTTACTCGACAATAAAAGCCCGGGTTACGATCAATAAGGATACACCATGCAAATTGATATCATGACTAAAATAGTGCTGCCTTTAGCCCTATTTATCATCATGTTTGGCATGGGCTTAGGGCTTAAAAAGCAAGACTTTGGGGCATTATTTATCAGCCCCAAAGCACTTTCAATAGGCTTAAGCTGCCAACTACTGTTATTGCCAAGCGTTGCGTTTGTATTAGCAATGAGCTTTACCTTGACCCCAGAGCTCGCTATAGGTTTGATTTTAGTGGCTTGCTGCCCAGGCGGTGTGACTTCAAATCTCTATACCTATTTATTCAAAGGGGATGTTGCGCTGTCAATAAGTCTAACAACGCTAGCCACATTTATCTCACCCTTTACCTTGCCATTAATTATGCATTTTGCCATGCAAACTTTGAGTGTGCCGGGCCACGAATTTGCTTTGCCAGTGATTAAAACCATAGTGCAAATGCTGATGATAACGGTACTTCCTGTTTGCTTAGGAATGGTATTTAATCACTTTAAACCCCATTTCAGCTTGAAAATAGAACCCTTTATACGTCGTTTTTCGAGTGTATTCTTAATTGTGATAGTGCTTAGCATTATTCATAAAAATGCCGACCAAATGCTGAGCTATTTTGCGACTAGCGGCATTGCAACGTTGACATTAAACCTCAGCACGCTGTTACTAGGGTTGTTTTTTGCAAAAATATCAGGCTTAGATCACAAGCAACAAATGAGCATTGCGGTTGAAGTTGGGCTACAAAATGGCACTCTTGCCATTTTAATTGCGAGTACCTTAATCAATAATGCCGCTATGGCAATTCCTGGTGCAACCTATAGCTTATCAATGTTTGTAACGGGTTATATTTTTTGTCGCTTATTTAGCGCGCATCATACAAAGCAGCTTGCCATTCTCAACAAAGCTTAAAAGCCAAAAGTGATGACTAAAAACAAGGATGTTTTTAGCATGAAGAGCACATCACCCAAAAGTAATAACAAAGTTCATCAACCATCTTAATTAATAACTTTCTATTTATTTTTCAAAACTATACCTAAATTATTAGTTGTGAGATTAACACTGTGGTCAGTCTTGTTTAATAGCATTTTTTCATTCACTATCAATTTATGGCTTGTCATATAAGGACATATTGTGGCCGAACTTACTAACACTAAACTGCCTGTCCATATTGCTGAATTAAAGTTTGCACTTGATAACGTACCTGCATACGTTTATATAAAAAACGAACTATCCCATTATGTATATGCTAATAAACTTACACTCAGTCTACTGGCGTGCACAGAGCAGGAACTTCAATTCAAAAGCGATAAAGATTTCTTTGCGCTTAATGATGTTAAGAAACTAGCTAAAATCGATTCGCGTGTGATCAAAGGAGAGCGAACCCGAGAAGAAGTGGAGTTAAATTTCCCTGATGGAAACAAATATATTTTTTGGGAAGTAAAAACTCCAATTTTTTGTGACACAGAGCCAAATAAGGTTATTGGGATTTTAGGTATTTCGACAGATATTACTGAACGAAAACAACTTGAAAAACAGCTCCTCTATGATGCATCTACAGATCCTTTAACAAAACTCTTAAACCGCCGATATTTTTATTCTCGCCTATCACTTGCGTTACAAGTTAGTAAACAAGACCTAAACTATGGTGCTGTCATCTTTATCGATCTTAACAAGTTTAAAGAGTTAAACGACCAATATGGTCATCTCATTGGAGATGCATACCTTATAGAAGTGGCTAACAGGATGAAAGCAGTCGTTCGCGACAAAGACTGTTTAGCGCGCATCGGCGGGGATGAATTCGTAATCATGCTTGAAAGGCTTGGCCGTGATGAACAAGCCGCCAAAAAAAACGCTCATCGTGTTGCCGATAAACTACAATCAGCAATTGAAACCCAATTTATATACCAAAATGTCAATTACTTCGGCTCTGCGAGTGTTGGGGTTACAATGTTTTTTGGAACTCAAAAATCGGCCAATGAAATTGTCGCACAAGCTGACCAAAAAATGTACCTTATAAAACGAACTTTGCCTCACCATGCTAATTGTTAGTTTTTAGGACAAAAATTTAATGAGCGAATTAAAAACACAACCCAATGATGCCAATGTAGATACATTTATTAGCCGTATTGAACATCCAACCAGAAAGGCAGATGCAAACGTGTTACTCGAACTATTTAGTAAAGTAACCAAACAAACTCCCGTCATGTGGGGCGACTCAATCATCGGTTTTGGTAACTACAGTTATCGCAACTCAAAAGGTGAATACAACTGGTTGATGACTGGCTTTTCGCCGCGAAAAAGCAATTTAACCCTATATATAATGCAAGGATTTAGCACTTACAGCGATGAACTTTTAACGCTAGGCAAAATAAAGCACGCTAAATCTTGCCTTTACATTAATAAGCTCAGCGATATAGATCTAAATGCGCTTGAGCAATTTCTAATTAAAGTTGTGGCAGATATGCGAGCAAAGTACCAATGTAGTTAATGACTATAAACTGCTTAAAATCTATCTGATGTCTAGTTTTCTGAATGTAGTGGAATATGCTGTTACTATTACTCGCTAATTTAGCCTTATAAATCATTGGCGCAGCTTGCTTTGTGGTGGTAATCTGAGCAGTGAAAAATAATTTTAATTGTATCTAAGGAAAGTACATGGATCCCATTTCTAGCATTTTAGACCTGTTGTTAAATGTAGAAGTCTTTCTTCTAATTTTTGTTTTAGTGCTACTAAAAAGCAGCGTTAAATTTGTGCCACAAAACCGTGCTTGGTTAATCGAACGTTTTGGTAAATACCATTCAACCAAAGAAGCGGGCTTAAACTTTATTGTGCCATTTATTGACCGTATAGCCGCTGATCGCAGTTTAAAAGAACAAGCGCAAGATGTACCTTCGCAGTCTGCGATCACGAAAGATAATATCTCGCTCATCGTCGATGGTGTGCTGTATTTCCGTGTGCTTGACCCTTATAAAGCCACGTATGGTGTTGATGACTATGTGTTTGCGGTTACTCAACTATCACAAACAACAATGCGCTCTGAGCTTGGCAAAATGGAGCTAGATAAAACCTTTGAAGAGCGCGACATGTTAAACACCAACATAGTTACCGCGATTAACCAAGCTTCTGAGCCTTGGGGTATTCAGGTTTTACGTTACGAGATTAAAGATATTGTGCCACCTAACTCTGTCATGGAAGCGATGGAAGCACAAATGAAAGCAGAACGTGTAAAACGTGCACAAATTTTAGAATCAGAAGGTGATCGTCAGTCTGCTATCAATGTGGCAGAAGGTAAAAAGCAAGCCCAAGTCCTTGCAGCAGAAGCTGAAAAAGCCGAGCAAATTTTACGCGCTGAAGGTGAAGCAAAAGCGATTATCGCAGTTGCTGAAGCACAAGCTGATGCACTTCGTAAAGTAGGTGAAGCCGCCGATACAGAGCAAGGCCAAAAAGCAATTCAACTTGACCTTGCTACTAAAGCAATTGCTGCTAAAGAGGCCATTGCCCGTGAGTCATCTGTAGTATTACTGCCAGAGAGTGGCACAGATGCAAGCTCGCTTGTAGCTCAAGGCATGTCTATTATTAACTCTTTGAATAAAAAGCAACAAAGTTAGGTGAGCTAATGGCATTTTTAGATACCCATTTAGCCGAAGCACTGATGATTATAGGTGTTATCGCGCTCATTGTTGAAGTTGCTGTACTAGGTATGAGTACTTATGTATTACTGTTTTTAGGCTTATCTTTATTTGCCAGTGGCTTACTAATGAATATAGGCCTACTTGATACAAGTTACACCACCGCGCTTTGGAGCAATATTGTATTTACTCTTGGTTTTGCACTCGTGCTTTGGAAACCACTCAAACGCATGCAAGATAAAACCGATACAAAACCAATACAAAGCGATTTTGCTGAGCTCACCTTTGTCGTTAACGCTGATGTTGATGATAAAGGTTTAACCACGCATCAGTATTCGGGGATTACATGGCAATTAAAAAGTCACTTTCCCATTGCGGCGGGTAGCACAGTAAAAGTCACCGATAAACAAGTCGGTGTACTTTGGGTAGAGGCGGTATAACTCAGCTAGCGTCAAACTTCACTTAGAGTCAAAACTCTATTTCGTTTTGTAACCGTGTTTGCTATGGTTAGAAGCATTCACGGTTACAAGCAAGGTTGCGAAAATGAACAATAACAGGGCTCTCGTTGTAGAAGGTGGCGCAATGCGTGGTATTTTTGCCACTGGCGTACTGGATTCTTTTATTCAAGCTAATTACCAACCTTTTACTCAATGCTATGGTGTTTCTGCCGGAGCCACTAACATTGCCGCTTATTTGTGCGCACAATACAAACGTAACCATGCGGTGATCACCGATTACTCTTGCAGACCTGAGTTCATCGACTTTGTTCGATTTATTAGAGGTGGCCACCTATTTGATTTAGACTGGCTGTGGCAAGAAACCATGCGTGATATTCGCCTTGATCTCGACACTTTCGAAAAACAAGCCAGTGAGTTTTATATTGTCACAACCAATATAAAAACTGGTCAGGCTGAGTATTTAAAAGCAAGTACAACACTTCTTGAAGAGCAATTAAAAGCCTCATGCGCACTACCCATTGCTTATAGAGAATTCCCCGTTATCGATAATTTACAACTCACTGATGGCGGCGTGGCAGATTCGATTCCAATTCGTAAAGCATACGAAATGGGCAATAAAGAAATCACCGTGATTTTATCTCAGCCTCTTGGCTATAAGAAAAAGCCTTCAAAAGCGCCGTGGTTTGTAAAACGTCTTTATAAGAACACCCCGGCATTAGCAGAAGCCACCTTAAGACGTGCAGAAAATTACAATCAAAGTATTGATTTTATTGCCAACCCACCAAGCGATTGTAAAATTAATATTATTGCACCACCACCCGACTTTGCTGTTGGTCGAACAACGAAATCATTTGAAAAACTCAGTGCAGGCTATGAAATGGGCTTAAATGCGGGCTCGCAATTTTTAACTCAAGGCGCCTAAGCTAACGCTTTAAAAATAGGCGCTGTTTTCAAGCGTTTTCGATGCCATTGGCTATACTTTAAAGAGTTACGTTAGCCAAGGATTGACCATGAAACTCTTCCTACCTTTTATCACTGCCTTCAGGGTATTAATACTCTCTTCTTTATGTTTATGTTCATTTTTTAGCAAAGCTATTGAGTGGCCTCAACAAGTAAAAACAAACCAAGGCACACTCATTGTTTACCAGCCACAACCCGAGAAACTAAACGGTAATACTTTAACAGCCCGTGCAGCAATGTCTTTTTCGCTTTCAGGCAATGATGCTGTGTTCGGCGTGTTTTGGTTTAGAGCTAAATTAGATACTGACCGCGAAAACGATACCGTCACCGTTCGCAATATGACAGTCACCGATGTACGCTGGCCTGAATCAAAAGATGCTGGAGAACAAAAATTTACTGCTGTCGTTAATGAAGCAATAAAAGCCAGCCAATTCGAAACCTCGCTTTCGCAACTCACCGCCAGCCTTGAAAGTGCAGAAGCAGCAGAGCAGAGTTTAACGCAATTAAAAACCGACCCTCCAACGATTATATTCAAAGAGCAACTGTCGGTACTGCTGAGTTTTGATGGTGAACCTAAGTTTAGTAAAGTTGAAAACAGCCAATATGAGCGTGCTTTAAACACCGCCATGACAGTGATTAAAGATAGCAAAAGTAAACTTTGTTATCTCACCGATGGGCAATTTTGGTATCAGGCAAAACAAGCCAAAGGGCCTTATGAATTCACTCAAACGCCACCTACCGAACTTGTAAAAATGCTCCCTAAAGATACTGAAAGTTCAGGTCTTAGTGCGCCACCAGCTATAGTCGTGGCGACTAAACCCACTGAGCTCATTGCCACAGATGGCGCAGCTAAATGGAAAAGTCTAACCGGTGGCGAGCTCATGTATGTGTTTAACACTGAAACCCCGTGGCTACGTGAAATGCAAACGAATAACATGTATGTCTTGTTATCTGGGCGTTGGTATCGCGCAAAACAACAAACAGGCCCGTGGACATTTGTACGCGGCGACGAACTACCCGAAAGCTTTGCCAATATTCCACCTGAATCAGATTTAGCTGGTCTAAGAGTTTCAGTTGCCGGCACAGAAGAAGCTGACGAAGCTGTACTAGATGCAAAAGTGCCGCAAACAGCGGCTATCAGCCGTAAAGATACCAGTTTAACTGTGAACTATGATGGCAAACCTAAGTTTGAACGTATCCCGGGCACGCAAGTTTCTTATGCTATTAATACCGATGCACAAGTGCTGCAAATTAAAGGCAAATATTATGCAGTCGATAATGCGGTGTGGTTTAAAGCAAACTCCGCCCAAGGACCATGGCTTGTTGCTGATAGCATTCCCAAAGACGATATTGCAAAAATTCCTCCAAGCTCCCCCGTTTACAACGTCACTTACGTCGAGATATACGAGTCAACTCCTGAGGTGGTGTATGTTGGTTATTACCCAGGTTACATGTGGTCATACCCTTATTATGGCGTGCCAGTGTATGGAACGGGTTGGTATTACCCGCCATACTGGGGCGGTGGTTACTACTACCCTCGCCCACCGACTTGGGGTTTTAATATTGGCTATAACAACTGGACAGGTTGGTCGTTTGGCTTGAGCTGGAGCAATGGCTTTTTGAATCTAGGTATGAATTGGCATGTCGGCTGGCCAACAAATTACCGACCTTATCATTGCTGTAATGGCTGGTATGGCGGTGGTTACCGCGGCCCTATTATTATTAATAATGGCAACATCAATATTGGTAACAAGATTAATGTCGGCCATAAACCAGGTCATCTTAATAAACAGCCAAGACATAACATTTATAAACGCGATAAAAGTAAATCTCGTCTAGCTTCAAAGCAGCAAGTGAAACGCGATTTAAAAACCGCCATCAGCCAACGCGATAAGGCAAACAACGTGTTTGCGGATAAAAATGGAAACGTGCTCAAGCATGATGCCGATAAATGGCAACAACGTGTTGAGGGAAAATGGCAAACATTACCTTCTGATAAACAGCAACAAATCAAAGATCGGGCACAAAACATTGACCGCCAGCAAGTGCAAAATAAATTGCAAAGCATAGATAAAAGTAAAGCGAAACAAGCATTACAGCAGCGTCAGCATATGCAAAACAGGCAGCAAAATCGTATGCAGCAATTAAATCGCGCGAACAGAGCACGTCAGCAAGGTATGCAGCGTCAACAAATGCGCCGTAATACACAAAGACAGATACCAAGGCAAATGCCTAATCGCGGCCATTAATGTAAAAATAGGAACAAAACAAAGCCAACGTGAAAATTGGCTTTGTTGCCTACAATATAAAGGCTGCATATGGTGACTTTACTAACTAAATGAGGTCTATCAAAAGAAAAACCCATCAAACAATTGCAAAAACTTGCTTAAAACCATTTCTCTATTAGTTTTAATAATAAGTCCCTACAAAAGTTTGCTCGCTCATGTTAAATAACTACACTGTTCGTACGAGATTAGCTGTCTTAGCTTTGTTACCAGTTGCTGTTTTTGTGATCACATCTATTTTCACGATGTCGATGATGTCTAATATGGTCAAAGGAATTGATAGTTTGTATAGAGACAGAGTACTTCCGTTAGAGCAAATAAAAACAGTATCGGACAATTACGCTGTTAACATTGTTGATTTATTTCATAAATACCGCGCTGATCAAATCTCCAAAGCTGACTTTCTAGCCGCAGTTGAAAACGCAAAGAATGTTGCTGACAATAAATGGAAAAGCTATTTAGCAACAAAACTCACTTCCGAAGAACAACGCTTAGTTAATATTGTTGAAAAGAATCTCTCTGTAGTCGAAAGTGAACTTAGCAGGTTTTTAAACCAAGTTAACAGTAACCAGCTAAAAGCGATCCCTAATGAGGTGTTTGTAAAAAATCTTTACGATGTGTTTGACCCACTCAGTGAAAGTTATCAAGGGCTAATAAACTTACAAATCAATGAAGCCAACAAATTTAAAAACGCCGCAGATAAAGACTTTTCCCAAGTCACTATCGCAATGACAGCTTCGATAACTATTTTAATTATTATCTTGTTGTTTATTGCCTTTGTTATTTATCGTTCTATTCACAACCCTCTGTTATCGCTGAGCGAAACAATAGGTTCAATCTCTGAAAACGCTGATTTGCGGCTCCGCGCAAAAACCCATGGTAATGATGAAATAGCACAAGCAGCAAACCACTTTAACGCTATGATGGAGCGCATTCATGCTCTTGTAAATGATGTAACCAGCGCAACACTTACTCTCTCATCTGCCGCTGAGCAAATGAACTCAATTAGCGACCAAGTTGCCAGCACTGCCACTGAACAAGAACAACAATCGGCAATGATTGCTACTGCTATTACGCAAATGAGCAGTGCTATTGAACAAGTTGCAGCTAATGCGCTTGCGACTTCAGAAAAAGCCACCCACACAGATAAGACAGCGAAGCTTGGCCAACAGTCTGTACAAGAAAATATCGATGCAATTAACCACTTGTCGCATATAGTTAATACCAATACTCAACTTATCAATGAGTTAAATACACAATCAACAGATATCAACCAAGTGGTAATGATGATTCAAGGGGTTGCTGAACAAACCAATTTACTTGCGTTAAATGCGGCCATTGAAGCAGCACGCGCAGGTGAGTCGGGTCGCGGTTTCGCTGTAGTGGCTGATGAAGTAAGGCAACTTGCGCACAACACGCAAAAAGCCACAGCGAGTATTAACGAAATGATCAGTAAACTACAAGCAATGGCGCAGCAAGCAGTGACCGCCATGGGCAATGCCGACGAAAGTGCTAAACAAAGTGTTGAATACGCAGAACGCTCATCACAATTACTGACTGAAATCACTCAAGAAATGGCACTTATTGCCGATATGAACAACGAAGTTTCTACCGCAACAGATGAGCAAACAATCGTTGCCAACGAACTTAGTTGTAATATCAATGAATTTAGCAGTAGTATTTCACTAGTTAGCGAAAGCTCGCAGCAAAACGCTCAAGCAAGTCAAGAATTAGCTTCATTAGCGTCGCGATTACAGCAACAGGTCCATGTATTCAAAGTATGATGGGCAACTGATTACTTTGCACACAGAGAACCTTATAAATGACTACAATTTGGCGCCTGTTTTTATTATTTTTAGCTTTGCATTGTTCTTACGCAATCGCGCGAAGTCAAATTGTAATCCAACTTGCTAAACCTATTTATACTGATGCAGTCAAACAGCAGTACATTCATAAAATACTTACGAAAAGCTTTGCCGCGGTAAATGCTGAAATTATCATCCGATATGATTCGCAACCAATGAATGATAAACGAATAGTAGAGCAACTTAGCCACAACAAAGCTATAACTCTCGCCTGGCTGTCTTTACCTTCTCAGTTAAGTAATACCTTAGTAAAAACAACTATTCCTATTTATAAGGGCTTACACGGTAAGCGGCTACTAATTATTCATAAAAAAGAGCAACTAAAATTTAAAGCTATCAAAAACTTGGAACAATTAAGGCCGCTACTTGCAGTGCAACAACAAAGCTGGTCAGATTATGATGTGCTAAAAGCAAATGGTTTATCTGTAAATGGAGAGCTTGATTACGCAGGAATGGTCAAAGCACTTGAAAGTGGTCTAGCAGATTACTTTCCTCGTTCTGCATTAGCAATAGGTGTAGAACTTCAGCGACTACAACAAACAAACTTTGTCATTGCGCCAGACATTATGTTGCAATACCCCAATGACTATTACTTTTACTTAAGTAAAGAAAATCAAAATATTAGGGATTTGCTAGAACAAGGCATGCAAAAGATACAGCAATCGGGTGAACTTGAGCAGCTTTATTTACAACACTTTGGTGATGTTGAAAAGCAATTTTCTTTAAGTCAACGCCACATCATAAACTTAAAAAATAGGGAATAATAATGCTAAAAGCACTGTTAATTTTCATCATAGCATTGGCTATTTTTTCTGCGGGCTTTATGGCTGGGATATACAGTTTGCCAATTTTAACTGAGCAACCAGCCCCTGAAATCAAGACTCTTGAACAACATCAAACGAGAGCTCTGTTTAGTGCAGAGTTTAAACCTGATCTTAAAGGCTCAGATCGCCTTCATTATGGTGATGGTATGGTGTATCTAACGAATGATGCTATTTCTATGCAAGGCACGTTATCACCAGGGCCTGACTATCAACTTTATCTGTCGCGAAACTTTATTGATAACGAAGCCGATTTTTTAGCACAAAAAGGCACCATGCAGCGTGTTGCAGGGGTGCGTTCGTTCAACGGCTTTAAATTAGTTGTGCCACAAGGTATTGATGTCAGCGATTACAATACTGTGATTATTTGGTGTGAAAGTTTTGAGGAATTTATAACTGCAGCACAGTATCAGTAGCTCGATGAATAAAACAAAGCCGCCTTTGGAGAGGGCGGCTTTAAAGCGGCAGCTATGGGTGTGAGCTGCCTAATCAAGAGTCGCTAATTAAGCTGCATCTTCGGTGTTTTGAATCTCATCGCTGTGGCGAATTAAGTAATCAAATGCACCTAAACTTGCCGTTGCACCACTGCCCATGGCAATAATGATTTGCTTAAACGGCGTTGTTGTTGCATCACCTGCCGCGTAAACACCCGGTAATGATGTTGCACCTTTGCTGTCTATTTCGATTTCGCCAAAGCGAGTCAGTGCTAGTTCTGAATCTTTTAACCATTCAGTGTTTGGCACCAAGCCGATTTGCACAAAGATACCTGCAAGCTCAAGTGATTTTTCATCGCCAGAGATACGGTCAATATAGCTTAAGCCTGTTACTCGTTTACCATCACCAACAACTTCTGTTGTTTGCGCGTTTTTGATAATCGTAATGTTGTTTAAGCTATTTGCTTTGCGAATAAGTACTTCGTCAGCACGTAAGGTATCAGCAAATTCGAGCACAGTGACATGCTCAACAATGTTTGCAAGGTCGATTGCCGCTTCAATACCTGAGTTACCACCGCCGATAACCGCAACCGCTTTACCTTTAAATAACGGGCCATCGCAGTGAGGGCAGTAAGCAACGCCATGACCGCGATACTCTTTTTCACCGGGTACATTCATTTCACGCCAGCGTGCACCAGTTGCTAATACCACTGACTTAGCATTTAACACCGCGCCATTTTCTAGCGTGATTTGGTAATTACCTTGTTTAGTAAGCGATGCCGCACGTTGGTTTTGCATCACATCTACGTCGTATTCTTTTACGTGTTCTTCAAGTTGAGCAACTAATTTAGGACCTTCGGTCGCTTTTACTGAGATAAAGTTTTCAATTGCTAACGTGTCTGAAACCTGACCACCAAAACGCTCTGCCACAACACCGGTATTTAAGCCTTTACGCGCCGAATAAATTGCCGCAGAAGCCCCTGCCGGACCACCACCAACAACAAGTACATCGAATAACTCTTTATCGTTCAGTGCTTCGGCTTGGCGTGCAGCCGCTTTGGTATCTACTTTATTTAGAATGTCGGTCAGGTTAACAGCGCCTTGGCTGAATAACTCTCCATTTAAGTACACAGCCGGTACTGCTAACACATTACGCTCGTTCACTTCGTCTTGGAACAAGGCGCCATCAATCATAGTCGCCGTAATATTTTCATTGTGTGCCGCCATCAAGTTAAGTGCTTGCACTACTTGCGGACATGTTTGACAACTTAATGAAATATATACTTCAAAGTTGAGTGGCCCAGGCAATGATTTAATTTGTTCAATTTCAGTCTCTGATGCCTTGCTTGGATGACCACCAGTGTGAAGAAGTGCAAGGATCAAGCTTGTGAATTCGTGGCCCATAGGCACACCCGCAAATGTGATTTGCGTATTGTTAATAGGTGAAGACACCACCATAGACGGACGACGTACGTCTTGGTTAGGGTTATCTCGCACCGAGAATTTGTCGCTTAACGATGCTAAATCGTTCGCTAAGTTTTTAAGTTCTGTTGATTTATTGCTGTCATCCAAGGCGATAAGCAGCTCAACAGGGCTGGTAATAGAAGCAAAGTGGCTTGTTAATTGGTTTTTGATATTCGTATCTAACATGGCTTAGCCCTTGAGTTCAGAATAAATAATCTAGAAAAATTTTAGGGATAACTGCCCATCACCCACTAATGTGCTTAATATGAGTTGTGATGGGCAATTAAAGTTGCATTGAGATAGCAAAGCAAAGCTTTGCTATCGTTTAATGCTGTGACAAATTAGATTTTGCCAACTAGGTCTAGTGAAGGAGCAAGTGTCTCTTCACCTGGCTGCCATGATGCAGGACATACTTCACCGTCGTGGTTAGCAATGTACTGTGCAGCTTGTACTTTACGTACTAACTCTTTCGCGCTACGGCCGATACCTAAGTCGTGAGTTTCGATTACTTTGATTTCGCCTTCAGGGTTCATTACGAATGTACCGCGAAGAGCAAGACCTTCGTCTTCAATCATCACACCGAAGTTACGAGTAATACGACCTGTAGGGTCACCAATCATTGGGAATTTGATTTTACCAATTGTGTCAGACGTATCGTGCCATGCTTTGTGAGTGAAGTGCGTGTCAGTTGATACTGAGTAAACCTCAACACCCATTTCTTGAAGCTGCTCGTAGTAATCAGCAACATCACCAAGCTCTGTAGGACATACGAAAGTAAAGTCAGCTGGGTAGAAGAAGAAGATTGACCACTTACCTAGCACGTCTTTTTCTGTTAGTTCTACAAAGTCACCGTTGTGGTAAGCTGTTGCATTGAATGGTTGTAGTTTTGTGTTAATTAATGAAGTGCTCATAATATTCCTCATTGATGTATTTAAAAAGTTTAATTAACGCAGCCTTGCGTCTGCTTGATTAATACAATAGAGGCCTGAGCGATTAAAATAAAATTGATTGTTTAGATTAAATTGATTTATTTTTTAGATTGAAAGATTGGAAATAGCAAAAACTACAAAGCCCTCAATAACTTACGCAATCAAGGGCCTTCATTTCAGGGAATAAAATTACTTACTAAAACCGTATAAACTCTTTGGTTTTATGTAGTTAGGCTCAATTCCTTGCTCTTTTGCAGCTGCTAACATCACTTGTTCAATCCAACCTGCATCCATAATGTTCATATAGTTGCCATCTGGGTCAAAGTTAATATTGGCTCCCATTACTATCATAAAGGTATCGGTCACTTCAGTGTTGTCTGCTGGGACTTGAAATTGATGAATCGAACCGCCTGGTTCAAATAAATAGCTACCCGCTACTTGTAAATCGTCAGGGTACTCAGTGTAGTGCCAGCTGCCCGCCATGGTATATAAATGCACAACACCAGTGTGAAAGTGCTTTGGCAAAACTGTACCCGGTTCAAATAAAACGCGTAAAACCCATACCCCATTCTCAGAATCCAGCATGAGTGGATAAATGTGCACGCCTGGTAAAGCGTTTTTAATTAGCTTTTCATCATTAGTATGAATAGTCAGTAAGAAATCTTGATGATTAATAATATCTGGTAATGCCATGTGTATGCCCTCTTTTCACTTGCTTTTAATAAGTTAAATTGTTGTCTTTAATTTGCCGTGGCGGTATTTGTGCGTGGTTCTTCTTTACAAAGTCCTTGTTCATACGCCCACTGCAATGCATGTTGCATACCTTGCTGTAAGGTAAATTCTGGTTTATAACCAAAAATGTTTTGCGCCTTTTCATTACTGTACGCTGCACTTTTACGACTTAGCATGCGCATGGTCGACGGATTGATATCTGTGGTTTTACCAACAAGGTGATAACACCACTCAATGAACCCTGTTAGCTTTAACGCTAAAGCCAAATTCACTACTGTGACGTGCTTTTTCCCTTGTGCCTGTGCCAAGTAATTAAAATAAACTTGATTAGTCACTTGCTCAGGGCCTGATAGATTAAAAATTTCACCGCTTGCATCGTCGCTCATAGCACTTTGGTAAATGCCTTTGACTAAATCATCAATATAAACAGGCCCAAACATGCCCTCTGGTACCATAAACGTGCCTTTGGCGATTTCTTGTAATGGGTAAGCTATCCACGGTCTTGAGCCGGGCCCATAGACATCGCCAGGGCGAATTATTGTGACATTGAGTTTTTTACTGGCGTGATAGCTTAGTGATAAATGCTCGCTCATCATTTTCGAATCGTTATAGGCTCTGCCATCAGGGAACAAAGGCGCATCTTCTTTAATATCAGTTTGCCAATCACTACCATAGACGGCCGTCGACGAAATATGAATAAAGCGCTTTACTGTGTTTGCAGCCACCGCTGCATCCAGCAAGTTTTTCGTCCAACCCACATTCGCCTGCCATGTTTGCTTATAGCCAAACGCATTTGAAACAATTGCCGCTGTATGAATAACTAAATCGCAGTCACTCATTAATGAGCGCCAACTCGCTGGCTCATTCAAATTACCAGCAACAATGTTAAATTCTTCACAGGGTGTTAAATCAACGCCGCATACATCGACCCCATGCGCCTTAAAGTAGCGCGCAAGTGAGCGGCCAATAAAGCCATTACCACCACTAATAAAAACTTTTGAGTAGTTCATTGTGTGTTCCTCTAAGCACGTTACAGCCTTAATTGCAGTTAATAGGCCACCTAGTTAATACATTGTTAAACTTTAATGACCTGTAATACTTTACTTTTCACGCAATTTTTTTTACTTTTTACGCCAGCGCACTAGAAAAGAGCACATTATGCCCCGTTTAACACAAGTACCTGATCTTATTAGAGTATCTGCTCTACACGGCTATATTGAACTGATCGAAAGTAAATTGGTGAACCCTGACGCACTATTATCGCGCGTTGGTTTAGACAGAAAACAATTACAAGATGCCAATAACTTTGTGCAGTATCAGCAACTCATTCAGCTATTAGAAATCACGGCTAAAGAGTTAAACCTACCCTATTTCGGGCTAGAATTAGGCCGCTGGCAGAGCTTAAATATCTTGGGCTCAGTCGGTTACTTGATGGGGAACTGCGACACCCTTGAAATGGCGCTAAAAAATTTTACTCAGTACTATCATGTTCATCAAAATAGCGCTGACTTACTCCTTGAAGTAGACCAAGACTATGTAAAGCTCTCTTTTTTAGTTCGCACTAGCCTAAAGGTAAGTGTTTATCATGGTGCCGACTTAGCCCTAAGTGTTGGGGTCAATTTATTAAAACAATTAACCGATGACCAAATAAAACTACATCGCTTAGAACTTCCCCATAGTGGGAATGAAAATCCTAGCGTATATCGTCAAGCGTTAGGTCAACTCCCGGTATTCAACTGTGCCCATACCTCAGTGGTATTTGATAGAAAGTATTTAAAGCTCCCCATCAAAAACTCAGATAAGCAATTATTTTCTATACTTAGCCAGCAGCTTGGGGATCTTAAGGACACTAAGCGAGAAAACATTTCAGATCACGTTGAAGTGCTGATCAAGCAATACTTACTGCACGAAGACTTTGGTGTGAACCTGATAGCCGAAAAGCTATCAATGAGTGCTCGAAGCTTGCAGCGCCACTTAACAAAGCATGACACAACGTTTCGTGAATTAGTCGATGATGTACGCTGTAATCTGGCACATCAATATTTAACTGAATCTAGCCTCAGTTTATCGAACATCTCAGATATCCTAAGCTTTTCTAATTACAGCGAATTTACTCGCGCTTTTAAGCGCTGGTATGGCATTCCACCAAAAGATTATCGTAAGACACACTCGAGTTAATGGCGTAAAAAGTTAAAAAAGGGTCGTTTAAAGCTAATTTTTCTGTTAACAATTTATATATATTGACTAGCTAGTTTCGCTAATTGGTGGTCATGCAATGTTACGAAGAGTGTTTATTACCGGTGCTAACAGTGGCATTGGGTTCGAATTGGCAAAGCAATATATTAGCCGTGGTGACGATGTCGCTTTATTCGATTTACATTTCAACGAGCACACAAAACAATCGTTAAGTGAGCTTGCTGAAGATTACCAATACATTGAGTATTTTGCTACGCATATCAGCGATAATGAAGCGCTGCAAACTCAAGTAAATAATGCAATCGCAGCGATAGGCAAACCAGATTTAGCCATTTTTAGTTGCAGTACCAATGTGCAACTAAGTAAAGAAAATAGTATTGCTTGTCAGCACTTTGCAACACTAATAACGCCACACTTAAGCATGAACGGCCACCTAGCAATTACATCCCCCCTTATTGATGCAACTAAATTTACGCCAGAGCCAAACGCTTTGATTTTAGCCAAAAAGCTACGCAAGAAATTTAAGCCAAATAACATAAAAATCAGCTTAATTTGCGCAAGCAAAACATCTAAAGCCATAACAAACCCAGCCAATACTGCACAACACATTTTGCGCAGCTTGGATAAACAAAAATTAATGGTGATCCTAGGCTTACAATCTACACTAACCTATATCATGAGTCGTTATTTGCCAAATTGGATAATGGGTTCTGTGATGGATCGCCTCATCAAACAACAACTAATAAGAACAACACGCTAAGGAACAACCATGAACACACATGACAACCTCACGCAATTGATTGAGCATACTTGTCAGACTTATGCCGAACTTCCTGCTTATAACAGTGCAGGTAAAACACTTACTTTTTCTCAAGTAGAACAACAATCTCGCTATTTGGCACAGTGGTTTCAACAGCAAAGTGGCCTAGTTGCAGGGGACAGAATTGCTATTCAACTACCTAATATTGTTGATTACCCTATAGTAACTTATGCAGCAATTCGTGCAGGTTTAATCGTAGTCAATACCAACCCGCTTTATACTGCTCGTGAAATGCTACACCAGTTTAATGATGCAGATGTGAAAGCCATTGTTATTCTTGATGCTCTTACCGATAAATTAGCAACGGTTATCAATGATACGTCAATCAAAACCGTTATTGTTGCAGCGGCTGTTGCTGAGCCGACATTGCAAGAGGGTCAATTTTCGTTAAACGAACTCATTCGCCAAGGTGAAAGACTCGCCCCTCTTAATGCTCATCAAGCCAGTCGTGATGATATTGCTGTTTTACAATACACCGGCGGTACCACAGGAGTTGCCAAAGCTGCGATGCTTAGTCATGGCAACATTTTAGCCAATGCCGAGCAAATGAATGAGCGCTTTGATGACATATTAACGCCCGGTCAAGAAACTGGTATTTGCCCGCTTCCGCTTTATCATATTTACGCCTTTACGGTGAACATGGTTGGTCTATTTGCTATGGGACAATTTAATGTACTGATACCAAATCCTCGTGATTTAGATGCCTTAGTTAAACAAATCGAACCATTTGAGATTAATTACTTTTCAGGTATTAACACCTTATTTATTGGCTTGTGCATGCACCCGGGGTTTAAGGCACTGAATTTTTCAAACTTAAAAATGACCGTCTCTGGGGGCGCAGCCCTCACACATGCTGCAGCCGATGCGTGGATGAATACCACAGGTTGTACAATCACAGAAGGCTACGGCTTATCAGAAACCTCGCCGGTTGCAACCTTAAACGACTTTAAAAAAGAAGAAATTGGCAGCATTGGCCGTCCACTCTCTAACACCACTGTGGAA
The DNA here is from genome assembly GCF_041414715.1 of Pseudoalteromonas sp. DY56-GL22. Taxonomy (NCBI): domain Bacteria; kingdom Pseudomonadati; phylum Pseudomonadota; class Gammaproteobacteria; order Alteromonadales; family Pseudoalteromonadaceae; genus Pseudoalteromonas; species Pseudoalteromonas sp. DY56-GL22. Next base: position 419,372 of record NZ_JANHZR010000001.1, on the reverse strand, counting down.
ATTTGGGATGAAAACGATGAGCCTGTTGCAGATGGTGAGTCTGGCGAGATAGTTGTTAAAGGCCCGCAAGTGATGATGGGCTACTGGCAGCGCCAAGATGAAACCGATAAATGCATGAAACGGGGCTTTTTCAAAACCGGTGATGTGGGTCTAAAACTACCTAGTGGTAATTACAAAATTGTAGACCGTTTAAAAGACATGATTATTGTTTCTGGCTTTAACGTGTACCCTAACGAAGTTGAAAACGTACTTTGTCAGCACCCAGCTATCTGTGAAGCAGCCGTTATTGGTGCAAAAGATGAAAAAACCGGTGAGCGTGTCTGTGCCTACATTACTTTAAAAGAGCAGATTGATGAGCAACAATTGAGTGACTATTGCCGCGAAAACTTAAGTGCTTATAAAGTGCCTAAATCAATCATTTTTATGGAACAATTGCCTAAATCGACGGTTGGCAAAATTCTACGTCGAGAATTACGCCAATAATAAAGCGATCGTTTTAGCCGCATAACTGGTATAAAATAGTTATTAAATAAAGCATACCGTTAGGTATGCTTTTTAATTTAAGCGGTTTAAAGGTCATTATGGAAAAGTTTATTAATCACATTCAACTTGGTTACTTAGGTTTACTACCATTTTTAGGCTGCGTAGGTTGGCCACTTATTGCAGGAAGTAATGCCGTCAACTTAGACTTTTTCACTTTTTATAGCATCGCTATTTTAGCCTTTATGGCTGGTAACTTATGGCATGCAGGTCAGCAAACGCATGCTGATGCTATAAAAGCGATTATTCCTATTTTACCGATTGGCTTTTTAAGCTTTTTACCAGCAACTTGGACACTAGCCTGGCTCGCAGCCAGTTTTTGGTTAGTGCTGTTATTTGAAAAAAGTTCACCGCAGTGGCAAACCTATCACGTTGATTATCAAAAAATGCGTTTTGTTCTAACGTCAGTGGTTTTTGTATGCCACATATTTGTAATTGGCATGAGTATCTATCCTGAGTAGCCCTTTTCTTGCGTTTGCGGTAACATCCGCGGCTCAGTTTTTTAAGGACTTACTATGATAGATCAACTGCGCGCTAAACTAGACCACCTTGGCGAAAATTACGTAGAAAAAAACGCTCACTTTAAAATAAAAGTGATACCGTTTTTTTGTGCGATTCACATTAAAAAAGATCATAAAAACCAAGGCAATTTAAAGCTATATTCAAATCAGTTGATTGAAATATTTTTAGCTACCATGTTCTTGTTATTCGGCTTAATGCTTTTTGACACAGACGCGGGTTTTACCCATGGTCCTATTCATATCGTTATTGCCGTATTGATTAGTTTTAACTTAATCTTTAAGCAGATAGCCATTGAAGGGCTTAAAACTCGCTTAGCTCTTTGCCCTGAAATCGCGCAAGAAACAACGCCAGCACAAGGCAAATAACAGCATGTTTTTAGACCCTAGTTGGCGTATTTTAACTGTAGGCGATGGTGATTTATCATTTTCACACTCTGTTGCGCGTTATATAAAACCAGCCAAGCTTGTTGCTTCAACTTATGATGATGCAAACACCATAGAACAAAAATATACCGACAATGCACTTAGCGCCTTGCGACAACTTAATATTCAAACACTCACTGAGTTTGATGTAACAAATCCAGACTCGTGGCAGCGCTTAGATGGCGCCTGTTTCGATGTGGTTATTTTTCAATTTCCCCTTATACCCGCGTTTAAAGGTGAAGCTGCATTTAAAGCACATACCCAACAAGGTGGTATGAATGTATTAAACCGTGCTTTGTTGCATCGCTACCTAGACTACGCAAACCAGTTTGCATTAGATACAAACGGCCCAATGCTCTGCTACATCACCTCTAAAGATGTAAAACCTTACCGCGAATGGAATATTGAAGGCAGCTTAAATCAAGGGCTAAACTGCCATTATCTAGGGCAAATGCCATTCGATATAAATTTATTCCCGGGCTATAAAATTCGCAATGTTGATCGCGATAAACACGTTAAAGACACCAGTGGCATTACCTATGTATTTAGCGAAAAAACTGACAATGACATTACCGCTAAGCTGACTTTACCTGCTTATTTAGGTGAAAAACACTGTGCATTATGCCGCGTAGGCCCTTATATGGCACAAGAAGATGAAGACAAACATTTGTTAAGCAAAAAACATAAACAAATGGAAAAGTTTGAACAGGATTGGCAAGCATGGCTTGCACAAAACAACGAGGAGTAACCATGAACTTTGTGATTGTAGGTACCAATTTTATAAGCGATACACTACTGAGTGCAGCTAAACAAATTGAACAATTCTCCTTATATGGTGTGTGCTCTCGAGAGCAGCAAACAGGCGAGGCTTTCCTTACAAAGCACGATGCTCAAAAGGCTAAAGTGTTTACCAATATTGAGCAAGTATGCGAAGACCCATTAGTCGATGCCGTCTACATTGCTGCTCCAAATAGCTTACACAAAGACTATGCTGTAATGTGTTTAAAAGCCGGTAAACATGTTTTAGGTGAAAAGCCTTCGGCTGCTAACAGTAAAGAACTAGAGGCCATCATTCAGGCGGCAAAAACACATCAACGCTTATACATGGAAGCTATGATGACCACCCATTTACCAAACTTCGCATGCTTAAAAAATGCAATTGCAAAGATTGGCACACCCCGCAAATATATAGGTCAATATAGTCAGTACTCATCACGTTACGATAAATATAAAAATGGCGAGCGACCAAATACTTTCTTGCCAGAATTTGCTAACGGTGCATTAGTCGATTTAGGTATCTATCCGCTATATATTTTACTCGCATTATGGGGCGCGCCTCAGAGTGTAAAAGCCAGTGGCGTGTTACTTGAAACCGGTGTTGATGGGGCCGGTGACGTATTATTAAATTACGCTGATAAGCTAGCGGTGATCAGCTATTCTAAAATCTCGCAAGGGGATAATTTTACTGAGATCCAAGGTGAAAAAGGTCGTATTCGTATCGAAGCAGTCTCTTTATTAAAGCGTATGCAATTTATCGGTAACGATGGCACGGTTGAAGAACTCTCTGAGCCATTTGATGAACACTTTATGCGCCATGAAGTAAGCCACTTTATTCAAGCAGCGAATGCCGGACAAATTGAGTCTTCAGTTAATACTCATACGCTGTCAAAACAAGTTATGGCGGTGCTTGATGAAGCGCGAAGCCAACTTGGCGTTGTGTATCCCGCAGATAAAAATTAATAGCGACTTAGGGCAACTATTCTAGTTGCCCTAACAAACTCAAAATTCCATCCTTAGTAATTTCCTTCGCTTGCATTGCAACACTGACACCCGCTTGTTGAACAATATCTAGTGATACTTTTTCTGCCATTACTTTGGCAAAGTCGGTATCTTCAATGCGTTGATTTGCTGAACTTAGCATCGACGACTGATTAGATTCATTGCGTATAGTCGACTCAATTGCACTCATTTTTGCCCCGACTTCAGCTCGGAACCCACCGATACGCGACAATGCAGTGTCAATTCTAGCAATTGCATTTTGAGCCAACTCTTCGCTGCTTATGGTAACTCCCTCAATCGTTAAAGAACCCGCACTGGCATCAATATCTTCGAATATAATATAACCATCTTCGCCAATTGCTTGGTCTGTTGATGTTACCATCATCGGACCATCACTAGATTCAGCAGATGATGAATTTAAACTTCCCAAAGAATCCCAACTGGCAGTAATTCGAAACATACCCGAGCCAATCACAGTAAGAAGCAGCGGCTCAGTTACATTATCAATGAATATTTCTTCATTTGAACTTCCTGAACTTGGGTTACCATTCCCCGAGTAGGTAAAGTTCATTCCATTAATTGTTTGACTATTTACAGCAGGGAAATTAAAACCTCCCCCCGTAAATAAATTGCCATTGCTATATGTTTCTGTTCCTTGGTAACCATTTGCTGGAGTAAATAAATTTGCCTCAATTCTAGATTGCACAGGCGATAAATCCTGTCCAACTAAATGCTCGCCAGTTTGGGTAAATAGATTTAAATCATCATTCGCACCATTATCATTTATTTGAATCCTGACGTTCGTTGAACCAGCAGGTATTAGACCTAAAGAAATATCTCCTGAGCTCATTCCTTGCTGAATATTATTAGAAAACACTTCATCTAATACAGGTACATTATCTAAATTAGTCTCTTGTTCAGGCTTAGACATTAATGGTTTTTTACCAAAAATTTCTGTATTTGCTACAACGCTGTTTATATGATCTCGTAACTGTGAAAACTCTTCATTTAAGGCTGCCCTATCAATACCTGTATTTGAGCCATTTGCAGCTTGAAGGGCTAAAGTTCGCATGCGTTGAAGCGAGTCTGTTAGTTCAGATAAGCCAGCATCAGCAACTTGCCCATAGCTGATACCATCTTGTAAGTTTCTAAGTGTTTGTTGCTTCACCGCTATTTGTGTTGTTAATCGATGGCTTATCTGTAGGCCTGCAGCGTCATCCTTTGCAGAGTTTATACGCTTTCCCGAAGCTAACTTTTCAAAGGTTGAAGTAATAGATTGCGTATTTTGCAGTAAATTTGGCGTACGTAGCCGTGGCGAATTGATCGTCAACATTTTGTCTTCCTTGGCAAAAAGACAAAACAAAGCAAAACCCATACCATTTCATTAGATAGTTAACATTTTAACTTCCCTCAACTTAACCATTATTATCAATATTCATTTCCAACATTATTTTTTGCGCTTGTAGCTTATTGCACTATGTTTAAATCATGCATTATTTGATTTGTGAGACTTATCCTTGTCTATAAGATTTTTGTTAAGAGCAGTTTTCGCAGCAACCATTGCCCTTGCAGCCGGACTTCTCTTCATTATTTTATTTTTACAATCAGGCCAAGATGAGAGTATGGAGTCGGCTCAACAGCGTTATGAGCTAAGCCATCTTGCTCAGTTTTCATCTTCAAATTCGATTCGCCTTACTGAGCTTGCTCGTCAACATGTCGTAACCTTAGATCCTCGCTATGAAGATGAATACCATCAACTTGTTGATCAAATTCAAGGCAAAGCAGCTTGGCTAAATGGCGAAAAGAAAAGCTATGAACAGCGTTTAAGAGCGTTTAATGTCGCTACCGATGATTTAGCGCTCTTGCAAAAATCCAACGATTTATCACTCAAACTGGTTGAAACAGAAGAAAAAGCATTTAGCTTAGTCAGTGATTTACTTGGCCGAGATACAAATAACTTAACCGTCAGCGAGCATAAAAGGTGGGTACAAGCTATTACGCTTTTAACCAACAATGCTTACATGGCCGAAGTTGAGAAAATTCAGCAACCCGTGAAAGCTTTTTTAAGTTCGATAAAAGAAAAAAGTGCTGCAGAAGTTAAAAGCAATCACGACCGTGTGGTCACTCTAAGTTTAATTAGTACAGCTTTAGTCCTGACTATTATTGCTACCCTAATAGTATGTTACTGGCAATTAGAGAAAAAAGTGATTAAAGCAACCCATGCCTTAATTGATGAAGCCAAGCGTATCTCTGAAGGAGATCTGTCTCGCTATATTGACCACAAAGCCGATGACGAAATAGGCCAGCTTGCGAGCAGCTTTAATATTATGGTTGATAAGTTATCTCAGCTTCTTAAAGAAATACATGACCAATCAGAGCAAGCGCAAGTGGCTGCAAAAAGCCTCGATGAAATTTCACAGCAAGCTAAAACGCTCAATGATATTCAAAGCCAAGCAATTGAGGTGATTTCAAGCTCAGTCTATGAAAACTCAACGGCCGTTAAAGAAGTTTCTCAAAACTGCGCCGCTGCTGCAAGCAGTGCCACCGCGGCCAACCAAAAAACCCAAGAAGGTCTACAGGTTGTACAACAAGGAGTTAGCTCTGTTGAATCAGTGGCCGATACACTCACCAAATCACTAACAGACCTTAACCAATTAGAAGCATCAGTAAATGAAGTCACGGTTATTTTAAGTGTTATCAGTAATATAGCCGAACAAACTAATTTATTGGCACTCAATGCCGCAATCGAAGCTGCAAGAGCAGGTGAACAAGGCCGGGGTTTTGCCGTTGTTGCTGATGAGGTAAGAACTTTGGCTAGTCGCACGCAAAGCTCTACTCTTGAGATCCAAGATAAAATTGACTCATTGCAATCTGCAACCAATGCTGTGACGCAGAGGATACGCTCTAGCGATAATCAAATTAAAGAAGCGGTGATAAACTCAGAAAAAGTGGGCCATATGCTCGATGAAATTAGCGTACAAGCAAAAGCCATTTCTGAGGCCAATATGACCATTGCTTCTGCATCTGAACAGCAATCTCAAGTGACAGAAGAAATCGCCCAGCGCTTAAACGAAGTACAAGATACCAGCCGTAAGTCACAGCAACAAACGCAAAGCATTTCGGACTCATCGAGTAAGCTGGCTAACTTAGCGAATAACTTAAACGGGCAAATTAATCGCTTTAAATTAAGCTAGTCGCTGATCAAGCTCAGCGACTAGCGATTAGTTTAAAATCGGTAAGTAACAGATGCACCGATTGTTTGTGGGTTCACAACTGCCACATAGCCTTGTGGGTAGCGACCACTGACTGGTTCTTGTGAGGTATACGCCTCTTCATCTAAAGCATTGTTAATGAAGGCACTTATCAACCATTGTTCAGTATCGTAAGTCATCGATAAACGCGTAATGGTGTAATCACCTGCAACGCGTTCTTCTGTGTTTGTTAAGTCGCCATAAAATTCATCAACATAATTGGTACTTAAATTCACTTTTAGACTATCGGTAAACCAATGCGACAGACCTAAACTCGCCGTTAACTCCGGTGCAGAGTTTAAATCATTGCCGACGGCATCAGGAAAGGCTGATGATTCATCAATTTTAGTTTTCAATAAACCAAAGCCACCATGTAACTGCCACTGATCGCCCAGCATGCTGTAGGCTTCTACTTCTAAACCATAGCTATGAGCATCTTCAATATTAGTGATTTTACGCTCTGAGCTTAGCGCTTGATAACCGTTAAAGTTATTGTAAAACACATTAGCGCTGATGTTTATGTCACCATTATTGATTACGCTGCGCGAACCAATTTCATAGGTATTAACGGTTTCTTCGTCGTAGTAGTAATAATCTTCAGCGGTAAAATCGAGTGCGCCACCACCCGCGTTGTAGCCACGACGAGCACTGGCAAATAGCGTCGTTTCGTCACTAATATCATATTGAATCGCGAGCTTTGGTAAACGAAGAGTGTGTGAATTATCAAGTTGCTCAACGAGCATATCACCACGAAATGCCATATTAAAATTACGTAATTGTTCTTCACGCTCAATGCGCAGACCCGCTGTTAACGTTAATTCGCGGCTTAAGTTAAAGCTTGTTTCACCATAAACTGCGGTCGATTTACTACTATCGTCACCGTAATAATTAGTCGCTCCAACACTTTCAAAGTCTTGGTCGCGGTCAAAATAGGCAAGACCCACAAAACCAGAGTAAAAATCATTGCTTAAACCAAAGTTCAATTTGGTATCGACAGTGATGTTACTTTCATCCATTGATACGTCAGATTCTGCGCTTTCAAGTGGCTCGTATGCTTCAAAGCCCCATTTGTAATCCATATAAGCAACTAAAACATCTAACGAAAAATCATCGTTAATTTTGTAATCAACATTCACTTGCGTGGTGTCAGATTCAGTATCCATAATACGTTGATATAGCGGCTCATAATCAAATGGCTCATCCGCTAAAAAGTATTTACGACCCGAATTACCTTCTTCACTGTAAGTTGAATAAGTTAGCTGTACAGCAAGATCTTCATATGGTGTGTAAAGTAATTTAGCGCGTGTGCTGCTGGTATTTAACTTGTTTAATTCACGATCAGTTGGATTTGTTTCGTATACCGGTGGATTTGAAAACGTTTCGCCATCAACATACTGAGTTGATAACCGAAATGCTAATACATCTTCAACTAACGCCCCTGATACCACTGCGGCAGTATCTAGGTAGCTATCTTGGTTACGATAACCAACGCGCACTGCCCCTTCAAATTCTTGAGTAGGTGCTTTAGTTGTCATGTAAACAGCGCCCGCAATACTATTACGACCATTACTAGTTGATTGCGGCCCTCGGTAAACTTCAATTTGTTCTACATCCCACAGACCCGTATCACCGGTTAAATCGGCTACAAACGGTTGGCTAACACCATCAATCAAGGTTGAAACACGAGCCTTTGAACCACCACTAAATGAGTTAAACCCCGTTGCACCACCATTACCTGATACGCCTCGCATATCTGGTACCGAGCCCGTTAACACAACGACGTTCGCCATTTCTGACAGCGCTTCAGATATAGAAGCAAGTTGACCGTTTTCTAGTAAAGACTTATCAACAACCGCCACTGACGACATGGTCTCTTTAAGTGACTTCTCTGTTTTTTCACCTGTAACAACAATGGTATCCATTGATTTTCGACTGCTTTGGTCGTCATCAGCCCATGCTGAACCCTGTGCAACAAGTAATGATGCAAGCATAACTTTGGTGAGTGAATTAAGTTTAAATGCAGTAGCCAATGTCCTTTCCCCGTAAGAGATTATTAGAATTAAACAAATTGAGTTTGATAAAAAAGCGCTAGGAAATTAACACAAGCTTAATGATATTGCAATTGAGTTTAGTTATCATTTACAATGAGATTTAATATCAACTACAACTATAATCTTATGCTCATTTTTACCGTTACCCTGCTTGTCGTTTTTGCTGTCAGTACTGTGTACTGCACTAGAAAGCAGCAGCGATTTTTAAAAAAACCTATTAAAAAACAATGGCGATTACTTTCGATTGCGTTAATCGTTTGCGCATTAATACTTGCCTTTCAACAATTCTCAGTCACAGCGGCCGTGTTCTATATCATTTTTAGTCTGATGCTAATGTTGATGCTGATCCCTTTTATTAGCCTGCTGAAAAGAAAAGGATAATTCATGACAAGCTCATCTAAACGCCAACCAACTTGGTTAGGGAAAACCCTAGCGGGTGCATTTTTAGGGCTAGCCCTCTCATTTATTTTCGTTGCATTTTTTGCTTGGTATGGCCCAGGAGGCATTGATGCTCGCGATAAAGTGCAATTTAACATGTGGATGATCACGCCTGTTTGGCTAACCATTTTTAGTTTTAGTTATTTATTCAACTCAGCAAAGCAAGCGTGGCTTGTGCTTGGCAGCTTAACTGTGCTGCTTTATGGCGTGTTTTTTATGCTAAGGAGTGCATCATGAAAGTCAGATCGGATATTCTTCGTACCTATCAAGGTGTACATACATGGACAGGCATCATTGCAGGTTTAGTGCTGTTTATTGGTTTTTATGCGGGCAGTTTGACCATGTTCAAACACGAAATCCAGCAATGGGCAGCACCTATTCAAGCCCCTAAAATCACCAGCTCTGATTATGACTACCAAACCCTGGTAGATACGGCAATTAATGAGCGAGGCGAACAGCTTGCTAAAGGCTTTAACCTTGATTTACATACCCAAGATGCACCTCTTTCGTGGTATATCAAAGGCAATGCCCGAGGCATGGAGCTTGATAAACAACTTAACTTCGCACACCTAAATGCTGATGGCACTTTAAACGTCAGCGCACAAACCGAAAACGAACTTGCCGATTTAGTTGATTATTTACACCGTACAGCAGGCTTTATAGGCGAAATTGGCCATGACCAATCTGGTGTTTATATTCTTGGCATTGCCTGTGTTTTGTACTTTTTAGCTTTGGTCTCTGGGGTAATTATTTTACTGCCGACATTAGTTAAAACCTTTTTTGCACTGCGAAAAGAAAAAGGGCCTAGTCGATTCTGGCTCGATAGCCATAACCTTATCGGTATCGCCAGTTTACCATTTCACTTAGTCATTGCATTTACTGTGGTGGTGTTTGCGTTTCATGATTTTATTTATGGTGGTTTAGCGCAATTTTATGATGGTAAGCCATTGTTTCAGCGCCCTACACCTGCCGCGCAAAGTTTTCATATTGAAAACTTACCACGTGTAGATGAGCAAGTACTTGCAGCGAAAAACTATGCCCCCGGCTATGAGCCAATCCATATTCGCTATAGTAATTTAAATTCAGCATCACCTTCTGCGGTGTTTATGATGAGTAACAATAATGCGGTAGTGCGTGGACCAGATACTGATTACCTATTCATGAACCCGTACACACTAGAAGTGGTTAACTCAAGCTACCCGCAAGGCGAAGATGCAGTGTGGGGTAACATGGTTGCCAGTATTTTCTCACTTCATTTTGGCACCTATGGAGGAGACTGGGGTCGTTGGGGTTACTTCATTATGGGATTACTTGGCGCCTTCTTATTCTATTCAGGTAATCTACTGTGGATAGACAAACGCTTCAAAAAAGATCCTAATAAACGCAGTACCTTGTTTATGGCAAAACTCACCATTGGCGTTTGTTTAGGGTCTATGATTGCCGTTGCTTTTACACTCGTCGCTGCCAAATGGCTACCTGCATTTGTTAGCAACACAAACTACGCTACCCTATACAGTTACTATGCAGCCTTTTTTGTTTTTGTAATATATAGCTTCTTAAAACCTGTGCAAAAGGCAACCACGGTTGGGTTTTATTTACTCGCAAGTCTGTGTGCATTAATGGTGTTATCTACGCTAGTAAAACTTGCCAGCGACACCAACTCACTATTTTACTCAAGCTATTTAGTTGATATTGTCGCTGCTATTTTTGCGGCTACTTTCTTTAAAGTGGCAAAACGCCAGCAGCAAAAACAGGCCACGCAAACCATCATGCCGACCTTTGAACAAGCAGGACAAAGTTAAGCACTCTCTTTATGGGTATCAAAGCAATTTGATACCCATAATTTTGCTTTATCGAAAATCTGTGTCCGTTTAACGAAAAACATTTCTTCTCCCTCAAAACATCAGTAGAATCGCCGCAAACTTGAACTATTAACTTTCATAAGGACAGTGATGCAGCGCACCATTCCACCGTTTTTTATTGCTGTTATTTGCGTGCTTCTTGCAATGGTTACCATTCAATCTGGTGCCTCTGTTGCAAAGCAATTATTCCCTTTAATAGGCCCTGAAGGTACCACAGCACTTCGATTAGGTTTTTCAGCTGCTATTTTGTGCCTGGTTTTTAAGCCTTGGCGAGCTTTTCCGCCGATAGGGCAACGCATGCCGATCATCGTTTATGGACTGAGTTTAGGTGGCATGAATATCCTGTTCTATTACGCGATTGAGCGCATTCCTTTAGGCATTGGTGTTGCTCTGGAGTTTACTGGCCCCCTTGCTGTTGCCCTACTTTCATCTCGTAAAAAGCGCGATCTGTTTTGGGTAGCCTGCGCCATTGTTGGCATTATTTTATTGCTACCTGACATGAAAGGCGAAGACAGCCTCGATCCTGTGGGCGTGATCTTAGCCCTTGCAGCAGGTGCATGTTGGGCGTTTTATATATTGTTTGGCAAAAAAACTGGAAACCAAGGCTCTGGCGGGATGACTGTAGCCATGGGGATGAGCGTCGCCGCGATTGTGCTTGTACCTTACGGTGCCGTTTCGCAAGGCGCTGCATTATTGAGTTGGGAAGTATTACCACTTGGTATTTTAGTGGCTATTATGTCTAGCGCACTACCCTATACGTTAGAAATGGTGGCACTTCGCAATATGCCCGCACAAGGCTTTAGCATCATGATGAGTTTAGAGCCTGCGATCGCAGCATTGGCTGGTTTTATAATTCTCTCTGAATTTTTAAGTGTATGGCAGTGGCTGGCCATTTTATTAGTGATTACCGCCTCGGTTGGCAGTTCGATGTCGAGTGATTCACAAGATCAGAAAAGTCAGAAAAACAGCTAATTTAACATTAAACATGCTTTTTTTAGTACTTAAAGATTAAATTTCAGACTTAAAAACAGCTTTTATCGGCATTCGTAAAGTGAGAGTTCTCACTATAATGCTCACTATTAATACAAAGTGGTCTTATCTCTTTGTGTCGCTAGAAACCTAACAGTGGGATTTACTTATGTCGATAAAAGCCAAATTATTTCTATCAACCCTAGCTCTTTCAAGTAGCTTTTTGACTTCTTATGCAGTCGCTAATAGCTGTCAAGGGGAATTAGTAGCAATGAATGCCGGCAGAGGCGAATTAGGTGTTGTATTCGGTCTCGATGAACTGCAAAAAACCGCTAGAGCAGACTCTGTTGCAAAATTTAGTTCTGCTGCAATTGCATATGACGAAACAACTAACCGCACTTATTATGTGTCTTCACCTATTCCACTTGAATTCAAAGTAGATGTTAGCCACCTTGATATCAGTGATGAGCAATTTCCAAGTTTACCTATTAGAGGTGACAAATATAAATACAGTCGCTTAGCCTATTTTGATCACGCAACAGGCGAGCATGTTGTTGTAGGTAAGACTAAATCAGTTTTCGGTATGGCATACGCTTCAGATACTGATTCATTTTTTGCAGTGAGCTTTTCAAAGCTATATCGCATAGACAAATACACTGGCGAAGAAACTGTACTAGCTGACTTCAGTGGTGTTGATGGCTTAAGCCGCGCTGATTTAGTCTTTAAAAATGGTGACCTTTTATTAGTAACAGCGACTTCGGTATATAGCATTGATCGTAATGACTATTCATATACTAAATTAGCCAATCACAACCTTGTTAATGTCACAGGTGCAACATTAAGCCAAAAAGGTGACGTTTTAATCAGTCGTGTAATTATCAATGATCATGGTGATCAAAACGAATCTAAACTTTATAAACTTAGCCCTTATTCAGGAAAAACTTGCCTTATTGCAACCTTGCCGATTCACATCAGTGACTTAACAACAAACACATTAAACTCAACAAGTTGTTACACTGAAGCACCTTGCGCTATTGCAAATGATGGCATTCCTTACTACTCAGAAACAGTTAATAACCAACTAGGTGGTGAATGGCAGTCATTTGATTTTCAAGATCAGTATTTTACAAAACCAGCAGTGTTTTCATCAGCAGTAACCGTGCATGATGAAAATGGTGGTGTTATTCGTTTAAAGAATATTGAAACGAATAGCTCTGAGATTTCATTCCAGAATTGGCAATATTTAAACACAAAACATGACGAAACTGAGTCTTTTGACTTTTTAACAATGAATGAAGGTCGCTATACAATGAGCGACGGTACAATTGTTGAAATTGGTAGTTTTAGCTTGTCTAACTCTAGAAAGTTTACAGATGTTGTATTTACGGAAGCATTTAGCGCAAAACCTTACGTCTTTTTGCAAATTCAAACCTACAATGGCGGACACAGTGCCTATACGCGTGCCAAAAGTTTAGCAACAACAGGCTTTAAAGCAGCATTTTATGAGCAAGAAAGTTTGAATGAAGGTCATGTTCCTGAACGAGTGGCTTATTTTGCAATTTTACCTGGTTCGGGTACTTCGGGCACACTAGAAACAGTTGCAGGTAACAAAGATTACAATCTATACCAAGCCGATATTGATCATGACGGTGGTCAATTAGGCAAGCATTTCTACTTCCTTCAAGAAGAGCAATCTATGGATGAAGAATTACTTCACGCTAAAGAACGAGTACATGTTATGGATATTGAGGAAGTAAGCCTTGCTCAAACTGTTACTGTTCGTGATGAAGACACATATACCCTCCGCAGAAAATAAATACACCTAAATCAAGGCGCCTCTGGGCGTCTTTTTCATGCCTTAAATTAACTCGCCTTTTCATATACACAAAACTCTTTGACATAATTTGTTACATTTATTTGTATTAACATATCACTTTTGCGATAAATGGTGATGATAACTATTATCAGTTGTGATAACTTACCCGCCGATTGTTTCCTTATTAAAAACAATAACCCTATAAAAATTTGCTAAATAACACGCGGAGATAAAAATGAAGTTCACTCAGTTGCCTATTGCAACCGCTATTCTTTGTGCATTGTACCCTCAAATCAGTTTTGCAGAACAAACGACTGACATAGAGGCCAATGTCGAAAAAATCGAAATTGTTGGCATACGTCAGAACCGTATTAGTGAAGGCGCGACAGGTTTAGCACTCGAAATTGATGAAACTCCGCAATCAATTAGTGTGATCTCTGCTGAGCAATTAAAAAATTACTCTGCTTTTAACGTCAATGATGCTTTACGCTTAGCACCTGGTATCAATGTTGAAGAATGGGAAACTAACCGTACTAACTATACATCACGTGGTTTTGAAATTAAGAATACACAAATCGATGGGGTTGGCTTACCGAATGACTGGGGTATTGTCACTGGCGCAATGGAAGCGTACGGCTATGAAAAAATTGAAGTTATTCGTGGTGCTAATGGCTTACTTACTGGTGTAGGTAATGCTTCGGGTACGCTTAACTATGTGCGCAAACGCCCTAAAAACGAAAACGGCGGCGAAATCGGTGTCTCTGTTGGCTCTTGGGATTTTAAACGTTTACAAGCTGACTATTCACTATTATTAACCGAATCAGGTAGTTGGGCTGCACGCTTTGTGGCTGCTGCTGAAGATAAAGAGTCATATCTCGATGGACTTGAGAACAACCGAGAGTTTTTCTCTGCGGTAGTAGATGGTCAGCTTACAGATAACTCAACGGTTACTGTGGGATATTCATATCAAGATGCAGACACCGATGGCAATACTTGGGGCGGCCTTGTTTATAACTACACAGATGGCACACAAGCTAAATGGGACGAAAGCGACACAACCACCCAAGAATGGACAATGTGGGACACCATTAACACCTCTGCATTTGTTGAATACAACTATGTCTTTGCAAACGCGTGGCAACTTCAAGCGAGCTACAACTTCCGTGGTTTTGAAGAGCAAGACAAACTATTTTATGCCAGTGGCAGCATTGATAAAGACACCAATCTTGGCCTAAGTGGTTGGCCGGGTCGTTACGACAGTGAAGTAGATGCTGATTTATTTGAAATCAAAGCATTTGGTGCCTTTGAATTATTTGGTAAAGAGCACCAAGCAAGCTTTGGTGTAAGCCATGCAAAAAGTGATGATGTGATGTATCAACACCCGTTTGATTTTGACAATACACCGGCTTATGGACCAACGCCTGCGTTTCCGTACGATTTAGATGCGATTCCAGAACCGGATTGGTTAACACCGGTTCTTTATTCGGATATTGAACAAAAGCTAACCCGTTACTTTGGCTCTGCTCAGTTAAATATTACTGATAAATTATTTACCGTGGTTGGTTTTAACGCTATTGAATTTGAACGCTCAGGCATGAATGCCGGTGCATCTATCGATAATGACGAAAGCGAAACAAGCCCATATATCGGCTTTACCTATAAGTTAAACGATGATTTAAACTTATATGCTAGTTACTCAGACATTTATCAGCCGCAAGAGCAAGCTGATTACAACGGCCAATACTTAGCACCTACCAAAGGCACTAACTTTGAAACCGGTGTTAAGGCTTCTTGGTTTGATGATGCTCTAATGACAACATTTGCCTATTTTACTGCTGAGCAAGATAACTTTGCGCAATATGCGGGCCTCACTGAAGATGGTATTTATTACTATGAAGGCGTGTCTATTGAGTCAGAAGGCTATGAATTTGAAGTCACAGGTAAAATCACCGACGCTATGAATATCGTCGCATCTTATACACATATTGATGTTACAGATGAAAATGGTGATGACACGAATAAATGGGCACCTCGCGATGTTGTCGGTGTAACAGTGGATTATGCACTAACAGATGCAGTGGTGGTTGGTTTAAATGGCCGTTGGCAATCTAAAATCGAAAGTACTGATTACAATGTTAAGCAAGGTAGTTACGCGCTGCTAAACGCCTTCGCGCGTTGGAATATTAATGACCAAGTAGCAATACAAGCTAACGTTAATAATATTACTGATGAGCAGTACATCAATAGCTTGCAAACTGTAGGTTATTATGGCGCACCAACAAACGGTAGCCTCACCCTGACTTATAAGTTTTAAACCTTATTTAGAACAGTGTCGTCTTCGTAGGCGACACTTATCTATCTGTCAGTCAAACTATAGTTGTTAAAGCTATCAATACACGGGACTAACTCCACAAGATTATGCTTTTGATTATAGTTGTGCAGAAAGCCTATTACTTCACAGCCACTTGCTTGTGCTGCAATTACTCCAGACCTAGAATCTTCAAAAATAATGGCTTGTTTACTGGTTATAGCTAATTTTTTTAATGCGAGTTGATACGCTTCTGGGTGAGGCTTTAAATTTGTCACTTGTTCATTAGTAATTATCACATCAAAAACATCCTCTAAATTTATTAATGATAAAACAGTATCGACCATCCACTGCGACGCTGAGGTTACTAAGGCACATTTTTTTTCATTTTTCTTAACATCGTTTAAGAGCTTTTTAGCTCCATTATTTAATTTTAGCTCTGCTCTCAATAACGTTTTGTAGTTTTTTTCAAAGCACGGGTTGAAGCTTTCTGGTACTTTGCTAATTTTTGCGTGGCTAAAAATATATTCAAGTACAGCTTGCCAACTTTGCCCCATTACTTCTTTATATATTTCAGCTTTGATTTTTACGTTAAATTCTAAGCATGTCATTGCTAAAGCTTTTGCTTTAAGCGGCTCAGAATTAACCAATGTGCCATCCATATCAAAAAGATATCCTTCATAGTTTTGCATTGATTGCTCCGGTTTTATTATTGCCAATTACTAAAATTTAGAATCAGTTTGTGTATTGAAAAGTCCACTACCTATCAGCACTTTCAGTTATTTATAAAAGCAAATTGACAAGATTAGCTTAGGTATGTAATTTACCAATTATAATTATTGTTTTACCAGAAAACTTACCAATTAATAAGCGTTCTTCGCATTAGTTATCTAAGACTCAAAATCGTTTTTATAGATATGACTAATTTGAAGATCGGGAGAGATATAATGAAAAGACGGAGACGTTTTTGGACCGTTGTTGATAAATTAGAGTCTCAGATAGATCGTGGGATCTACCCTGTAGGGAGTCGCTTACCTGCAGAACGCGAATTAGCCGACACTCATCAAGTAAGCCGACCAACAATACGTGAAGCAATTATCGCGTTAGAAGTTCGTGGCCGTGTAGAAGTTAAAACTGGCTCTGGTGTATTTGTTACCGATAACTGCAAAGTAGAGACTGTAGATCAACCAATCAGTGCATTTGAGCTAACCCAAGCTCGTGCTTTGGTTGAAGCTGAAGCAGCAGCATTAGCAGCTGCGACAATTCAAGAACCAGAACTTGCTGCGCTAAAGCAAAGTTTAGAAGATATGAAAGTGCCCGATATGGCAATTGAAGCTGATCAGCGTTTTCATGAAATTATTGCTAAATCGACTCGAAATAATGCCATTGTGATGTCTATTCAGAACTTATGGAAATTAAGGCGTTCTGAGCCGCAAATAATCGCTGCCTATGAAGATGTTTGTTCGCAAAGTGATGAGCAACGCCTTCAAGAGCACACAAGTATTTACGAGGCAATTGCGAATAAGGATTCATCTGCGGCTCGTAAAGCAATGCACAACCACTTTAACCGTTTAATTAACTCACTATTTGCGGCAAGTGAAAAGAAAGCACTTGAAGAGATCAGAAGAAAAACGAATGAGACTCGTGGTTTGTATTCGATCTCACATTTAACTCAATAAAGATAAGCAGAACTTTAAGGCGGATTCTTTAGAAGTTTCAAGCACCCCTAATTAAATATAAAAAAAGCAAGCTACTCAGCTTGCTTTTTTTCTAAATAGAACTGTTAGAATTTATAACTTACCCCAAATGTAATACGACGGTCAGTTAAACCTTGATAACAAAGTAAAGCCCCTTCATTGACACATGACTGGCTAACTTCTGACTCAGTTAAATTCACCGCTTCAACAGCTAAATTAAGTTGTTCTGTCACATCATAGCTAACACTCGCATTTAATTGTCCACGATCTTCTTGAACAACCGGGAAACCCCATGGATAGCTTGATGTACTACCAAAGTCTTCTGAACGATAACCTTCACGCCACGTGTAGCGGGCACGAGCTGAAAACCCATATTTTTCATAATATAAAGTAAAATTATACGCGTTTTCAGAAAGGTCAATTAATGGCTGCTTAGCAGAAACGGTAATATCTTCAATACCCGTTGTTAATGCGAAAATGGCATTAGCTCTACTCGTAGCCGTATCTATAGCCTCTCCTCCAGAAGACTTTTGATAGGTATAGTTAGCCATGACGCCAAAGCCTGAAGCCCAACCTAAATCATTCTCAAACTCTGACAAGTCATATTGAAATGCCAGTTCTACACCTTGCTGAGTTCGCGTATCTGAATCATTAATCGTAGTTTGTGTTGGCACACAAAGCCCAACCCCTGGTTCCGGGCCAAATACATTAATATCGGCGATCGGATTAAAAGTACCACCTTCTTCACAAACAGGTCCTGTGGTATCACGGTAGCCTGTAGCTGGGTCTTCATAAGGGTCAACTTGTCGAGTTACATGTAAATCTTTTCGTTTTTTATGAAAGTAGCCAACACTCACTAATGCTGAAGGGGCAAAATACCACTCAGTAGAGATGTCAAACGAAGTTACTTCCTCTGGCTCAAGACCTGGGTTGCCAATTGACACCGCGCTGTTCGGACTTGTGCTATATGAAACTGAAGTCGATAGGTCATCGTAATCTGGACGACGAATATCCTTTGACCACCCTAAACGAACAATCACATCCTCAGAGACATTCGCGCTTAGGTTAAGACGCGGTAAAATAAAATCATAATCTGCTTCAGAAACAATTTGCGATACTACTTGGTTCCCTTCATCATCGACAGTGACAGAATTACCTACAGAGGTAATATCTGTCTGTAAATATCGAACACCGATATTACCTCTAAACATTTCATACTCAAAATTAGCTTGTGCATACAAAGCATGAGTAACTTCTTCAATATCAAAAAACGCACTTACTTGTGAAGTTGGCGAGCTGATTGGTGCGCGATCAGAACCGGTAATGGCATTATTAGCCGCAATTGCATCATTTAAAACGCTTAATACGTAGTCTGGATTTGAACCTGCTAATTCAGGGTTAATAAGTAAAAAATCTTTAATGTATAGCTTGCGGCCATCTGCAGCATTAAAATTATCTGGGCCAGCAACTAAAAGTTCTGCGAATAGGTCACCCGATGGGCTGTCAGCCATTTTACGAAGACCAACATTGTTGCGAATTTGGTCTGAAGTACTTGTAGATTTGTTGTAACGATAACCAAAATCAACTGATGTAACGATACCGTCGAGGTAATAAACAAAATCAGTGCGAAATGCATCTTCTTGATTTTCAGTTGTGTCACGACCTTGGTTTACATCGCGTAAGACGACATTTGCAGGGTCGAGTAACTGTGAGCTGGTTGGCGCATTTGCTTCACTTTGGGCAATACCAAAGGATAAAGCACCACCACTTAAGTCATACTCAAAGGGGGTTCCATTTTCATTAGAGTCATTTGTAGCAACATTCGGGTTAATAAAATTCAATGTTGTATTGAAACTTGGAGTCGTTGAATCTGAACGAGATGTAGATGCTTCAACGCTAACAAATAGATCATCTCCTTGCCACTGACCGCCTAAACGGAAAATCTGACTATCAGTTTGACGTGAGTTTGTATCACTTGAGAATCGAAGATTTGGATCTGCTCCGCCATCTTCTACTGGAATAACGCCCTTTAGAGCAGCCTCAATACTACCAAGGTCTTGACCGTCTAAGGTGCCAAAATGAATCGTTTCAAATTCCGTTGGAGCAGATACATTCCTAAGATCACTCACACCAGAGGCCTGAACACGAGAGCTTTCTTGACGGCGATCTTGATCATTTACAACAGCATCAAAGAAAAATTTTGTACTATCATTTGGCGCCCATTCGAGTGTACCTGCAAAGTTTACGGTTTCGGACTCGTAATTATCGTAATCTTGGATCAAGAACTGAATTGGTAGAAAGTCAAATGATTGAGCGCTTTGAGCTCCACTCTCGGCAGCTACAGAGTTATCTCTATCTGCACGAGGTCTAAAAGCCGTGACATCCTGCTCCGCATAACTTGCACTAAAAACAGCACCAAACTCACCACCAGAAGATAGTTCCCAATTATCGCCCCATGATGCTGAGACTCTAGGCTTCATACCATCGGTAGATAAACTACTATCTTCACCTTGAACACGAATTGCAGCAAGTGTTTCATTGAGTTGTAGAGGGCGAATTGTACGTAGATTAATTGTTCCACCTACCGAGCCTTCGATGGTCTTCGCCTCCGGTGACTTAATAACTTCAACAGCAGAAATCATTGAGGCAGACACATCTTCAAAGCTAATGCCCGTGCGACCTGAACCTGAGCCAACAGTAGAGACACCATTTATCTCTGTTCTATTAGCATTAGTTCCCCTAATTTGAACACCTGTACCAACACCTGCTTGGCGAGTAATTTGAACACCAGTAACATTTTCTAGTACTTCAGCTAAGTTCTGATCTGGTAATTTACCTATGTCTACGGCTTGAATAACTTCAACTAAACTGTCCGCTGAGCGCTTTTCCGCTAGTGCGTTAGTAAGTGACTGTCTAATACCTGAGACTTCAATCACTTCAAATTCTTCTTCCGTTTTTGTTTGACTTGGTTCTTGCTGCGCAAATGCAACATTGAGTGTACTTGCTGAGAGTATCGCTAACGTAATACTAGAGAGTGTGTGTTTCATAGTGTTTCCTGTGTATTCAAACGCATGATGTAAATAATTGTTGTTGTAAAATTGCTAACTACCCCACAAAAGGTTAACCAAATAATTACACTCACCACAAAAAAGATCAACCTTTTGGTAATAACTTTATTTAAAAAATATTCAATAAAAATTATTACCAATATTTTTTACAACTAACAAAAACAAACAAGCAGATAAAAAACATAAACTTAAATGGTTTAGGTGTACGTAAAAACACATATCAATAACAATTCACATGTGATCTTCGTGTAAAAACACCTAAAAATTGGTTAACCAATAAGTTAAAACAAAAAAAGAGCGAATATACGCTCTTTTTATACCTATGCGGTCGTAAATAGTATTTTTAACGCAAGAAGCGACTAGTTTTATACCTCAAAATAACATGTCTTAGTGTAGGCTGGTATTATCCTTAAATAATAGGTTAATACTTAAATGTCACTCCAGTAAATAAGTGAGGACCATATTTATTTACGACACCATGGTTGCCTTAGTTAATTGTGTCTCCATTCTCATCGGTATTATAAGTATAAATACAAGTGCTACCTTCAAACTCAATGTTTGCATCAGCGTAAAAGTAGCCTAAGTTAATTCCACTTCAGTTATCCCAACGATAAATAATGAATGTTTCCAAAAAATACAAAGCGCTTTTATCATTTGGTGGTTTAGTCAGTTCGAATAGACTAACAAGCCCCTAATGCTAATCCGCGAATGAGTCCTAACATAACCTACTCTCTAAATTAGTTTATTCAAAAACAGTCTGATTAAACCCTTTTACTTGCTCAGGTGAGCCAATAATTACGGGTACTCGTTGATGTAAATTAGTTGGCATTATCGACATAATTCTCTGCCCTTGAGTAGTGGCTTGTCCCTGTGCATTTTCAATTAACATTGCCAATGGGTTTGCCTCATAAAGTAACCGTATTTTACCATTCTCATTACCCACTCGGCGATCTGCTGGGTACATAAAAACGCCACCTCGCGTTAAAATCCGGTGTACATCTCCTACCATGGCTGCATTCCAACGCATAGCGCTTTTGTCAAATTGCTCATCAGCGTATAGAAGCTGGTCAAAGTAATGCTGTACCGTAGCATGCCAATAGCGATAATTAGCCATGTTTACAGCAAACTCATTACGTGTATTTGCAACCTGCATCTGCTGTTTTGTTAGCAAAAAGCCTCCATGGGTTAAATCCAAGGTATAGCAGCGAGTTGGTCCGCCCGTACTCATAACCAATAACGTCGATGCTCCATATAAAACATAACCTGCGCATACCTGACTTTCACCAGCCTGTAAGAATTGTTCATCGCTATCAAAGGGAACATCATCACGTTTGCGATAAATAGTAAAAATAGTGCCAATTTGGCCATTAACATCAATATTTGAAGAGCCATCAAGGGGGTCAAAAGCAACGATATATTGGCCTTTAGCGTTACCAGCTACGGCATGATCTTCTTCTTCAGATGCAATAGCCGCAACCGATGCTTCTTCAAGTAACATGTCTTTAAGTAATTGGTTTGCGATTACATCGAGCTTCTTTTGCACCTCACCTTGGATATTTTCATCCAAGGTGGAGCCAAGTACCCCTGCCAACTCTCCCTGACTCACGCGAAAAGCAATTTCTTTACATGCCGCTAAAATAGTTCTGATCAGCATGATCAGCTCAGTCTCGACAGCATCTTCTTTTAATACAGGGATCAATCGTTGCATGGTAAGTACCTATTGATACAATTTAAATCACTAAAACACTGCAATAACCGCGTTGTCATTGCTTGCTCGCCTTGGTACAACCAAACTCTTGGATCATAATACTTTTTGTTTGGTTTATCGTCGCCGTCTGGATTGCCAATTTGACCTTGCAGATAGGCACTATGTTGGCGGTAATAATTTAACACCCCATCCCAACATGCCCATTGTGTATCAGTATCGATATTCATCTTTACCACACCATAGCCTAGCGACTCAGTAATTTTTGCTGGTTCTGAACCGCTACCGCCATGAAAAACAAAGTTCAAACTGTTATGTGGCAAATTAAATTTCTTGGCTACAAACTGCTGAGATTGTTTTAAAATAAGCGGGGTCAATACTACATTACCCGGTTTATACACGCCGTGCACATTGCCAAACGAGGCGGCAATTATAAAATTAGGACTAATTTTACTGAGTCTTTCATAGGCATAAGCAACATCTTCTGGTTGGGTGTAAAGCGCTGAACTATCAAGGTGACTATTATCAACCCCATCTTCTTCGCCCCCAGTACAGCCCAGCTCGATTTCAAGTGTCATTCCTATTTTTGCCATACGAACTAAGTAACGTTCACATGTTTCGATATTTTCCTCTAAGGACTGTTCAGATAAATCAATCATATGAGAGCTAAACAAAGGTTTGCCCGTTTTTGCAAAGTAACGTTCTCCCTCATCTAGTAAGCCATCTATCCAAGGTAGTAATGATTTTGCGGCATGATCTGTGTGCAACATAACTGGCACACCATAATGCGCTGCAACACCATGCACATAGTGCGCGGCACTGACAGCACCTACAACCGCAGCATGTTGCGGTTCCAAGCCACAGTCTTTACCACAGAAAAATTGTGCGCCCCCATTTGATAACTGAATAATAACCGGAGACTGCACCTTTTTTGCAGCTGCCAGTGTTGCATTGATTGATGATGTCCCCACCACATTCACTGCCGGTAAGGCATAGTGGTTCTCTCTAGCATCATCGTATAGTTTTGCAACATCCCTACCAACAACCACCCCTGCTTTAACAGCTGTATCTAACAACGACATTTCAGCCTCCGTTATGCTTTATTCGCTGCAATACATGCATCGGTAATCGCTTGCCAGTTTTGTTGCTCAACCCATTGTTGTTTAGCGACCCACGTGCCTCCTACTGCAATTACATTATCTAATGCTAAATATTCATCTTTATTATGCTCATTCACGCCACCTGTTGGGCAAAAGCGAACATCTTGGAACACACTCGACACAGCTTTTAAAAACGCCGGCCCTCCTGATAAAGAAGCTGGAAATAGCTTTTGCTCAGTAAAGCCGGCCTCTAATGCCAGTAAAATGTCTGCAGTATTAGACACACCGGGAACAACCGGTAAACCACAGTTTTTTAGCGCTTGAAGTAAGTTTGCTGACACAGCAGGTGTAACAATAAAATCTGCACCTGCTTTAATTGCTTGCTGTAGGATACCTTCGTTGATAACCGTCCCTGCACCAACCGTGAGTTGGGGCAATTGTTGTTTTATCGCTGAAATAGTCGCTAATGAAGCCTTCGTTCTAAGTACAACTTCAACCAGCCCTAGCCCTGCATCAGCCATTGCTTTGGCTATTTTTACCCCTTGTTCAGGTGTCTCAGCTTGAATAAGAGGCAGCAGTGTTTGCCCTGACATCAGTTCAGAAAAGCGGATCATGTTCGTTCTCTCTTTAAATTAATTGGTAAAGATCAAGTTGCTGCTAACGAGCAGTTAAAAGGTAGTTTTGAAATTAAGTACTCTGCATGGCTTTCACAAAGTGTTCTTTTGGTGTAATTGCTCCTGGCTGCTGGATCACCACAGCAGCGGCTTTTGCAGCAAGCTGTACAGCTTTATGTTCATCCATACCTGCCATTCTGGCACCTAGGTAAGCACCATTAAATGCATCGCCTGCTGATGTGGTGTCGACAACATGTGTAACTGGTGTAATTTGATGCTCAAACAATTGACCATTTATTTTTGTAAAGACAGAGCTTGGGCCATTTTTAACAACGACTTCTGAGATATTAAATTGCGCTAAATAGTCCATAACGGCTTGTGCGCTATGAAGCTCATAAAGTGTCGTTAAATCTTCAATACCTGGTAGACAAATATCAGCTAGTTCGAATGCAATAGTGTATTGCCCTTTAGTTTCTTGCTCACTCTGCCACAACCGGGCTCGATAATTGGGATCAAAAACGATTTTAACGCCCGCTTTTTTTATCCGCTGCACGATTTGCCAAAATAAATCTCGGCTTGCTGGTTCAATGACAGCCAATGAAATACCCGAGATAAACAGCATATCTGCACTGGCTAATTCTTCTTCAACACTTGGGTTAAAAAAATCCACCACTTTACGGGCTGCTGAGTCATGTCGCCAGTAGGTAAAACTGCGCTCCCCTTGCTCATCAGTTTCAATGTAGTAAATACCGGGTACTTTATTAGCATGTGTGAAGACAAGCTGTGTCGCTAGGCCTTCTTCGACAAATCGCTGCCGCATTTTAATACTGAGCGCATCCGTACCGATAGCACTTACAACCCCACATTCAAGTGAGCTAAAACAACGCTTTAAATACACCGCTGAATTATAAACATCGCCAGCAAATGATTGATTTAGCGTGCTATCTGAAATAGCTTTTAACTCAACCATGCATTCACCCAGAAAGAAGATTTTTTTCATTATTTTATCCTGTAATTAAAAAGGCTTTTTAGAGAATCTAAAAAGCCTTTATTTGGGTTACTTTTTACTGCTTAGTGGTTCAATTTTTGGGATCAATAGCCAAACAGCCAACATCGCAATAATCGCAAGCGATGCGCCAATCACAAATGCAGGTGTGTAATTACCGCCGGCAGTTAAGTAAGGCACCAATGACGTTAGACCTACAGCACCTAGTTTTGCAGCCATACCAGAAATACCCGATAAGGTGCCGACTGCTTTTTTCCCTAATAAGTCACTCGGTAGCGTTTGCACATTACCAATCGCTGTTTGAAAACCGAATAAAATCACAGCCATAATCAATACAGCTACTACGGGCGCGCCTGGGTTTGCCATGGCAATTAAGGCTGGCAACATAATTAAGCAGCCTAATGTAATGGTGAGCTTACGTGTTTTATCCGTGCTCCATCCGGCTTTTAAACGGTTTTGCGCAAGTAAACCACCAAACCATGCACCAAACATAGCGCCTACATAAGGCACCCAACCATAAATTCCAATTGACTTAACATCCATGCCATAGACTTCATTGAGGTAAATTGGGATCCAAAAAACAAACAACCACCAAATAGGGTCAATTGCTGCTGATGCAATGATAACGCCCCAGCTTTGTTTACGACTTAAAAGCTCAGTCGTGCTTGGGTTGTATTCTTCATCATTGGTGTTATCGGCTGTAGACTGACGTTGGCCGGTTAAGATGTATTGCTTTTCTTCTTCGCTGATCCATGGATGAGAGCCTGGTGGAGCTTTCACTAGAATAAGCCAAGGCACTAGCCATAAGAAGCCCATAACACCTACCACAACAAACACCATTTGCCAGCTAAAGTAGACAGTTAAATAAGCAATAAGAGGGATTGCAATAATGCCGCCAATTGCAGCACCAGAGTTAAAAATTCCTTGTGCTAAGGCACGCTCTTTAGTTGGAAACCATTCAGCATTGCCTTTTGCAGCTCCCGGCCAATTCCCAGCTTCTGCAACGCCTAAAATAGCGCGAAAAAGACTTAAGCTCATTACTCCTTGGGCAAATGCATGAGCCACGGTTGCTAGCGACCACACACCTATTGATAAAACAAAACCAAAGCGCGTACCAACCCAATCAAAAATTTTGCCAAAAATTGCTTGCCCAAATGCATAAGCAAATACAAAAACAATCGAAATATTGGCATAAATTTGCTTTCGCTCTAAAGCTGATTCATCAGGAAACAGTTCTTCAACAATATCAGGCCATAGCACACTAAGCGCTTGTCTATCGATATAATTGATAATAGTTGCCAGTGCTATTAGAGCAATTACCCACCAGCGTAAACCTTGAAGTTTCATATTATTCATCCTCTAAAAAGTCTTCACGAGCTGGGCTAAAGGTATCAATTAAAATACCGCCCGTTGGGCAAGTTGCACCGTGATCTGCAAAAGGAGGAATAAAACAGCTATCACCTGCTTTTAATACTTTGGTAACACCATCAATATTAAAATGAAATTCACCTTCAACAACATAAGTAACTTGTGAATGACGGTGAGCATGGTTATAGCCAATAGCACCTTGTGCAAACCAAATTTTAACGGCCATTAGTTCTTCGTTATAACCAAGCATTTGACGTTTTAGGCCATTCCCTAGGTCTTCAACTTCAGCGTCGCTTGCAAATGTAAAATGTTCACTTTGTTTAGTCATGGCAACTATTCCTAAATGTTGGTCATCAAATAAACGCCTAAGTGGCCGTCCAATGAATATGATTGATTTTTATATTTAAATGATCTTTTACTAGCGCCTTTGTTGTTATTAATGGCAATTAAATAAGGCTTATCTGCCACAGTTAACTCAATAAGCGTAAGCTCCCCCAGTTGTGTGTGTGACAAGGCAGATAATCGGCTTTGTGCAACGAGGGTATATTCTTTGCTCGGGTTATATTCACCATGAGGCTCTAGTATTGAAATAAATTGATGCCTATTTACACCTTTCACTCGGCGGATAAAACCATGTTCATTGCGTAGATTGAAATTAGGATCGTTTGCACCAACTTGCGTGAATAAAAACGACTCTTCGCCATTCACTAAGCTTGATAAAGTATAAAAGCGGCCATTTTCATTTAACCATGTGACCTTAGCTAACCCCTTCTCAGGACGAGCTTGGGCTCTTAACCAAAGATGTTGATAACCATTCTTTTTACCCAGCGCCGTCATCTGTTGACTCTGCGTATTTAAATCAAAATTACTATCGATAAATTGCCCTTTATAATGCAAAGGCAAATCTAGTTGGTGAGGTTGTGATGCGTTGACACTGTATAAATCAATAGCAATAGTACTACCTAGTTCTTTAAGTTCGACCAAAGCAAGCGTTCTCTCAAGCTCAACCCCTTCGTAAGCTGTATTTATTTGACCACTCGATACACTGCCGTATTCCGAGGTTTCAAAGAAATTTAGCGTTGGAGCATGTTTGTTTCCTTGCTTTACATCTGAATTAAAATGACTGATTTCGTCCACAACGACTGTATTATGCGCTACGGTTTGTTTTGCATAGGTGTTATTTTCCGGTAAGTAACGACCCCCAAATTTGGCTTCAACATTTAAAAAACGCGCAGCACCATAATCAGAAACAATTTCTTGTCCCTTGTCGTAAAACTGCCAGGTTAACTTATCGAAGTGGCCATGCCCTAATCCCTGAGAAGCAGGTTTAAAGAGTAATGCCTGTTCGCCATTGGGTTTGCTGCGCATGATCACAAGCGCCCCTTCATCTCCTTGGCTGCCATCTCCAAATGCGACGGACCTGAACTGATAGGGTGTTGCTAATCCTTCATCTAACGCATTTGCAACCTCTAAACCATCTCCCGAAAGAATAATTTGCCCTTGTTGTTGAGCAATATCTAAGTAGCCTGTATCACCCGTTAAACCGTAAGCAACCGTCACACCATGCACAAGTTCAATGGTGTCGATCCCTTTACTCTTAATTGCATCATTAATCGGAAAAAACAAACCGTTATAGCTTAGTTGAATTGTAGTATCTATGGCTTTTAGCAAAATGCCATCACGATAGTGTGCAATTTTTCGCTCAGGTTCGTTATGTGCAATAGCTTGGGCAAACGTAACAAAAGGGAGTAACGCAAAGCGCTGGTAATAGGGGCCTTCGTTGTAATACCCCTGAGGTGAAAAAAGCATATCAAGCTGCTTTAAGAAGCCACCTTTACCAGATTTATCTAAATCATACAGCGCCTTTTCAACCCACTGTGGCTCATCTAACACGTAGCCTGCCATGCCAACTCCAGCTGTAGCCCAAGTGCCGTGATTATGTACTTTATTAAAAGTAGAAGGCTGTCCTTGTGATAAAAAGAGTGCCACAGGTCTTAATAGCTTATGCTCAATGTCATTAATGTCTTGATCTGTTAGTGTCTCAATGATCAAATCATAAGCTTGAATTGTGTATACCAACCACATAGCTTCATTTAAGCTTTGCCAAAATAATTTTCCTGGGTTTTGCGACTTAACTTTACGTTTGGGGTGCACATCTAACGTTGGATAGAGTGCGGCATATTCAAGTAACATATCGCGCACAAAATCGGCATATTTTTGCTCTTGGCTTAACTGGTAAATTATGCCAGCGCCATACATCAGCTGATAATTCTTTTTATGACGCTCATGGCTATAACCACCGCCACCATCTTTAGGTAACGGCACAACAACCCCAAAAGCAAGTTGCTGATCTACTTGGTGCTTTAGCTCAAGATACCGATCATTAAAGCGACCCGATTGGTTAAGCGCACTGCGCATCTTCTCAACATCAGATTGGGTGATTACTAAATTTGGGTGCGTCGCAAAAGCACTGCATGTGGTAATAGCCAGAGCAGTTACCACTATTTTTAAGCCTGTGTAAAATTTAAATATTTTCATGCTTGCTCCCTACTTCTGAATCACTTGGTTATTTTTTAAAATAGCCGTATGCGAGCCTGCAATATTTAGCTCTTTAATGTGTGGTTTTGCTGTATTAGTGAACGTGTTTGAGATAATACGCGTTTGCGGTTCACCAACGGTATGTTCAACGACAATCGGCGCAGAATTGGTAAACGCGTTCTCGGCGATTTCGGTAACTTGCACACCATGTAAGTAAACACTGGCATTAGTTTGATTTCGCTTCCCTAAACCCACTGAGTTCAGTGTATTATTATTTAACAAAAAGTGTGGACCAAACGTACTTTCATCAGTGCCGCCACGATAAAGCTTAACTAGCGCACCGCTAACATTATCAAAATGGTTATTTGTTAAGGTGACATACTCTGCGTTATACACACCTAAGTTTTCAATCTCGCTGTCAAGGCGCAAGATATCACCAGTAACCTGACTAAACTGGTTATTAATTAAAGTGATTTCATCCGCTAGTGCACCTTTACCCGTTTTAAAAAAATCAAAGGTATGATTAATATCTAAATTAATTAATTGGCAACGCTCCATAATCAAACGGTAGTTTTCAACCATGCCCCATTTTTTAGTACGAATAACCGAATTACCCGCTGAGTCTGGGCTGTTTTTACCAGATATAACTAACCCTTCTAATTTTAAACTGCCGCCATCATGAATTTCGAACAAACTAGAGCGCTCAAAGGTCAAATTCACAGCGCCATCTTGAGCCGCCTTAAAAGAAAGGGTTTTATCAATCACGACCAGTTTTGCGAGGTCATAGTCTCCTGCTGATAGTTCAAGTACATCACCAGAGTGCGCTTGTTCAATTTTAAGCAGGAGATCCTTCTCAGAATTTTCCACTCGATGGGTTTTTCCCGAATCAAAAGCCACAATTGCAGGGCTTTTAGGGTACCAGCTCACTCCTGTGTCTGCTTTTTTCAGTACAGTTAAATCAGCCTTAGCCCCCGCAAAAACTGACTCTGAAACAGGGTAAAGTAAGCCCGCTTTATTACGCTTTAACTTAACTTGCTGTTGCTTAACTCCCTTGCTAAGCGATGGTAATACGGCTGTATTGGCAATGTTGTTACTAAACTTAATGCCACTAATATCATCAAAAGCTGTGAACGGTTGCTGCGAGTCGTTAATGATCAAGTTATTGTTCATCACACTATCAATTGGTACAGCACTGCGCTCAGCATCACTGCCAGCAGCAAGCTGAATATGTTCAACATTTATAAAGGTATTGTTTTCAATTTGCGCATTTTCAACTTGGTGATAGCGGTTAATGGGCGAATTAGGCACACCATTCATCACCGTAAAGCCACTGCCAAAACGAAATCCCGTTAATCGCTCGAGATAATTATTACGAATAATGTGATCTTTGTTGATAACGCGAATGCCGCCAGTATGCTCTACACCATTACCGAAAAAAATATTTTCTTCGATGATATTTCCATTCCCATGACGCAGTGTAAGTGTGCCGCGAGCTTCATAAAAAACGTTATTTCGAATATGGTTCTTCCCTGATTTAATCGAAATGATTTCGACCTCACCATTGGTTTGTTCAAAATAGTTGTTCTCAACTAATGTGTGCGAATCGGACAACGAGTAGTGGCTCGTCCCGATACGTAACGTTTCTCCACCGTTAGAGCCAAATACAGGACGATAGCCAAAATAGTTATGGTCAATTTGATGGTAATTCTGCTGACTTTGTTCAGAGTTCAACCGAACCGCAACTGTTACTCCTTTATTTCGTTTACCTTCCAAGTGGTTGTGATCAAAACGGTTATGCTGACCATAAAGCGCTACCCAATAATCAGATTCGCGCTTATCTGGGTTGTTATAATTATCGATTACCATTTCAGAGACACGCGAATTAAATGCGAGTTCTTTACCATTACGAAACTCAATAACCGCGGATGTCGGGGTATAACCATTTTTAAAAACAAGGCCGCTGGCATGCAAATACTGCCCTGCTAAACGAAGGTTTGACTGCCCAGATAAAATAACCTTACCTTTAGTTTGCGGCTTTAATCTAATCGGTAATTGTTTAGAGCCTTGACCAGATAAAACAATTTCGAAGTCATGCCACACCCCATTTTGTAAAATTACGGTATCACCTGCTTGTAACGTGTTGGCTATTTTTGCGTAAGCTTGTTTGTTGTCTATTAAGTAGTCTTTGGCTGCAATCGTTGTCGAAAAACAACCAAGAATAACTAGGCTAAGCTTTATTATATTTAGTTTAATCAATCGCATAGTTAACTCATTTTTACTGATATTTCGACGAAAAACGCCATCAGCTTTATTATGTGTGTTCAGACGCTTCACGATGTGAAGCGCTTTGGCAAATGGCTTTACTTAACTAAGCTTTTGAAATAATCAAAAATCTCAGGCACATTGCCTTGACCCATTCCCGCATCAAATGCAGCTTGCAAGTTCGCCGATGAGCCTTCAGCAATTTTTGACACAGTGCCAAGATCCTCTACCATCTGTAAAAAGTAACCTAAGTCCTTATTTGCATTTGCAATTGAAAACCCAAGATCACTCACTCCATCCACCGCATAGTTTTTACAAAAATGCATAAAAGGTGAATTTGATGGTCCCGTAGACATAATGTCGAAAAGTTGTTGGCGATTTACGCCGGCATGATCAGCAACAGCAAATGCTTGAGACATCGCACATACCGTTGTCATACCCATAAAGTTATTAATTAACTTTGTTGTATGACCTGCGCCAAGCTCCCCTAAATGGAACACATTTTCACCTTGATCATCTAATACAGGCTTCACTTTATTAAACGTCTCTAAGTCACCTGCAGCCATAATATTTAATAAGCCATCTTTTGCATGCGCTGGAGTACGCCCTAAAGGTGCATCAATCATACCTACGCCTTTTGCAGCAAGGTCTTTACCAATTTTCTTAGTTGAGGCAGGAATTGATGTACCAAAATCGATTAAAACAGACCCTTCTTTTAGTCCATCCAATAAACCTTCATCTGAATAAACTACTTTTTCCACGATATCTGATGTTGTTAAGCAAAGCATAACAATGTCTGAAGCAGCGGCTAACTCTTTACCTGTCGATACTGTTTGAGCACCTCGCTCTACACATTTTGTAACGGCTTCTTTATTAAGATCCATCACAATCAACTGATAGCCTTTGTTTTGTAGATTCTCGACCATATTGCCACCCATTAGGCCAAGGCCGATAAAACCGATCGTTGGTTTTGACATGTAGAACTCCTAAATAAATTGACACTTTTGAATGAAGTTAACCATTTCGAAAAGTGCGCCTAGTTAAATTTTTTAAATCTCACAGCACTACATCTTAATAGCAGCACTTACACAAACTGGCACAACAAGGTT
The DNA here is from genome assembly GCF_041414715.1 of Pseudoalteromonas sp. DY56-GL22. Lineage (NCBI taxonomy): Bacteria > Pseudomonadati > Pseudomonadota > Gammaproteobacteria > Alteromonadales > Pseudoalteromonadaceae > Pseudoalteromonas > Pseudoalteromonas sp. DY56-GL22. The sequence continues at coordinate 386,947 of NZ_JANHZR010000001.1, read as the reverse complement.
ACCAATAACAACATAAGTTATTACCAATAAATTACATTGTCAACCAATTGGCGTTACAAAAAAAAGAAAAGAATATTGACCAATATTCAAAAAAGTCTGTCGCGATAAAAATAAAAGCTATCAAGTAAAATTATTTACTAACTTAATTAGTTAATTTTATTAGATTATTTGATTATTTACGGGAATTGATAAGTTTGAGAAAATTTTGAGATGAGGGTGCAACATAAAAACATAAAATTGGTAAGAACACTAAAATCATCTTTATGACCAATCATGCCAACCAGCTTAAATTAGTAAACAAATTTGAAGCATTTAAATATTGTTGAAAACAGCAAAAAGCGTCGTGACTAGTTGTTTCAACAATTCCACTAGTAATCCTGTAATCATTTTTAACGTAGGCGGTAATGGTTTAAATATAAGAGTAACTAAAGCTATGTCGCCCGTTTGGGCGACACACATTTATTAATTAGGGCAATTACCTAATTCATAATATCCAGCACTAGTTTGCGCTAAGGTACTGGTATAAAAAGTGTTATAAAGACCTAGGTTATCACCTGAGCCTACCGCATAGGCGTAAGAGCCATTCGTGGTTGCGCGATTTGCTTGCACATGTGCATAGTTGCTAGAGGTGGTTTCAGTGCATTGGTAATCACCATTCGGGGTTGAGTCACACGCATCACCCACACCATCTGCATCACTATCCAGTTGATCACTATTGGCCACCAGCGGGCAGTTATCTAGGCTATCACTAACACCATCGCTGTCAGAGTCACTCGTTTCACCATCAGGAGTGCTGTCACACACATTACCAATCCCGTCATTATCGTTATCAGCTTGATCAGCATTCGCTACATTCGGGCAATTATCTGCGCCGTCGAGCACACCGTCGTTGTCTGCGTCATTAGTCGGTTCGGTGGTGGTTTTGCATGCCTGTAATGGCCCTGCACAACTTGAATCATCATCAGCGATCCACTGACATTGATTGGTACCCGCTGAATACTCGCGCATAGTAAAGGCAGCGGTTCCAAACGCTAAATAACAGGCAGAGTAACCTTCGCCCCAGCTAATATGGCCTTCGTTGATATGAAGATTGTAATCGCCTGTCACGCCAGCATCGATGACAAAACTAATGCTATCTGTTGATGTCAGCGCAGTATCATCTGTTGCGGTGATCACTACGGTATTATTGCCACCAGCCAGATTGCATTGCTCAGCAAAGTACGCAAGCCCATTCACTGTAGCTGTCACATCACCATTGCTAAAACTGACCACGACAGTACTTAAGTTTTGATTATCATCAATCACCGTTCCCGTCACTGTAGCGCACTGCCCGTTTACACTTGCCGCAGTATCACTCAGTAGTGGTGCTGTAGCCGCAGGCTCTGGCCCGACACGTACCGTAAGATTAGCTTCATCCCCCTGTTTCGCTTCGTTATCTGTGGCACTGACACGCACTTCATAAAGTCCATCGCTGAGTACGCTTGTCACCCCGCTAAAGCTATTATTCGCATCGACTTGTACGTTCAGTGATTCAATTAAGCTTGCCGCGCCACCTGCTAGGCTATACACATTAATATCAACATTGGTTACAGTGCCTTCAGGGTCGACTGCACTGCCTGTAATGGTGAGCTGATTATTACTGTCTGTGGCAGTTAAATTACTAATTTCAGGGCCTGCATTACGATCAACTCGTTTATTATTAGCCGCAAAATACTCACCGAGATAGGTTGCAAAATTAATACTGTTTGCTGCGACATAATCGCCAGACGCACCTTGTCCGCCCGACCACGAGTGATTCAAATTATTAAACCACAGCATAGCAACCCGATTGTCTTGCCAAAGTGACTGCTCAGCAGTGCGTGTTGCATCATCACTTATGGTCGTTGTGCCTGAAAGTTGATTAACCTCATAAAGGGCAGCAAAGCCATCTGCGTTTTGCTGGTTATAACAAGTATTCACTGTGGTATCGGCAGTGCCGTGACCAATCACCGCGATTTGTGTGGCAAAATGATCTTTATAACTGCCAGCATAGCTTTCACAGCGGGATACAAAGGTGTTTTCAGACACTGTTTCACAGGTCGAAATTGCCCCACTTGAACTTGTGCCGATGGTCGGCCCAGCGCTTGGTGCAACCCCAGCAAATACATCAGGCGCTACACAAGCCGTTTGTGCAGCCATTGCAGCCCCAGATGATAAACCTGCAATATACACTTGTTTAGGGTCAATATTACGCGTTGCATCAGCGCTCAATGCATTGGCTAAATTAATTAAATTTTTATAATCACCAGAACTTCTATTGATTGCTCCTTGCCAATATGACCAGCAGCTATAGCCTGCTTTATTCATCGCATCAGGAACGGCTATTACCATGCCATGGGCTTCGGCTGCATCTTCAAGATTCGCAGTTAAGTAGTTATTAATGGGTTGCACGCAGCCATGCAGTACTAGCATCAAAGAATGGCCATTGCCTATGCTTGATTGCGTATCAGGAGTGTAAATGTGAACATTATTAAAACCGCCAATGCTGACATTTTGCTGCCAACTCCCTGCAAAACTTGGCTGTGAGAAAATAGCAGCACAGAGCACTGCGAGCGGAGTAAACGACGCTGATTTTCGTTTACATAATTGTGTTACTTTTTGCATATATCGCCTTTATAGTCGTTATCATTGTTGTCTGTCAGTTGATGACTAACCCAATGTAGTAGAACTATTTAAAAAGCGAACTATAACTATAGTGCTATACAGGCATTAAAAAAACAACCCAAAGGTAGCATCATCGGGTTTGTTGTTATTTTCAAAACTAAAACCAATTTCATTAACAAAGCCAACGTAACTCGTTGGCTTTGCTTTTGCTAAGGTATGGGCTTAAAAATTAAACCCGACTGATAGCCAATAACGGCGACCATCTTCAACATATCCGTATTCAGCTTCGGTGATTTCTTTATCAAATAAATTATAAACACCAAACCCTAACTTAATGCTGCGGCTTAAATCATAGTTACCACCAATATCAGCCAAGGTGTAATCTGGCGCAATTAAGCTGTCTTGTGACGGACCTGTTGTCGGCTGACTTTCTTCACCACGGTAATGTACACGCAGCCACGTACCTAGCTTATCAACCGGGCGCCAATTAACTGAAGTTTGTAAAATATGCTTTGGTAATTGGTTAAGTGGGCTGCCTTTGTATTCACCGGTTTTTTGCTCAGAATCGGTGTAGGTGTAGTTGGCACTAACATCAAGCTCACTGGTAATGTCGTAAGATACTGATAACTCAAAACCTTGTGTAACGGCCTCATCCACATTGACATAGGTCGTTGGCATCGAACCAAACTGGTTTGGTCCATCAGTACACTGGGTGAGTGGGCACGAAATACGGGTAATTTTGTCTTCAAATTCGTTGTAAAATACGGTGCTTGAAAGCGATAAATCACGGTTTGCATCGTAATAGATACCCATTTCGTAGTTTACAGATTTTTCAGGGCTTAAATCTGGGTTACCGTAAATATTACCACCTCGGCTCACTTGCCCCCAGGCCTCGGTAGATTGACGAATATTCGGCGCTCTAAAGCCTGTAGAGATACCGCCTTTTACCGTCAACGATTTAGTTGCTGTATACACACCATACAAACGTGGGCTGAAATGGCCTGAAAAATTGCCATCATGGTCATAACGAAGACCTGTTGTGAGTTTAAACTGCTTGGTTGCTGCCCACTCATCTTCGGCAAACACCGACCACTGCTCGTTTTCAACATGCGTTAGATCACTAATTTTGTTACTTGTGTAATCATCAAGCTCTTCTTTTAAATAAGCTGCACCAAGTGTTGCGTTGTGATCAGTAAATGGCAGCGTCCAGCTGGTTTGCGCATCGGTATTCTCGACGTACATTTCGCGCGAAGTATTATCAAATTTATCGTACTTTAGGTAACTGCGTGATGAACCAAAATCATAAAAACCGTTATGGCTTAGTGAATACGTTTCTTGGTCGTACTCTGTGGTTGATGACTCTGGGCAACCATTTCGGCCACAGCTTTCACCTTCAGCTAAAGGAGCAACTGTTTTGCCTAATGTTTCGTCAAGTTTTTGGTTTGCAGAGCCTACTTCAAGCATGATTTCGTGGTTATCAGAAGGCGTTAAGATGAACTTAGCTTTGATATTACTTTGCTCTTTGCCACGAAAACCTGCTTCAAAATCGTCTTCGTCACGCTTTGAGAATTGACCAGATAACTGCATACCTAATAACTCAGGAATTAAGCCACCCGCTGTGAAAAAGCTACCTTGATTGATATTGCCCGATTCACTTGATTCTTGAATGGTGCTATCTAGGCGCAATTCGCCATACCATTTTTCTGGTGTTTTACGGGTAATAATATTGATAACCCCACCGATTGCATCTGAGCCATATAATGACGACATAGGACCACGGATAACCTCGATGCGTTCAATCGCTGAGATAGGCGGAGTCCATGCTCCTTCAACACCAGGGCCATCACTATTTGGGCGGGTTTCACGAGAGGTTTGACGCTGGCCATCAATTAAAATCAAAGTATATTGACTTGCCATACCACGAAGACTGATATCTTTTCTGTCGCCACCACCTGTGACAACCACACCAGGAACATCTGTCATTGCATCGGTTAGATCACGATAAAAACGCTTTTCGAGTTGCTCACGATCAATAACACTGATGCTGGCTGGTGCCTCTTTAAGCATCTGCTCATAACCTGAAGCAGAAACTACAATCACTTCCATGTCTTGCTTTTTATCATCTGCATTTGCAGAATAAGACAAACTAGCTAGTATAGCTGCCGTTAATGGTAAAATGTTCGTAACAACCCTCGTCATAATAATACTCCGTGACATTTTGTTTATTAATGATAATAATTAGCGTTTGCATACTAATGAGAAGTCCCGATTTTCACAATTTACGATTTCTTAAAACTGAATTAAGAAGGCCTGAACTATGAATTCCAAGCTGATAAAAACACTACGCGTTTTTTCTCGTACTGTAGAGACAGGCAATATGAGCGGTGCAGCTGCAGAGTTATCGATGACCACATCGGCTGTGAGTCAACACATTAAGCAATTAGAACAAGAAATCGGATTAAGCCTATTTAACCGCAGCCCACGCGAACTTACCTTAACCGAAGCCGGCCACCTGTATTATCAAAGCTGTTTAAAAATGCTGGCACTAGCTGATCAAGCCAGTACGCAATTACAACATTTGCAAAATAAGCCCAGTGGCGAGCTTAAATTAGTGGCGCCAGTGGGTTTTGGTGGAGGATTATTAAGCGAGCCGTTGGAGCGCTTAATTAACGAATTTGATGATTTACGTATTCAGTTAATTTTGACTGACGAGCCAATTGATATGATTAAATGCGGCGCTGACTTAGCAATCGCTATTGGCCCATTAACAGATTCCAACCTAGTAGCAAGGCAATTAGCAACGTGGCCACTAAAGTTATGCGCCCATAAAGATCATCCAATTAGTCAAATAAAACAGGCTCGCTGGCAAGATCTCAACCAGTTTGCCAGAATTGGACACAGTAATGCTGACAGCAACGCATTTAACCCTTCTACATTAGAAAGCAAGCCACTGCCAAAGGCTAAAATTACAGTGAACAACATGCAAAGTTTAATCAAACTTGTGATTGATGGTGTTGGCTATGGCGTGTTACCCGAACCAGAAGTTAGGCATTTACTAAAATCGAAAGAACTGGTTGAAATAGCACCTGAATGGGCAATGCCAAACTATACTGTTTATGCTGTAACACCAGCCCGAGACAGTTTAGCGGCAAAAACAAGGACTGCCATTGACACTTTAAAACTATGCTTTAACCATGTGTCTAAGCAAGTTGAATTAGTTGATTAAGACTCATAAAGGATAATAGCCATTTGCAATATGCAGATGGGTATTATCCAACTTAGCGTTAACCTAGCGCCAGCCAAACGCCTACACCCATCATAAGCCCGCCAGCAATACGGTTTAACCACTTCACATTATCGCCTTTATCTAAAAACAGCCTTAAGCTTTTACCGCCTGTTGCGTAAATCAACATACAGATAAATTCGCTCAGCATAATAATGCTCACTAATACCGCAAGCTGAGGAGCAACCGCTAAATCAACATTAATAAACGGAGGGAGTAAAGAAATCATAAATGCCCACCCTTTTGGGTTTGCAATGGCAGTGATATAACCCTGCGAAAATAATTGCCCACGACCAATTTGTTGCTGTGTAGCATCGTTAGGTTTAAAGCTGGTTTTAGCGCGCCACATATTAACACCTAAGTATATTAAGTACGCGCCACCTAGGTATTTTAAAAAGACAAATAAGTCAGGGTAATTAAGCATAATACTAGCAACCCCAATCACCGCAGCAATGGCTACCGTGGCAACCCCTAACACCTCACCGACCATCATCCACAGCGTACGTCTAACGCCTACACTCATGCCTAACGTCATGGCGAGCGTCATACACATACCAGGTGTAATAGAAACAAAGAAAAAGGTCGGAATAAAAACCGCGAGTACTGCTAAATCGAGCATAAATGCAATCACATGTTTATTGCTTAAAAAGAGAAAGCGATTAAATCACATTCACTTAAATAAGCAAACAAACACGCGATTGCTAACAGGCTTATAAAAACATACCGCCTGATGCTTCAATGCGTTGTCCGGTCACCCAACGGTTTTCATCACCGAGTAGCTGCGCAATCATAGGACCAATATCATCAGCTTGGCCAACGCGTCCCATGGCTGTAAATGAACTCACTAATTGCGCAACATGCTCATTATCACGGACAGCACCGCCACCAAAATCAGTGGCAATTGCGCCAGGCGCGACGACATTCACGGCAATATTGCGACCAGCAAGTTCCTTTGCCATGTATTTGGTTAATACTTCAACGGCTCCTTTCACGGTGGCGTAGGCCGCTTTTCCTGGTAATGCAAAGCGTGTCAGCCCTGAAGATAAGTTAATAATACGCCCGCCATCATTGATCATCTCATGCAGTGTTTGTGTTAAGAAAAACACCCCTTTTACATGTACATTCATCAAATTATCAAACATAGCTTCGCTGGTATCAGCAAATGCACTATCACTGCCATGGCCTGCGTTATTAATTAAATAATCAAATCGAGATGTTTGCCATTGTGTTGCCAAGGTACTCTCAAGTGTTTGTTTAAATTCAGCAAAACCTAAAGTATCGCTCACATCAAGTTGAATGTCGACGGCTTTTGCCCCTAGCGCTGCAACTTCTTCTACAACGTGCTGCGCTTCATTTTTATGGCTTCTGTAAGTAAATACGCAATCAATGTTCTTACGTGCCAAACTTAAAATTGTATTTTTACCTAAACCGCGATTACCACCTGTGATCACTGCAATTTTGTTGCTCATCGTGCTTACCCTTTTGCTTTGAAGTAATTGTGAGCAACCAGTATATTTACACTGCAAAACCAGATAAACCATGTAAAATTGAATTAACTGTTCGCAAATAACAAACAATCATGAATGAACTAAATGCCATGAAAACCTTTGTTCAGGTTGCAGAGCTAAAAAGCTTTTCGGCTACAGCACTTGCACTGAGCATGCCTAAATCATCTGTCTCGCAGTTGGTCAAACAACTCGAAGATACGTTAGGTGCTCGGCTTCTAAACCGCACAACAAGACGGGTTACGCTGACCAACGAAGGTACGGTTTTTTATCAGCGCTGCAAAGATATGCTTGCTGATATAGACGAACTACAAACCCTATTTCATAAAAAAGACGAAGCGTTATCAGGGCGTCTTAGAGTAGATATGCCACAGCCAATTAGCAGACGTTTAGTGCTGCCGAATCTAGACAGCTTTTTATCTGCACACCCGCAATTAGAGATTGAACTGAGTAGTTCTGACAGACGAGTTAACCTAATTGAAGAAGGCTTTGATTGTGTAGTGCGAGTCGGTAATTTAGAAGACTCATCGCTGATTGCGAAAAAAATTGGCCACTGCCCTACGATTAACTGTGTAAGCCCAGGTTATATTAAAAACTATGGCAACATCACTGAACTTAGCGATTTAGCCGAGCATTACATTGTTCGCTATAGCCAAACGCTCGGCCAACTTGACCCTGGCTTTGAATACCAAGATACGCAAGGCGATTGGCAAACCCTGACCATGAAATCACAGCTCACAGTCAACAATACGGATGCCTATAAAGCAGCGTGTTTAGCTGGGCTTGGCCTTATTCAAGTGCCTCGTCATGGAGTTCTTGACGAGCTTAGTTGTGGTGAACTTATCCAAGTTTTGCCTGACTATAATTTGCCGCCCATGCCTATGAATATCGTCTACCCAAATCGACGCCATTTACCAAGGCGTACCCGAGTGTTTATTGATTGGTTAAGCGAGCAATTAAAACCGATTACCCATAGCTAAGATACTTGCTATGTGCGCTTCAGTTTAACTACCTTTAATTACAGACAGCAGGAGTTGATCAATTTCATTATTCACTCCACCAACGCTACTATTGTTTAATATTACATAACCAATATTTTTATCTGTCACAGAGCGAGTTAAGGATGTCCAGCCTCTATTAAACCCTGCAAAACCTAGACTGTTATTCTCAGAGTCTACGACATAACTCATACTCCATCGCCCTCCTGTGTGAGGCTGAGCTTGAATCATATTTGCAATAAGCTGATTTGATAAAATATTTGAACCAATGTAATTACCTTGCTCATTTTTTAGCACTGCCTGATTAAACTTAGCTAAATCATCTGCCGTTGTTATAAAGCCAGCGGCAGCTGTTTCTGTAAAGTACACCATAGCTGTTTTGTTGCCATTCTCATCGTAAGGACTAGCCAGCTTTGCTGGAGAAATACGGTTGATATCAAACGAAGAATTTGTCATTCCGAGGGGTAAAAGAACGTTTTTAGTCATAAAATTACTGAAAGATTGATTAGTCAGGTCTTCAATTAACAGCTGAACTATCGTGTAACCACCACCTGAGTATGACCATTTAGTGTCAGGTTCATGAATAATTTTAACGGCTCCATCACCCGTATTATTGCCTTCTAATGACTCTACAAGAGTAGGTAATGGATCTTCAGCACTCCATCCATTGTAGCCACTTAATGAAAGCCCTGCAGTATGAGAGAGAATATTACGTAAAGTTACTTTGTTAGCATCAAACTGAGAATTCGGTATTTTCCAGCTTTTTAAGTAATCATTAATTGGTTTATCAAGTTCAACTTTACCTTGTTCAACTAGTATCATTGCGCCCCAAGCTGTAATCACTTTAGAAATGGAGCCAACATTGAATAAAGTTTTGTGTGTGATTGGGGTTCTATTTTCAGCGTCAGCATGGCCATAAGAATATGAACCAAGCACCTCATTCCCTTGAACAATCGATATAGCAATACCACGCGCTTTGCTTTTTTCAAGAATTAACGGGATCTCCTTATCTAGCACTTTAGAAAATTCTAAACTTTTGGTTTGTTTTGCATGTAATGAGCAAGACGATATTAAAAATAATATAAGAATTATAAACTTATTCATGAGCATCCTTGTTTTATAACGACCGCATCAAAGGCCTAATTTAATTGACTAAAATAGCATTCAAAGCAGAAACCAAGCACTTAGGACTTTCCCTTAAGCTATTGCCTGCTAAACTTTTAGAGCTGATAGTAACTTCTCAGCTTCATCAGATAGCTTAACGCGTTCATCCATTTCTGAAACATGCTTTAAGCGCGTGTAGATTTCAATATAACGTGTTCTTGCTTTTACAAAAGCCCCTGAATGATAGCAGCTGTAAATCCACTCCAGCTCTTGCTCTGATATGCTTTCGAGAACTCTGTGTGGTACTTCCTCACAATACTCTAACAGTGAGAAGTTTGTTAGATGGCGCATATCAATAGGTTCTACTTTTTCATCAAGTAGCCATGGCAATAAATATACATTCGAAAACATAGTTTCAGCTAGTTCGTAAGACGCCTTATTAATATCACCAATACGAAACGTTAGTATCGAACGACACAACATTTGCACTGGCTCACCCATATCATCAGGAAAGTGTGAATCATGCCACTGTATATGTTGCTCAGCTTTTTTCATATCATTGAGTACGAGCAACAAAGGAAATATTAAATATCGCTTACCATAACCATCTGAGATACAGCCATAATCTCTAATCTCTCGGTTAAAAGCAGATTTATAGCTAGATATCTTTGCTCGAATTTTCTTGTCGGTATCTGGAATTATAAACATGAACAACATTTCCTCTTATTTGCTAACCGCTTATCTACGAATAAGAATATGCAAATAGGCAATACAAAAATCCCCGCTTTATGGGCGGGGATTCCTAATATAACCATTTAACTAACTACTGAGTGACACCGTCAGCGGCAACTGGCTCTGCGGGTTTTTCGTCACTTAATAAGTATTTTTCTAACCACTGCTCTTGCTCCCAAAGTACATGCAGCAAGCTCTTACGAGCGCGATAGCCATGCGCCTCATAAGGTAACATCACTAAGCGGGCTTCTTTACCTAGGCCTTTTAATGCAGCGTACATACGCTCACTTTGCATTGGGAAGGTACCCGAGTTTGGATCTTCTTGACCGTGGATCATCAGCATAGGCTCATTGATTTTCTCAGCATGGAAAAACGGTGACATCGCCGCGTACACATCTTGCGCTTGCCAAAAGTCACGCTCTTCACCTTGGAAACCAAATGGCGTTAGGGTGCGGTTGTAAGCACCACTGCGGGCAATACCGGTTTTAAATAAATCGCTGTGCGCTAATAAATTCGCCACCATAAAGGCACCATAAGAGTGACCAGCAATGGCAATGTTATCTTTATCTGCCACACCTTTTTCAACAAGCACATCTACCGCAGCCTTAGCACTTGCCACCAGCTGCTTACGGAATAAGTCGTTTGGCTCTTTACCATCAACACCCACAATTGGCATTTTCGGGTCGTCAAATACGGCAATACCTTTTGCAAGATAAGGCATTGGTCCCCAATAACCGATATAAGTAAACTCATAAGGCGACTCGCGCATTTGTGACGCAACGGCTTTATCTTTATATTCAAGCGGATAAGCCCACATTAGAACCGGTAACGGGCCTTGAGTTGAATCATAACCAGGCGGTAAATAAAGCGTACCACTAAGCTCAACGCCATCATCACGCTTGTATCGAATTAGCTCTTTAGTCACCCCTTTAAATTCTGGGTAAGGGTGCTCAAAAGTCGTAAGTTGAGTCAGGGTTTTATCGTCTAGGTCGCGAATAAAAAAGTTAGGTTGCTCAGTTTTAGATTCGCGAATCGTAATTAAACGCTCGCCTTCATCATCAAGCATTGCACGCACACGCTCATAGTATGGCGCTTCTGATTGCCAAACACGTGTTGTGGAATTGGTTTTTACATCATATCGGTCTAAAAACGGAATATTACCTTGTTCAGAGGCACCGTTACCGCGTAAGAAAAGATAACGCCCACCAACAACTTTTAATACGTCAGCGCCTAAATCATTCTTTTCATAAATTGGGTAACCTGGATCTTTATACGCATCGTTATAGCTGCGCTCAGAAAATAGCACGCGGTTTTTATCTGCATTACGAGGTTGAATAACAAATGTGCGAACTTGTCGGTCGCTAAAGCGCCATTCAGATAACAGAGCAATATTACCGTTGCCCCAAGTAATTGAGTCAAAACGGCGTTCAACTTTCGCAAATAACTTCGCATCACGTTTAAATGGTGCTCTTAGGCTATAAAGGTGATCGTGATAAGGCACGTCGGTTTTCATATCACCGCCGTCTTGTGCTTCTGCCCAAATGACTTCAGCGCCTTGATCTGCACGCCATTGAAATTCGCGGCGACCAGTACGCACACTGTCATAACCTTGTGGAATGTTATCTGCTAAAGGCTGCTTCGCAAGCTCTGCTAACGTATAGCCACGCATGCCCCAAATTTGCCAAGTCGCAGCAAATCGGCTGTAAGGTACTTGATACGAAAAAGGCTCATCAATCATGCCAACCAAAATATTGGTTGAATCAGGCGAGACCGAAAACGATTTAATTAAGCCCGGTTGACCAATCGGTTGGCCTTGACCACTGAGCGGAATATAAGTCAGCTGGCTTTGGGCAAAGAACTTAAATTGTGCTTCATCGTATGGGCTAGTTAGCAGGTTTTGATAAGTACGCGCAGGCGCTTTTTCACCACTACTTTGCTGAATAACAGGCACAACCTGCGAGCTGTCATTGCTGATACGTGCTTTACCAATATTGACCGCTGCATTTGCGACAATAGCGCTGCTATCTGGCAACCACGTATAAGGCGTGCGCGTTAGCACAGAATTAAGAGGCGTATCACTTAACTGGCGGGCTTGCTTAGTACTTACATTATAGACCCATAGGTTAGCACTCGATGCTTGCTCTACCACAAATGCCAAATATTGACTGTCGCTTGACCAACTTGGTGAGCGTAAAATTCCATTTGGCAAACCAGATACAACAATTTCAGAGCCTGTTTCAACATGCTTAAGCACTAAAGATGTAAATTTATTACGCACTCGTGAGCGCGAAAAATTAGCAGGATTAAGCTTAATACCCGCAAGTTTCAACTCTTCTTTGGCTAAGTCTTGTAAGGTATCGATGCGTTTTCTATCAAATAACGCCAGCCACTGGCCATCATTCGATAAATAACTACTCGGTGCAAGCTTAGCGTCAACCACAGCAGCCAGTGCCGGCGATGGAGTTTGATAACCTTGATTAGCAAAACTGGGTGTGCAAACAGCTGCGCCAATGACTAGCGCAAAAAGCAGTTTAAATGCTTTCATGTTCGTTCCTTTTTCGTTTTTATTTTCGATTCTGTAAACAAGTAGAACATGTTTGCAGCATTTCATAAAGAGTTTCGACCCTTTTGGCAGCCAATCAGTGACTTAAACAGCTAAATTACGCTAAAATAAGAGCACTCTATTCGCCACTTTTTGCTAATAAAAATGAAAAAATCGACAGGCAAAGTCACAATTTGGGATGTGGCTGAACAAGCACAGGTTTCAAAGTCAACCGTGTCTTTGGTCCTTACCAACAGTGATAAGGTCAGTAAAAAAAGTAAAGAAAAAGTACTGGCTGCCATTGATAAGCTTGGCTATGTGTATAACCGCGATGCTGCAGCCCTACGCAGCAAGCGATCAAACCTAGTCGCGTTGGTTATAAATGACTTAACCAACCCGTATTCAGCTCAGCTTGCTGTTGGTCTCGAAAAACACATCTTTGAGCTTGGCATGCTGCCAATGCTGGTGAATATTGCAGAGTGTGTCGAAAGGCAAACTCAAGTGGTGAAAACCCTAAAAGAATACAACGTATCGGCGTTTATTATGTGTCCAGCACCGGGGACAGAGCAGCAGTGGCAAGATGATTTAATAAATAGTGGTTTTCCGGTTATTAATATCATGCGTGAAATTCCGTTTTCAGCTGCGCCGTGTATTTTGCCTGATAACAAAAAAGGCACACATATTTCGACTAGCCATATTTTATCGCAAGGCATAGAAGAAGTTGCATTTTTAGGCGGCACGGCAGAAATATCTGACTACCATGAACGTTTAAGTGGTTTTTTAGCTGCGCTTGAGCAATTTAATATCACTGACGAAAAACCCGTTATTCAAGCGCCGACAAACCGCCAAGGTGGCCGAGAAGCCTTTAATACCCTTATAAAACAAGCGCCAAATACCAAGGCCATTGTCTGTTTTAATGATGTGATTGCTTACGGCGCGATTGAAGCTATGCGCCAACACGGCCTTGAGCCGGGTAAAGACATTAAAGTTATTGGCTTTGATGACCTAGAAGATTCACGCTTAATGCTGCCCTCTCTTTCAACCATCGCCATTAATGCCGATGAAATCGGTAAACGCACTTGCCAGGTGTTAAAAGAACTATTAGATAAATCAACGCCACCCGTTCGCACCTTGGTGGATGTTAACTTAAAAATACGAGATTCAAGTCAATGAAAAAAGTGTTAGTGATCGGTTATGTATGGCCTGAGCCTAATTCGTCGGCAGCCGGCACCCACATGATGTCACTCTTGCGCGCCTTTCGTGCAGAAAACTGGCAAGTTGAATTTGCAAGCCCAGCGCAAAAAACCGAACACATGGTGGATCTCAGCGAAGATGGCATTACCACACAGGTCATTGCATTAAACTGCTCAAGCTTTGATGAGTACGTGCAAGCGTATAACCCTGATATTGTGATGTTTGATCGCTTTATGATGGAAGAACAGTTTGGTTGGCGAGTCGATAAATACTGCCCTAAAGCACTTAAAATTCTTGATACCGAAGATTTACAGTGCCTAAGAAATGCCCGTCACGAAGCTCACAAAGCAGGCCGAGAATTCAGCCATAGTGATTTACACAGCGATATTGCAAAGCGAGAAATCGCGGCAATTTTACGCTCAGACATCAGCTTAATTATCTCGCATTACGAGATGCAGCTACTCAATGACGTTTTCAAAGTTGATAGCGCCCTACTTCACCATTTACCATTTTTGGTTGATTTACAGCATATTCCTACTAGCACCAAAGCATTTGCTGAGCGTAAGCACTTTATGACCATTGGTAATTTTCGTCATGCGCCAAACTGGGATGCTGTGTTGTACTTGCAACAGATTTGGCCGCTGATCCGCAAACAATTACCCGATGCTGAACTCCATATTTATGGCTCCTACCCGCCACCTAAGGCGACAGCGCTTAACAATCCAAAAACCGGCTTCTTAATCAAAGGCTGGGCAGATGATGCTTATCAAGTTATGGAAGATGCCCGAGTATGTTTATCGCCACTGCGTTTTGGGGCTGGTATCAAGGGTAAGTTACTCGAAGCGATGATCATGCAAACGCCGAGCGTAACAACCCCTATTGGTAGTGAAGGCATGCATCAAGATGAGCCATGGTCAGGCGCAATCTGTGAAGATGCACAGCAATTTGCTGATGCAGCAGTGGCACTTTATCAAGATGAAGCTCTGTTTACCCAAGCACAGCAAAATGGCCAGCTGTTATTGCAAAAATATTATGATAAATCAAAACTTCAGTCGCAGTTAATCGCTAAAATCACCACCATTAGTGAGTCATTAGCGCAGCATAGACAGCAAAATTTTACCGGCCAAATGCTCAAACATCACACCATGCGTTCGACCCAATACATGGCGCAGTGGATTGAAGCAAAAAATAAGTAATTTTGCCGTAAATAACACTAGACATAGCGGCTTTTGTCGCTAAAATCGCGCTGGTCAATTTAAGCGATATAGTCTAGCTATTAGACTATATCTTATTGAATTTTGGTCTATCCTTAACTGAACAATTTAACCTTTGGTTCAAAACGCCTTTGAAAACCGCAACGTTTACTGAAAAACGAAAATTTATCGTGAAGCTTGGCAAAATGCTTCATAAATACGGTACACCTGCATACCGACTAGAAGCGCACTTAATGGAAGTTGCGACTTACCTCGGTTTAAAATCATCTTTTGTTATGTCGCCAACATCCGTGACTTTTGTGATCTGGACAGATGGTCACGAAGAAGAGTATACCCATGTGGCGCGTGTTGATCCGGGCGATCATGACTTAGGCTCGCTGGCAGATACCGATGACTTAGTAAACAAAATGCTTAATGGCGAGCTGACGCTACAAGAAGTCGATAAACAGCTCGATATTATTTACACCATGCCAAACCCATATAATAAATTTATGACTGGCGTTGCATTTGCGACCTCAGGTGGGGCATTTGCCATGTTGATGGGGACTAGCTGGAATGATGTATTTTGGTCAGCACTGATCACCTTAGTGGTGTATTTATTTGTACTTTGGTCAACACGCTCTAAGCGTGTTGCGCATATGCTTGAACCATTAGTTGCCATTGTTTCTGCGATGATTGCCTGCGCTGTAAGCGTATACCTTGATGCCCAAATAAACATACGACTGGTGGTACTTTCAGCCATCATTGTATTTATACCCGGCTTAGCATTAGCCCTCGGTTTAGCAGAGTTAGCGGCAAGGCATTTAGTATCTGGTACAGCTCGGGTGATGGACTCATTCATGCTGCTGTTTAAACTGTATTTTGGTGCTTTTATTGGTATCGGTATTGGTTTTGCTATTTTTGGACAAAGTGATTTTGTGCAACCGGAACCATTACCAAAGTGGACAGCCTGGCTTGCTATCTTCATGTTATGTAGCAGCCTAATCGTTATTTTTAGAACAAAATTAAAGCATGCAGTTTGGTCAATCGCTTCTGGCTTTATCGCGTATGGTACAAGTATTGGTTCGGCCATGTATCTAGATTACACTTTAGGTACTTTTGTTGGTGCTTTATCTGTTGGGGTATTCAGTAACTTGTTTAACCGTGTTGCTAATGCACCCGCCTCTATTGTAGCCATGCAAGGTTTAATTGTTTTAGTACCTGGAAGTAAAACCTATATCGGTTTGAACTCGTTAATTGAAGGTCAAGATTTCGTTTATGCGGAGCATATAGGCCAACAAACCTTCTTGATATTTATGTCATTAGTGGCGGGGCTTATCTTCGCTAACGTTGCGCTGCCACCGAAGAAAAGTCTATAACTTACTAAGCCCGAGCTTCTCGGGCTTTTTTATATCCCCGTTTTAACAAGCCGACTTTGCTTATCTGTAACAAACTGATATAACTCATAAGTGCATGTGGTAAAAATAAAAAGGATTTATTCTGTGATGAGATTGGCTTGGCTGTTATGTAGCTTTTTCGCATTTAGTGTGTTTGCAGAGTCCCAGTGTGTTAACTGTCATCAAAGCCAAGTTGCAGACTGGCAAACCTCCCATCATTTTCATGCTATGGAAAAAGCCACTCCCGCTTCAGTGCTTGGCAATTTCAACGAACAAACCCTCGACTATCAAGGCCAGCAAGCGCGCTTTTTTCAAAAAGACCAACAACTTTTTATAAGCATGCCAAACCTTGATGGCAAGTTGACTGACTACCCTGTTTTATACACATTTGGCTATGAGCCATTGCAGCAATACATGTTTGAAATGGGCAAAGGCCACATACAACTGTTTCCATTTGCGTGGGACTCACGCAGTAAAACAGAAGGCGGTCAGCGCTGGTTTGTACTGCATCCTGAGCAGAAACAACACGACCTTTTTCATTGGTCGCAAAAAGGCCAAAACTGGAATCATATGTGTGCCGATTGCCACTCAACTGATTTCAAAAAGCAATTTGACCTTAAAACGAATAGCTTTGATTCAACTTATTCAAGCATTAACGTGAGCTGTAAAGCGTGTCATGGCGACACACAAGCGCATTTAAAATGGGCTGATGGCGATAGTAGTATTGCTGATAAGGGCTTTACGCATAATATTAAAAAGCAAACCCCGCTGTTTACCCAAGAAATCGATGGCAGTATGCAAAGCGTGCAGCCTCTGGTAAAAAGCGAGCAAGTGCAAGTGTGTGCAACATGCCATGCTCGCCGCTCACAGCTTGATGACCGCAAAGACCCACATAGCTTTTTACAACACTTTCAAGGCTCATTACTCACTCCAGAGCTTTATCACGTTGATGGTCAAGTGTGGGACGAAGACTATGTTTGGGGTTCATTTTTACAAAGTAAAATGTTCAATGCCGGGGTAACATGTAGTAACTGCCATAACCCTCATTCGGGTAAATTAAAGCTACCGGGTAATCAAACCTGTACGCAATGTCATAGCCAAGAGGTGTTCGACACGCCAAAACATCACGGTCATAAAGTGGCAAGTACTGGTAGCCAATGTGTTGATTGTCATATGCCTGCCACCACCTATATGCAAGTGGATGCAAGGCGCGACCACAGCTTTCGGGTACCTCGTCCAGACTTAACATTAAAAACCAATGCCCCAAATGCCTGTAATAGCTGCCATGAAGACAAGACGCCACAATGGGCGGTTGCTAAAATAAAAGGCTGGCATCCACATTCAAAGCACCTTGGCACTGCGCATTTTTCTGAGGCGTTTTATGCCGCGGATAACCGTTTGCCTAATGCATCAACCATGCTGACCAAAATCGTGCAAGATAAAGGCTTTCCTGAGATCATCCGTGCATCAGCATTAAGCCGCTTAGCCGCAAGCCCAGATAACAATGCTGTCGTCGCGATTGCTCGTTCAGTAAAAGACAGCGAACCATTAAAACGCCAAGCAGCCATTGAGGCGGCGATGCCGTTTGATATCAACCAGCGCTGGCGCCTGTTGAACCCGCTTTTAGATGATGAAAATTTGCCTATCAGAGCCGAAGCTGCACGAGCACTGGCGGCCATGTTAATTCAACCCTTCCCTACGGGGCTCAATGAGCAAGACAGCAAACGTTTAAATGCAGCCCTTGATGAATACAAAGGCATTCAAGAGTACCAAGCAGAGCGTGGCTATTCACACACCAATTTAGGCAATTTGGCGCTCACATTACAAAAGCCTGAGCAAGCCAAAGCACATTACCTGCAAGCAATCAGTGTTGAGCCTATTTTTGCTCCCGCTTATGTCAATTTAGCAGATTTATACCGTAATCAAGGCGATGAAAAAGCAGCGCAAGCCATCTTAAAACAAGGCTTAGACGTTAACCTAGAAAGCGCCGACATACATTATGCCCTGGCAATGAGCCTTATTCGCGCAAAACAAAAAAACACCGCTCTTAACCATTTACAAAAAGCAGCGCAGTTTGCACAAGAAAATGCAAACTATCAGTTTACCTACGCCCTGCTATTACAAGATTTAGGCAACATGCCAGCGGCCATCTCAGCCCTTGAGCGCGCATTTAATTTAACACCGAATAACCCAGATATCAGCTACAGTTTGGCACAGTGGTATGTGGCAGAAGAGAACTACAGCCAAGCGCTGTTTTATGCCAGAAACCTAGCCCGCTTGGTACCGGGTAACCAGCAAGTTGAGCAGTTTGTGAAACAGCTCGAAATGATGAATAGCATTAATCATTAAAAAAGGGCCTAATCGGCCCTTTTCAACTTATGGTTAATAATTAATGCCCATAGTTTAGTGATTTTGCTTTTTCGATTGCTTCATTCACGTTAAGTGACGCCGCTTCTTGACGTGGAGGGAATTCAACAAAGGTTTGAACATGTTCATTTAACTTAGCAATAATCGGCTGCATCAACCAACTCTTACGCATGATTTGATGAAAACCAGTTACCCCATCATAGTGTTCTAATGGATCTTTACGTAAATTAAATAATTTAGGCATACTGTGAGTTACCATATCTTCGTAATATAAGCCATTTGGTTTGGTCGCGAAGTGCATTTTCCATGGACCAAAACGTACCGCCGTAAGTTGTGACTCATAGTAATAAAAGAAATAGTTACGTGCAGATTTATCAGCTTTACCAGTCCAATAAGCTAGGTTGTTTTCACCATCAATATACACTTTGTCTGACTTTTTAAGCTTTTCACGTAAGTTCTTTTCACCTAATGCAGCAGCAACTGTAGGGAAAACATCTTCATGTGATGAAATGCCATTGAGCTTTAAGCCTTTTGGTATTTCATCAGGCCAGCGTACCAAGAAAGGCACGCGCACGCCCCCTTCCCAGGTTGTCATTTTTTCACCACGGAACTCAGTGGTTCCTGCATCAGGCCAGCTTGATTGCTCAGGACCATTATCGCTGGTGTAAATAACAATGGTGTTATCGGCAATTTTTAGCTCATCAAGTTTATCTAGTAGCTTGCCAACATGACCATCATGCTCCATCAAGCCACTACCAAAAATATCTTCTTCAGAACTAATGCCTGTCGCTAAATTTCGGCTTTCAGGTTTTAGGTGTGTGTAAACATGCATACGACTTGTGGCATGCCAAATAAAGAATGGTTTTTTCGCTTTTACTGCGCGTTCCATAAAGTTTAGTGAGCGCTCTAACACTTCTTCATCAAACGTTTCCATTCGTTTGCGAGTAAGTGGGCCAGTATCAGTGATTTTGCCATTGGCGTAAGATTCAATCACACCACGCGGGCCAAACTTTTTAACAAACTTAGGATCTTTAGGGTAATCAGCCTGCTCTGGTTCTTCAGACACATTTAAGTGGTACAAATTTCCGTAAAATTCATCAAAGCCATGCTTTGTTGGTAAGTGCTCATCTAAATCACCTAAGTGATTTTTACCATATTGAGCCGTCATATAACCGCGAGCTTTTAAAAATTCGGCTAAGGTAGGATCGGCTTCTTTTATACCAAGAGGATTACCAGGTTGACCTACCGTGGTTAAGCCTGTCCGCACAGGCAACTGCCCCATTAAAAATGCAGCACGACCCGCTGTACAACTAGGCTGTGCATAATGATCAGTAAACAATGCACCTTCGTTAGCAATGCGATCAATATTAGGGGTTGGGTAGGTCATACCGTGTGAGTATGCACTGAGTGAGATTGGCGCAACGTCATCAACCATTATGGCCAATACGTTTGGCTTATCAGCTGCAAGGCTTACCGTTGAAACCAAACCGCAAATAGCTGCCGCTATTAGTTTTTTCATAAATCATCCTTTATTAGTTAAAGCAATACCTTTCACTCACAATGAGCTTTCATCAGTATAGATGAAAAAACGGTCGATTCTAGCACTTACCTTTATATACATTGGCCTCTATCAATAAAACCACCTATTTTCTATAAACCGCTTTTGAAATTAATAATTAATACCTAACAACAAATACTTAGTGAACTTTTTAGCTATACTAAAAAACTAATACCCCATAAATTTTAACTACTGGATCCCCATATTTTCGCCCTCAATTAGGATTGAACAAGAACAAAAAATAGACTATAACTAACTAATGAAACAGCCTTTTTATCTCTGTGTAAGGACAACACATGACTTCATATCACCTCATCACACTAATTAGTATTGGGGTTTCATTTTCCAGTTATGCGGATAATCAAAAAGAAGTACAAGACATGTCAGATCCTCTGGCTGTTTATACTCAAATAGGCTTTGGTACCACTAACAAAGGGCTAAACTTAAAAGTAGGCCAAGCATACGACACAGGTATCGCAACAACTGCCGGAATGAATGTTATTGAAGTAAAAGGCATATATGGCGATGCACTAGGCTGGGAAAGCGACAGCAAAACAACAGATTCTATCGACTCGTTTCGCTTTCGAAACTTCTCTGTTGATTTGAGCTCTATGAGTGCAACGCAAATTGATGCTAACTATAACCTTAATGCCAATCTTGTTGCTGACGAAAGTATGGATGTTTCGTACAGCTTTATTAAAGCTTTAAAACCTATGGGACGTTTCACGTTCTATCCGTTAGCTGGTGTGGGTGCATCGCTTGGTGAAAATACCCTAGAAGATGACGGCAGTCGTGACAGTGGTTATTCCATTATGGGTGCTTATGGTTTAGTGGGTATGTACGCTAAAGTGACAATTAACGATAAAATATGGCTTAACTACAATCCATTTTGGCTAACCACTATCGGCGGTAGTGATAACTACAAAGACCATTACTATGGGTTAAACCAAAGCCATATTTTAACTCATGAATTCGCCGCAAGTTACCAAATAAACCCGCGAATGAATCTCCGCTATTTTGCAAATTGGAATGAAAACCTTGACTTTGTGGATGGCGACCACCGTCTCGAGTTTAATTATCAACTATAAATTAAGATTTGAAGAAAAATAAACTACAGGGTAAGGGATTAAGTGAAAAAAGTAGTACTAATAAATATGTTGGCGGTAAGTTTACTAAGCACTGAAAGCTTTGCATCAAGTTACGATGAATATGCAATAAAACCTGCCGAGCAACAATTAAGCAATCAACAACAAAAAGTTGATGAACCTATTTCATTTTTGCCCATCCCGACGTTTATTACAGAACCAGCTGTAGGGCCTGGCCTTGGTGTTGTTGGCCTTTTTTTTCATGACAACGAGAAAAAGGCTAAAAAGAAGAAAAAAGAGGGCTCTACCCTACCACAAAGCATTAGTTTAGTGGGCCTAGTGGGCACTAAAAATGGGACCAAAGGCGGCGCTGTTGGTCACATTACGTTTTGGGATGAAGACCGTATTCGCTATCAAGGGATTGTTGGCTGGGCGAGTATCAATCTTGATTTTTATACCTTCGATGAAATAAAGCTTCTCACGCCATTATCGTTAAATATTGAAGGTCCTGCTGTGTTCCAAAATCTTAAGTTACGCTATGACGATAGTAACTTCTTTTACGGTTTTAAACAGATTTATCGCCAAGTTGATATTAGCTTAGCCGATAACCCTATCGAAGATTTTTTACTTGAAAACGACATTATCAAGGAGCACCTTTCACTTGATGTAAATACGTCAGGTATCGGTCCGCTACTGGAATACGATAGCCGAGATAACCCGCTTAACCCTGAACGTGGCTTTAATTACAAGGCCGAATATTTATATTTTGATGAGGCTATTGGCAGTAAAGTTGATTACACCAGTCTAAAGCTAACCGCCTTAAACTATTGGCGTTACACCGATAAGTTTAATTTTGCTTTACGTATGCAGTATGACTCGGTTAATAATCGAGGTGAGAAACGCTTACCGGTTTACATTCCGCCAAGTATTAGCTTGCGTGGGGTGTCAGCAACGCGTTATCAAGGCCTAGATGTATTTGTTACTGAAGCTGAAGCAAGCTATAAAGTCACACATAAAATAAAACTCAATGTGTTTACTGGTATGGGCTGGGCAGCCGATAGCTTTTCTGACTTATCAAAGGCTGAAACCATTGATACTGTGGGTGCAGGGTTTCGCTATTTGATTGATGAACATTACGGTATCAGCATTGGTTTAGATGTAGCCCATGGTCCTGAACAAAATGCTATATACATTCAAGCAGGTTCTACCTGGTAGCAAAACCAGTGCTTTTTCACTAGTTTTTAAGAAAACCCAAACCAAAAGATTGAATTCGTTGATTTCACTGCTATTATCAAAAGCTCAATAAACATTCAGGGATTGAACGGATGCATAAAAAAGTATCAACAAACCATTATCCATTCAAAAACTTTAAACCTCACGGCCTTGTTGAGTTTTATCAACGTGAAAATACACTTTTAACAACCGCAACAGGTCCTTTCAATGAAGAGATTATTGACGCGCACTCTTTTATGCAAAAGGATTACATCAATAAGCTCAACGCTGATTACGGCCAGTGGTTTGAATTAGTTGAATTTAAAAATTCGTGTATGGCAACCCCTGATGCACTTGAAAAGTTAATGGTGTATTTTGTTGAACTCAAGCGTAAGGGCATTGCACCGGCCAAAACAGCCTTAGTCATAAAAGATGGGCTTGAAGGCGGTAGCTTGCTGAGTGATACCTACTGCAATTTGTATAAACGTGCAGGCTTGATAATGAATGTCTTTAAATCAAGAACTGCGGCCCTTAACTGGCTAGCAGAAGAGCCCGTTGCTGAATTAGCCTGTTAACACAATTTATTTTAAAAAGTGTTGCTCTTCTTCGCGTAAGGTCAACACTTCAACTCCCTCAGCCGTTACTGCTAAAGTGTGCTCCCATTGCGCAGAAAGCTTTTTATCTCTTGTAACCACAGTCCAGCCATCAGGCTTGGTTTTTACTTTAGCAGCCCCTTGATTGATCATTGGCTCAATTGTAAAGGTCATCCCCTCTTTTAATACCAGCCCGGTATTTTTCTTGCCATAATGTAATACCTGTGGCTCTTCGTGCATTTGCTGGCCGATACCATGACCACAGTATTCTTTAACCACACTATAACCATGTTGATGAGCAAAGTTTGCAATCGCATTACCAATATCCCCCAGCCTCACGCCTGGTTTTACCATTTTAATCGCGTGCCACAGGGCTTGCTGGGTACTATCTACCAAACGCTTTGCTAAAGGCGATACATCTCCAATTAAGTACATTTTGCTCGAGTCAGCTAAATAGCCATTTTTCTCAAGAGTGATATCAATATTCACAATATCGCCTGCTTTTAAAATACCCTTCTCGCTTGGAAAACCATGACATACCACCTCGTTCACAGAGGCATTTAGTACATAAGGGTAGCCGTACTGCCCTTTACTTGATGGCCTTGCTTGTAACTGCTCAACAATGTAGCGCTCAACGAGATCGTTTATTTCCATTGTAGTCACTCCCTCTTTTACAAAAGGCTCGAGATAAGCAAATACATCAGCAAGTAATCGACCAGACTCTCGCATCAAAGCAATTTCGTCTGCATTTTTAATTACAACTTTACTCATCACTCACATCCTTAGCCTTCACATCAGCTTGACGAAGTTGCTCTTTGATAATATCGCTGTAAGTCATGGTGGGGTTAAGCTCTGCAAGCATCCCTATTTTAATCCAATACTCAGATTGTGAGTTGATTGAGCGTACCATCGCTGTGCTTGCTTTACGGATTTCTTCGTGTAGCTCATCGCTTATTTTAACAATACCCATCATGCGACCTATATATGAAACGTATATAGATCGTATTCATATAATATAAAAAAGCAAGAAGAACTTGTTTAATTACAACTCAGCAATCATTTTAACAAGCGCTTGCGTTGTCCATTCAAGTTCATTGAATTGAATATCAGGTTGATAATAAAAGCCTTTTTCTCGGGGTCTGTTCACATAGACCTTTATCGGCAAAATGACTTTAGCAAAACCTGAAGGTAGGGTTTCGAGCCTCACTTCCATATAGGTAGAATCGGTACTACTTGGTGCGCCAACTAACTGTGTGTTTGCAAATAATTTAAAACTATCAAGTGCGTCTAAACAGGCGCTGGCACATTGCCCTGGCACAATCACATAAACCGGTGTAGTAAACTTGCTGGCGTTTTTTGGCAATGCTGGCTGCTCTGCTGCAGGTATCTCAACATAAAAATGTTCACCTTTTTCATAAGCCGCCTGCATACTTTCGTGAGTCGTCTTTAACCATTGATACCAAGGGCTAGCTTTATCATAGCTTGCGACTACATCGCCAAAATAGTCAGTATTGCCTTTAGAAGCACGCCACCACACTTGGGTATTTTTGTCTAACTCATAGCGGCCATATTTAAACTGTTCGCTACCCCAAAGTGCTGAGGCTATTTGCTCACTCCACATCGATGAGCCACCTTGATTATGGCGAAGATCAAGCACCACAGCTTTAGCTTGCATTAACTTATCATGTTGCTGTTCAATGGCGCTCAGCATCGTTTGGTAATCTGCTTGCTGCTGCTCATTGGGTGCATACGTTGGCATACTGATCCACGCAATATCCTTTAAAGGCCAATTAAGCTCAATTGGTAACTTGTCGCCGTTGTAAGCATGTTTAAGTTTACCACTGACATCATCAGGCCTAATACGCCAATTTAACTTTAAGCTGTAAACAGAGCCGTCGGCTTTTTCAAATGTGCAGCTTTCAAGTGGCGATAAAAACGGGTTTCCGTCATCAATAGTTAGTCGCCAGCCATGATTCCACCAACTACCAGGTTGCTCAACTTCGCCGTAATAGCGAAAAACACGTTCAACGAGCAAAGTATTAATTGCTGTATTATCACAGCTTACGAGCTTATCGCCCTTGGCAACTGTATCTAATTCGCTGTAATACACTTTTAACGCATCACCGCGCCATACAGTTGAAAAGCCCGGCCAACTTCTTTGGGGTTTTAATTCACTTGGTAAGGTATCAATCGCTCCCGCATGACCATCTTGTAGTACAGTTCTAAAACGTGCAATAGCCGCAGCAAAACCTTGTGAACTATGCGCTTTTACAGCCAGCTTTAAGCCTTCTTGCTTTGCTTTTTCAAGCTGTTTAGCAAAACCAGGGTAACGTGCATCATGCATCCCTGGGTGATTGATAACCGATAATTGATAAGCCGCTTCAACATCTTTTATAGCAAGTTCAGACCAATTAATTTCAGAGTGAGTGACTGTACGCCCCTCATCGGCGCGACATAGATTAACACCAAAAGGGCTAAAGTTTAGAGCTGTAAAGATGAGTGATAAGTAAAGCGTCAAACGTTTCATAAAAATCCATTTTAAATAATTATTATGTTTAAAAAACACCCTATTTAATCACTAAGGCATTGTTGTGGCAATAAAAAGTACTTCACATGCTAATAGATTAAAAAAATTCATCTATCAGGTTTATTTTAATCGTTTGTCGAATTAGAAGGATTACTCTAAAGTTAACTCATCAGCGCTTTTAAGCTAAACAGCTTCACACCATTGAGCGTGTTTGCGCTAACCGAATTGTTGTCACAAAAAGTCTAGCTTGTGTGTTCTCTGGGCTTTTTTATATACCGAGTCACTGCATACGTGGTGACTCAACCAAATTGTTGTCAAAAGCTTAGTTTGTGTGTTCTCTAAGCTTTTTTATTCCGAGTCATTGCACACGCGGTGACTCACCAAATTGTTGTCAAAAGCTTAGTTTGTGTGTTCTCTAAGCTTTTTTATTCCGAGTCACTGCACACGCGGTGACTCCACCAAATTGTTGTCGAAAAGCCTGGCTTGTGTGTTCGCCGGGCTTTTTTATGCCCGTTATAAAATAAAAACGCCACTAGATGTGGCGTTTGGGTAGTTTCGACAACAATAAGAAATTGCTTTTAAAAGAAGCCCAGTGGATTCTCACTGTAACTGACTAATAGGTTTTTAGTTTGTTGGTAATGATCAAGGGCGAGTTTATGAGTTTCGCGGCCTATGCCTGACTTTTTATAGCCGCCAAACGCAGCGTGTGCTGGGTACATATGATAGCAGTTGGTCCAAACACGGCCCGCTTCAATCTTACGACCAAAGTGATAAGCACGGTTCATGTTTCGACTCCATACACCAGCACCTAAGCCAAACTCAGAACTATTAGCAAGGGCTAACGCTTCGTCTTCATCTTTAAAAGTCGACATTGAAATAACCGGGCCAAAAATCTCTTCTTGGAATACACGCATGTCGTTAGTGCCTTTTAATAGCGTTGGTTGAATGTAGTAACCGCCATTAAACTCATCAGACAGTTGTTCGACTTCGCCGCCCGCAAGCACTTCGGCCCCTTCTTGTTTACCAATTTCGATGTAGCTTAGGATCTTATCAAACTGAGCTTGTGATGCTTGAGCACCCACCATGGTTTCGGTATCAAGTGGATTACCCCGTTTAATTTGTAGAGTTCGGGCAAGAACACGCTCAATAAATTGCTCGTAAATATCTTCTTGAATAAATAAACGCGATGGGCACGTACACACTTCACCTTGGTTAAAGTACGCAAGTACAGCCCCTTCAATCGCCTTACTCAAAAACTCATCGTCTTTTTCCATGACATCGTTAAAGAAGATATTTGGCGATTTACCACCTAGCTCAACCGTCGAAGGAATAATGTTATCAGCAGCGCATTTTAAGATATGTGAACCCACTGGCGTTGAACCTGTAAAGGCAATCTTCGCAATTCGAGTACTGGTTGCCAGTGCTTCGCCCGCTTCTTTACCATAGCCGTTTACCACATTTAGAACACCTGCAGGTAATAAGTCACCAATCACTTCAAGCAGCACTAAGATAGATGCAGGGGTTTGTTCAGCTGGTTTTATTACAATACAGTTACCCGCAGCAAGGGCTGGTGCAAGTTTCCACGCTGCCATTAACAATGGGAAGTTCCAAGGAATAATTTGCCCTACTACACCCAGTGGCTCATGAAAATGATAAGCAACGGTGGTTTCGTCTATCTCACCGATTGAACCTTCTTGCGCACGCACACAACCTGCGAAATAGCGAAAGTGATCAGCCGCGAGTGGCACGTCTGCCGCAAGTGTTTCACGGATTGCTTTACCGTTATCCCAGGTTTCGGCCACTGCCAGCATTTCTAGGTTTTGTTCAATGCGATCAGCAATTTTTAATAAGATATTGCTACGCTCGGTAACCGACGTTGTTCCCCATGCCGCTTTTGCATCGTGGGCTTTATCAAGTGCCAGCTCGATATCTTCTTTTGATGAACGAGGTACTTTACAAAACACTTTGCCATTTACTGGACTAATGTTTTCAAAGTATTCTCCTTTTACAGGGGCAACCCACTGGCCACCAATATAATTCTCATACTGCGCTTTAAAGTTAACTTTTGCGCCTTCACTGCCTGGATTTGCATAAATCATAATGTGTTCTCTCTTCAAATTGTTGTGTTTTATTTAGCATTGACTAAATTATGCGGTAGGTTATTGTTTAATGAACCGCTAACAATTGAAGTTAGCTCAGTTACTGAAAACACACTTGATTCCTAGTCCAGACTTTTTGACTATTTGTCCAGAATTTAGGGCGACAGCGAGGCAACTATGAACACATCAGTCAGCAATAGAAGTTTAGATAAAAAACGACAACGTATTGATGTGCTTATTGAAAATAAAGTCAGTTTTGCGGGCGAACATGCTGAATTAAGTATTTACGACACTTACTTAGATGCCCAAAAAGTGGCGTTACATTCCACTGAATTATTATTTTGTGGCATGATCAGCGGTAAAAAAATCATGCATGTTGCCGACAGTGATTATCATGAAGAGTTTTTACCAAACCAATCATTTGTACTTGCCCCAGAGCAAGGGGTGCTAATAGACTTTCCCAATGCATCTCTCAATCAGCCAACAACCTGTTTAGCGATTGAAATCAGTACCGATAAAATAAGCCAAGTAGTTGATGCTCTTAATTTTAACCAGCAAATTACCCAGGATGACTTTTTTCAATATCAAACCAAGTTAGTGCACGCCCAGCATAACCCGCAAACTCAGCAACTGCTTGAGCGCATGATCACCCTATTTAGCGAAAATGAACAACACCGCGATTACTTAATTGATTTATCACTTAATGAACTCATAACCCGCCTGTTACAGCAGCAAAGCCGAGATTTAATGATTGCAAGTTGTAAGCAAGGCAAGCTCGCAACCCCGTTAAGTGATGTAATTAGTTATATAGAACAGCACCTTGCTGAGAATATTGATATTGATGTGTTATGTAAAATAGCCTGTATGAGCCGCAGTAAATTTTATCAGCAATTTAAACTAGCCTTTGGTGTTACGCCCGCTCTTTGGCAACAACAATTACGCTTACAAAAAGCGTATAAATTGCTCGAGAAAGGCGAGGCGATTAGCCAAGTTTGTTACCAATTAGGCTTTAATAACCCAAGCCATTTTAGCCGTGTATTTAAACAGGCCTTTGGCGCAACCCCTAAGAGTATTGCTAATCATTAAGTTCTGGATTGCGATGAGAATAAACGCGATAGGTTAAGGCGAGTA
Organism: Pseudoalteromonas sp. DY56-GL22; assembly: GCF_041414715.1. Classification (NCBI taxonomy): domain Bacteria; kingdom Pseudomonadati; phylum Pseudomonadota; class Gammaproteobacteria; order Alteromonadales; family Pseudoalteromonadaceae; genus Pseudoalteromonas; species Pseudoalteromonas sp. DY56-GL22. The sequence continues at coordinate 357,784 of NZ_JANHZR010000001.1, read as the reverse complement.
AAATACAAATGGCACTTGGTACATAAAGCGCCGCAAAGGTCATTTTTGCAAATAACCACGCCCCTGCTAAGCCACCAAATATAAAGCCAATAATGATTAGGCCGAACAGCTTAGCCTTACGTTTATCAAGCGCCTCGCCACGAAAAACCCGACCAAACATAATACCTAAATCAGTAAAAATACCCGTAACATGGGTAGTACGCACAATTGCACCACTGTAAGTTGTTGCCAAGGCGTTTTGTAACCCACATGCCGCAGACGCTAAAAAATGTCCATAGCCCGAGCCATTAAATAATAACCAAAGTGCGCCCAGTAAAAGCCCTGCTTCGATCAGCAATGCCGTGTCGTAATGACGACCTAGTTTAAGTGCTGAACTATGTAGCAAAAAACCAGCAATACCAGACCCAACTAAAAATGACAGTAATACGCCTAATAAATGTAACGCATCAAGGCTATTGCCATGCATGAGATCTGTGCCAAGCAAGGTGGCGGTTCCCGATAAATGCGATACCGCTTGATGCTCAAAGCTAAGTAAACCAACTGCATTCACACACCCAGCCACCAGCGCCAAAATAAATGCGCCAATCTCAACCCATTTTGGTAACTTAGAAATCACTCGCTACTCGCCTTTTTCTCACCCTCGTACTCATTCTTTTATGGTACGCCTATTTTTATGACTAAAAACACTTTTTTTCGACTCTTTATATGGTAATTTACAATTAAGTAAATCGATTAAGAAGCTACAATGACAAAGCCAAAAAGTTGGACGCTGAAAAGTATTGCCCAAGAGTTAGGTGTTTCAAATGCCACTGTATCAAATGCGTTTAACCGCCCTGATCAATTATCGAAAGCACGCCGCGAAGAGATTTTGGCTGCCTGTAAAAAGCTTGGCTATTTTGGCCCTAACAAGGCGGCACAATCATTGCGCCGAGGCACCTTTAATATTGTTGCGTTAGTATTACCAGACAGCGTTGAATATATGATATCTGACCCGGTTGCTAGCAGCTTTATGCGCGGTGTGTCAGCGGTGCTCGAAAAAAATGGTATTAACCTTTTATTATTTTCAGGCAACAGCGATAACCTAAATAGCGTTGTCGACTTTGTAGATGGTTTTATTTGCTACGGCCGCCCACGTAATAAGCAACTTGTTGAGCAATTAAAACAGGTTGCCAAACATGTGGTAACGGTTGATTTTAATATCGGTCGCGATGCCTCAGTAAACGTAAACAACCAACAAGCCAGCTTTGATATTGCAAAACACGCACTTCACAAAAATGATGATCGGGTTGCTATTTTAGGCCTGCGTTTACTCGATAACGACGTATTATGCCGAGTATACGAACATCATGAGTTTGAAGCAGGTCAGTCGATTGCTCATCAACGACTGCGCGGTTATCACCAAGCAATCAGCGATGCTGGCATCACCCTGGGTGATGATAGAACATGGAATATTCCAGAAAGCAGCGAGCGCTTTGCCAGCATTGCCGCCAAAGAAGCACTTAGCAGTACACCAAGGCCAAACGTATTGTTATGTATGAGTGATTTGATCGCCCTTGCCGCCATGCGCGAAGCATTAAAAATGGGCTTATCGGTTCCTGAAGATGTCAGAATTGTTGGCTTTGATGGCATCGATGAAGGCCAACGATTTGTGCCAAAACTCACCACTGTTCATCAAAATAGCGAAGAAAAAGGCCGTATTGCTGCGACCTTGTTTCTATCGAAAGAGCAGCAAACAGCCGAAATCGACTATCAACTGCAATTGGGTCAAAGTAGTTAAGCTAAAAAGTCAGCCAAATCAACAATACTTTGTTCGCCTTCACGGTGATCAACAATGATCACTTCACGGCTAGCAAAGTCAACTTTTAACTCGATTGAGCTGGTATCATCATGCCAGCTTAAACGGCACACACTGCCTTCACCTTTAGCAATAAACTCACCGTTAAAAGCTGGATGCTCATTACGTAATTGAATCAGCTTGATTAAACCTTTCACCACAGGTTTAGCAAGCGCAGCATCAATGTCTTGCGCATTTAAGTAAGGGCGATTGATATCACGACCAACATTGGTACGAGCCAATAATTCCATATCGTTCTCACAAGCGAACAGGCCACCATAATAAACTTGTGGAATACCTGGTGCGAAGAACTGAATCGCACGCGCTAATAAGTAATCAAAGTCATCTGCGCCCAAGGCATTGTAATATGTGCAGTTTACTTGATATAAATCGACATTACTTGCTGCTGCACCAGTCGCTAGGCGGCTTTGCCCTTCGCTCTTTTCATGAATGGTTTCAACCAAGTTATCAATTTGCGCAGCGTCTAATAAGCCCGGTTTATCACCCATCGGGCCTGCGTCAATGATGCCAATGCCATCATGAGTATCAAGTACCGTTAAACAGTTACGCGGCGAAATAGTTAGCCAATTCAGTAATGCTTGCGCATCATTGCTAAACAAGCTGTGTAAAATAAGGGGTGGTAAAGCAAAGTCGTAAACCATATTTACACGCTTTGCGACTTCAACCTGAGTTTGGAAATGGCTATGGATCTCGGCAATGGTTTCCATACCCGCTTCATTAGCTTGCGCCGAAAGCTTATTTAAATATTCAAAGGTTTCATCCAACATAAAGCAGTTTGTGCCAGCTTCTTTAATCGCATAGCCTGCCGCATCTAAACGAATAATATTAACATTATTATCAGCAAATTTGCCAAGCACCGTATCTAAATACTCGATACCCGCCGTTGATTTCACATTGATATCAATTTGGTTATCGGTAAAAGTGGTCCAAAAATCATAGGTTTGGCCGTCACCACATGTAATTGGTGTAAAACAACTACCCGGACGCGGACGATAAATCGCTTGTTGTTCAGCCTCAGACATGCCATTTGGGAATACATCATCTTTGGTTAGAAATAAATCCCAAAATTCAGATTGCTTGCCTTTAGCGAGTACATCTTTAAATTGGAAAGATTGTGCTGAAACATGGTTAACAATTAAGTCAGCCATTAAGTCATAGTTTGCACCAAGGACTTTTATATCGTCCCAGCTACCAAGGCGCGAGTCTACTTCACTATGATCAATAGGATCAAAGCCAGCATCACTGCCATCAATCGGATTATAAAATGGCAACAAATGTACACCTGCAAACACATTGTTAAGTGGGCCATTTAATAAATTACTTAATTCATCAATACCTTGACCAGTAATACGGTCTGCGTAGGTGATTAATTGCACTTTATTGTTGATCATAATTGTTAATACCAAGTTGAAACTTAATCGATTAAGATATATCTTTAACCACGACAGCAAATTATTCAAGCAGTTTTTATAGTTTTTATACACTAATATACATAGTAAAGGCGCAGACCTTTCGGTGGGGATACAACAATGAATAGAACACACGATCCTTTGCAAACCATTAGATGGCTGACATACATGATGTTTTTTATGTTTGCGATGACCTCTGATGCGGTTGGTATGATCATACCTGAGCTTATCGAAGAATTTAATTTAAGCATGACCCAAGCCAGTGCTTTCCATTATGCACCGATGGCACTTATTGCTTTTAGTGGCCTGTTTTTAGGCTTTTTGGCCGACAGCTTTGGCCGCAAACAAACCATCATGCTAGGACTCGGCATCTTCACCATTTGTTGTTTTCTATTTGCTGTAAGCAGTAGTTTTAGCGTATTTGTAGTGCTGCTTAGCTGTATTGGTCTTGCTATTGGCCTATTTAAAACCGGTGCTTTGGCACTGTTAGGTGATATTTCTACAAACAATTTAGAGCACACAAAAACCATGAATTTGGTCGAAGGTTTCTTTGGTGTTGGCGCCATTGTAGGCCCTGCCCTTGTCAGCTTTTTAATCACCCAACAGGTTAGCTGGACCTACCTTTATGTTATCGCTGGGGTTTTATGTTTGATTTTAACCATAATTGCTTGGCGTGCAGATTACCCTAAACCTAAAAAGCTAGAAGAACACGCAAAACCGGCCTCTCTTGCAACCACCATGAGCATGATGAAAAACCCTTATGCACTGGGCTTTTCATTAGCAATTGCCCTTTATGTTGCAACCGAAGTAGCAATATACGTTTGGATGCCTACTCTACTTGGCGATTACGACGGCCCGTGGCAATTACTGGCAACCTATGCACTGACCTTATTTTTCATTTTACGCGCTGCGGGGCGTTTCTTAGCGGTGTGGCTATTAAATCACTTAAGCTGGCAAGCGGCGATGCTGTATTTAAGCTTAGGAATTGCATTGTGTTATTTAGGCTTAATCTTCGGTGGTGTTGATTGGGCGGTATTCTTACTCCCTTTATCTGGGCTATTCATGTCGATGATCTACCCAACTTTAAACTCAAAAGGTATTTCTTGCTTTGCGGTGCAACAGCACGGTGCGGTAGCTGGGGTTATTTTGTTTTTTACTGCCCTCTCTGCTGCAGCAGGCCCATTATTAATGGGTGTGATCAGTGACTACTTTGGCCACATTCGTTACGGCTTTTATCTCGCAACAGGTTTCGCATGTTTACTGTTTTTAGCCATGCTATATAACTACTTACGTAACCCTGCTGAGCAAGCGTTAGCGCAGCACAGTGCATTAAGCCACTAAATAAAAATCGTTAAAAATCAATTATCGAACATAAATCGTGCAAGTTTTTCACTAAAAAGACTTGCACTGTGTAAAATTATTGTTATCTTTACTTAATCGATTAAGATAGCAATTTAGACAACAAACCATCTGGGATTGAGACGAGGCACATTATGACAACACACAAACATGCCCTTTATACATTAAGCGCGCTTGCATTAGCAGTAAGCCAAAACTTACACGCCGAAGAGCAAGCACAACCTGAGGCTAAAAAAAGCGGTCTTGAAACTATCGTTGTAACCGGTGTACCACGCCGTACAACCATCATGGCATCAAGCTCATCGGTTAGCAGTGTGACATTAGCTGAAATTGAAGTATCAACACCACGCTCTACTGCAGAAGCCTTCAGAACAATTCCGGGTGTACGTTCAGAATCAACAGGCGGTGAAGGTAACGCAAATATCGCGGTACGTGGTTTACCGGTTGCATCGGGCGGTGCTAAATTCTTGCAACTACAAGAAGATGGCTTACCTGTTATGCAGTTTGGCGATATTGCCTTTGGTAACGCAGATATCTTCATGCGCTTAGATTCAACAGTACAAAGTGTTGAATCAATCCGTGGTGGCTCAGCATCAACAGCAGCAAGTGATGCCCCAGGTGGTATCATCAACTTTATTTCAAAAACAGGTGAGAACGAATCAGGCAGTGTATCAACCACTGTTGGCCTTGATTATGACTCAATTCGTACGGATTTTGAGTATGGTACTTACCTAAACGACAGTGTGCGCTATCACATTGGTGGCTTTGTTCGCCAAGGCGAAGGCCCGCGTGAAACCGGTTATACATCTAATAAAGGTGGCCAAATTAAGGCAAACCTAACGAAAGAATTTGATGCCGGTTATGTACGTGTGTACTTTAAACACCTCGATGATAAAAGCGTAGGTTACCTACCTATGCCTATGTACTCAGATGGCGATTCAATCCCAGGTTTCGATGCGCAATCAGATACGCCGCATTCTGCTCTTTTCACACAAACGCTGCGTTTAAATGGTGATAACCAAATCAGCACGGGCGATATGACCGACGGTATGAACCCAGTTGTTACCTCAGTAGGTTTTGAAGCAGCATTTGATTTAGAAAACGACTGGCGCATCGAAAATCGTTTTAGAACGTCATCAGTAAGCGGTAACTTTATTTCTCTTATTCCAGCTGAAGTTGCAAGTGCAAGCTCTATTGCTTCTAGTATTGCTGGTGATGGTGCATCGCTGGTTTATGCAAATGGTGGTTCAGCAGGCGAAGCCTATGGCGATGACGATTTAGCAATGCGTATTCATACATTCGATGTAACGCTCAACGACATGGGCTCAATTGTTAATGATCTTAAGTTAACTAAGTCGTTCTCTGATGACACCAGTGTTACGTTTGGTTACTTTGCATCAAGCCAATCGATTGATATGTCGTGGCTTTGGAACTCATATGTTATGGAGCTAAAAGGCGACAACGCTGCATTACTTGACGTTTACGCTGCAAATGGCGACAGCTACTCAGATAATGGCTTGTACGCTTATGGTACACCTTACTGGGGTAACTGCTGTCAACGTAACTACGACACAGAATACGAAACACGCGCACCTTACATTAACTTAGCCACTAAGTTTGGCGATTTAAGCATTGATGCAAGTGCTCGCTATGATTCAGGTGAAGCACGCGGTAACTACGCAGGTGCCGTAACATCAACAATTGATATGAATGGCGACGGTACCATCTCAATTCCTGAGCAAAGTGTTGCTGGTATTGATAATGCAAATCCTAGCATTGTTAACTACGACTGGCACTACAGCTCATACTCAATTGGTGCGAACTACCAAATTGATCCAAGCTTTGCGACATTTGCCCGTTTAAGTAAAGGCGGCCGCGCAAATGCAGACCGCTTACTATTCGGTAAAGTAGAAGCAGACGGTTCGGTTGCTGAAGCCGATGCAATTGATGAAGTAAATCAATACGAAATCGGTGTGAAAAAACGTTTTGATTCACTATCAGTATTTGCAACTGCATTCTATGCAGAAACTGAAGAGCAAAACTTCGAAGCAACATCACAAAAGTTCTTTGACCGCGAGTACGAAGCAAAAGGTATTGAGGTTGAATCAACCTACTACATAGGTGATTGGGATTTCCGTGGTAACTTTACTTGGACAGACGCAGAAATTGCTAAAGATGCGTTATCGCCAGAGTTAGTCGGTAATACACCACGTCGTCAAGCTGACCTTATTTACTCATTAATGGCAACTTACAACTTTGACAAAGGTGCTGCTGGCCTAAGCTTTATTGGTACAACAGATGCTTACGCACAAGACAGTAACGACCTTGAATTCGATGGTTACACACAAGTGAATGGCTTTGTAAGTTACAATCTATCAGAAAACTTAAGTCTATCGCTTAACGTGAACAACCTGTTCGACACCGTAGGTATCACAGAAGCAGAAGAAGGCTCAGTACCAGATAACGACATTATTCGTGCCCGTACTATCAACGGCCGTACAACGTCGCTTACTTTAAAATACTCTTTCTATTAATTACTCTCCTCCCTCGTTTTAGCCCAGTGTTTACTGGGCTTTTTGCGTTTATGTGTTCTTACCAACAGTAACAAAAGGGTGCTGTATTTGACTAGGTTGCTGCTCATTTCGTTTTACATAACTAAATAGTATTAAGCACCCAAGGGCTAAACTTGCTGCTAGCATTGAGCCAAGTGTTGCAAACCTAAAACTATAAAACTGTGCAACAACCCCAGTTGCCCCTGCCCCGCACATAACACCCAGTTTAATGGCGTTCGTGTAAAACGCTGAGATAAACCCTATTCGTTCGGGGAGCTGATCTTGTAATACGGTTAAGCCAATGCCCGCAAAAATACCGTAAAACAACCCATTCAATACTTGCAACGCGATCAAATGCCAAACTTGAGTGGCAAAAAACACTCCTAAATAAAATACAATGGCACAACAAAATGCCACCGCAAGCATCGCGACTTTACTGTATTTTTTAGCAAGCTTAGCCCCATACAGCATGATAGGAATTTCTAACAGCGCCACTACACCCATAAACAGCCCAGGCGTATGTTCAGCGAATCCTAGTTCAGTAATGCTATAAAGCGGCAGTGCCGATGAATACATAATATTGCCCGTTGAACCAAGCATAATAGCTAAGCCCAACAACCAAAATGATAAACTCGCTCCGGCTGCAGGCTCTGAGCCATTTTGTGATTTCTTAGCGCTGTAGTCAGGAATAAACTTAAATGCAAAAATAAGAGCAACCAAGGCACACACCGCAGCAAAGTAAAACGAGCGGCTAAACTCGCCTCCAGCGGCTAACAAATAACCAAGTGGCGGACCGCCCACCCAAGCAAAGGAAATAGCAGCACGTAAACGGGAATTAAAACTGGTGATGTCGATGTTCTGTTGACGCCCAGCCCATTGTCTTGCCACGGTCATCATTTGCGGAATTGCCGCATTACCCATTGCAAGAAACAACACGCCTGCGAGCAAGACTTGCCAAAATGCAGTAGCATTCGCAAAGGCCACTAACGCACACACCATACCCGATACAGCCACCATAAATAACTTTCGCGCACTGGTGCCTTTATCAGCCATGCTACCTAGCCACTGACTGATAACTAACCCCATAATGGTGACCGCCACCACATAAACACCTAAGTACATAGGGGGTGCTCGCAACCCTTCTACAATAAATAAGCTCATCAATGGGTTAACGAATGCCCCCATTAACCCGGTTAGCATACTTAGAAGAATAAAAATTACACCATGCTGTTTCAGCAATGCTTTCACTCACAACCCCACATCAATACGACAAGTCAACATTTAACGGGCGCATATTATACATTGTTGTAGTAGAAAACTCATTTTGTAATACAAATAAAAAAGCCCAGCGGGGAAACTGGGCTTTGTCGTGTGGAACAATGTTAGTCGAAGGACACTGTTACTGGGTTAGAACAAGTCGTTTCAGTTACACATACTTGATACTCATAGCTTGGCAACTCAGCCTTACGCTGTACATCGCGGTAGAAACCACGATCAGCGACTGTTTCAAGTAGTTCACCGTTACGATAAATGCTTACTTGATCGGCCACTGTTTGCCAACCTAAATCAACACGCATCGTACCTAATCGTGTTTTACTTGCACGTTTAACAGATAGCTCAATTTCGACATCAGATACCACAACCGTTTGTGTAAACGTATCTGTTTGACCTTCGCTATCGGTCGCAGTTAGCGTTACTTCATAGCTACCCGCTTGTGCGTAACTATGCATAGGGTCAGCATCTGTTGAAGAAGCACCGTCACCAAAGTCCCACGCCCAAGCAACAATATCATCGTTACTATCAGTGCTGGTGTTAGTGAAAGTGACATTTAAGCCTGATGTTTCAAATGCAAAGCCAGCTTGTGGTGGCTGCGGGCTTACTTCACCAATAGCGCTAAACGTCAGTGACCAGCTGTTTAAAGTACCCGTATCAGCTGACAGTACGTCTTTCACATTAAGTACCCAATCACCTGTCGCAACTTCACCATTAAAGTTTGCTAGCGAATAGCTTTGTACTAGGTCGTCAGCACCACCACCTGATTGGCTGTGTAGTGTAGCTGTTGTACCTTGCGGCGACGTTAAGGTAACGATTAAATCACCAATATAAGTATGAGCAATATCAATACTTGCATCCGTTGAGAAAACCGACAGTTCATCTGCAACTGTAATGATTGAATCAACACCCGTGTCATTGTTATCTGGAATAGACGCAGGTGTTTCATTTGAGTAAGTAAAGTCATTTAAGCCAACAGGATTAACAAACAATGACGCACTGCTTTGTTTAGCTAGCTCGCCCGATGTTGCATCAACAACAAAACTATAGCTACCCCACGCTGTTGCCTCTTCTGTTGGTACAGTTAAAGTAACTACATCACCCGGTACCGCCTCAGTTTGCGATAGCGTTGCGCCCGCTAAGTCAGCTTGAAGTGCTAGGCTAACAACACCTTCCCACTGGGCGATTGAGCCAATTTCAAAGGTATAAGTTGCCGTTTCACCAGCAGTAATCTGCTGTGAACTTGGCGAAACCGAGATTTTGAAGCTTGGAGTCGGATCAGCTTGTTCTAGTGCCTGATTCACATTTAAACGATTGCCAGACACTGTTTTACCTTGTAGTGCTTCATTCTGGTCACCGCTATTCATTAGCAACTCTTTGAGTTCAAGCGCTGTTAAATCAGGATTAATCGATAGCACTAATGCTGCGGCACCCGCAACATGTGGTGTTGCCATTGAAGTACCCGAATAACTAGCATAACCATTGCCCGGTACCGTTGATAAAATAGCACTACCCGGTGCACCTAAATCAACACTGGTTAAACCCCATTGTGAAAAGCTAGACATGTTATCTCTGCTATCAGTGCTGGCAACAGATAATACGCTGTCGTGCTCGTAGTTTGACGGATAGTGAGGGTTTTGGTCATTATCAACCGCATCGTTACCCGCAGCAGCAACGAATAAGATATCAGCTTGTTCACTCGCTGTGATAGCATCCGCTAGAGCTTGGCTAAAGCCACCACCGCCCCAACTGTTATTTAGAACACGTAAATTTACGCCTTGATTCTTAAGATCAACCATGTAATCAATACATTTAATAGCGTCAGAAGTGGAACCGGTACCATCTGCACTTAAAAATTTACAACCTACAATCGATACTTCGTGGTTAACACCTACAATACCCGTGCTGTTATTACCTGACGCGCCAATTGTACCCGATACGTGAGTACCATGGCCTTGGTCATCCATTGGATCACCAGAGTCAGTGATAGCATTAATACCGTGAACGTCATCAACATAACCATTACCGTCGTTATCGATGCCATCTCCTGGAATTTCGCCTGGGTTGATCCATGCATTATCAGCTAAGTCTTCATGGCTGTAATCAACACCCGTGTCAATCACACCAACAACAACATCGCGACTACCTGTTGAGATAGACCATGCTTCAAGCGCATCGATGTCAGCATCATCTACACCACCTGTCTGACCTTCATTGTGTAACCCCCACAATGATGAAAAATCTGGATCATTAGGCGCACTTGCAATTGAGACTCGATAATCTGGTTCTACATATTCTATGGCGGCATGAGTTTGTAGACGCTTGATAGCTTCTTTTGTACTCATTCCTGCAATTTTAAACTTAGCTAAACGGCCAGATAAAATCGCTGAGTAATTATCATCAACACCATCTTTATTCATATCGCTGATTGTGGCTCTGACTAAGCTACGAGCATGAGCACGCATTGCTGCAGAAGTGCCCTTTTTATACATAACGAGTACAGAATCTTCACTTGCACCGACGAGAGTTGTTTTTGCTGGTGTGCTGATTTGCGCAGCACCTATACAAGGTAATAAGGCGAGGCTTAATACAGATAATTTAGTTTTCATATTTACTATCCATAATTAGTAATACTGACCGAATCAACATGATTCGACCACCAAAGCTCATTACTTCTGAAAATGATTATCACGCGGCATACCCCATAAATGGCGAATTGCAGATAACAGGCAAGGAAAAAAATTAAACAGGCAGCAAATCCATTCTTTTTTACCAATTTAGATTCTAAATTCAGATAAAAATCAGCCTTTTTCGTGACAAATGGAACGTCAATTACCCGAGGTTATTTATCAAACTTTTTTACTGCTTTGTAATAATTCCTCATATCAAAACCTGATTAGATAATTATAAGATCATGAAAATAAAGAATTAATTAAAACCACAAAAACTGCTGATTTTATATTATTCCATATCTGTCTAAAGTGATTTTCTGTTAATTGCTTTATCTTTTCAGTGCATTTAACAATTTTGCTTCATTCACTTCTGATTGTTAGCGAACACTTGAATATCACGCAATTTAATCCGGCAAGGCATGCCGGTACATGGCCCTAAAAGCAAAAATAATATTTTAGGGCTTTGATTAATAATAATTTAAAGGAAATAATCATGAAGTTAAGAAAGTCTCTTATTACCTGTGCAATCACCTTTGCACTCGGTTCAAGCTTTGCTGCTAACGCAAATACTGATGACAAAGCGCAGTCTAGCTCTGAGCTTGCTACTCAGGTAACAACTTTAGGTGTTAGCAACTCAATTATTCTAGATCAAGTATCTGTAACAGGTGTGGGTAATGAAGCAGTTATTACCCAGCAAGGCACTGGACAACGTGCAGAAACCGTCAGTATTGGTGACGGCAATATAGTTCAAGTTAACCAAGCACAAACATCTAACTTATCACTTATTTATAATACAGGTGATTTCAATGATGTTGCTCATACTCAGAATGGCACAATGAATGGCGCACTGTCTGAAACAGTAGGTAACGACAACGCTATTCGTGTTGAACAACAAGGTGCTGGCTTCTTTGGTATTAATAATGAAGCTATTAACACAGTTACAGGTGATGAAAATACAATTAATGTAACCCAAGGTGATGGGGGCCACTGGTTCTACAACTTCGATTTAGAAGGCAATAGCAACACAGTAAGCTCTGAGCAAGTTGGTTTATTAAATGAAGCTACATTTAATACTGTCATTGGTGATGACAACACGATTGAAGTAGCTCAAGAAGGCTTATTCAACGCCTTTACGTCAGATGAAATTGTCGGCAATGGCAACGACATTACAATTGACCAGACCGGTGCCTTTAACAGTGCAACATTAACTTCTGTTCGTGGTGATTACAACGAAGTTGAACTTGAGCAAGATGGCGACTCAAACACTGCGTTAATTGCTGAAGTTACAGGTAATGATAACGAAGTTAAATCAGACCAAGAAGGCAACAGCAATAGCTTTGAATCAGCGGTATTAATTGGTGACGGCAATACGTTACTTGTTAATCAAAAGCAAGATGGGAATACTGCAGGCTTAGATGCAATTGGCAATGATAACGAGCTAACGGCATTCCAAAATGGTAACGGCAATGATGTATACCTTGGTGCAATTGGCAATGATAATGAATTTGTTGCAAACCAAATTGGTGATGCAAACAGTGCACATATTGCTAACTTCAATGGCAACGATAATAACGTTGATATTGCACAAGCAGGTGATGAAAACACGGTACTGGTTCAGTCTTCTTATCCAGATACATCGCTATCTTCAAATGATAATGATATTGCGATTAACCAAGAAGGTAATCTAAATGAAGCCGCACTAACGTTTGCAAGTGTGCTTGATAGCAACAATAACCAGGTTGCTTTCACACAAGTTGGTGAACTAAATGCGATTGACCTTATCATGGAAGGAAGTAGCAATTCAGTTGATATTAGCCAAACTGGTTCTGAAAACTTTGTTGCAGGCATTGGTGAAGGCGCATTCTTGTTAGGTGGTGAAGGTAATTCACTGGTCGTTGTCCAAGAAGGTAATGCTAACCTTGTAGAAGGCTCAATGATTGGCTCTAACAGCACGGTCGTTATCACTCAGCTAGGTGATGGCAATATCGCGACTGTAACCCAAGAATAATCATATTTAGGGGGGAGCCTTGCTCCCTCATTTCGCTATGAAATTAAATAACTTTCTCCGCATATGTTGTATCTTGCTTGCAGCTCAAAGCGCTGCTAGTTATGGCGAAGATCTCGAAATTGATGGTTTAGTACTCGATAGAAGCATTAGCCGATTTGGCCATCAATTTTATTTTGAGTTTGCCAATCTTTGGCGCGACTTACCTTCAACAGCTGGCTTTAATATCGAAATAAAAGAAACGGTATTACCTCGAGCGGGTACTCGCCTTGTTTTAAGAATGAACAACCAAATTGTGTACGTTACCTACCTAGGGCGTCGTTTAGAGCCATTAGATGAGCGTGTTAAACAAGCCATGTATAGCGTAATGGATGCAATGGCACGCAGTCAAATGCAGCAATCATCACCTGATATGGCAAAAAATGGATGGTAAAATGAAATACTTAACAACACTAATAATAATACTCTGCCCCCTCTACAGTTGGGCAACTGAACTCGTTTATACCCCTATAAATCCAAGTTTTGGTGGCAGTCCACTCAATGGCAGCATGCTGCTTAATAAAGCGCAATCCCAGAATAAACATAAAGCGCCAACAATCGAACAAACTTATGGTGAAAAATTTCAAGACTCATTAGAGCGTACCTATTTAAATCGCATGGTTCGTGAGATCACCGATATGGCGTTTGGTGATGAAATCGACGACAGTATTTTTAACGGTGACTCTATCTTCATGACAGGTGATTATGAAATTCAGATCATTACCAGTACTAGCGATTCTATTACTGTAAGAATAACAAATACTTCTGATGGAACAATTACAGTTATTGAAGTACCGAGGTTTGGATAATGAGAAGTTTAATCTTAACCACACTAATCGTAATTTTGTCGGGTTGTTCATCAATGGGCAATTTAATTCCACCGACAAAGCAACTCGCAAGTACACTAGAGCCAACAGAAACCTTTAAGGCATTGCAAGCACTTCCACAACCAGTGGGCAGCATTCCTGTTTCTGTGTATTCATTTCGCGACCAAACTGGGCAATACAAACCTCAAGCTAATGTCAGTTCGTTTTCTACCGCAGTGACCCAAGGCGCAAACTCTATTTTAGTGCAAGCATTACATGAATCAGATTGGTTTATTCCGGTAGAACGTGAAGGTCTACAAAATATTTTGACTGAGCGTAAAATTATTCGTGCCGCGCAAGCCGAAAACGACAAACTGCCTGAACTGCCACCGCTTACGACTGCAAAAATAATCTTAGAAGGCGGTATCATCAGCTACGATACTAATATTAAAACGGGCGGTATTGGGATGGAATACTTCGGGATTGGCGCATCAGAGTTATACCGTGAGGATGCAATCTCAATTTATTTACGCGCTGTCGATGTTCGCACAGGCCAAGTTTTGCTATCCGTTGCGACAAGCAAAAAAGTGCTCAGTCAAGAAATGCGCGCAGGGTTCTTTCGCTATGTCAGTTACAAGCGTTTAGCTGAAGCAGAAGCCGGTTTTACCGACAACGAGCCTATGAGCATCTGCGTAACTCAAGCAATAGAAAAAGCATTAAGTGATCTTGTACTAAAAGGTATTAACAAAGGTATTTGGGCTGCAAAAGCGGTCTAATTGAATTGTGGCGCTGAACATCACAGCGTCACACACTTAAAATGAACTGCCGACTTTCGTCACCAAGAACTACTACTAACCATGCTAGAGCTAAGCACTGGGTAAAATCACTCTCCTTTAAACGCAATACTTACACCTTTGGATTATAATCACTGTGTATTTTGTAAAGACAAACTCACTGCCATGTAGCTTTGTGCCCAGTTAGCTAGTTCTACGCGATTACGTGATGATGTTTTCTTAAATGCGCTGTAAAGATGGGTTTTAACCGTATGATCGCTGATGTTTAAACGCTCTGCGATATCTCGATTACTCGCGCCTTGTGCAAGTAGATGAATCACTGATTTCTCGCGTTTAGTTAGTAAGCTGAGATCAATATCGTTATTTACCGAATCATTACTGGCACTAAATTGACTACGAGACATAGCATAAAGCATGTGATTAAAGGTTGTAGAAATACTTTTACGACTAAAAAATAACTCACCATTGATCACTCTCACAAGCCCTGAAAAAATATCTTCAGGTGATTGCTCGGCAAAAAACACGCCTTTAATGCCATTTAAAAGTAGGTTCTTTTCACAGATGGCGTCAGCATCTGCATTAAAAATAACCACTGAGTTTTGCTTAGCAAGTTGTACTAATTCTGCTGGTAATAGGTCTTTCCAATCGGTGTTAGTGCTATCTATCAGATAAAGATCAAATTCGTCGCGCATCGCATCTTGGGGTAAGCTTGTATCTACTTTGACGCGGACAAAGAATGCATCAAGCATCTTGATTAAATATTGATAGCTTTGACTACGGTTTTGCAGTTTTGGTTGTGCTTTTAGAAAAACAGAAGTTGGTTGAATCATCTCATTTCTTCCTTGAAACATTTTATTCACAATACCCAATTTGGATACATGATTCAACCATTTATAACCCTTTATTTTAGTAATTTACAACATCACCAATCCATTTGGATGATTAGGCGCGCGAGTTAACAAATTGTAAATGACCATACTCGCATCTCCCCTTTTACAGTGAGTCATTGAGTAGTTTGTAAAAACGTGATGTTACGCCGTTCGTCCAACCAAACCCTTGTTGTACTGTGTATTCACCGCCACCAGCACGACTTACCAATTCACATACATTGTATTTTTCAAGAAGACACTTATCCTCAGCAAAACGCATTTCGATCATACTCAACCAATTTTTCATGACAGCTTCAGCTTCGCTGATAAAGCCATAGTCAAGCAAACCCTTAACAGCAAACCATTGCAGAGGTGCCCAGCCATTAGGGCTATCCCACTGCTGAGGAGTATTAGATAATGTTGTAACTAACCCTCCAGGTTTTAAAAAGTCACTCATTAGTTTCGTTTTTACTTGCTGAGCTTGCTGCTCAGATGCAGCACCGACAAATAAAGGTACAGCCATTGCCATAGAATCAATGGGACTTTGCTTATTTAAACGAATATTAAAGTCTCTATAAACGCCTTTATCATTGTCCCAACAATATTGATTAATTGCTTCTAGTCTAAATAATGCCAGTTCAGCAATTGCTCGACTTTTATGCTCTTTGTTAATTAAGCTGTAAAACCTTTCTAAGGTCTTTTCGAGGTTATAAACTAAACAATTTAAATCAATAGGTACTATATTTGTTGTTTCAATACTCTTCAAATCACTTGGCTCACTGAGCCAGCGACTGCTGAAATCCCACCCTGATTCACAGGCAGCACGAATATTCTGAAAGTAACTCAACTGCTGATCAGCTGAAAGATTTTGCGCATCATGCAAATCTTCTTTCAACGACTCTGGTCGTGGCGAGCGGGCGCTATCCCAATATCGATTTAAAATAGCCCCATCAGACATTTTAACGACACGCTTAGTAGCTTGTTTATCGTCAACTAACTCTTCACACCCTTTCATCCAAAACTGATATTCAGCTTCTAATGCCGCTATCGCATTTTCTAGCCAAGAAAAATCTTTGCGTTGCTCATATTTAGCCTCCCATAATAGCGTGACCATCAAAGCTAAAACGGGCGGCTGAGACCGAGAGCTGTAATAAACTCTATTTCCATTTGGAATGCAGCCATTGCGCTTTTGCAAGTCAATAAAATTATTAACCATTGCTTCAATGGTTGCCAGGTCGCCTATGTCCTCAAGGCCTAATGCTGTAAAGTAACTATCCCAGTAGTAAATTTCTTGAAAACGTCCACCAGGAACAATGTAGTCAAACTGTAGAGGCATCAAAGAGCTTGATAAATCACTATCGGCACTGCGATGCAGGTGCGGCCATAGATCGAGTATATACTGGTTTACCGATGTCGTATTGAGTTTCGCCATTGGTATAGCTTGGTTGGCGAATGAAAAGTGCGACATAACAAACTCACGAAGCTTTTCACCTTGCAGAGGACCTACTAATTGGTATAACTCACTCGCACTCTGCCAAGATAAATTGGGGACTGCATCTGCAAATGTTTTAGAATCAGCAAAAATTTCTGCCATTTGCACATCTTTAAATAGCTGGCTATTAACAAAGTTCATAATCATTCCTTAATTGCCTGACGTGTCAGACCATTTTCTAAAACAAGCGTCGCTTTTTTAAACGCCGAAACACTTACTAACAACAGGACTATTGGCAGCAAAGTTAAATAAAAGGCGTGCTGGCCACTAAACTTATCGAACACAAAGCCCGTAATTATTGAACCCGTGGTGCCCCCTAAAGCCGAGAAAACAACGATTAAGCCAGTCATCGCAGCATGTTTATGCTTTTCTAAAGAACTCAGCATGACTGAGTTGAGTAAAGGGTAAATAGGTGCCATAAAAAAACCGACTAGAGGCAACATATATGCCGCAAAAGGCACATCAAAAATATTTTTTACTTGGCTGCCATCAACATCATGAGTAAGAGGTAAAACAAGTAAAATCAACAGCCCCATTGTAATCAGGCAAGTCAATAACATCTTGAACCAACTAATAAACCTAAGTACTTGCCCAGCAACCAAACGGCCAAGCGCTAACGCTGCAGCAAATAAACTAGCGAGCTGAATACTGACATCAACGGGGAGTTTTAAAACTTGATTGTTAAAGGTAGGCAGCCAGGTACCCACTCCTTGTTCAATTAAAACGTATAAAAAAGCACTAACTACAAAAATAAGCACTAAGGGTTGGTATGTTAATTTCAGCATATCTAAGAAAGCGTCTACTTGTGACTGTTTCTGGTTATGTAACTCAGGAGATTTAATTGGCGCTGTTAAAACAGTAAAGGTAGTCACTAAGACGATCGCTGCTAGCATGTAATAAACATTCAACCATTCGTTACTTTGGGGGTTATTAGCATCGATGAATAATGCAAAGATCCAGTAACCCGATAACACCCCAAGCATAAACACCCCTTCAATAGTGTTTAGCAAAGACGAATGTTTGTTCGCGTTATCAGAAAGTTGACCAATAATTGAGTAAACAGAGATTTTCACTACAGCGAAGCTACAACCAATTGCAGCAAATAATGCTTTTAGCACCCAAAATTCAGCAATGCTTGGCACCAATAAACAAAGAGCCGACACTAACAATAATGCACAGAGCATCGCGATTTTGTAGCCTATCCTTGGAATGAATGAAGCGACTAAAAAAGACATAATGGCAATGCTCAAATCCTTAAATCCCTCTAAAACAGAGGCATCCGTCTTGCTAACGTCCAGGCTATTAATTGCTTGTAAAATAACAGTGCCTACACTATTGAGCATAATTGCAAATACAAAATAGCTGCTTGCTAACGCTATGGTAATTCTTAATGAAGCCATTTAACTATACCGAAAGTAATTTTTACTCAGTCTAGTTGAGTGGAATTTCTTTTGCAAACGTTTGCAATAACAAAATACACAATTTATTCACAAAAAACCGAGCTCTATTTGCTAGATTGTCGATTTATCATTTCAATTTCAACAACTTGGGAGTTAACTTTTTGGCCTGCGAGTTGTGCAAGTAGTTTTTCAACCAAAATAATAGAGGCGCGCTGGGTATTTTGCTTAATAGTTGAAAGTGATGGATGACTAATATCAGCCATAGAAATGTCATCAAATCCGATAAGACCAACATCATTTGGTATGCTGATGTAGCGTTCTTTAAGGGCCTTCATAGCGCCAAGAGCGACCATATCACTACATGCCATAATCCCATCGAAACAAAGCCCCTTATCTACCAGTAACTGATTTATACCCTGATAGGCAGCTTTACTCGTGATATCGATAGACAGTACATTTGGTGTGGCTTTTGCCTTTGAAACTGCATCTAAGTAGCCTCTGTAGCGTTCACCAATTTCAGCGTGAGCAGGATCGCCCAAAAACAACACATTTTTTGCACCGTGCTCAAGTAAGCGTTCAGTGGCTAGACGGCCTCCCAAGTAATTATCACTACCAACTATAGGGTAATTACTTTCTGTTTTTGGATCGCCCCAAACAACCAATGGAACACCCGCATTTGCAGCTGCCTCAATATTCGCCTGGCTTTTACCTTGTCCGACAACAATCAAACCATCAGCCCGACGGCTGTTGATGAAATAATTGACCCAATCATCACTTGCCATAAATGAATTAGAAAGTAAAAGTTCGAGGCCATGCTTATTCAGTGCAAGGTTAATTTCGCCAACAAGTTTCAGTAAAAAAGGGTCATTAATTGATTGTTCTGTGTCACCATCAAGATTGATCATCACAGCAATCACATTGGTTTTTTGCGTTCGAAGACGGCTTGCAGCAGTATTCAGACTAAAGTTGTGTTTCTTCGCTAAACGCTGAAGCTTCTGCCTAGTTTCTAGTTTAATCAAAGGGTTATCATTAAGTGCTCTTGACACTGTCGAGGTAGATACACCTGCTAATTTAGCAAGATCAACTAATTTTAATTTTTTATCGTTCATGGCAGTAACACAGTAATCCTTAAACTGGGATAACAATATAGCATTTTTTTAAACAAACAACTGCTTAAAATTTTTTATTAAAAATCAATAACAAAACCAAGTTAACTGGAAGAAACCAAGAAAATTGTGAAAAACAGTTACAAAATTGTTTGCAAACGTTTGCATAAACTTCTATGGTTTAAATAGGCAAAGCATTAACAATTTTTTAAAATCTTGTTATGCAGTGTACTTAACAACAGATTAGTGGGAAAAAACTATGGCAACAAAACACACACGAACTGCAATTGCATCCGCAATTCTTTTAGCAATGTCAGGCCAAACTGCTTTTGCTGAAGAGCAGACACAACAGGCAGCAGAAGAAAAAGTAGAACGCATTATTGTATCTGGTACACCAGGTGGTGTAGGTGTTCGCAAAATTGACGCCGGTTATGCCGTGACGAATATTGATGCTGACCAAATTGTTAAACTTTCACCTAAAAGCACCGCGGACTTGTTTAAAGCTGTACCTGGTGTTTGGGTAGAAAGCTCTGGTGGTGAATCAGGCGCGAACGTATTTGTACGTGGCTTTCCGGGTGGTGGTGATGCACCATTTTTAACAATTAGCATTGATGGCTCTCCTATCTACCCTGCTCCGACGCTCTCATTTTTAGAAAACTCTTCTATTTTCCGCCTTGATGAAACAATTGAGACAATGGAAGCACTTCGCGGTGGCCCTAACCCAGTTGTTTCAAACGGTCAGCCCGGTTTAACAACAAACTTCCGCTTAAAGCGCGGTAGCGAAGATACCGAAGCTATTTTTAAGTACACAACATCTGATTATGACCTACAACGTATTGATGCGATGGTAAGTGGTGAAATTTCTGAAGATTTTTACTACATGGTAGGTGGTTACGTTAAGAGTTCACCTGGTATTCGTGACGCAGGTTTTACCTCAGAAAAAGGCAATCAATTTACGATTAACCTTACAAAGGTGCTAGACAATGGCACCATCAACTTATACAGCCGTCATACCGATGATCACGGTGCGTGGTACTTACCTACGCCTTTAAATGTTGAAGGTATTGATGCTGGCTACACACAACTTGGCACTCTAAATCGTCAAGCAACTATATATACTGGCCCTAACAATGATGAACATCAAATTGACTTAGGTGAAGGGCGCGGTTGGAAAGGTCATGTGTCTGGCGGTAGCATCAAGCTTGAATTTGATAATGGCTGGCAGTTTGTAGATCGCTTTAACTTTACTAAAGGTGATGCAAATACCTACGGCCTTGTTCCAGCAGGCTCTGCAACAACATTGGGTGAAGTAGCAACAAATGGTGAAACCGCAGCAGGTGCAGCAACAGGCACTGTCTATGATGCGGATACACCAGTACAACAACTTGGCCGTTGGGTTGTATTAAAAGAAATTAGTTCATTCACTAATGATCTTGCCTTTTCTAAAGACTTTGGTGACCTGTCTGCCGCATTCGGTTATTACACAGCAAGCACATCTGCAAACGACTGGTGGAGCTTAGGAAACGCTGCTTATCATGTACTTGAAGCTGGCGGTGAGATGTTAAATGACATTGAGTGTAATGCAAGTACTGAAGGTTGTGCATGGAACTACGATATTAACTCGACAGGTGATGCACGCACCAATGCGTTTTACTCAACAGCTCAGTATAAAATCAATGATGCATTCACACTTGATGCAGGTATTCGTTTTGAAAATCACGAAGTAGAATACACTGTAGATGAAGGCCTAGATGGTGTTATTACTAAATCTATCCAGTACGATGAAAGCAAAACATCATGGACAACAGGTATTAACTACTCAATTAATGATGATATGGGTGTATTTGCACGTGTTAACCGTGGTTATAAAATGCCTTATTTCGATGATTTTCGTGATAACTACGGCGCTTACCAAGGCGGCGAAAAGTTAATCAAAGAAGTGACACAGGCTGAATTCGGTTACAAGCTTTTGACTGATAGCACTGATTTTTATGCCACTTTATTCACGAATGAAGTAAAAGGTGACACTTTTGTTCGTCGTCCAGGCGCCCCTGCTGAAATTTTAACAAATGAAGCATACGGTATTGAGCTTGATTATAACTATAACCACGAATCTGGTTTCTCAGTTAACTTAAACTCAACACTGCAAGAAACTGAGATCACAGAAAGCCCGACCAACGAAGGCAACGAAAGCCAACGTCAGCCAAAATGGCAAGTACGTGTTACACCGAGCTATGACTTTGAAGTCAGCGGCATGTATGCAACTCTATACGGCACAATTTCAGCAGTTGATGATCGTTGGGGCGACAACGAAAATACTGTTACATTAGAAGGCTATGAAAAAGTTGACCTAGGTTTAATTGTTGAGCCTATGGAAGGTATTAAAATACAGTTAGCTATTGATAACTTAACTGATGAACAAGGCATTACCGAAGGTGATCCTCGTAATGCTGATGCACCAAATGGCCGTTATATTATGCCTCGCACCACGCGTTTAAGCGTAAGTTATGAGTTTTAAACTCTCCTAAAATCCCTTGGTTGTAAGTCAATCAATACCCAAGCCACAGTGTTTTACAACCTGTGGCTTTTTTGTATTTATACTTCCAAAAAAAGCTTATTAATTAAGTCTTTCTCTTGTTCATTAAGTTGTTCTTGCAACGCTCTAATAAAATCCATTGACGTTGCTGGTCGGTTAGGAAATGCATATTTTTGCCATACTGATTTTAAAGCAGCCACAATCACAGCATCGCCAATTTCATTTCTAAGTTTTGCAAATACAAGAGTAGCTTTGGAATACTGATCGTAACTTTTTGATGAGTCTACCAACGCTTGCTTTGTCGAAATATCTAGCCGAGAAGCTTGTTGATATCGCTGAGTTTCATATTTGACTAATGCATTGACAGCCTTTTTTCCGTATCGTTTTTCAATCACCACAAGCTCTACATATTTAGCTAATGATTCAATCAAAAAAGCGCTATCTTCAGGAACACTATTGCCAATATCATGACCAAACCATTGATGAGCCGTTTCATGTACTGCACGGCGGTAGCGTTGATCAAAACCTGCGCCTTCACTTGGTTTAGCTCTAAAACCGACCTTATTATCAATCAACATGATTTCAGGTAATGCATACCCTGTCCCACCAAATCCTGTTGCGTCGATCAAACTGAGATTTGAACCTTTGTACGCATTAAGATTATTATTAAACCAAAAAAGCGTGTCACTCATAGCTTGTAAGTTAACTTTTACGGCATCTTTATTAGCTTCTGTTGCACTTGATTTAGTAAAAACCTGTAACTTCACACCCTCATAAATTAACTCAGTTGCTGCAAATGGAAATGACAACCAAGCAGGTAAGTTGTTAATTGGCACTGTCGTCTGAAATTTAAAAACGGCTCTTTGCCCTTCAACAATATGCGCTATTTTCTTCCCCTGTGAAACGACCTGATAACCTACGGCGGTGGTAACTTTGCTTTTCATGGTGATGCGTTCATAGTTATATGGTACTTGGTATGTTGCATTAAAACGCTTTGAAGGCGGTGTTTTAACATAGAGTGGAAGCCCATAATCTAACCTTAATTGCTCGTCATCTAATTCATAGTTTCTTTGATAACCAAGCGTCGGTAATAGCGGAACTGAACGAATATAACTAAATTCAGGCGTTATGATTTGATGCCCTTGTGTAGGCCATAACTTGGCTTGCTTTACTACAAATTGCGTTTTAAGTTGCCTTGTTTCGAATGGCTGAAGTGCGGATTTAAACTCGTAAATAGCTTGGTTCATTGATGGATAAAATGCGACTTCCTCAGCTCCTTCTATTTTAATATCTGCCCATTGATAGAAGCCTGCACGACCTATCAATACCTGTTTTATTGGTTTTTTGTGAGGGTTAGTAAATGAGTAGGTTAAGTTAAATTGGGCTGACTGCTTATAAGGATAGAAATCTATTTCTGCATCGATATGACTCACTTTTGGCTGAGCTTTATGTTTCCAATCAGCAAACATTTTTTCATAATTTGCTTTAAATGTTTCTCGTTTATAAGAGTTACTTAATGGCTTTTCTGAAATTAAATTAGTATGTAGCTGCCAAAATAAATTGATAGCCAAAACTGCAGGTATTAACAGCCAAGCATCTTTATTTTTAAGTGCCCTACTGCCCATTCCTGTCCCGCGGTGATTAAAAGCCTGACTAACAAGCACAACACTAAGTAATAATACTAGCCACGCGCGGACATAAGGCCAGTAACTACTTAAACTTGCTCGATATCCCCAAAATTCATTCGCCGGCTGCAATGGTGTCCAAGCTACACTCCAAAACGTGTGTGTTAGCCCCAAATAAGTCATTACTGGGGTAAATTTAAGTAACAAAATGGCAAACACCACTAAAGAAGCAACAAGCTCTGAGCGCAATAAATTAAAAATACATACAAATATCGAAGCAATGATAGCTAGCGGCAGTCCCATTAAAGCTAAGGTATAAATAGGGTGATAAGCGTCAAAGTCACTGCCAATAAAAAGTTCAGCTAACGATGCACCAACAAAACCTTTTAACGAAAAAACAATCACCAAACTCACTATTGCCAATAATTGGCTATGCAAAATAGAAGCAGTCTTAATAGGCGCTGCCGCAATTATCTCTGCTATTTTGTAGTGCCTAGCATGACAACTAAGTTGCCAACTCCATAGAGCCATCAGTAAACAACCGAGCAATATATACATATCAAAGGCATATTGATTAACAGCATCAATGCTAGTTGCTTTAATAACACTCATTGGTTCTGCATACTGAGAAGAAGATGCAACACTATTAAACACTAACCCTAGCCATAAAAGTAACAGAATAAGAGTTATAGCTTGTTTTAATATATTTAAAATTGCAGCTTTGTATAGCTCGAATAGAATCGAGCTTTGACGAAATGTAGGCTTTACCGTTTGAAATTGAGTGTAAGGCCTAAGGTCAGACTCAATACATTGTTGTTTGGGTTGCTTTGTCCTTGCATATACTTGGGGGTGCGAGCCAACAGCATGAGTAAAAATAACAATTGCTAGAGTAAAACAAATAAAGCGATTAGTATAAAAAGGCGTATTTTGTGACTCGCTAAAACTTGCTATTACCGTTGTATAAGCAAATGGGTCTAACCAAATAAATAGCTGATAAAACGTTTCGTTTAGTACACTACTTCCTGCCAAAATTGGATTACCCGTTATACTCGCAGTGAACAAATAAGCAATCCAAACACTTGCAAAAGCGGCGTAGATAATCATTGAGCTTCGAAACCTTTGACAAAGCCAAAATGCCAAAGCAATAAGTAAAAAACAGTTTATGAGTAGAACAAAACCACTATAAAAAACTGTATAACCAAGTATTTGCCAACTAAATCCATTATTTTGAAAATGTACGTAACTCATAACCAACGTACTGCTTAATGAAACCATCATTAATAGACTTACAAAACCACCTATTCGAATATAGTTTTTTTGTTTTGAACTTACTGATGCAACAGCAATAATTTCGTCCATATGAAAGAGGTGGTCACGTAAGAAAATTGCTGGCGATAATGCTCCAACCAATAAAGCCAATTGCATCATGTGTAATGACACTAAATGCAATTGATACTGCTGTAATGGGTCAACATTACTTGTTGCAAGCCCTGAAGAAAGTGAAAATGCAAAACTTGGCGCAATAAGCAAGCATACCCAAACTATTGGTTGACGAAAAAGATACTTTAACTCATTGATTATTAGCATAATTCACCTCTTCGAGATTTTAGTTCAAAGAAGTACTTATCTTGTAATGATTCTGCCGCCAAAACAGCCCCTGTAGTTGGGCGCTCTGCGGCATAAACTCGAAAGACGGGCTCACCATATCGATAACTTTGGCTCAGTACTAAAGCATCTTTGGGCAGTGCGCGTGGCAAAGTTTTTAATACCCATACTTTACCTTTGAGTTGGTTTACTAAGGTATCGATATGGCCACTTTGGATCAGTTGACCACCTTTAATCATCGCCACAAAGTGACATTGGTTTTCTATGTCTTCCACAATGTGTGTTGAAAGCAAAATCAGTCGATTCTTACTCATTGAAACTAATAAGTTATTGAGACTCTCTCGCTCTGCCGAGTCAAGCCCAGCAGTAGGCTCATCTAAAATGATTAATTTAGGATCACCCAACAATGCTTGAGCAATACCAAAGCGTTGTTTCATTCCCCCAGAAAAGTGACTGACTCTTTTATTTGCATGCTGAGTTAAATTTAATGCAGTAAGCAGGTCATCAATCTGTTGCTTTGTCTTTTTAGATTCAAGCCCTTTTAATATGGCGATGTGTTCAAGTAAAGCTCTACATCCCATATGTGGGTAAACACCAAATTGTTGTGGTAGATAACCAAGTTGCTTACGTAACTTGTCAGGGTCTTTTAATATATCTAAGCCACTAAACTGTATACGGCCAGAATTAATAGTTTGCAGGCATGCAAGAGTTCTCATCAAACTAGACTTGCCAGCGCCATTTGGCCCCAGCAACCCTACCATGCCGCTGGGTAACTCAATGGTTATATCGTTAAGTGCTTGAGTTCCATCAGGGTATGTTTTCGAAATATGCTCAAGTGTTAGCATTTATTGGCTCCTTAATTAGCACAAATCTAGATTAAGGAATGGCAAAGCTCGCTGCTACGAAGTAATGATCAATGAGTCAAGTTTGATGATGAAAGCAAAAACTCTTATTTCGTCATCAAAAAAAGAACTTTCATCAAGATGTGGATGAATAAAGAAATAAAAACGTTAAGCTAAATCCATTATAACGCTTAATCAGAGTATTACTCCCTCAGTTTCCACATTATTTAGAAATTAGGGTAATATATAAATGTTCGAAAAAACAACAGTGTACGTTGCAAAAATAAAAACTGAACGGAGTAGATTTTGCTGGCAGCTATTAGCTATTTATCATCACCTAAAAACACAAAAAACATGGTTGCTCTACTACCATTAATCGCTGCGATACTACTTGAAAGTCATATTCGCTATCTTTCGCTGAGAATTGATTCACCCAGTACTTATCTAACAGTAAATTTACAGCTAATATTTGAGTGTATCCCTTTCTTAATCGCTCACTGGATGGCATCACAGCATTCTTCAAAGCAGGATTCAATATGGTGGTTATCTGGGTTTATTGGTTACCCAATACTCATTTATCTGTTAAGCAACAGCTTGCCACTTTATGATAAATGGCACTACTTACAAGAGCAATGTTGGTTACTGTGCAGTCTAGCAAGTTTACTTTGGCTTTCATCCCAACGCTTTAAGAAGAACCAAAAATCCAAATTAACCAGTTGGATGAGCTCTTTGTTTACATTAAATAAAGTTGTTTTTGTTATATGTTTTGGCTGGGCCTTTGTCATGGCTGGCATACTCAACAGCCATAACGAACCTTTGCTAAATCAACCCTTTGCATTGATATTTGATACTCAAAAGCTACTTACAAACTATAATCAATTTATTTGGTATTTTTCTCAGCTTTTGGTCTACGCAATTATTGTACACGGCACTTTTTTATTTAATCGTTACATTTTAATACGTCAATTCTTAGCCAAGCATGGAGTGCTCATTTTTGTATCTGCATGCTTAATTAGCATGGTTGTTTTAACACCATTACTTGCCGCTATTGTGCTTACATTGCCTGTTAATGACTTACCCTCAAATGTTGCCAATCTAACTCCGGGAGGCAACCTAGACATTATCAATAAGTACAATTATCAGTTTATGTTTTTATTTTTAAGTATCTCTACACCCATTATCTTGGCGTTTGAACGCCAGCAGCACCATCATAAATTAGAAGAAATTGCCAAACAGCAAATAAAAACAGAACTAAAGCTACTGCAGCAGCAAATTAATCCGCACTTTTTATTTAATACTTTAAATAACTTATATGCACTTGCATTAACAAAATCAGAAAAGACACCTGAATTGGTATTACAGCTGGCTGACTTACTGAGATACACCGTCTATGAAGGGCAAAAACCATTTGTTCTACTCGAAAAAGAGCTAAATTACATTAAAAACTTTCTTGAACTGCACAAGATAAGGCATGCAAATAACTGTAGATTTAACCTAGCATGGCCTGAAACTAGTCACCCTCTTTATATAGCGCCACTGCTTCTTATTATTTTAATCGAAAACACCATAAAGTACGGTGTTGAACACGCACAAGAAAACGCTGAAGTAACGATAAAACTATCCTTAAATGGCAACGCTTTAACGTTATATTGCGAAAATAGCATTCCTCGCAAAAACAATAATGATAATTCAGGCATGGGGCTAAACAATTTAAGGCGCCGTTTAGAGCTTCTATATCCAGAAAAACATACTTTATTGGTGCATAATCACAATGGACTTTGGCAAACCACCCTCTCTTTGGAATTATCAAATGATTAAAGCAATTATTGTTGATGATGAACCACTTGCTCATCAAGTAATTCTTCATCATTTAGAGTCGTATTCAGATATCAAAGTATTTTCTCAGCATTTCAGCGCAAAAGATGCTTTGTACCAATTAGCAAAATCAACTATTGATGTCGTTTTTTTAGATATAAACATGCCAGAGTTGTCAGGGTTAGAACTCATTCAATCACTCGCTAACCCGCCTCAAATTATCATTGTGAGTGCTTATGAAGAATATGCACTCGCAGGTTACGAGCTAAATGTTACTGATTATTTACTCAAACCTGTATCTGCACAACGTTTACAGCAAGCAATAAATAAAGTCCGTGAACGTATTTCCCAAACGCCGAAAAGTAAAACAATCACCCTAAAAGTAGATCGCAAAAAACGCAAGCTTAGCTTAGATACAATTGAATACATTGAAGCGTATGGAAATTATGTAAAAGTGCACCAAGAAGACCAAACGATCCTCGCAACAACAACCCTAAAACAGATCTTAGAGCAGCTATTAGGCTCATTCACTCAAATCCATAAATCATACATAGTGAATAACAGCAGAGTCATAGCTGTTACGAACGAACATGTAGAGCTAGATACTGGTGATAAGATAAAAATTGGTAAATCATTTAAAGAACACAGCAAAGTATTACTTTAGAGACAACTTCTCAAGTGATCTACAAGTGTCTTATGCTGTGAGCTTGGCCAATGAACGCCTTCTGAAGAACATGGTGTTATTAATTCAAAGCAGTTAACGAAACAGCAGTTGTTGCTGTCAGCAACATTTTTAAACTCTTCCACTAACCGTTTTGCTTTTAGCTCTGCTCCTGCATAAATAGATTTATACGCGCCAACCTCATACACCGCTGGCGGGCTCAAAATTATTATTTTGGGTAATTCACGGTGCCGATAATAGTTTTTTATATCTAAAATAAGTGCTTCTAGTGCGTTGGCAATATCAACAACCGACAGCGCAAAACGGCGCTTTAAATCATTCGTGCCGAGCTGAATAACAATCACATCTAAATGATAAGCCGCTAGATATGGCTCTAGGTATTTAATGCCCAGTTTATCACCACTAAAAGGTGGGTCGTTCACCAGTGTACGATTGGGCTGGCCAGCTTCAATCACTTGGTAGCCGGCACCTAATTTAATACCCAGTAAACTAGGCCAGCGCTCATCGGCTGCAAAGCGTTTACCATCGACGGGCGAAATGCCATAAGTGTTTGAATCACCGAAACATAAGATATTCATTAGAATGGATTCAGTGTGTAACCTTGTTGCTGCAACTGTGCATGAGCGGTCATCGCCGATAACGCCATTTGCACACCAGGAATAAGCTGTTGCTGTTTTACCTTCATGTGCGTTGCAGACTGCCCACACACATAAACAACGGTATTATGCGCTAACAATTGAGAGATCAATTGCTGATTTTTATTGTCACTGGCAAAGCGCTGTATATAAAAACTGTTTTCCAGTACATCAACACTTGCGCCACCATGCACAACCAAAGCAAGTTGAATGTTCTCAGGCTTCACACCATGGGCTATGTGCATATTAATGAACCGTGCTAATGAGTTCATATTGTTGTTCTGCGCCCCTTTTTCTGCCGCATCTGCCACATCAAATGCCACTTTGAAAACCGTTTGTTCAGAGATTTCTGCATGGTTTGGCACGTCATAATAATAACCAAAACCTTTGATCGCGGGCTCAGCTTGCTCTGCATGACTAAACGAAGATAACAAGGCTAAAGATAAGCCTAACAGTGTTGATTTCATAAAAGTTCCTGTTACTTTTTACTCTAGCCTACCTTGTTTAAACGCGTTTAACTAGCATCAATATGTTGATGTGCTTTGAAGGTCATGCCTAAGTAATTAAAGGTGTTTTTAAACATCTCGATAAACGCGTTAGGTGCGTGAGCAGACCCTGCATTTGAGAGCAATGAAAACTGCTTTTCACGCAGTGTTCTCAGTTTTGGCCTGAGTGCGTCATCATCCATGTAGTCAGTGATCCTGTCTAAAAATGCTTTAAACTGCGGTGTGGTGTTATACCAATACACTGGCGATGCCAGTACCCAGTGTTGATAATTCAACAGCGCTTCAAATACCGCATAAAAATCATCATTTTTATATTGCTTATCGTAGCAATAAGGCGAGATAACATAGTCATCTAGACATACTACATCGCCGCCATATTGGGTTTTATAATCATTAACTTGTAAGCTCGTGTTACCCGTTTTTCGTGCACTTGAATAAATAATTACCGTGTTTGTTGTTGGTTTTTGTTGCATGACTATCACTCCTTTTTTATGATGTGTGCAGCGTAAAACCTCAAGCTAACTTTAGGTCAACACCTTGGAGCAAATTATGTCAGATAAAAAACTTATTGATGCAAACCTAGCGGTTGGCTTTGTGGCAAAACGCAGTGGTGTAAAAGTTTCGACCTTGCATTTTTATGAGTCAAAAGGGCTTATTCGCAGCTGGCGTAATAACGGCAATCAGCGCCGCTATAAACCCGATGTATTGCGCCGAATTGCCGTAATAAAAGCTGCGCAAACCATGGGCATAACCCTTGAAGACATTAAACAAACGTTAAGCACCCTACCCGAGCAACGCACACCCACTAAACAAGATTGGGCTGCCCTTTCTAAAGTCTGGCAAACGCAATTAGATGAACGCATTCAATACATGCAGCGATTGCGCGAGCGCGTTAACGGTTGCATTGGCTGCGGCTGTTTATCAATGGCTAAATGCCCAATATACAATAAAGACGATTATTTAGGTGAAGATCACAGTGGCGCTGTGCTATTAGAAAGAGATTAAATACACAAATCAAATAATTGTGAGATACTAAATCAAAATAGTAAAAGGAATTTAATAATGGATAAAGGAAACAACCCAAAGATCACCACTGCATTTAAAACCGTTGATAATAAAGAACTAAAAAGTACTGGCTTTTGGCTAAACCAATTATTCCTCGTTTTTTCAACTATTTTTGGAGTTTATCTTGCAGCTCAAAGTGGCTTAGAACAAGCTTTAAAATTCGACTCATTCAGTAAAATGGAAGATAATTATTATCTTAGAACATCTCTATATGATGAAGTTAAAGATAATGCTGAACATCTCAAAGAATTTGCTATCTTATTAGCAAAAAGCCCACCTAAGTCCGAACTTGAATATAACAAGCCAACCATCGAAAAGTATATTTGGCAGACCATGCAGTATTCCCCCACAACCTTAGAAACGCCCAGTGAGTTTTTAACTGAAATTCGTCGTTTTTACAGCAAAAGTCAATTTATTATTGATGCAGCAATCAGTAGAAAAATGTCGGCCAAACATGCTTCAGATCAGTTAAGTGAAGCGGTCGAAATCATAAATAACAAGACGTTACCAAATTTAAAAAGCAGTGCATTAAAACTAAAAAGTGAGCTGAGTAAGAATGGAATACAAATAAGCTCATTAAAAGAAAACGAACAACAATAAGAAATGGGCATGCTAATCAGCATGCCCAATTTGTTATTAATCTAAACCATTTAGGCCATCTTTTGCGGCGCGATAAAGAGCACCAAGAGTCGAGTCAAAAGCCCACTTAATAACACTGTATGTTAGTTCTACGGCTTTGCTAACAACTTTGCCAGCAAACACCAACATATGACCAATAAGACCCAGTGTTTGTGCAGCAAATGAGGCTGATGCTTTCGCAATTTTATCTAAAGTTCGAGCAAGCATATCGTAAAATGTCAGGCCTGTTCCAATTGCTGCTTGTGCAGCAACAGCGCTGTAATAACCAGCGTCTTTTAATAAGGTAACAAGCGCCGCACCTAATTTATCAGCCCAGTGTGAATTGAAAGATGCTTGATTACGATCTTCAAAGTTTAAGCGCACAGGTGTATTTAAATAATGATTTGCACGGATTGTCAGATTGCCCCAATCATTACTATTTGCGGTATTGATGTAGCCAGGTGTACCACTGAGTTTGTGGGCAGCACCTTTTAAACCTTGCCCGCTGTCTAAACGAATTTCTTGGCCCTGATAAGGAGCATGAGAAAATGGCCATAACGGCACTTTAGTGACAGGATCGGCACCATGAGTACAACGATAAATCTTATCGATTCTGCCTGTTGCGGCTCTTGAAAAGTTATCTAGACCAACACGAGGAGAGCCAAATGTATACAGCTTTACAGGTAACGAATATTCAGCTTTGATCCAATCTGCCGCTAACGTTGCAAGTGCACCACCTAAGCTATGGCCAACTAAATGTACGCACCCTGTTACTTTGTCACGTATATTTGCTGTAACAAACTCTTGCAGTCCCGGCTTCATGGTGTAAAACGTTTTATTAAACCCCGCATGAACCATACTACCGTTTGAACCACCACTTAAACCGAAGTTTGCATCTGTTAAACCATCTCTTAAAGAGGCTGTTCCACGAATGGTGATAACAGAATCACCTTGAAACTCATTTTTTCCGTGTGCAACTAAACCAAAACCTGTACTTAAACCAAATAAATGAGAGAAAAAACCACCCGACACACCTTGTACAGCACTTGGGTTAATTGAGAAATTAAAGCTATTTCGCAAAGAAGCGTGCAATGAGTGATTAAGTAAATTAGTTGTTTTAATACTTTTTGCTTTATAAGCAAGCTCAGCGAGTTGCACCGCTTGAGTAGGCGTCAAGGTATTCATATAAGTTCCCTTTGTATGAGATGTTTTAGGTTAAAGTTTACATGATGTATAAATCGCAAAAGTATGGCTTGTATCTTCTTCGATAGGAATATCGTATGTTTCTGGCTCTTTAGAAATATCGCATTCTAAATCAGCAAGTAATCGTTTGAGGGTTTGACTATTTTCATGCAGTGACACAAGTGTATACCACAATACTATTCCCTCTGGCGTGCCATTTTCTAAATAAATGTGCTGTACCAATGAGTCATTATCGAACATGTTAGCTGGTTTACTGGTTTTAATTGTTTTTTCTGAAAACGTAAAATAGCCCTGTTCATCAGTTACTGTTTCGTCGATATATTCATCACCGTAAGTAAGTGAACGCATCACTTTGGTATTTGCAACAGGCTTCCCATCATCAAATAGCTGCCCTTTAACAGGGGCAGACAAAATAAAATCACTTTTATTAAAAAAACCAAACATATTCGCAAATACCTGTGTCGTAGTGAATAAAACAAATAATGTAGCAATTAATATAGCTAACTGCCTAACCCTTGATGAGAACACACCAAGCCTCCTTGCAATGCAATTTATGGCAACAAAAACCTTATTATGCTGATTTATACATTATTCATTTACGCAGAATAAAAACAACAAAACAGGTACAAATAATAACTAAAAAACAACCTCCCTTGCAAGGTTAAAAATCAAACTTCAGAAGTAAAAAATATTACATGTATAATTTTTACGATAATAGCCACCCCAACTCCCATTGATAATATATATGCATATAAAAAAGCAATCGCTCCGCCAGAGGGGTCATTTATTTTATTAATTTCCATATACATAGAGCAAAAAATAAAAAATATGACGATATTTATAAACAAGCCAAGAATAAAACTGCCATCAACGAGTGGTGATATACCGATTAACGCTGCCGCAAGTATCAAAAAAGTACCAGATAATGCTGGCTTTAATTGAAAGCGAAACTCGAGTACTTTAAGTAAAAATGTAAAAACCATTAAACCTAAATAGTAAAATGAAGGCCAAAATAGCTGATAAAATGGCTCAACTTGCTGATCAGCATCAGCAATTGTTGGCTGAACTTCTGGTGAGCCTGTAAATAATGAAATTAACCAATATATAACGCCAAAAATAAGCAGCCACGACGTCAAAAAACGCAAAGTTAGGATGAGATCCAATGGCCTTTTGCCCTTTGATTCTAAAGTTTTAGCAAGTGTTAAACCTAATAGTGTGACGCCACTTAACATACCAACTGCGAACCAAAACTGCTCCATGTAAAAATAAGCAACACTAGGCGTGATACCCAAAAGACCAAAGTTAAATAGCATGACAGTCGAATCTTGCGAGTCTTCATTAAGATCAACTTCTTTTGCAAATAACGCAAAGTAAACAAACAATGGCTGTAATAGCAGCATTAAAATGCACGCATTCATTAATGACATAAACCATCCTTGTACTTTGTTTACCTAAACTAAGATTTTGTAGCTTACTGATTAATTCGTTGAAAATAAGGCTTAAGCTTTAAAAGCCCTGACTCAAGTTCAAACTTTTGAATATTTGGATTGGTAGATTTAAGTCCATTGACAAAATGGCTGTGGATCATCGTAGCCATCCCCTCAAAACCCGCTGGCGCACAGGCCACCAAGTCTTTTAATAAGGGTTGAATAAGAACCTGATGTTCTTCAATTAAGTCCGGTTTGTTATAAACATCGTTGACTAGTTGAGTGAGTGTTTGTTGATGTTGTTGTTCCATACTGTTCCTATAGCGCATTTAATAGCGTTTATAGCTCCTTGCTGTGAGATTAAACTTCTTGATTTAAAATAGGTGAATAAAGCCCATGAGTTTAAAATTAGCGTATATGGGCTTCATACAGTATGACCTTGTTTAACTAATTCCAATATAAGGCGATACTTTTACTGCTGCTATTACTAACTGATTGAGTTTCTCTAGCATCCAATAAAGTATTTTCTTCACTTTGGAATAGGTAATATCAACCAAAGTAACGCCAGACTTACCAACAAAGTTAAGTATATGGCCTAGCACCCCTTTACAATCTTCTGCATATTTCGAGGACATTTTTGATATTTCAACCAAGCTACGCGCTAAAGCATCATATATAGTCAAAGTACCAGCAACGACACCTTGCGCTAATATGCTTGTTATTTTGCCACTCTCTCGTAAGAGCGTTAATAGTGCGCTCGTGATTTTATCTGCCCAGTGAGCATTAAATGATGCATGATGGCGATTAACATACTTTAAACGTGTCATCGTCAAATTAGATAATGAGCCTCTTTCCATACTTTTATAGTCTGGGTAACGAGATGCGGTATTAATATAACCTGGTGCATTCCCTGCCATTTTGTGAGCAGCCCCCGTTAAAGAAACACAAGTACTAAGCCTATACTCGCTCCCAGCATGTACAAATGGCCAAACAGGTACCATAGGGACAGGATCACTCCTGTGTACTGCACGGTAAATACCATTTAAATTTGTTTCAGTTTGAATTGCAAATGGGTTGCAGCCGACTCTTGGAGCACCGAATGTGTATAACTTTACCGGCACCTTAAATTGCGCCTTAATCCAATTAGCAGCCAATGTTGCAATTGCTCCGCCTAAACTATGACCGACACAATGAACTGGTCTGCTACCTAATTTACTGAGTATTTTTGATAATTGTGGTTTAATAGATTCAAAAGTACGATTAAAACCTGCATGTACGGCTTTATAGTTTGGCCCCACCGTCATTCCACAATGTAAATCTGTTAGTGTGTCAGCAATGCCTGCAGTACCACGGAAAGTGATGACAATTTCTTTTTCATAAATACCACCGTTTCTTCCTTCACCAATATACCCAAAGCCACTACTATGATTTAAAACATGCTCCAAACAGGTTCCTGTAACCCCTTTTAGTGATGACTTACTGTTAAAAAGAAACTGCTTTGCCAGAACTATAGGTACATCTAACTTACCTGTAAGACTTTCATAAGCAAATTCGGCAAGGTTAACTGCCAATGTTGGGCTCAACGTTTTCATATTCATCCTTAATTAGAAAAGTTAACTACTAAAAAATTGTGTTCCATCATCCTCAAGTTCAAAAACTTCAAAATCATTTTCCCACCTGCAAATACTTAACCCATCGAATTCCAAACTCGGGTTTTTCTTATTGGGAAAAGTGAATCGCACTTCTTGTGAACTTAAATCACCATTCAGAGTAAGTAATTTTTCTTCTATCTCTTTGAATGGTTCAATACCTAGTTGTTTTGTGTTCCATAAAACATACGTTTCTTCATTACTTAAAATTGTAATGCGTTGTAATACAACATCGTGAACAAACATATCACCAGGCTTTTTTGACGTTATTAAAATTTCAGGCATTGAGAAATAGCCATTAGCATCTGTTACGGTTTCATCAATTTCAACAACTGAGTGAGCATAAGTTAACTCACGACGTATCCTTGCTCCATTTACCGGCTCTCCATTATTCAAAATACAACCCTTGACCTCAGAGCACATATGAACATCGTATTTTTTTATTAAGCCAAACATATGCTTAAACCTCCCTTTAATTCACGACTAAAAATTGTATAGCCGTAATTTCGAATCTAATTTCTATTTCTAGATACTGCTTTTTCAATGACTTCTAAAGTGGAAATATCGACCACCTATCATTTTCTAGAGCAAGTTACTTTCAGAGTTCTCGCCTAATGTATCTCCATAACCCATAACGGAAATACCTTATTTCTTAAAATCATCTACAGAAGGTAACTGACTAGAACTCAAATCATCACAAAGCCAATACTCTTTCTTACCGCCTTGGACTAACGTGACCGATTTTTCTTTTATATTCATACCTAGTTCTTCACTGTGATAATCACTCAGTGTTAATTTATTTTCACCGACTTTAAACTCCATACTATGTTCTGTAACCAACGGGCGGTGATAGCTAAATTTACCGATAGCAATTACTTTTTCAGGCATTGAGTGCTTAAATTGAAAATGACTAAATTGCTCTAGTTCAAAAAGGCCTTTATGCTCCTTAACTACCACACTGATCTTGGTTGGCGTATCTGAATGGCACTTAAAAATAACAACAAAGTCACTTGGATTCGCTTGGCACGCATTAATACACAATAGCGGCAAAGTGAGCAAAACAGAAAAAAGCTTATTTTTTATCATATTTGTCAAAGGCCTTTTTTAATTTAATATCATAATTATTTTGGGCGTACTGTGAGCCATTGTAACCTTGGGCAAATGCAGCCCAATTCAATGTTCTGAGATACTCTTCTAAACCTTTACTTTTAACAAAGTTCACAAATGCATCCAACTGCTTCCTTTGCGAAGTAAACATTGTTTTAACAAAAGCCTCTACACTCGCAAATCCTGCAGCTCTAAAATTAAAACCCATAATCTGAAAACGCCCCCATGAAGTTGATTTTAAAGCTTCTGTTGCATCCAACTCCATAGCCTTTTCGAGCCTTTTATATTCTAGAGCACCTCCAACATATAAGCTTCGATTCCAACTCCTACTAGAAACAGACGGGTGACTCGAATCATACTGATGGTTTGTGAATCGCGAGAAAATATGCGCTTCATATAAAATCTTTGGTTTTCCGTTAGGTAAAAAGGCATCACCAGAAGATTCAACCTCAGCTACAGCTTTAATCGCAGCAACTTTACAATTCAATGCCTTAGCAACACTCAAAAAGTCAGATTCAGTTAACTCTTGAACATTCGAT
Organism: Pseudoalteromonas sp. DY56-GL22; assembly: GCF_041414715.1. Taxonomy (NCBI): domain Bacteria; kingdom Pseudomonadati; phylum Pseudomonadota; class Gammaproteobacteria; order Alteromonadales; family Pseudoalteromonadaceae; genus Pseudoalteromonas; species Pseudoalteromonas sp. DY56-GL22. The sequence continues at coordinate 320,300 of NZ_JANHZR010000001.1, read as the reverse complement.
GATGCCAATGGTAATTTAAAACGTAATTGATGGCTTTTAATTATTAGTTTCTCGTTAATCTTTTTGTGAGTTCGGCCATTTGGGTCTATTTTCCCATCTGGCCGCACCATACCTACAACTTTGCTTTGAAACTGTTTAATTGCAGCAACTGTTTTAGAGTTTTCTGGGCGGGAACCTAAACGCCCGTCCACGACCAATGCGTTTATAGAAGGGAGCAATTTAAGTAATTTATTTAATGCTGTTTGAATTGCTTTTACATCAGCTGGATTATTAACACCACACAGACCAACTGACTGAGTTATTCTTATTGCTGACATATGAAAGTCCTTTTCATGTATTTATTTTCAAAGCCATTTCATATTAACGTTCAACAAAATGGCTTATTTAGTACCCGATGGATACCCAATTTAATATTACTTAGTTGAAATGATTAACCGCTACAGCGTTACTTCTTATGTAGTTCATTAGACATAGCGACAATATCAGCCATTATGCGTTTTTCGCCCAATTCAGCTAGAAAATTCAAATGCTCAATCGCTTTTACTTTCTGCAAATTTTCAAGCTTATTTACACCACCAAGAGCCAACGCAGGAACGAACGCATACATTTCATCGGCTTCTAATGGGCCTAGGTTTTTTAGTGCATGCTCAAACAAAGGTTTTTCGTTAATGTCTTTTTGATCAAATGACTCTTTTCTTCGAACTGCAAAAAATAAGTCAATTGAACGTTCCTCTCCTCGCTCCTTTAATTTTTCAGAGTAATCTGTTGGAAAAATCATTCCAAAGTTTGAATTAACATCTATACTCTGACCTGATGTTTTCCCCCAAATAAGTAAATTTCCAAAAGCACCGCGACCAATTACATAATATTTATCAACTCCATTGTTTTCGCGTTCAGCGAATTCGGTGCCCTCAAGCCATGTTTGTAAAATATCATGGTAATCTTGTGGGTTTACTAACCAAAAAATGCCATCACCCCATCCACAAAATCCATACTTTTGCCAGTATTCAAGCAAACGGTCAGGAAGTTTGCCTTTAAAAAATTCAAGCGTTTCATTGGTTGGCATTGTCGCTTTTATCGCGGGACCAAATCCCGCATAATTATAAAAATTATCAAAAAACTTATTCATTTATTTACACCTATGTAAATCTACATTCATCTTAGCATCTGGTCCTATCTCTTCGAGTGCTTTTTGAGCCTGTTCGTCCATTACCTCTACACGGCTTGCAGCAAGCTTATTGCCCGCATCATCTCTACCATTATTCTTCCACTGTGAACCAATTGACTTGTTGACACTTGCATCACCTAAGTCCACTACACTATCATAACCGCCAGCTATCATATCAGGGTTGTGAAGAGCATTAAGGGTTTTCATGTCTACTTCAGCTAACTCTTTAGCCTTGTGAGCAGCTTCATCACCAAAAAATTCTCCACTAGCAATAAGTTCATCCGTATATTTATTTATCAAGTTATCTCGGAACTTTTCTCGTGCCTCTTGTTGCGCAGCCCCTGTCCCTTTGCGACCAATTTTTTTGTATGCCTCACGATTATCTAAGTACTCTTTAACCGTCATATCATTAATACCATCTTGCTGGCCTTTCAATTGACGATCATACTCAGCATCTGTGCCTTTTTTATTCTTTTTGAAACAGGCAACTTTATGTAAATCCATTTCTCTAGCCGCTTTTTTAGCAGCTTGAGTTAGGGTTGTTTGTGCAGCATCTGCAATGTCGTCTAACTTTTTAACCGCAGGCTCGAGTGCTTTATCTGCCACTTTACCTGGTATAAGTGCAATACCCGCAGTCGCAACCCCAGCAGCTGTTACGCCTGTATCTACCATTTGGCTTATTGCCTCGGCAGCATCTGCAAGCCCTTCAACGAACCATTCAACTGGTGTAATAGCAACAGGGGTTATTGCATCAGCCATAGGATCGTTATGATCATACGCAGGCACTTCAATTGCTTTAGTTTCTTTACAACTAAGTCCTAACGGATCCACCCAATTCACTGGATTCGGCGCATATTGGTAATGGTTTATGCCGCCTACTAAGCCAATGGGGTCTTGGTTTATAAAGCGTTGTTGTTTGGGGCTGTAATAGCGGTAGCGGTTGTAGTGTAGGCCGCTTTCTTCATCAAAATATTGCCCTTGAAAACGTATTGGCTGAGTGAAGCTGTTTTCTTTATTAAAGCCAGCATGGGTTTCTGGTTCTTCATAGCCGTACACATCAGCATGGTTTTGCCATACAACTTCTGCATTATTGTTGGTAACAAAACGTGGGGTGTTTAGTTGGTCTAGGTGGTAATAATACAGCTCACCTTGCTTAATCAGTGCGACCGGGTGAAATTGATTGGGTAAGTTGATGTACCAGGTATACTCGCCGTGCTGGTATTCACCTATTAGTTGGTCGTTATCCCAAATATAATCAATCTTGCCATGCTCAGTCTGCTTAGCGATACGACGACCTAGTGGGTCATAGTCGTAATGTGTTAGCGTGCCATTGTTGTTAAAGCTGCTTAATTGGTTGAATGCATTGTATTCACGGTGCGTTTTTATGCCTTTGCCCGTTTCGCGTACTTGGTTACCACAGTCATCGTATTCAAAATCGCTATCGCCAAAATGCGTTAACCTGTCGGCATCGACTTGGCTATGTGTAACAGCATCATTAGCTTCTTGTTTATTGACTGCTTCATCATGCTGCACTTGAGTTTGGCTAATCGGGTTGCCAAAACTGTCCCACTGAAATTGTTTGGCGGTTTCTGGTGCTTGTGTATCCGACTTTGCATCAGCTAGATTTTGCTGAATTAATTGGCCAAGGCTATTGTATTCAAACTGTGTATTTTGGCAGCTAGTGCCTTGTTCTTCACGCGTAATGAGTTGATTAACCGCATCATATTGATAATTACAGCTATCAAATAGTGTGTGCTCTGGATGCGATAGTTGCTGCTGCGTTAAACGCCCAAAAACATCAAACGCCTGATTAAGGGTAACCTTATTACCGAAACGTTGGGTTTTGATATTATTTTGGCTGTCGTAGCCAAGCTCGACGAGTTTTGCTAACTCACCATCCGCTCGCTTTACCTGTATAGCACTTAACTGACCAAAACTATTATAGTTGTAATAAAGGATTGTTGAGTCTGGCAAGGTAAGAGACTGTCGTCTGCCATAGTCATCGTAGCTGTATGCGAGTTTATGGGTTTGAGACTGGTTGTGAATTTGCTCAACATTGAGTAGTCGTCCACCTTTATCAAACGACTGTTTAATCGTTGATTGCTCATTGTGAGCACGTGCTATTTTGCCCTCTGCCGTATAACTGTAATGGTTAGCGTTATTAACTATGTGTTTATTTGTGGCTAGACTTGCGTGCTGCGAAATAACGCGGCCTAGCTTATCACGCTTAATATTTACATGGCGTTTGTCGCTTTGCGTGACAGCAACTAAGCGATTACATGCGTCGTACTTAAATTGCTGCTCAGTACCATCAAAACCCGTGATTTGTGTTGGGTTTTCGTTTGCATCGTAATTAATGCGATAAATATGGCCGTCACTACGCTCGATTGCGGTTAAATTTCGCTCTTTATCATACGTTAAATGCAGTGCACTGCCATCTGGCTGGATCACGCAATGGGGTTGGCTTAGCCCCTCAAAGTGCTGCTCTGTGGTATCACCATTACCGTTTTTCGAACTAACTAATCGACCAGCATCATCATAGGAAAAAAGCTGTTGTTGTTTGTTATCAGGGTTACTTTGCTCAAACGCGGTTGTTTCAACTAGTTGCCCTTGCTCATTATATTTATATTGAGTAAGCAGACCGGCTTGGTTGATGGTAGCGTTTACACGACCGAGGTTATCGTAGCTGTAACGAATGAGCTCATCATTGTGCTGCTTTGCGAGTAGCTCACCTTGTTCATTCCATGTGTATTTTAATACATGACCGTTTGGCGTGACATGCTGGGTCAAATTACCTTGTTTGTCGTAACTGTAAAGTGCTATTCGCCCATCTGCTTGGGTTTCACTTTGTAGTAACCCTGAGGCACTGTATTGGCGTTTAATCTTCTCGCCATTTGGCAAAATAACAACGACTTGTTGACCAAGTTGGTTATAGCCAAATTGAGTGCGGTTACCATCAGCTTGGGTGACTGATTCAAGTTGGCCGTATTCCGTATAGGTATAAAGCGTTTGATGACCTAAGGCGTCTGTTTGCGCTACTTTTTGCCCAAGAGAATTGTAATCATAGCGTGTGATATTACCGTTGGCATCAGTGTGCTCAATCAGCTTACCTTGCTCATTGTGCACAAAGTGCTCTTGGTTGCCGCGTGAATCTATACTGGTTGTTTTATTGCCTTGATACTCGAACCGATAACAATAGGTGTTGTCATCCCCCCACTGTTTAATACATTTGGCATCATAACCATACGAGTCCCACTCAAAGTGATGACTAAAACCGCTTGCTCTGGTTCGCTTTATTAGTAAATTTGCAGCGTTATATTTATAACGCTCTTGTTCAGCAAATTGGTTTGTTGCCGCCACTAAGTTTGACTGTTCATCATACTCATAACTGGCTAATGGCTGATCTAAAAGAACTAATTTTCCTTGTTCATTAGTACGATAAGCGTGCACCGTTTTGAGCAAACCATGCTTATTATATTTCAGTACACAGCCGCGTACTTTGTTTACTTCAATACGTTGTAAACGCTCCATCGAATCATAATAAAAACGGGTGCTTTGACCTTTTTCATTGATGATTTTTTCGAGCAACCATGCTGATCCACCCGGCATAAACGTCAGGTGTTTATCATCTGGTGTTACTAATACTTGCTTGCCATTTTCTTTGTAATGAAGCACCAAGTTACTACTTAACTGATAACTCGATTGCCCCGGCTTCACTTTTTCAAACTTATGAGTCGCACCATGTTCGTCATGATACTCAAGCCAGTAGGTGCCCTTTTTCTTTGGGCCCACTTTCGGCGGTGGTAGGTAATGCTCGGTTAATTGCACTAAATAATCGTGACGCCAGCCATTACCCAGTATTGTTTTTTGATTACAGTGAGACGAGCGATATAACCGACGCCACGTTAAAGGCCTATTTGCGGCTAATGAGAAGTCAGTTAAAGGAAGAATTTCTTCCCCTGTTAGCATCGAAACCGGGTCTGAACGGCATTCTTGTTCTGTTATAGGCGTTTCACTTGCGGTTGTGTTACTGGCACTGCCCTTATTGCTAGCAGGAGCTTGTGTTGCTTTTTTGGCATTACTTGGCACAGCCGAAGACGCTGAACTGCTACTTTGCGATGAGCGAGTATTATCACTGACTTGAATGGTGCTTTTTACTTGCTGCTGGTAGCACGTAATGGCACCTGAGGTTAAGGCTTTTATCAAAGCCGATGCAGTTTCGCGCGCTGTTGCTTGCCTTGGACAATTAATACCAGCAACATTTAACAATTGAATAAGATCTAATCGTTTAGCAGCATCGCCACTTAATACCGCACCAACCTCAGCTACAAATTTGTAGGCACTATCCGGCGTATTCGTTGCGACAGCAATAAAACCACTGGGGGCTGGCTGTTTAGCTAACACGAGGCAGATGGGATAACGTGTTCCCTGTAACACAACTGCTTTACTATCCATTAGTTGCACATTTCCTTACTTATCCATAAGTATGACGCGACGGCTTGGTACTTGTTGTACTCTTGCGAAATTATTAACGCCTGCCCAAAACGCTCAGCATAAAGGGCGCTATTGGTCAGGCTTGCGAGGTTTACAACCCCTTCTATTGCTCCCATTTTGCCTAATTTATAATTAGGAAGCTGGAACATCGTTTGTTCATTAATTTTTTTACTTAAAACTGGTAAATAACTTACCCAATCATCACTTTCTAGGCCATTACCTGGGGCAAACACTAAATCTATTTTTTGTTCATTTAGCGATAAAACTCGTTCAAGCTCTGCATGTAAAGGCTGATGTTTTGCTATATCTACAGAAGAACACATGTTCGTAGATTGCAACGTCCAGCCTACCTGCGTAAATTCAACACATGCCTTACAAGCCGCTATACCTAAATATTCAAAGCCGTTATGCTTTGAGGCTTTAAACACACCATCAATTGCTACCACATCAAAAGCACTAAAATTTTGCTCTTTGGCTAATGCAATCGCACTGTGCATAGCGTTTGCGCCTTCAAAAATCATCTGTTCGACAGCAATGCCATAACGCTGCTGAAGGCTATTTATAAACAGTGCCTTGTGCTCAGTTTGAAAAGGCAGTGCCGGTAATAACCAAATTAAGGGTTGCTGCACGTCTGACTCTTTCAATACTGACTTTGCTTTTAAAATACAGTCATAAATAAAGGCATCAAATGAATGCCAATTTTGCACTTGCTCATGACCCGAGCTCCCCTCTAGTATTAATACTTCTGGGGCTACTTCATAAGGTGTATCAAACTGCTGTATTGAAATTTTAAATGCACTCAATGCTAACTCGCTTGACTATTTCGACAGTCATATTTAAGCGCATTTAAAATTGTAATCACCTGCCAACTAAAAAAATCAACACCTTGCAGGCTTGCAACACTAACAGGTCTATTCATCGCAAAGCCATAAACCAGGGTTTGATCATTAAATTTGATCTTTTGCTCTGGCCAACTCAATGCAAATTGGCGCTGAAAATCAACAGCGGCTTGCTTACAATCGCCAGCCTGAATTTGAGTATCAAATGCAACTAATTCATCGAGCTGACTACCTAAGCAGCGTTTAATACCAGCAACAAGATTCTTGGCCGACCTCACTTCGGTCAACAGCGCAACAGCCATAGGGACATATTTTGTTGCCCCAGTTTGCAATAGCACCGCAATAGCTTGCTCTCGAGTAAACTGCTGGCTCACATAGTTGCAAACAAAATTCATCCTTTGTGGGTCTAACAATAATAGGTACACAGACATTAACGGTGAATTAATCATCGCAGCCTTTTCAAATGCGTTTACTGTTTCTTGCATTTCAGGCATATCTGGCAGCTGTTTTACAGCACGTTTTATCGCTTTATAAATAATCGCCTGTGTCTCTGATTTACCGTACACATTTGCCCAATTCAAAAGATCGCTATTGGCTGGCCCACTTATTGTTAAGCTTTTCTGCAAAAGCTTATGTTTTAAAAGCGTAAACTCATGTCGGTTTAATAACCCCAAAAACCTCTGCTTTTGAGAGTTAGACATTAATTGCAGCGCAACCAAGCATGCTTCTGCAACGTCATCTAATGACGTTTCTTGCTGTTTTAACGTCTCGAGCTCTTCAATAATGCACTGCACCATTTCAAACTGTACATTGCTAGCGCTCTGAGATGCTTGTACTTTTAAAATTAACTGCTGACGAACTTGAGCAATAAACCCAATGCTATAAAAAGCACTTTGCTGCATCATATTTAAATTTAAAAGAGCTGCTTTATGCTCATTTAGAATGAGTGATAACACCTTATCCACCAATTAAAACTGTTGGGTTACCTAAAACAAGTTTACCGCCATGAGAAGTACTGTCTCCCATTCTAGCCGCAGGTTTCCCATTTATTTTAACTGTGCCAGAACCGCTATTAATGCTATCTGGTGGGCCAACACATACAAGCATGTCGCCTTTTCTTGCGGCAGGCATATTACCAATCAACACATTGGCCGAACCCACTACAATTGGCCCTCCAACATGAGGTACTGTACCTGTTACTTTTGGGCAAACATGCATGTGCCCTAACGTTGAAGCGGGTTTTCCCATATTACCTTCCTTGTTATTAGCTATTCGTTTAAAGGAATAACTTGTAACTTATTTGTGCTCACGAGTTTTGCCAACTCTTGCGCTATTTCTGCATACGAGAGATCGTTTATTATTGAGCTTGTTTGTGTAGCGTATTGGTAAATATGCGACAACACATTGCTACTATTGAGTACAGGGTGAAGGTTTATAAAAAATTGCTCTGCAAAATAACCATCTAGGCCCTTAAAATAATCTATTGGCAAGTTTAAAAACGGATCATCTGGGCGATTTACACAAAGACACACCAAATGAGGAAGCCCATAACGGCAATAAACGGTAAAGCCATTACTTGCTGCGCCATGCACGACACCTGGTTGAAACGTATTAAGTAATTCCATGCTAGTTCAACTTGATCATGCCAGCAGAAAGGGTAATTGCACTCCCATCAACCTTTACGTTACTGCCTTTAATATTAATATTTGTGCCTTCAATAGAAATATTCCCGCTACTGCTCATAGTAATTTTTGCCGATCCGGTCTTAATAACGATTTCTTTTCCTGCTTCGATATTGAGTGATTTACCCACTTTCAATGTGTCATTTTCACCGATATCGACGGTGCGATTCACTTTTACTTTGGCATCATCATTGTTGCCCACTTCAAGGAATCGATCATTATCAATTTTTTCTTTTTGATCATTTTTTACATACAGCTGCTTATCTTTTTCAGCTTGCATGTATACAAGCTCACTGCCTTTTTTATCTTCAAAACGCAGTTCATTAAAATTATCGGCACCGCCCTCTTTTGTTGAGCGTGTTTTAATACCGCTTTGTGTTTTATCTGCAGGTAATGCATAAGGAGGCATTAAGTCAGCGTTGTATACTGCACCGCTAATGATTGGCTGATCAGGATCCCCATTAATAAAGTCGACTAATACCTCTTGCCCGACACGAGGAAAGAAAAATGCCCCCCATTTTTTACCGGCCCAGTTTTGCGCAACCCTGATCCAACATGAACTTTGCGAGTCTTTTTTACCTTCTCGGTCCCAATCGAACTGCACTTTCACACGTCCGTATTGATCAACCATAATTTCATCTGCGCTGTCGCCCGTCACTATGGCTGTTTGCACACCATGAATAACAGGTTTGCGCATGCTGTGAGCTGCACGATATGGCACATCTTTTGGCACACATTCAAAGTGGTTGGTAAATACTTCTTGCGCGCCAGATTGCTGAGTACCTGACTGATTTGGCACCGTTATAGACGTTAGTAACGAGGTGATAGCAAACGTTTTACCTTCTAGGCGCGGGTCTTCATGTTTTTTAAAGCTAAATAATTTACCTACCGAGAATGAACGGCAATCACTTCTACCGCTACTTAACTTCATATTACGCTGTAATGATTCAAGTTGAACGGCTGCCAAACCTGCAGCTCTTGGATGGGTTTCGGCTTCTGCGGTATATTCAAAAATTTCAGCGACTGACTGGGTTGGTAAATCAGCTTTTTTGTGATCGCCATCAGGGTAACGTGGTGGTTGCTTAAAATCATAGCCAATACGCTTGTAGCTGCCAGGCGCAATACTTAAACCACCTTGCCATTTATTTATGTGTGACTCACTGAGGTGACCAGAGGTAAACTCTACTTTTGCTTCAGCGCATTCTTCGTAAGCTGTTATATCATCAGCAAGTACGAGCGTATGTGCACTGTTACTATGCTCGAAAAAATAAAAAATACCTTCTTGCTGAAACAAGCGTTGAATAAAGTCAAAATCTGACTCTTGGTATTGAACACAATACTCGTACTTAGGATACGTTTTAGTTGTATTATCTTTAAAAGCGACACTGTGTTGACCAAACAAATCGGCAAAAATGTCTTTTATAGTTTTCTTTTGAAAGATCCGACTGTTTTTTCGGTTTCGCATTGATGCTGCGAAAGGCACAATTGTAGCGTGGTAATCTATATAATTTTTTTGCTCATCAATATCAGCGGTGCGGCTACCATTAGATACTAATTGGCTAACTATGCCATGAAAATAACGCTCACCTGCGCTATCGGCATTCTTTACTTTAATAGAAACAGGTTTTCCCACCAGATCTTCATGCGCTATTTGTGTACCAATAGTGAACATATTCACTGACATCACAAACAAATCAGACATAGACTCTTGCACCACCAGCCGAGTTAAGTAAAGTGCATCTTTACCTGCTGGGGTGTTAATCTGAATTACATTATTATCTTGTGTCGCTTTTTGCATTCCATGCTTCCTATTTCCTAAAGATCAAAAAAGCTCTGAGTAAAACTCAGAGCTATTAGGTACTGCAAAAAATTACATTTGCTGACCTTTAACACCGCTGTAACCATAAACAAGTGGTGCAGTGATGTTATTTTTGTCGTCTGTAGGAGTAACAGTCATCATCATTTCTGTGTAGCTGATAGTGATTGTTTCAACTGGACGGTCGTTTTGAACTGATACAGAGTAGCTAGAGATCATTGCATCTGTAAGTTCGATTTTCATGATTTCTTCAACTTTATCACCTTGCTTAGTGATGTGGAAAACAGCCGGAAGGCCTTTACCAATTGTCGCTTCTTTGAAAAGGTCTGGAGACGCTTTATCTTGAAGTTTAGTGATAGTTACATCACCTAAGCGAGTTGAGCTAGATTCACGGTCCATTGCTGTACCAGTGTGTGCTGAAATTTCACGGCTTACGTTCCAATCTAATGATAAAACTGTGATTAAATCTTTAAAAGACTCAGCAGTAGTTTCGCCTTTAATTGAACCGTATTTTAAATATGTATTTGATTGCATTTGATAATGCTCCTTTTAATTTATAAATAACATCCATTACATTGGATCATTTACTTTTGGTTTCCCAAAATTCCTTTGAAATCATTATCTCTAACTGCGCAACGAAAAGGTCTTCAATATCCTTTCCCTAGACGAAGACAATGTCTCAATGTTCCATCAATTAATGAAGACGGACAAATTATAATCCGACTCCAAAAAAGAAACAAGAAACTAATTTAAATATATCAATTTATATTAACAACAAAAGAACCATCATTTATATCTAATGATATACCATTGATTTTGTTACCACTAACAAGACTATCAAGTAAAGATTCAGATAATAAAGGCAAGACATTATTTTGCAATAATGCATGAATATTTCTTGCACCTGAACCAGAGTCATTACAATTGTTAACTATATAATCTACAACAAGATCTGAATATAAAAAATCAGATTTGTAATTTTTGTTAACTCTATTTTTTATTTTACATAATTGCAGTTTTGTAATTTCTGCAAGAGTTTCTTTATTAAGTGGCAAATAGGGTATGACGTTGATACGACCAAGAAATGCAGCTTTAAATACTTCAAGTAAATCATTTTGAATAGCCTTTTGCAGACCCTGAACGCTTGGCGCAGTTTCTTCATCTTCAAAAAGACTCATTGTTGTATCAGTACCCACATTTGAGGTCATGATAATAATTGTGTTTTTAAAGTCGATATCTCTACCTTCACCATCTTTAATGGTGCCTTTGTCAAACACTTGATAAAAAATGTCATGTACACCAGGGTGCGCTTTTTCAATTTCATCTAATAAAATAACACTGTATGGCTTACGTCTGATCGCTTCTGTTAATACGCCACCTTCACCATAACCTACATAACCTGGAGGTGAGCCAAGGAGTAACGAAACTTTATGCTCTTCTTTGTATTCTGACATATTGATGACAGTGATGTTTTCTTCACTACCATACACTTCATTCGCTAACGCAAGTGCCGTCTCAGTTTTACCCACACCACTTGGACCCGCTAGCATAAAAATTCCATTCGGGCGGCTTTCGTCAGCTAAGTGCGCTTTAGATGTCTGTACAACTTTTGCAATTAGCTCCAACGCATGATCTTGACCCACAACACGCTCTTTCATTGTGCTGGCTAAATTAAGAACACTCTTCACATCATCTTCATGCATCTTGCCAACTGGAATGCCCGTCCAGTCAGAAATAACTTGAGCAATTAACTCATCATCAACCTGCCAATGCACCATGTTTGAATCATATTTAGCTAAGTTTTCTTTGCATTGTTGTAGCTTTCCAATTTCTTCACTTGGCTGTTCTATTTCATCATTCAGGCCACTAATGACTTCTTTTACATCTTTAATAAGCAACATTTCATTTTCGAACTGCGACTTTAATGGTGCAAGCTGCTCAGTAATTTGCTGGCACTTATTTGTTAAACTCTCAAGCACCTCACTGTGATTTAATCCTGTGCGTTGCTCACGGGTTAACATATTGATTTGCGACTCTATTTCTGAGCGTTCATTTTCAAGCGTTTCAATTGAATTAGGTGTTGATGCTTGGCTCATTGCAACCCGAGCGCAGGCTGTATCAAGTAAACCAACCGCTTTATCAGGAAGTTGTCTGCCGGTAATGTAGCGGTGTGATAAATGCACTGCACTTTCTAGTGCTTGCTCAGAAATGAACACATTATGATGCTTTTCCATAACAGGTACTAAACCACGTAACATCGCAATCGCTTTTTCTGGTGTAGGCTCTTCCACTTTAACGACTTGGAATCGACGCGCCAGTGCTGCGTCTTTTTCAAAGAATTTTTTATATTCAGCCCATGTTGTGGCTGCAATTGTTCTGAGTTCACCGCGCGCTAGTGCCGGTTTTAATAGATTTGCAGCATCATTTTGACCAGCTTGACCACCACTACCGATCATAGTGTGCGCTTCATCGATAAATAAAATAACAGGATTTGGGGTATTTTTAATTTCCGATATTAAAGACTTAAGTCTATTTTCGAACTCACCTTTCATACCAGCACCTGCTTGTAATAAAGCAAGGTCTAGAGTGTGAATTTTTACATTTTTTAGAACATCTGGTACACTGCCTTGTGCAATCCTAAGCGCTAACCCTTCAACAACGGCCGTTTTACCAACTCCAGCTTCACCAGTTAGAATGGGGTTATTTTGTCTACGTCGAGTAAGAATATCGACCATTTGTCTAATTTCAAAATCACGCCCCAAAATTGGATCTATTTTTCCTGCTTTTGCTTGAGCTGTTAGATCAACTGTAAATTGATCTAAACTCGGCGTTTTAGAACTTGTAGATACCGATGTTTCAGCCTGACGATTTACCACAGGACTTTGTTCTTGAGACTTAGAGACCATTTCAGGCCAAGCATGCAATAATTGCCCTGCTTCTATCTTATTGAACTCTTTACTACAACGACTCACTAAACTTGCTAAAGTGTCATCTTTTACCAGCGTGTAAATTAAGTAAGCACTACGGATTTGTGTATCTGTAAAATCAATGCTCGTACTAAGCCACGTTTGCTTAAGCAAACTGGTAACATGCATCGATAAGCTCGGTGATGAGTTACAACCCGTTTTGTGCATTTCTAAAGACTTATTCAAATCATTTTTTAACGAGTCGCTGTCAATATCGTAAGCGCTCAAAATAATTCTAAAGTCATCAAGTTGTTGTTCAAGCATTGCTAATAACCAGTGCTCTAATTCAACAGTGAAGTGACTTCTGCTATTACAAATTGCAACAGCTTGTTCAAGACTCTTTTTGCACTCAGGGCTTAATTTTTCAACGAGTGTATTTAGCGTCATTGTAGACATAATATTTCCTTGTATTTATTTATCCTTTGAACGAAAGCTCAGAGACTTTGCCGTCTATAGTTGCTTTTTCTGAAAACAGAAAACTATTACAGCCTAATTGAAGTCGCTCTTTTAATAGTTGCTTTGCACCAAGTTTGTAGAAGTTTGCTTTTACTATTAGTGCATGCTGAATTTGATTACCAACAAAATCATTCACTATTTGATGGGCTAAATTCCAAAGCTCTTGCTGTGGTAGAAGACGGGCTGTTTGGTGCTCATTTTTGGGCTCAATAGTAACTTCTATCTTTGTTGAGATGTCCCAAACTTGCTTACCTGCTATTGCGTCAATACCAAGCCTTGCATGTTGTCCTGCAAAGCCCCCGCTGTTAATGCGGGTTTGCTCTGATTTTTTTAGTGGCTGCCACTGACCCACAAACTGATTTATGCTGACGTCACAACCTAAATAGAAAGTTAAAATATTTCGCAGATCAGCAATATTTCGCGTTTTTCGACTGAAAAGACCACTGAAATAAAGCTGATGAGGGGCATTGCCCCCACTCAAAAGTGCCAAAATTTTCGTGTGATTATCTTGATTGCTGTTAGCAAAATTAAGCGCGGGTTTATACTTTTTCCAAGCTCGGTAGTACAACGAAATCAAACGATGATTAAACATATCGTAAAAATCTCTCATTGTGCTGTCTTTGTAGCGCAATCTTTGCATCACCAATTCACTATAAAAGTGTGGCAATGCGCCTGAGCAACCGGTCATCCCCATAAATGATATTTCCATATCAAACTGAGTGATCCCTGCAACGCTTTTAGCAGGTTTTAATTTAGTTATCGCATTACCCGCAAAGCCAAACTTTTGTGTTGAACTAAACTTAATCAGCTCTAGTTTTGGCTGACAATCATAGCCAACTTTCCGGTAGTGCTGAGCCGTACTCGATAACTGCGACTCGATCACAAACACGGCTTTGTAAAAATCTATTTCTGTCGCGTTCTCGAGCAATTGAGCAATCATAGTAGCACCTCTGAACCGACTCTAGCTGGCCACTGATGATAAACTCGGTCTTGTTCTTTTAACTTTAGACTTAAGCGTGTAAAGCTATTAATTGATGCAAATTGCGAGAAGAAACAATCAAGAACTGAAGCAAAAAAGAACACCCCACTGCCAGCGTAATCATCATTTGCAAACGTAATTTCAATATCGGTACCTGTTGCAAATGCAACCCGCCCATTTTGCACAACTCGTGCAGTTGCGGGTTCAATTTTGACGCTATAGATATTATCAATCATCCCTTTTGATTGGGGTGTTGCTTTAAAATCATATAGTCTCAATGTTTCTTTCAATTTCTCTACGCTGTGCTCACCACTGAATGAATCAAGAGTCAGATGATTAATCAGTTGCCAACGAGTATTGCTACCCAACACAGGTCTTACCGCATGAGTAGGTGCAACTAGGCACCTGATTTTTTTGATGACATCGCCACGCTTTGGTAATGTAAAACCAAGTTCATCATCACCAAATGGTAAACTAGCTGGTAGATTACGGTTACTACACTGCGCCCGTACTGTTACGACCGTATTTCCCTCACTGAGTGCTTGCGCACTATTTTCAAAGCCACCATTTACTAATGACAAATAAGTTTCGGTGCCCGCTTCTGCATAACCACCGGCCCAAAGGGCTGTTTCTCGTCGAGTATGCCAATAGAGATCTTTATGCTCTTGATATTTAGGGTGTGTTTGCGCATAAAAAGGCGTCACCAGCTGTTTATTCCCCTTGTGGTCAAATGCAACTACTTCTTCAAGACTAATAACTTCTGATATTTCAGAGTCGATATAACGTGGTGCAAGCTTATACTCATATTCGCTTAGCTCTGGGCGGATCGGTTCAAGTTCTTGTTCATATAAATTTATGATTGGCGTGCAGCCCAGCAAGAACATGTCTTTATCTACTTGCTTCTCCAACTCGCTCGACTCAACATCTAAATAAAAATAAAGCGTTGTAGTGCTTGCATTGCGTGGTAGTACAGAACGAATATTTTGTAACTCAAAAAACTTAAATTTTTCAGGAAAAATAAAGTTCTCGACTAATAGCCTATATGCTGATGATGAACGCATTGAATAAGGTACTACAGCCTCATGCTCCTCAAAACCAACTGATTTTAAATGAGTTTTCGAGAGGTAATGCACTCCCTCATCGCCATTGTCTACTGCTATTCCGATACAATGTTTAAACAATAGCTCGTAAACTTTGAGTGCATAATGCCATTGTCCATGAATATAAATTTTTAGATCATTTAGCTCTGTTTCATGCAATGAAACGCCATCATACTCACCTGTCAGTTGTAACTTAAAAATCGCTTTAGCTGGTTCATTAAACTTTGGTTTAGGCGCAATAAAAGGACTGTTATCAAACTGGGCAGCGGTTATCTCTACAGGCCACAAATTGGTATCAAAACAGCTTTGAAATTTACACTGTTTCATTCCTTCTACATTAGTTTCAAGCTCACTCCCACGCGGAATGATGACCCCAGTCGTTGATAGGTTTTCTGACTCTAACTTTACAATTGATAATGAAGGGATCGGTGCTTGGTAGTCAGGATAAAGCTGACCTAATAGCGCATCCGTTAACTCAGGAAAGCTATCATCAAGTTTTTGCCTAATGTTGGCAGTTAAAAATGCAAATGATTCGACTAACCTTGAAACATGAGGATCTTCTATCACTTCGTCTGTAAGTTTTAACCTGCCTGCCACTTTTGGGTATTTTTCTGCAAAGTCTTTCCCAAGGTGGCGCACATAAGCTAATTCACGATTGTAATACTTTAATAATTCATCATTCATAGTGAAGACTCATAGATTTTCATACCTAAACTAACTGGCTCAACTTCAGAGTTAAAACTGATGTATTCAGGCTCAGGATCGGCATATAACAAGGCATTAATTCTTAGGTTTAAAATGCGGTTAAGGGGTAGCTCTTCATCAACTAGCACTTCAACTTCAATAAACCTAGGCTCAAATCGCAAAATTGCATCTCGAACTTTTTCACATAACGCTGCTCGCCCCTCATGGGAACTTACAACCATGCTTGAAAAGTCTGGCAATCCATATGATAAACACGATGTTGCAAGCTCACTGTATTGACTTGGCCATGTATGCCACTGGATCCGAGCATTTAACAGTGCTTCGATATCTCGCCTAACGTAACTTTTTAAAAGTGATAAGCTGATACCATCCGTTCGCTGTGGCGAATCCTGTACTTCAGGCTCGTCATCTATCAAGCGGTCTAAAATTGATGCTTTGAGCGGCTGTTTGCTTGCAATCATGAAAATTTCACGCTCAATTAATGAAAGAGCCAAGTTCAGACAATAAAACCGCTTCATCATTTATGAACAGCATTTTCATCCCGCGGCCAAAATACATTTCTTCACTTATTTCATGCCATTCAGTCACTTGACCTAATTTTTCAATTTCGCTCTTTGAGTGTGGGTAAACAACTGGGATATGAGCAGTACCGACAGGTCCATCTTTGATAGTTACTTCAACGCGTAGCCAAATTTGCTCAACGATTGATTCTATTGGCTGAACTTCAAACTTTTCGATTTCATCGAAACGAGCTAAATAAAACTCGCCATTGGTACCCAAAAGTTCCAAATATGGGTTTAATGAATCATCAATATCTCTTATTGCAGTAAGTTGCTCATTTACTGTACTTATCCTGAGAGACTCAACTTTAGCTGCCTTTTCAGTCGCTGATTTAAAATCATCTTCGCGTAAATCGATATGCATCTGAAGAAATACTTCATCTAGCTCATCTGCTTCATGAAATAGCTTAGGGGCCGCTTTACCTTCGTAAAAATCCTGTCTTGCTTGCTCAGCTCTAATTAGGTGCCTTAAATTAACAGCGCCCACCGCTAGCTCAGGCGACTTTGTCACCATAAAATCTAATTGTTTATCAGCTTTTTCAAGCTCACCGTTCACACACAATAGTTCCGTGTAAGCACTGCGAATATCAAAGTTAAGTGGATCATCTTTTAGTTTCTGTGCGCAATACTCTAATGCATCAGCTAATTTTCCATTGCGAATACACTCATGGATCTTCTTCATTTCTATTCCTTTATTTGGTGATGAGGACTTAGTTCAGTCACTAATTTGATACTTGATATCATTTGATCAAGCTGAAAATGGGGTTGTAATTGTAAAACAGAAAAATAATGGCCTGGCCTCGATTTATTTTCAGTCACTTTTACTTTTGCATTCGCCAAAGGATACTTACTTCTTATTTGCTCTGAGGCAGAATCCGATGCTGTAGTGTAGTTGTTAACCCATGCTTGCAAACCTTGTTCACAGGCTTGGGCTGTACTATAAGAGCCAACTCGATCACGCGCTAACAGCTTTAAATAATGAGCAAAGCGTGAAACACATAAAATATATTGCAGCATAGACGATAAGCGAGCGTTTACAGTAGAAGCCTCACTATCGTAGTGTTTGGCTTGCTGAGCTGATGCATTACTATAAAAAACGAGATGCTCAGTATTTGTCACTGACGATGCTGGGATAAACCCAAGTTCAGAGAACTGCTTTTCTAATTTACTAGTCACAATCAAGTCTATTGGTGGCTTAGCTTCTTTTCTGTAAACATCGGTTGAAAAGTAATTTTTCGTCAATCCGGTAACGATGCCTTTAGATATTTTGCCAGGCTCAATGCCTCTTATTTGACCAAACCAACCACTTTCTGCATAAGCTCGCACTAATGTCGACACAAATTGGTAAGCGGCGTTTCCCCATAACATTTCTGTTTCAGGCGTGGTTATTTTTTCTGTATATAAAAAATCTAAGTGACGTGTGCCGTCGTTTTTATAGGGTGCTCTAACTAATACATGCGGCAATACAAGACCAACAAAACGCGCATCTTCCATGTTCCTAAAGCTACGCCATTTCGTATATTCGACCTGTTCAAACTGAGTATACAAATCAAATTGATAGCCTAAATCAGTAAAACTATTTGCACCAAATAAGCTTGCAGACACAGCAGTAATAAATGGCGAAAAAGAGGCTGCGGCTACTTTCGAAATTTCTTTTAAGGTGTCTATATCGTTGTAAATTGTACCCGGTGCATTGCCATTGGTAATTTCGTAATCACCAATCAATACACCAAAAGGCTCACCGCCTGGACGATCGAACTCATTTTGATAAATTAATTGAAAGAAGCTACTTTGATCAAAGTCGATTGCTTTATTAACATCTCTCGATAACGTATTCCAATCACAATCTAACAGCCGTAACTTTACTTTTTTTTCTTTATCATTAAGTTCTGTTTGTAAAGTTAACCACCACAAATTGCGCCAGCTGGCTTCTAATTGTTGTAACTTGGGGTGATGTAATATTTGATCTAATTGCTTAGAAATAATCGAATCTATTTTGACAATGGTCAGTTGCAAATATGAACTAATTGACTCTTTATCCCACTGTAAGGGGGAATCTGAAGAGCCTTCAAGCCATAATAACAACGCTTTAAATGTTTCTTTCTCATTAAGAAAGCGTTCCAATAAAGCGCTATTTTCGAAGATATCAGACGCTGTATTATTTGAAATTACAGCGTCTTCTCCTATGAATGAAAACTCTTCACAGTTCATTTTGCATCATCCTTAATGCAGAAAGGGTTAGCCAATCTCAGGGATTTTGGCAACCAATCTAAGCGATGACGTAAGCTCTTCCATTTGTAACCATGGTCTTAACCATGCAACGGCATTGTAGGCTCCCGGTTGACCAGAGATTTCCTTCACAGAAACTTTTGCATCGGCTAGAGGGTAACGGGCTCTAATATCTTGACCACCGCCCTCTGTTGCATTGACATATGATAGTATCCAACGATTTAACCATGATTCAACATCTTCAGCTTCCATGTAGCTACCAATTTTATCGCGCGCCATTACTTTTAAATAATGAGCAAAACGTGATGTAGCCATTATATATGGCAAACGCGCAGAAATTGCAGCATTTGCAGTCGCATCAGGCGTTGAATAAACTTCTGGTTTCTGGCAAGTTTGACCACCAAAGAACACAGCGTAATCAGTATTTTTATAATGGCACAGTGGTAAGAAACCAAGTTTACTTAATTCTGCTTCACGTCGATCAGTAATACCAATCTCTGTTGGGCATTTAAGATCAGGATCACCATCATCACTAGTGAATATATGCGTCGGCAAACCTTCTACTTTACCGCCGCCTTCAGCGCCGCGAATAGCTGTACAAAAACCATATTGAGAGAATGCTTTTGTCATATTCGTTGCCATTGCGTAGGCAGCATTACTCCAACAATAATCAGCGTTATCGGTACTTACAGAGCGACCGGCAAGTTCATCAACTTCAAACTCTTCATAGTTGAATTCTTCAACCGGTTTAGATGCTGCACCGTAAGGTAAACGAGATAAAAATCTTGGCATTGTGAGTGAAACAAAGCGTGAATCATCGCTATCTCTAAATGAGCGCCATTTAGTGTATTCAAGAGATTCAAAAACTTTTTCAAGATCTCTTGGTTTAGTAAGCTCTTCCCAACTATCAAAACCAAAGAGTGAAGGTGATGATGCTGAAATGAACGGACAGAAACCCGCTGCAGCAACGTTTGACATTAAGCCAAGAGTTTCCACGTCTTCAGGGTGATTAGTAAATTCAAAATCACCTACAATAGTGCCGTAAGGTTCACCACCCGGTGTACCAAATTCTGACTCGTAGATTTTTTTGAATGTTTGGCTTTGATCAAACTCAACCGCTTTACTTAAATCTTTATGAAGTTCTTTCTTCTTCATATTAAGTACGCGAATTTTTAGAGTTGAGCCAGTATCTGAATTCATCACTAAATGATTTAGGCCACGCCATGAACCTTCTAATTTTTGAAAGTCTTCATGGTGCATAATAACACTGAGTTGTTTCGATATTTTTTGATCGATCATCTGAATCGCTTCATTGAAAGTCACTGTCATGTTTTTATTCCATTGAACAGTGCCTTTTAAAGCTTCTTCAGTTAATGTGCGTAGCAGCTCTTCAGCTCGACTTGCATCTGTTTGCTTAGTTGCGCCTATAGCTTGAGTCAATAACGATGCTGATTCAGTCGCTGTTGCTGTGTCTAATTCTTGGGCTAGTGTTTCGGTACTCATTTTTCAGACTCCTCTAACTTTAGCTCTTTAGCAATTGAGTCAAGACTCGCCGTGTTGCTTAACACTTCTTCTAAAACATTCTCAAGCTCTTCTGAGCGGTCAATCTTAGTCATTAAGTCACGAAGTTTATTACGTGTCTCCATTAGGTTACGCAATGGTTCAACTTGATTTACGACAGCTGCTGGCTCAAAGTCATCAATACTTTTAAAGTTGAGATCAACGCTAAATTTAGTGCCATCATCAGTTAAAGTATTATCAACATCTAACTTCAAAGAAGGGCTCATTTTCTTTAAAACATCGTTAAAGTTTTCTCTATCAATTTGGATAAAACGTCGGTCTTTTAAAGGTTTTAATACTTCTTGGTTATGGCCTGAAAAATCCCCCATTACCCCAACCACAAAAGGCAGCTCTTTTTTTACAATTGCACCTTCAGTTTCAACGTCATAGGTAATGTGTACTCTTGGTTTACGTACACGTTTTAATTTGTCATGGATACTCATTCAAAACTCCTTTTACTCGGTTTCTGTTTCGCTAACTTTGATGCCAGACAGCTTAAAGTATCCGGTCCTAGCATCACTATCGGTTATTAATTCATTTAATAATTCTGGTAGCGATAATTCGCTCCATCGAATAACTTGTTCAATGGTGTAAGACATAGGTGAATGTGGCTCTGTCTTTCTAAAAAACTGCGCAATTTCTTGCAATTTGTTTATCGCATTTTCTCGGCTATTGATTTGGGTATCATTTCGAGAGGGATTCTCATCGACAGGTGTTTCGCCTTCAACTTGCTCATTTTCTTGCGGTTCTTGTATCGACTTCGCTTCAAGGGATTTAAGTTTGTCTTCACCTAAATGCAAAACTGCATTCAAACACTCTTCAAGTGCTTGTTTAATATAAGAGGTAGGCTGTGATTGCTCTGTAGCAGTATCAAGCGCACTGCTTAATGCACTAAATTCAGTAAGCGCCTCTTCGATATCATTTTTTAATGCTAGGAAAAGTTCAGCGGGAGTCTCTTGTGCACTTTTTACTATTAATTCAAAGTCAATTGCGCCCTGGGCTATTTTTTTTTCTCTCTTTTCTTCACTGAGTCGTGAGACGTCATAGGCCTGCTGGTATTCCCAGTAAGTAAAAGCTTCGTAGTTTTGGCTATCTGTTAATGCGATACTTTTAATAGGGATGATCAGTGCCCCTTCACTTGCGACACCATTTAAACCAACTAATGCAGAGACCTTATCAGATATCTCATCACCATCATCAAGCATTGGATAAAGTGCATCAAAGTGGTTACTAACTAGCTCTTTTGCAACTTTGAAACCAAAAGCCAGTCCTTTAAAGCCGTGGATTCGACACAATGCCTCAGTAAACCACGCCAAATACTCAATATCTTTACTTTCTGTTTTTAATGCAGTGCTACACAATTCTAATAATGGTTGCCAATCACGTGCCAAAGACGCGATCCCTTCATCATCAACAAGCGCAAGTCTTTCAGCAGCACGTAGCTGATTGCGCATATCTTTTAAGGAATAGTACGTTGAGGTAGGAGATACATCTGATCTAGGCTCAATGCCTGCGAATGCATCTTCACTAATCGGAGCTAAATATTCATCAAAAACAAACATTCCATCGCCTTAAAAATTCCTTTTACACCCAAAATAGAGACGTAAAATAATACATCTCTTATTTATAATTTCAAGCCACAAAAGCATTAATTAAAATTAAATTACAAAAAATAAAATAATTAAACAATAATTATCCACCTTATTAAAATAATATATTAGCTATTTAATAATAAGGGCACAGTCAAGTCATCATTAATCAATGTTTTATCATTAGAATTATCCAGCTTTTCATTTTTCACTAAAATAAAAGTAACATTATCTCTTGCACCACGCACAAGAGTGGAGTGAATTAATGCCATTCCTGAATCAATGATATTTTTAGGCGCTAAAGCAATACTAATTTCTGAATCACTTAACTCACCTGTTAAACCATCCGAGCAAAGTAAGAAAATATCATCAGTTAATAAGTCACCTTCAACAAAGTCGACAGACAGCTCATTTTGCACTCCCACCGCACGCGTAATTACGTTAGCTAAAGGATGGTTTATTGCCTCTTGCTCTGTTAGTAATCCTTCATCGATTAAATCATTAATCTGACTATGGTCCCGTGATAACTGCAACAAAGAGTTAGACCTGTATCTATATATTCTGCTATCACCTACCCACAGAGCAGAATATTTATTGTCTTTAAAAAACAGTACAGTAACGGTTGTACCGGCCGTTTTATTACTTAAAAAGTCACTGCTATATTCAAGCAGTTTCGTATTTGCACTTTGTATTGCTTTAATCAACATCTCGGTTGAAATTGATGAAACGGGTAACTCTTCAACTTCAGCCTTAATAACGTCAACTACTAGCTGACTTGCAAAATCGCCGGCTTCATGCCCACCCATGCCATCCGCTACAATCCAAAGGTTGTATTTATTAAGTTCAACATAAGCATCTTCGTTTAGCTCGCGAATAACTCCACGGTGAGACACGGCATAACTGATAAAATTTTTATTCACACTCACTTACCTGGGTATAATTCCATTCCCAATGCTGCCAACGTCCATCTAGCATTGCAGCCACTTGATTTACTGGTGGTAAACCTGCTGTAACAAAAACAACAGGCTTGATATCTATAGAACCGTGGGTCCACCAAACACTATAATCCCCATATTTATTGAGTAAGAGTGAATGCAATACATCATCGACAGTTCCACCACCTAACTCATCTCCTTGAAACTCAAAAACTACAGCAGATTTATTTTCATCTGGAGAAAGGCTTTTACTGAATATTTTAGCGGGTGAACGGCTCTCCTTAAGCGTACTCATCACCTTCTTCTGCCATAAACTTAAGTCTACACTGTCATCAAGTACAGATAACACAGCGTCTTCATAATCAAGAGACAGTTGATTCGAATTTAATGTCGCAATGGGAGTGCTATCGCTATCAACGAGGACCGTAAAAGGATAATGGCGCCCTACAGCATCAACACTTGGCAAAAGCGTTCCTTTTTTAGCACTACTCGTTATTAAATTTTCTGACAATGCAAAATGCCAAACTGGACTTGTTAAATAACGCTCTTGCCATTGAGCACCCAGTTGCTCTTTGCTGACTGCGATAGCAGCTTGTAACCAATGCTCCCAGTGCTCTGAAAACTGCTGACAAACTCCTTCTTGGACAAAGTCACCCAAAAATGGAACCTTGCCCAAATAGCCAATCCCTATAGCCTTGTCGGACATGAAAAACTCTCTATACTTGCGTTCCAAAATGGATGTCTAATTGAATTTGGCAACAATTCAACCATTGCATTATTACCTTGCAGCGAAAAGTGTAGCTCTAAGTCATTTTGTGTTTCGGCTCGCTGGGCCTTTAAATCATCTAACATTCGATAAAAAGACCATTCGCCACTGTAACTAGTATTGATTGTTCTGCCCCCATACGGTGGTGTAAACACAATTCTGGTTTTACTTTGGGCAACGTCTCCTGGCCAAACAATGCTCTTAACTTTCGGCGGACCATGCCTATAAATCATTGACTGACCATCTATTTCTATCATGAAACTGGAAATCGTTTGGTCTAATTTAATTGGCTTTAAACCAAACTCTATTCGCGGTGTATTGCTATTCCCATCAAAGAATACTTCGCGAATTCTGGCCGCTTGCTCAAACATTCTAAGTGCAGACTCGCTTACTCCTATATTTTTTTCAAAACGCCATGGGCTCTTACTCGTATCGACACTTGGTGCGATATAGGTCGTGAAGAAGTTATCAATAGTGCCTTCAGGCCCAAAGAAATCCGAAAAATCTTTAAGATTAATTTCTTTATCCGAGTGAGGTACTAGCGGGTAACGCCCTACAATTGCTGCGTTGTACTCTCGTAAAACACTGCTTCTCCAGATTTCGTTAAGGTGTTGATTGGCACTTTTTCTAGTGATGTTTGACGTATCTTGGCTTATGTTCAACAACCAATGACTGGCAGGATAAGGCAGCCCTTTACTTTGAAACTCAAGCTGGCTTAGAAACTCTGGTTTATTTTTGCCACTTAATTGGTTCTTCACAGAAGACTTAAGTAAGCCACCACGATCAAGTTGATTTAAGTAAATATTTAGCTCTCTTAAACTTGCTTGTATTGTTTCAAGTTGCTGTGGTTCGATTTCTAAAATATCACTAAATGCTTCTTCTACTTGATGACCAGGAAGCTTGACCTCAAACTTTGGAGTTTCATTTGGTAAGTAGCGCTTAAGTCTATTAGCCTTAGTATGCATAGCGACTTCAGCTGCATTTGCAGCCACTTTACCGGCAGCCTTTTGATTTTCAGAAATAGGCAACTTAGTCAATTGAACATTTTTTTGAACCGTTGTAATAATATTTTTTATTGGCGCTTCAGGTCCCGCTAAAACATTAGTAACGCGAACACCTTCTGTTGGTGAATTGAACTCTTTTAAAGTCAGCTCATCGACAAACGAACGCCAGTAATAAATATAATCTTGAAAATACTTTTGCTCTAATTTCTTTTCGATCTCCGCTTTAGAAATATCGTATGTGTTTGCAGCTTCTTCACCGTAAACCCAACTACTTGCCATCAGATTACCCAGCATCTTGCTTTTCTCGACATTGAAGATGCCATGGTAACCATTATAAGTATAAAGGCCCGGAATACTTTTCATCGTAGCTTCAGGATTTTGAAAACTAAATTCTCTCGCGCTTTCGTAGCTTATAATGTCCGTTAGTTTTATTGGTGGAATGCTACTTTCCATAAAATCAGCTTGTAATCTTTGGTAAGCTCTTTCTGCGATTGGCAATTTTGTTAGTTCAGCTCTAGCAAGACGAACAGCTTGATGATCTATTTCTTGCCCAGAAATACCATAATCGAGGAGTGCTCGTGTATGAGCCATTAAATCAGCACGATTGGTTACGTTAACATCACCCGGAAGAGCTCTTTCGTAGTAGGCGCTAAACCATGCAAGTAAATCATCTTGGTTATAATGCTCAGGTTCAAATAACATCAGATAGCTACGCAAAGTCTCATATAAATAACTCAAATAGTCTGCTTGTTGTTCCATCTCAGATGTTAGCGCATTGAGTAGAAATGGTTCTAAGTATGTTTTTAAAGAACGTAAGTAGGCGCTTTTCGAAGCTTCTGTTAGCTCTTCAACTTTACTAAAACCATACGCTTCAAAGTCTTCTGCATTAATTTTATTAACAGGGAAGTTCTTTAGCGCATTAAAACGCTGATTCAAAATAATTAGATTACTTTTATCGACCGTATTTTGATCTAATACTTGATATTCAGCTAAAGCTTGATTCGTTTCATCTATTAGATCACTATTCCATGAAAAGCTAATAAACCAAGAAACACTTAATGTAATCAGTGTTATACATGTTACGGCTAGGCATGAAACGCGTAACCACTTACTTTGCTTTTCATGATGTTTGTTAGTACTTGCTAGATTCTGTTCAGGAAAAATAACACTTTCTAATAAACGCTTGATAAAAAAGCTTCTAGTTTGGTTAATATAATCTTTTTTTGCTGAGCTTTGATCACTCAACAAATTAGAAGGTGTTCCCTCTTGCGTTGCACTCGTAAGATAGACACCTCGAAATATTGGCAAGCTTTCATACGCATTTGGTGTAAATATTTCTTTCAAAAAAGAGTAACCAACACTCTGAAGAGCACGAAGTTGCTTCGGAAATTCAAACACTTTAGAGCGGTTCACTAAATCATGCTCGTTAATCAAACGTCGATTTAATAACGAAGTAAGGTTTGAAATTAATCCATGAAATTCTTTGTTAAACACTTCAATTTGATTGTCAGAATCAGTATCTAGTTCAAAAGTTACCCCCCAAACTTGCTCCGTTTCTTCATCACTGAGCTCACTAAAAAACTCTCTAAAGCCTTCAACCAAGTCGACTTTTGAAAAAATAACATACACAGGAAAGGTCATGCCAAGCTGCCCTTGAAGCTCCTGTAATCGTTGCTTTATCGCACGGGCATGTAAGTTACGCTCAGTTTTAGTTTGATTCATCAGTTCGGATATCCCCATACTGATGATCACACCATTTACAGGCCGCTTGGGTCTGTATTTTCTAAGTAGACCTAAAAAACCTTGCCATGCCTTTGAGTCATGTAAAGCATGGCTATTTTGTGTTGTGTAACGACCTGCGGTATCGATAATCACTGCTTTATTAGTAAACCACCAATCACAATTACGCGTACCACCAACACCGTGAATTAGGTCTGTGCCTAGCTTTTCCTTTAAAGGAAAATCAAGACCTGAGTTATTAATGAAGTTTGTTTTACCTGAACCAGGAGGGCCAATCATGATATACCATGGTAGCTGATAGATATTACGACCATTAAAAAGCTTAGCATCCTTCAATAACTCGATCGCCTCAACCATACGAGTTTTTAAGGTTTTAATTTCTTCTTGGACTTCATCTGCAGAATTAGCATCAACCTCAATCAGTTCTTCTGTCATGCTGGTATTTCGTTTGCTTTGATTTCTGAACTCAATCAATTTAACAACGGTATATACCAATAAAATTGCTAAAATTGTGATAGCACGTGCTGCAACACTTTCAAACGGTTTATAATCGGCGATCGCAATCAGTGGACCACCAAACCAGATAAGTAGGAAGAGAGCTAAAAAGCCAACAACAATCATTACCTTACGAGAAGTAGCAGCGTACATAGCGCGCTTGCACTTTTGAATAAAACTCATCACAACTCCATTAAAAAAGTAAGTCGATTTCAATTCGGCGGTTTAATGCCTTATCTGAATTCGTATTGCTCACTAAAGGCTCTGCTGAACCTTTTCCTTCTGGCCATAACCTTCCCATTAAGCCTGTATTCTTAGCCATTGAGTTTGCTACTTGTGTAGCCCTAGCTAATGATAAATGCCAATTCGAAGGATACTGACTGGTACTTATTGGGCTATCGTCGGTGTGACCTGTGATTAAGATTTTGCCTTTTGTTCCTTCAAGGCTTAGCGCTAACTTCTCTAAAATTGGTTGGAAAGACGGCAAAAGTATCGCTTCGCCTGAGTTAAACAAACTCTCATTATTTATTGTTATTCTAATTCTATCTGTTTGTTGCTCAACACTGACTATACCGCGTTGTATTTCAGTGTGTAATAACTGGGTTAACAAATCCAATTGCTTACTTTTATTGCCTTCAACTTGTGAAGATGACAAAGGATGAACTAACTTCAAATTTTCAGCTGTTGCGTCAACTTGCTCATTAAGGCGCATGTTGAAAAACAAATAAACCACAAGCGCAATTAAAGCAAGCACCGAAATTACAACCCAAAGTGGAATTTGATTTCTTAGCTCCATACCTGCTGCAACACGGCTTTTCCAGCTAGGTGCTAAAAATTGGCTATGTGGTCCATCTATTTGATTAAGAATGTGGTAAATTCTATTACGGTAATCTTCTAGCTTACTTTCCCCGCTGGCTTCAACTCGAAACTTACCTTTAAAACCTAAATTTAAGCAGTGGTACTGTAGCTCTAAGAAGTTTCTGTTCATTTCTGGGTGTACTAAAGCATCATCAAGCAAAGTAAAAAAGTACTCACCACCAAATGTTTCTTTATGAAAAGTAGATAGCAAGCTCTCTTCAGCCCATTCCAGCGAACTCCATTTAGCATTTAATACAGCTTCATCAATAACAGCACATAGGCAATAACGTGCATTATTAATGACCGTAAGTTCAATAGACTTTGCACGTAGATTGGTTTCAAATCGCTTAATTGATTCAATAGCCCGATGCTTTAAAGCTGCTAGACTGTCAATTTGTGATGACTGATTAATAAAAATAATCAATGAAAAGCTGTCATTAGCTGCATCGAGTAATTCATTTTTAAAAATTGATACAGAACTAACATTCGCCTTTTCAGGTGAAGAGTGACTAAAAGAGACAACGGTTTTGTCACTCGAACCTTGTGATGCATCAGCATTTGATTTATCTCGGCTTAAACGGCCGGGACGTGGTTTGATTATTGTTTCATCCATTGAAACGCTTCCTTTTTAGCTTCTAATTGCCCAAAGAATTAAGTTTAAATCAGGGTAGTTGCCCGACAAATGAATAGCGATACCACCGCTTGATTTGAGTTTGCTCCAATGTTCACTGTTTTTATTGAGCTCAAAATAATGATACCCCGCATGGTAAGGCACTTGACGTGGAGCCGTAGGTAAGCCATTAATTGAGATCCCTGGCAATTGGTTATTTACTAAATCTCGGATCGACTCAACGCTACCAATCTTAATTTGCGAAGGTAATAGTTTTCTTAACTCTTCATGCGGAATACTCGCTTTAACTGCGAGTACAAATTGAGCAGAGTCAAGTATCGACTTATCTCTTAATGCACCAAATGAGATACCAAATTTGCTTTGTTCTAATTTAATTTCAGTGGCTGTTTGTTCAATCACCTGACTTAATGATTGATAAAGGAAGTTCACAACTTCTGCAAAAACAAACTGTAAATTTGTATGGTCATATTTAGGAAGTTGCGGTACCCGCTTGTTAACAGCACTAAAAGTTGCAAGTTCTCCTGCAAGCTCAATTAGTCGCGTGTAAAGCTCTCGCGGATGAACACGTGAATGCGTTAATAAGCTTTGAAAAACTGCATCATATTTATTAAGAGTTTGTAGCATCAGAAAATCGGCCACTGATGTACTACCTGCATACCCTTGGCACAGCCTCACTGCAATACTTTCAGCACGTTGCTTAATTAAGCCTGATACTTCTCTAACAAGCGCTGTTAAAGGCTTATTACTGCTAACATAGAGGCTTGGCGGAACATACTTAGAGTCAAGTTTAATTGCCCCTTCACTAGTCACTTCTGTAATTCTTGCAAGCGGCAGCAAGACATAACCTGATGTATCATCAGACATTAACATCAGTCTACTATGAAGCTTAGCAACTTGAATCATTTCTTGAGCTTGAGAGCCTAAACTGTCATCACTTACTGATAAATCTGCAACTCGGTAACGTGTCACCAATTCGTCGTCTTTAGAAGATAGATTAATGCCACTTCCTTTCAGAGCCGGTATTGCAAGGCATACTATTTCATCATAGGCACTTTTAGCTACAATCAAAGGTTCAGGAAGGTATTCATCGCCGGGCATCTGAATTGGGCATAAGTCTGCTGAAATAGCAGACAACTTATCAATGGCAAATTGGCCTGTTACAAGTAGTTCACTATTAATCTCAAGCTCTATAACTCCCCATGAATCAGGAACAGTGCCCTCTATAACTCTTCTAATTACACTAGAAACATGCTTATCTGCCTGTTGAAAGTGCTGAGGTCTTAAGAACATTCCTTCTGTCCATGCGACCCGCGTGTAATCACTCATGTTTATTCCTTTAATCTTTCATATATACAGCTAACGACTCAACATTTACGTCAATGTCATCATAGCCTGTTGGATCAACCTCTATTACCGCGCGCCAACGGGCTTTTTCAATATCTCTATAAGCGACTACAACACCAACAAAGCGAGTGTTTCTATTTAAATTCATTTTATATTCAATTGTTGAACCAGGCTGTAGCTCTAGCTCATCTTTTTTTAGAAGATCAGGCCCAAGTACTGCTTCAGGATTTTCATACAAACTAAAAAAATCTTGCGTATCGAAAATGGTGCGAGAGCTCAGTTCAAACACTTTGTAAACAACAGGTGAAGGACGATCAGAGATATCTGGATTCACATCTGAGGCCACTGAAATATTTAAATCAGTAGATGGGGGCACAAACTTATTTACTGTTGTACAGGCTGTTAAAAATACCCATAAAGCACCTACAAAGGTAAGCTTGAACTTCAACATTGCATTATTCCTTCATTGTAATACAGCTAATTTCCACCATTGTACGCCTTCAGAAAATCATCAGAAAACGCTAAAACGCCTTTAGCTTTAACATCATCTGTAATATCAGCATACAATTCGTTATATATACGCCAGCTAGAAGCACCACCATAAGCAGGCAATGAACTAAGCAACCCACCATTATTGCTTTGTGCTTTTATGCCATCGGGTGATAATTGTTCTAAAAGACCATTAAGTGCCCCTGTTGCACCTGCTAATAACCCTTGCTCGTGAAGTTTTGTATCAACAAAGCTTTCTTTAACTGCTTCATTCGCTGGCAAAAAACTTGCACTATTGCGAACAAAAAGATTCTGCATTACATCATCAATGGTTGCTGAAAACTTAAGTGGATTATTCTGTTCAACTTTAAACGTTGTGTGATTCAATTTCAGTTGATTCTTAATATTTGTTCGCTGGCGAATCAAATCCATCGAGCCTTCAAGGAAAAGCTTAAAGCACTCCCCCATACGTTGCCATGTGTCTTCATTTTGCAGCTCAGCTGATAGCTTTTCATTGACACTTAAGCCATTTAAAAATGAAGAGATTAACTTCGATGAGTTAGGAATTTGATTATCTTTTACAGGTGCGCTAACAGAGGCGTTATTTGCAGCAATTGCACTATTGCCATTATTAAACGGCTTACTATCGTTAACAGCTGGAGTGCTAATTACAGGCTCTTCTGCCGGTAATACAGGCACGCTATTTTCTTTTTCTTCTGCCGTAGCTGAAAGTTGTGCGAGTTCATCCCAATCCTCTGGAATGGGTTGACTCAGGCTTTGTTGTGAAAATATGTCGATATTATCACTCGGTGCTTCCGTAAAAGTAGGCGCTACTATTGCCTCTTCCAGCACATTTGAACTGTCATGAGCTACTTGTCGCTCAGCAGAGCCACTAAAATCTTCAGTTGAGCTCTTTAATTCATGCTGTAATGGGTTAAATGAGTTGATTTGCGGCTCAAAACCTTGTGGTTGATTAGCTTGCTGGATTGTAGATTCAATTTGATAGTCACCAATAGTGAAAACATCACCATCACTAAGGCGGTGCTTATTTTCTTTACCTAAAGGAGATACAGAAAAGTTTACAAATAGTCCATTGGTTGAGTAGTCATATACATAAAAGCCATCAGTTTCTTTTACGATTTTGCCATGACGGCCAGATATTACTTTTTCAGGATCAGGTAAATACCAATCACACTGTTCTGAACGACCAAAAGTTAATTCATTTTTTACTACTTTTTTCGCATCTATCTCAGGAGACAGCCTGTGATAACTGGTAACATTTAGAATCACTTCCATTTGATTGTTAGTCCCATAAATACAAACATTCTAATAGGATAAAATACTTCACGGAATAAAGTCAACGCGCAAAAATACCCAAATTTGAAATTTAAAATAATTTTAAAAAACAAAATAAACGAACATAAAGTAGTACCCACTTAAAAACCAAACCTTAAGTACTATTTCATTAATATAAACTGAATGATTGCTTATTGGTGTATTTTTTGTAAAATATGCACCAGTCAAAAGGAGATTGATTTTATAAAAAGGAATTATAATGACTTCTGAAAACGATAAAACACGTATTGCCTCAATAAAAAATAAAAATGCAATACAAAAAGAAAGCAAGCTTCATCTAATTGGTAAAACACTCGCAAAACGCTATTTAATTGAAGAATTAATTGGCGAAGGTGGGATGGGTTATATTTACCGAGCGCGAGACACCTATCTAAATACTCATTCTAATCAAGATGATATTGTAGCAATAAAAGTATTACATCCAGAGCTAGCTGACTCTGAAGATGCGTTATTGTTGTTGAAAGATGAGACTATTAAAACTCGCGCTCTCTCTCATCCTAACATTGTGAGAGTTTTTTCTGCTGCATCAAGTGACATGTACCATTTTGTAGTAATGGAATGGATTGAAGGTGAAACTCTTGAGCAATTAATTAAAAGAAATAAACCCAGTGGTTTATCTCAAAAAAGAGCTAAGCCTATCATAAATCAGCTAATCGATGCCCTTACTTATGCCCACTCTAAGGGAATAGTTCATAGTGATTTAAAGCCTTCAAACATAATTCTTGACTCACAAGGAAACTTAAAAATCTTGGATTTTGGAATTGCAAAGACAAATCTACATGAAGATAAATATGCAGCTCCAGCTAACGATGAACAACCTAATAGCAATGGATATACTCCTACTTATGCGAGTCCTGAGCAATTAAATGGAGGCAAACCTTCCGCCAAAGACGATGTATTTGCATTTGGCTGCCTCGTATTTGAGTTATTAACAAGCAAGCATCCGTACAATAGAGTCGCTGCAAATCAAGTAGCAAAAGATACAAGTGTCAAGAAACCAAGCAATTGCTCTATCAGTGTTTGGCTCAAACTCAAAAAATGCATTTCACTTGATGCTGCAAATCGTCCTAAATCATTGTCCGAAATTAGGTCCGAACTAAACAATAATAGAACCACTCTATTTATCCATGCAGCTTGCTACGCTTTACTTCTTGGCGGTGCTGGTTACCTTTACTTCTCTCAAAGTGATACACAGCAATTGATTGAAGCAAACTATCAGAACTCGCTCGCAAAAGTTGAACAACTTGAAACATGGATGGGTTGGTCTAGTGATGGCTTACCACAACGCCTAAATGAAATACCTCCACAATATAAAGTTTTAAAAGAAGGGCTTTTAGCTGTCCATCAAAATAAAATCGTAGAAAAATTTTCTCAGCAGGTTGAAGATTTACCACGAACTTCCATAAATACAAGAGCCTATGATGAAGCTATTCATATCTATGACGAAGCGAAAAAGGTCTACCCTGATTCTGAAACACTAAGTAATAAACTCGAAAGTTTACTTACTGAAAGGCAGTCGATCCTTTCTGATCTTAGCTATCGTCTGGATGTACTTTTATCGCAATCGAGGTATACCGAGAGCGGTGACAATAATATAGATAGCCTTGTATCTCAAATAAACATTATTGATTCTAGTTTTGTATACGCACCCAACCAAGAACACATAGATAATTTCAAACTAGCTGTTTTAAGCTCGATTGAAAACGAGGATTTCGTTACACAGAAAAGGCTACTTGATGTAGGTGAATTAGTTTTTTCAAATACTTCAGAACTTGAGCCACTCGTTACTGCGTTGAGGAAAAAAGAGTCAGCCATGATCGCTTTAGCTGAATATAAGAAAAAAATCAGTGAGGGGATCACAGTCAGTTACCCTGACGATGATGCAAAGATTTTTTATCAAGAAAAGTTAGCAAAGTTTAGCTCTCAACTAGCTAATGTTTCAGACTATAAGCAGCTTATCGAATTTGATGAGTCATTTAGCAAAGAAGCAGAAATTTTCCCTGAGTCATTTGAGCCTATTTTAATGATCAAAGATCAGATAGCGACAACGTATATTTCTATGGCAAGCAGCTTAATGAAAGTAAAAATGTACCGAACGGCAGAGAAGCTAGTTGAACGCAGTGAAGAAATACGGAAGAGTCTAGAAAATACCCTCTAACTCAGTAACTTAAATAATCAAGCGTCAGAGAAGAGCAATTTTGCAAAGTTTTACTTTTGAAAACACCACTCTTCTTCTTTCACGTTTACTAAATAGTGTAATTAAATGGAGTAATTATGAAAAAATTAAGTCTGGCTTGTGCGTTAGTAATACTAGCGGGCTGCTCATCAACTACAGAAGTTTCACCGGAGCCAGAGCCAATTGTAGAGCCTGTAGCTGAAGTGGTAGAAGAAGTACCTGTAATTTCATTAACGGTAGTCACAACACCTGATGATGCGCGCGTTCGTATTATGAATATTAAACCTGTTTATGAAGATGGTATTGAACTTGATGAAGGTAAGTACGACATTGAAGTAACCAAGCCAGGTTACTTAACTTACCGCAAATGGGTTGTTGTTGATAAGAAAACAATTCTAACAATTGAACTTGATAGCATTGAATCAATTCAAGCTGCTCAATAAGTGGTTTTAACAAAAAAGGAAAGCGACTGCTTTCCTTTTTTGAGCTTCTTTTAAATTAACTTAAAATAATATAGCGACCATATCGCACTGCAATTAACAATAACTGTTAACCAGAGTACAGCAATAAAACTGCGTTTTTTAGATTTGTGTCTTAACCATTGCTGTGCAATGAATGAACCTGGCCAACCGCCGATTAACCCTAAAATATGCAGTGTACGCTCAGGTACTCTTATCACATGCTCGCCATGTTGCATTGCTAAACGTTTATCCCAGCCATACACCAAAAAGCTTACTAAGCTCGCTACACTGTAAGTGCCTGCAATAAAGTAGGTAATATTAAGTTGCCATGATGTCAGCCATAGCAGCGCTAAAAACAACAATGAAAATGTAATTAATGTTTTCTTAATCAACGAAGTATCACCTATACTGTGCAAAACAAATTAATTTTATCGGGGCGCTATTATGGCATACCTAAAATCACTTTTACTATCAATCTGCCTGTGTTCGCTTTCTGTTATGGCAGCAGAGCAACAACTTGATGACAAGCTAAAAGTGTTTGAACCTTACTTAGGCACGTGGCAGTCAGACTTTAATGTCGCAGCAGGTAAACCTGCGGTGCAAGATGTGAGTACCTGGCAACGCGCGCTCAATGGCACGGCTATTAAAACCATTCACTCTATCAATGAAGGTGAATATGGTGGTGAGTCGATGATTTTTTGGGACAATAAAAAGCAGTCTTTGGTGTTTTATTACTTCACTACAGCTGGGTTTTACACCCAAGGCACTATGAATGTACTTAGCCCTACTCAGTTTGTTGCTTATGAAAATGTAACGGGTAATAAAGATGGGATCACTAAAGTCAAATCGACAAGCGAGTTTAAAGATAACAGCTTTGTAGTGTCGACCTCTTACCTTAAAAAAGGTCAATGGACAAAACCCGATACCCGAACTTACACCCGCAGCGAAAAAACGGTTAAGTTTAAGTAAGCTATGCCCAAACCTCCTCAAGATGCAGAAACTCGCACCTTGAGGTGGTTTGGGTATATAGCCGTGCTTTATTTATTACTTAATAAATTTTTTAAACGGCTGATCAACAGGCGTATCAGCTAAATGGTTCGTATAATTACTCATCACTTTTTGTGCTAAACCTAGAACAATTTCTAATAATTGCTGATTTCCATAACCCGCACTGTAAAACTCTTCTAACTCACTTTCGTCAATTACACCTCGGTTTCGCGTCATTGCTAAGGTTGTATTTCTTAAAGTTTCTAACTTGGGATCAGCAAGTGGAGTTTTATTAACTAACGCATCAACAATCTCTTGATCAACCTTCATACTCGCAGCGATTGCACTATGTGCAGGTACACAATAATGACAATTATGTTCAACATTAATTGTTTGCCAAACAACTGTCAGCTCTTGAGCATTAAACGATGTTTTTTGAAATAACTCATGAAGCACTTGGTAACCTTCAAGTAGTGTAGGTGCCTCTGCCATCACGGCATGTAAATTTGGCAACATACCAAAGGCTGATACTGAGTTATCGATAAGTGCTTTTGAGCCCTCTGGCGCGGTTTCTTTTGTGTAGAGTTCAAAGTTTTTCATGTTATCTCCTATCGTGTCTGACTAAGATTTATGATTAGCCTAGTTGTTTTTGAGCAGTTGTTCAAGTTAAAATTGAACAACTGCTCAATTTTGGTATTCGTCATGGTCAATAAAGTTAAATTCAATCGCGATGAAGTAATCACGAAAGCACAAATGCTATTTTGGAAAAAAGGTTTTTCTACGACATCTACCCGTGATCTCCAAACGGTCGTTGATATGCGCCCAGGCAGTATTTATTCAGCGTTTGGTTCAAAAGAAGGTTTATATTCAGAGTCTTTAAAAGTCTATGCTACGCAACTTAAGCTGTTGCTAGCGAGCCATATTGAGAATAGCGAAACAATGCTTGATGGCTTACATGCATTTGTTGTTACGGTACTTGAAAGTGCTGAAGATGGATGTGAAGTATGTATGTTAATCAAAGCAAGTACAGAATTCGATCACACTCAGCCTAAACTTAAAACGTTAACCGATGACCTTTTGCAGCAGTTTGAACACGACTTATCGACTCTATTTGATATTGCACAACAGCGTGGTGAACTAGCCAACACTCATAGTCCGCTAGAATATGCTCGTTTATTTCAGATACAATTTACTGGCTTAAGAAGTTATTTACACAGGCCAATGTCGAAACCGATGACTGAGCAGCTTATTGGTATGATGTTCACACTTATAAAAAATTATTAAAGGGTAAGGCGTTTATCACCTTACCCTCACATATCAATGTCTAAAGTCTGACATTAAAGCCGGAATACCTGGCAGCATCCCCACTATTGCCATCACGCTTGTTAAGATAACAAACATCACTAATGGAATAATCCAGCGGCTCATTGGAGACAGCTCAGAGCTTCGCTCTTTACAACCAATTAAGCCCAAATTGTCGAGCAACATAGTTAATGACCAACCAAATGCAGGGTTCACTAAGGTCGAGGAAAACACCACAATAGCAGCTGATTGCGTAGTTTTACCTTCACGGGTCATTTCCATGCCAGCTTCAAGAAGTGGGATAAACACACCGACAATCAAAGCGACGCATAACACAGGTTGCCAAATAGCTAAATCCATTGGGTAGCCCCAAATACTGGCAATGATACAAAATAATGCTGTTAACACCGCTCCCGCAGGAATTGGGCGTTTAGCGATAGCTGCTGGCACGATGTAGGTTCCCCATGACGAGGTAAAGTTAGAGCCGCCTAACAATGAACCAAATGTCTGGCGGATTGAAGCACTAAACATGGTATCGTCAATGTTCATTTGTACTTTTTCAGTGCGTTCTGGGTAACTAATTTTTTGGAATACTTGATGTCCTAAAAAGTCAGGTGACCACATGGCAACCGCAAGCACCGCGAATGGCAAGACCACTACAAAGCTCTCTAGGGTTGGTAATCCCAGCATCCAACCGGTATTTTCACCCCACCAATACATTGGGTTCATATTTGGTAAACCCGGTGCTGTTTTAAACTCAAACGGCGCCCCTAGTAAAAATGCAATTAAACCGCCAAGCAAGCAACTTAATGGCACGGCTAACCAACGTTTTTTGTAGTGCTCAAGTAAGGCGTACAACACGATAGTCGATAAAATTACAATGAAAGCAATATGGGTCATATCAATGCCTTCAGCCCATGCAAACAGCTTTTTAACCTGTGAAATCGTACCAATAAAGCCAAGGTAAAGCAGTAAACCGCCACACACGCCTCGGCTGGTTAACCCCGCCAGTAAACTCCCGCCTTTACTAAGCGCCAGTAATAAGCCAAACGCCCCTATCAGTAAACCGAAGGCCATTGGGTGACCACCCGCTGCCACCACTATCGGGATCAAAGGAATAAGCGGCCCATGCGTACCCGCTAAGTTTGCTGTTGGTAAAAAGAAGCCCGAAAATAATAAAATGAAGATCGATACAATTAACAGCTCATAACGCACGTTTTCTAAAATAAAGCCTTCACCTAAGCCCAGTGGCGCTGCAAATGTTGCAGCAATTGCACCCACCATGACCACCTTGCCTATGGTCCCTGCCATGGCAGGGATAGAGTCTTCTAATTCAAATCGATAGTCACGAAATGGTAAATTTGGACGCCAACGCTTAGGCTGCATAATTTGTAATTCGTGTTCAAGGTATTCGTCACGACTCGAAAATTCACTGCTGGGTTTATGAAGATCTTGATAGCTTTGTTGCTTCTTATTCATAAGTTCTCCTACTACCTATCTTGAAAAATTGTGTGAGTTTTTATTATGCAGTTAGGGTAAAGCAGCCTGATGTAAAACACGATTAGGCAAAAGGTAGGGTATGAATTTATAAAATAGGTGTTTTTAATAAACTGAGAGCATCCGAAAATAAATTTAATACATTGATATAAATAGCTTTATTTAGAAAAAACGCTATGAAAAAGTAAGCTAAAGGTTATTTTTCAAACACATTAACTATTAGTCTAATAAATTGTATGAATAGCAGACAATCAAGTTGTTAAGTCACAGAAGACAAGCGTCACGCTTGCTTGGCGCACGAAACACGTTTCACGCCTACGGCCAAGGTTTTACTTTTGTGTGGTGATTAATCTTTCATGACTAAAGTCATTCCTACGATAAATGAGGTGCGAGGTGCGAGGTGCGAGGTGCGAGGTGCGAGGTGCGAGGTGCGAGGTGCGAGGTGCGAGCATGAGCTTAAGTTTCTTTGCACTATACGACTAGTAATTAATTAACGGCTCTGATAAAAATACACTGAATATGGAAGAAAACGAGCTATAAGCCCGTTAAGTTTAATGGAATTACTATCCTAGTGAGGTTCAAATGGAAATTGAAGTAACCAGACCAAAACAATATCATGATAAAATTAGAGATTACACTTTATGGGCCGATTCTAAAAAAATCGGAAAAATCAAACCCAACTCTTTAACCAACTACACAATACCTGACGACGCTAGATTCATCTGGTTCTCCATTGATTGGTGCTCTAGCCCTAAACTTTCTGTCAAAGATATTCAATCAAATAAAGTAACTGTTTCGAACACTATGAGCAGTAACTTACTATCGGGTCTATTTTTACCCATTTATTACGTTACTTTTGGTAAAAATAAATATCTAACAATTACGAGCGATGTATAACCACCCTTAATCGATTTCAGATTCGATTACTTCATCGCATAACGATATTTTTACCCTTCGTCGCGGCATAAAGCCGCTGCGACCTGTAGGCGTCACGCTTGCTTGGCGCACGAAACACGTTTCACGCCTACGGCCAAGGTTTTACTTTTTTGTGGTGATTAATCTTTCATGACTAAAGTCATTCCTACGATAAATAGATACAAGATGCGAGCTTGTAGCAGCGATTTCACATCGCGTTTTTCTCGCATCTCTTATCTCGCAACTAGAACTTATAGCTCCCTCTCTATTTCGTTTTTAACTTATTCAACTCATCATCTTGTTGTGCAACAAGTGCATTAAGAGTTTGGCTACCATCACCGGCTTGGGTAGATAGCTCAGCGAGTTGTGATGCGGCATCTGAAATTAACGTCAGGTTGCGGTTTATTTCTTCTGTGACCGAGCTTTGCTCTTCTGCAGCCGTTGCAATGTGGGTAATTTGTTGCGTGATTTCGTCTACTTTAACTACAACTTCGTGTAATGCATCAAATGCAACTGAGGTTTCATCTACCGCGGTCTGTGCACGCACAACACCTTGCTCAATAACCTTAGACGCATTACCTACTTCTAGCTGTAAGCTGTCAATTAAACCACTGATGTCATCGGTTGATGAACGCGTTTTTGAAGCAAGGGCCCTTACTTCATCAGCCACCACCGCAAAGCCACGACCTTGTTCACCAGCCCTTGCTGCTTCAATTGCCGCATTCAGTGCAAGTAAGTTTGTTTGCTCTGCAATCGTTCGGATCACGTCTAAAATTTGTGTAATGTCGTTACTACGTGCCGCAACTTTTTCGACCGCTTGATTAGCCTCTTTAATTTCGTCCGACATGGTTTTAACTTGGGTAACCGCAGACGACAAGCTCGATTCACTGCTAACAACTAAACCATTTATTTCATCGGCTTGTTGCGCTGACTGCTCTGAGGCTCTTGCAACTTCAAGGGCTGTTGCGCTCATTTCGTTCATAGCGGTCACTACGCTCTCAATTTCTTGGAATTGAGCTTGAACGTTGTGCTTAGTATCAACAGCAACACTAGTCGCTAGGTGAGCCTGCTCTTTGGTTTGCGTTGATACATTCTTAAGCTCACCAATTAAATCGCGCAATTTAGCAAGAAACGCGTTAAAGCCAGTTGCTAATGCGATTAGCTCAGCGTGAGTATCAACATGTAAGGTCTGAGTTAAGTCACCTTCAGCACTAGCAAGGTTATCAACGCGCTTTTGAATCTGCTGTAATGGTGCCACAATTGTACGGATCACTAAGGTCATGATCACAAAGGCTGCACCAGCAATAATAATACCCGTCACCAAAATCAAACCGCCTAGTGTGTTGGCATTTTCACTCATGCTATTTGCTAGCGCTTGAGGCCCTTCAAGGGCAAGCTCGGCGGGTACTTCAATCAGTAAGTTCCACTGTGTTTTAGCAAGCTTTATGGTAATTGGGTAGTTAACTAAATACTCATCACCGACTTTAAATACACCACTTTGCTTTTTCGCTTTTACGTAATTGTCTAAAGTGCTTTTAGCCACCGCCTCTTTTAACGGTCTGCCAAGCTTATCTTTGTAATGGCTGCTACCAACCACTAAATCGAGTGAGCTTAATAAAGTGACGCGAGCTTTGCCGTTATACAATTCTTTTGAGAGTTGCTCGGTCATGCTTTGAAATACAGGCAATGTTAAATCAACCCCGGCAACACCAATAAATTCGTTATCACGAAGAATGGGCACAGTTAAAGAGGTCATCATTTCAGAATAACCAGGGGTGATTTCGTATAAGTAGGGTTCCATAATACATGGCACTTTGGTGTCTTTTACACACAAGTACCACTCAGCTTCACGCTGACCAAATTCATTGAGCGTATCCACATATTTTTCAGCCGCATCGTCAACTGCCTGCTGTTCTATGCTGCCATCTCTATTACGAGTAAAGTAGATTTCTAAAGTACCTACACCAGCAACTGAGTGATCATATCCACTAATAAAATTAGCATCTCGGCCATCAAACGCATTTGCTTCAAATTGCGAATAAATAGATGAAAGAATAGTATTTTTTTGTAGCAAAGAGCGATTTAACTCAACCACCGCATCTCGAGTTAAGGTGCCTGCTGCATCGTGATCCCCTAAGATTGCTGCAAATGAGTAAGGTACTCGATAGGCTTCGTTTATGAAACCTGCAACTTGTTCACCATACGCTACGGCATTTGAGGCTAGCTTTTCTTCAACTTCGGCGACAATCAGCTTTTCTGATTGCGCAGCTAAATCTTGGTTACTGCTCGATAATTGCCACCATAAAACACTTGATAAAACAAAAACGGTTATGAAAATGCTTCCAACTGTAAGCCATAACAACTTTTTCGCTAACGCTAACTGCCGCATTGATTCTTCCTGCTACTATTATAAATCACCTTTAGTTTAGACCATTTGTCTGGTTTCATTAGGATAAATATAAAAA
Source organism: Pseudoalteromonas sp. DY56-GL22 (assembly GCF_041414715.1). NCBI lineage: Bacteria > Pseudomonadati > Pseudomonadota > Gammaproteobacteria > Alteromonadales > Pseudoalteromonadaceae > Pseudoalteromonas > Pseudoalteromonas sp. DY56-GL22. The sequence goes on along the minus strand of NZ_JANHZR010000001.1, from coordinate 278,736 downwards.
AAGTATGATTTCTAATAATTAAAAAGTAAGTTAATAATCAGCTAAATTAATAATAAACACCAATAGGCGAAAACAATGCAGCAACACACATTTGATTTTGACCAAATTATTATAGGCTCGGGATTTGGTGGCTCTGTGAGTGCGCTTCGCCTAAGCGAAAAAGGTAACCGGGTTTTAGTACTTGAAAAAGGTCTTCGCCGCGAAGACAAAGAGTTTCCAAAGACCAACCTAGATATCAAAAACTATATGTGGCAGCCAGAAATTGGCCTTAAAGGCTGCATTCAATTTTCGTTTACCAGCAAAGTCGCAGTGTTACATGGCGTTGGTGTTGGCGGTGGCTCACAAATTTATGCCAATGTGCACCTTATTCCTGATGATGAAGTCTTTCAATCTCCTGCTTGGACACGGATAAAATCAGACTGGAAAGACAGCCTCATGCCCTACTATGGCCTTGCACAGCGCATGTTAGGTAGCGCCAAAAATACCTATACCAATGTTGCCGATCACACACTAAAAGACATTGCTGATCAGATGGGGCAAGGCGACTCATTCAAAACCGTGAACACCGGGGTGCTTTTTGCAAAACCCGGCGAAGCCTATAAAAAAGAGCTACCCGACCCATACTTTAATGGCGATGGTCCGAGGCGAAATACCTGCCATTACTGTGGTAGCTGCATGATTGGTTGTCGCCATAATGCCAAAAATACTTTAATGAAAAATTACCTGTACTTTGCTGAACGCAACGGTGTAGAAATAAGACCTAGCTCTGAAGTAATCAAAATCATCCCGCTTAATGCAGATGGCAGCGCCGGATACAAAATTAAAATTAAAGATACCAGCCATCGCAATAGCCATATTTATACGCTGACAACACGGGGCGTCGTGCTAAGCGCAGGGGTCATGGGCACCGTGCCTTTGCTTTTAAAAATGCGCGATAAAGACAAAACACTGCCCAATATTTCAGCTTGGCTAGGCCAGCAAATTCGCACTAACTCAGAAACCCTCACCACCGCGAACAATACCACTAAAAAAGTTGATGATGGCGTTGCGATCAGCTCATTTATTTCGGTCGACAAAGACACCAACATTGAAATTTGCCGGTTTAGAGAAGGCGCTGATGGCACATGGCTATATTTACCTTACGTTCCTATGGTGACAGGCAAAGGCCTCAAGCGTATTGCTAAGTTTTTAGTGAATACACTGCGCCATCCAATAAAAACAGCTAAAGTATTGCGGCCAAAAGGCAAAGCCCGCAGCTCAATTGTATTTTTGGTGATGCAAAAATCCGAGGCGTTTATTCACCTTGAATGGCGACGCAAGTGGTATCGGTTATTTAAGAACAGCATTACTGCGGTGCAAAAAGACAATGACACGCCGCTTAGCGTTAGTTTTCCAAAAGCAGAAGAAGCAACCAAACTCTACGCCGAAAAACTCGGTGGCGTGCCCGGTTCAGCCTTAACTGAAGTGCTCTTTGGTGCCCCAATGACGGCGCATATAATGAGTGGAGTCGCCATGGGCACTGATGCCTCTAACGGCGTTGTTGATAGCTCAGGTGAAGTGTTCGGCTATCAAAACCTACGTGTTATTGACGGCTCAATCATACCCGGAAATTTAGGGGTAAACCCATCATTAACCATTACCGCATTGTCGGAATACGCAATGAGCCAAATACCGGTATTCGATGCAGCCCGAGCAAGCAAGATAAAGCCAATACAATTTAGTGAACCACGCGAAGGTCTAGTATCAGCACTTACTGGTTCAGGCGATTTAGCAAAATCGATTGCTGAAAAACAAAAAAGCCGTGCATAAAGCACGGCCTATTTTGGTAAATAGCGATTAGATCACTGATAACTCTACAGCAATGTTACCGCGTGTTGCGTTTGAGTATGGGCATACTTCGTGCGCTTTATTAACCAGTGCAAGGGCGGTGTCTTTATCAAGATCACCTACCGATACCGCAAGCTTAACTGCAATACCAAAACCACCTTCGATAGGACCAATTGATACTTCAGAATTAATGTGGGTATCTGCTGGTAATTTAATTTTTGCTTGGCCTGCCACTAACTTTAATGCGCCGATAAAACAAGCCGCGTAACCAGCTGCAAATAACTGCTCAGGGTTTGTACCTTGACCATCATCACCACCTAACCCTTTAGGAGTTGATAGTGCCACATCTAAACGACCATCGTCTGATTTTGCTGTGCCTTCACGGCCACCTGTTGCTGTTGCGTTTGCTGTGTATGCGACGCTTTGTAGTTCTTTCATGATTACTCTCCTAATTGAGTGAAAATATATTTTGTATGCAAAGTATATTAGATCAGCTTTTTCGGGATTGCAAATACTTTGCATGCAAATTAAAATACTCGTGTTGAATTTTGAGGATCGTGCATGAAATACCCACAACTAAAATTAGATAACCAGCTATGCCACCGCTTGTATATGGCATCGAATGGGATTGCCCGTGCGTATCGAGATTCTCTCAATCAATTAGATTTAACCTACCCGCAGTACGTAGTTATGATGGCGCTGTGGGAAAAAGATCAGATCAGTATTGCTGAATTACTTGAAAAAACCGCCATTGATGGCGGTGCGATGACGCAAATTTTGAAAAAAATGAGCGATAAAGCATTGTTGTCGATCACTAAGGATAGCCATGATAAACGCAAACGACTCGTGCAGCTCGAAGCCAAAGGCAAGGCGATGCAAGATCAAGCCGCTGAGATACCGTCGCAAATTCGTTGTCGCTTCCCGAGCATTAACGAACAACAAGCACTGCAACTAATTGAATTACTCGATTTAGTAAATAGTGACCTTAATTAACAAAAATTATTTGAAAGTGAATTTGGATTACACCTCTTTTTAATATAATTCTATACGCTATAGTGTTTAAAACTCATCAATACGGACACCATTATGAAAGCATTTGGATACACTACAGCAACCCCAACGTTATCTGACTCATCACTACAAGCGATTGAATTAGCTGATCCCGTTGCGACAGGTCACGACATTCTTGTCGCCGTAGAAGCAATTTCAGTAAACCCTGTAGATACTAAAATTCGCGCTAACGTTTCACCAGACAATGGCTACAAAGTTATTGGCTGGGACGCCGTGGGGACGGTTAAAACTGTTGGCGACAAAGTATCGTTATTTAATGTCGGTGACCGTGTGTTTTATGCTGGCGACTTAACGCGCCAAGGCAGTAATGCTGAGCTGCAACTTGTTGATGAACGCATTGTCGGTCTTGCACCAACAAGCCTGAGTAATAGTGAAGCAGCCGCCCTGCCCTTAACAAGTATTACGGCATGGGAGCTATTGTTTGACCGCTTACAGATTGAAAAATCTAAGAACAATAAGCCAGCCTCTGTATTAGTAATAGGTGCCGCAGGTGGTGTAGGCTCAATTTTAGTGCAGCTTGCCAAACAGCTTACCAATTTAACCGTTGTTGGTACCGCCGCACGAGAAGAAAGCGCCAACTGGCTTAAAGGTTTAGGTGTTGATCATGTGCTTGATCATAGCAAAAACCTTAACGAGCAACGTCTTGCGGCCGACCTGAATGAATTTGATTACGTAGTGAGCTTAACGCACACCGACCAACACCTTGATAGCATTATGGAAGTGATCAAGCCACAAGGTAAATTGGCACTGATCGACGACCCTGCAAGCTTTGATATTTTGAAGTTAAAGCGTAAAAGTATTTCGTTGCATTGGGAGTTTATGTATACCCGCTCAATGTTCCAAACAGAGGATATGATTGCCCAGCATCAGCTTCTATCAGAACTTGCCACCTTGGTTGATAACGGCACAATTAAAACAACATTGGGTGAGCATTTAGGTAAGATAAACGTAGCAAACCTTATTAAAGCCCATGGGATTTTAGAATCTCACAAAGCTCGCGGAAAGCTTGTGTTGGAAGGGTTTGAGTAACGAGGAATGAAAAACGAGGTGCGAGCACGTAGCAGCGATTTCACATCGCGTTTTATTCTCGTATCGCACCGACCTTAGCCATGTCGCGGCATAAAGCCGGTACTACCTGTAGGCGTCACGCTTGCTTGGCGCGCGAAACAAGTTTCACGCCTACGGCCAAGGTTTTACTTTTGTGTGGTGGTTAATTATTCATGACTAAAGTCATTCCTACGAGAAATAGATACGAGTAAGTAGTAGCGATTTCACATCGCGTATTTCCTCGTTCAACAATAAAAGCACGCATCATTAAAGTGCATTACTGCATTTGCCTTTCACTATTTTAGTGCCTGATTTTAGGGACACTCAAACCACCATAAGTTAACCTATTGATTTTTAATGAATTTTAATTTAATAAAGGGTTGGCACAGATCTTCCAATAGTGAGTGTGAACTGGCACTAACAAGGAGACTAACGTGACTAACTTCTTTCACACTCTTTATCTACTTTGGCGATTAGACATCAGCACATGGCATATACATGAAGCAAACGATCCGCATAATGTTGCTGATTTGGAGCGTCGTTATGTTAAATAATGACCCTGCATTTATTGAAGCGCTAAAAAAAATTTCGGTGCACCAACTGACAATCACCGAAGCGTCTGAGCAGTACCACATTCCTAAGCGTGTGTTATATAAAGCTGCACGACAGCAACAAGTTAAACAGAACAAACAAAAAGCGTATTTAATTGCCACTCAGAAACGCCTTCAACAAAGTTTGCGTCATGTCGAATTAGAGTTAGCTAGCTTCAGCTAAATAACTTCTGTATGGTTAAAATACACGCACAAAAATGATGGACAAAGTATGCACGCAGTAGAAGTTAATTTTGATGGCTTAGTGGGGCCTACCCATAATTACGCGGGATTATCGTATGGCAATGTCGCTTCACTAAGTCACGCCTCTTCACATTCAAACCCTAAAGAGGCTGTACTACAAGGCCTTGAAAAAATGAGGGCGATGCACGAGTTAGGACTAGAGCAAGGTATCTTTGCACCTCATGCTCGCCCCGACATTAGCGTACTAAAACGACTGGGCTTTACAGGCACCGATAGCCAGATTATTGAAAAAGCATTTAAAGCCGACCCCATTTTACTGCGAGCTTGTTACAGTGCATCGGCCATGTGGACAGCCAATGCTGGCACTATCTCGCCTTCAGCCGATACCCTTGATGGCAAAGTACACTTTACGGCTGCTAACTTAAATAATAAGTTTCACCGCTCGCTAGAACCCGTTACAACTACAGCATTATTAAAAGCCATGTTTAACGATGAGCGTTACTTTAGCCATCATACGCATTTACCTGCTCAAGGCTTTTTTGGTGATGAAGGCGCCGCAAATCATAATCGATTATGCGACAGCCATGCAGATACAGGGCTTGAGATCTTTGTTTATGGGGCAAGTAGTTTTAATAGCGCCTTACCAAAACCTGTTAAATTTCCTGCAAGACAATCTCTTGAGGCTTCGCAAGCAGTTGCCCGTTTGCATCAGCTAAAGCCAGAAAATCAGTTATTTATTCAACAAAATCCTGATGTGATAGATCAAGGTGTCTTTCATAACGATGTGATCGCTGTGGCCAATGGCAATGTACTTTTATGCCACGAACAAGCCTTTTTGCACCAAGCAGATACGCTGAAACAAATTAAACAAGCCTACCTTGGCAACAAGCCGCTACATATTATTGAAGTGCCAACCAATAAAGTGAGCATTACAGATGCTGTAAGCAGCTATTTATTTAATAGCCAATTAATTACCTTAAGTGATGACAGCATGATACTGGTTGCCCCTAAAGAGTGTCAGCGCAATCAAGCTGTTCACGATTACATTCAAGAAATGATTTTGGCTGATAACCCTGTTCAGCAAGTGCGCTTTTTTGACTTGCGCCAAAGCATGCAAAATGGCGGTGGCCCTGCTTGTTTACGCTTGCGTGTTGCACTCAATTCGGACGAACTGGCAGCGGTTAATCCGGCAGTACGATTCAGCGAAGAAAAATATACCCAACTAGTAAATTGGGCGAATAAGCATTATCGTGACTCGTTAAGTAGTGACGACTTTGCCGATCCGATGCTTTTAACCGAAAGCTATCAGGCACTTGATGAGCTAACCAGCTTACTTAACTTAGGTTCTGTGTATCCATTTCAACAAGAATAAATAATGAAAATTAAAGCAGTGCATTCTATAAAAGGGGTGTCGAAATCCCTCAATAATTTGCTAATTGATAGCGTGGCCAGTGGCGCATCAATTGGCTTTATTGCTCCTTTATCATTACAGTCAGCACACGACTACTGGCAAGGGGTTGATAGAGATTTAGCAACACCTTACCGTAGGCTTTACCTTGCCCTAGATGGTGATACGGTGATTGGTTCAGTACAGCTTTCTTTATGCGCCAAAGCTAATGGCGCTCACCGCGGTGAAGTAGAAAAGCTCATGGTGCACAGCGAATATCAAGGCCAAGGAATTGCAAAACAATTGATGAATAGCCTAGAGACCGACGCGCGTATTTTAGGTATTCAATTACTATTACTTGATACCCGCCAAGGTGACACTGCCTCATATTTGTATCGTAAACTCGATTATATTGAAGCGGGCACTATTCCTGGATTTGCGAAAAGTTCCTCCGGTGAATTTGATGCAACAGTGTATTTTTATAAACAAGTCGCATAAATCAGCTTCAATAGCCTATCGATCTAACCATAAAGTCGACTAATAAAACTTTTGAAAAGTACTAAACTAGTACTGCGGATTTTTATTAGGAGCGATAAATGGCGCTATCAATACAGCAACGGGTACTCTTTCTAGCCCTACTTCCCCCCCTACTCATTGCAATTATGCTGACACTCTACAATTATGTGCAATCAAAACACAGTGGTGCACAAACCGTTGAAAGTTTTGCAACACAAATGGAAAACGACCGTAAGTCTGAAGTTAGCAATTACCAAAAAATTGCCATGAGCTCGATTGCTAACCTCATCGCACAAGATGATGGCTCTAATACTGAGCAACTACAAAACCAAGCAAAAAGCATTTTACGTAATTTGCGTTTTGATGATGCTGGCGATACTGGCTATGTGTTTGTTTATGATGTAAAAGGTGTCAACATTGCCCATGGGGTTAACACCTCTCTTGAGGGTAAAAACCTTTATGATTTCAAAGATCCTAATGGGGTTTATCTCATTCGAGAACTGATTGATGCTGCAAAGAACGGCGGTGGTTATGTGCAGTATTCTTGGAAAAATACCAATGGCAGTGTGAATCCTAAGCTCGGCTATGCCGCTTTGGTACCAAAATGGAATTGGGTGCTAGGAACAGGTTTTTGGATCAGTGGTCTTGAGCAACAAGTCGCAGCGACAGAACAACGCGTTAATGAAGGTATCGATAATGCCTTTATAAACACCATCATCGCTTCTGTATTTGCTGTCGCAATTACCGCAGCTATTGCAGTGGTGGTATCGCGCAGTATTACTAGCCCTTTGCACACAACCGTACTAGCAATGAACGATATATCACAAGGTGATGGCGATTTAACCCAACGTTTAATGGTGAAACGAGACGATGAACTCGGCAAGCTTGGCAGTTCGTTTAACCGCTTTGCCGATGACGTTGGTAAAATGGTTATTGATATTCGCCAATCATCGCAATCGATGAATCAAGCGTCACATAGGCTCAACGAGCTACTTGCCAATATGCATGCAGGTATTAATCGCCAACATGAAGAAAGTGAACAAGTTGCAACCGCAATAAACGAAATGTCGGCGGCGTCAATGGAAGTTGCACGCAGTGCGCAAGAGGCCTCAACGGCTGCTGAGCATGCCGATCATTTAGTCAAACAGGCTAACAACCAGTTGCTCATTGCCATAAAGGTGATTAACGGCCTTGCTAAACAAGTTGATGAAGGGGCGAATGCGGTCGATCAGCTTAATCAACAATCGAGTCAAATTGGTAGTGTGCTTGATGTGATCAGAAACATTGCCGAGCAAACAAACCTACTAGCACTAAATGCGGCAATTGAATCTGCCCGAGCTGGTGAAGCGGGTCGTGGCTTTGCGGTGGTGGCTGATGAAGTGCGAACGCTAGCAAAACGCACGCAAGATAGCACTCATGAAATAGAGGCGATGATTGAGCAAGTACAACAAGGAACAACAACTGTAAATAACATTATGCAGTCAATCAAATCAGGCAGTGCAACCAGTGTTAATGAAGCGGGCGAAGTCGAAAAAGCACTCAATGAAGTATTGCTTTCGGTTAACACTATCACGTCACAAAATGCACAAATAGCCACAGCTGCTGAAGAGCAAACATCAGTGTCTGAAGCGATTAACCAAAACATGACGACCATTGTCGATATTGCGAATAAAACCGCCAATGATACCGATGTAGCCACATCGTACATGCACGAGCTGACAGACACAGCAACTCAGTTAGAACAAAATGTAAGTCGTTATAAAACCTAATATCTAGCGCCATGGTTAAGCAGGTAAATGTGCCTGCTTAACAAAAATCATTGGTCTTTTGTAAGTTCTTTAACCAATCAAACAAATCGTTATCGTAGCGCTTTAAGCGTTGTTGGTGTTTGTCATTAAGGCTATAAAAAGGCGCAAAGCAAATATATTTTTCGCCCATAACAAGCACTAATCGCAAACCAAAAAACGAGTAATGGTGAATAAATTGCACTTGTCTTGCATGCATATGGCGGCATTGCCCGAATAAATTGCGGTAATGCACACCGTGGCGGCATACCGTTAAATTGCGTTTTGAATTGAATACAAGTACCGCTAATAGTAATGAAACAGAGCACAACAAAAAACTAAAAAGTAAATTACTTACCTCCGATTTACTATTCATAAACCCCACTAGTAAAAGCATATTTACTGCACTTAATAATGCCCAGCTCATAAGCTCAAAGCGCTTTTCCAAGTCAATAACCTTCATTTTCGTTCCTAGGTTCTTATTTTTTGTCATGGTGTCAGCAAAATGTGGAAGAAAAATGGATTTACCTAAAAAGCATTCTAAACTTGCAGTTATTTTTTATTCTGACTTTCAGCTTGTTACATAAAAGGTACAAAGGTGTTAATCGAAACTTATCATTAGAAGTTCAAGTTACATTAAGTTTTAGTTATTACACTGCTAATAAATTTTTAGAACACAAAGGGAAGAAATGATGAACTTTAAAACTACATTACTTAGCAGCGCCGTTTTATTTGCACTTGTTGGTTGTGGCTCAGATAACGACAAGAACGACTCGGTTGATCCTCAGCCGCAAACTGCACAGTTCACATTAGGTGTGTCTGATGCACCAGTGACAGGTTTAAAAGCTGTAAATGTTGTGTTTGATTCAATCACATTGAAAACCCAAGGTGGAGAAGAATTCACGTTTGAGACCCGTGAAGATAATGATGAAACCATGCCTGAAATGGTTAATTTATTAGACTACACAGGTGATGATGTATTTTCTTTATTAGAAGATGAAGAAGTGCCTGCTGGCGAATATCAATGGATCCGTGCAGATGTGATCAATGGTGACACAAACGATTTAACCATGACTTCGCATGTTGTTTACGAAGATGACAGCATTGCACCACTGGTTGTTAAACGTAAAGGCAACGATGGTGTCGGTGAAATCCAACTGGATGGCTTTACCCTTAACCAAGCTGGTAACGACTTTGTTATTGAATTTGACCTTAAAAAGTCATTAGTTGATCCACAAAATAATGATGAGATCTTCTTAAAACCACGCGGTGTTCGCTTAGAAAACCTTGCTGAATCTGAAGATATCGAAGGCACTGTAAGCGACGTACTTATCGCTAACTGTGAAACAGATAATATCGATATCGCACTAGAAGATGGCTCATTCGGTCATGCTGTTTACCTATATAGCAGCGATGTTGAAATGCCAATGGACAACTATGAAGTTAACGAAGATGAAACACCATTAGATGCACCTCTTGCAACGGCGGATGTTGTGTTCGATAGCGAAGATAACCAATTCGAATTTGAACTTGCGTTCATTCAACCAGGTGATTATCAACTTGCTTATACCTGTGCAGCGCACATCGATGACGCTGAAACGCAAGACGAAGCATTTACGCTTTATCAAGTAAAACCAATTACAGTAACATCGGGTGAAGACTTAGACGTATCTTTCACTGTTTCTGAATAATATTGGCATACCCCATTAAAAAGCCCGCACTGCGGGCTTTTTAATTATTGGCCACCCATTTAGCGACTCCTAGTGCTTCCATCACAAACTCAACAGATAATGCAGCTAAAATTAACCCCATAATTCGCGTTAGTATCGATGCACCGCCAACCCCAATAACTTTCAAAATTCGCTCACTTAACAACAGCAATAATAAAGTGATCAATAACACTACCAGCATTGTTATTGCCGAAATTACTTGTTCCTGAACGCTATAAATATGGTTATCGGTAATTAGAATAACCGCTAAAATTGCACCCGGCGATGCTGTTGCGGGAATTGCTAAAGGGAATACAGAAATATCGTGCTGTGACTCAACATCACCTTGCTGGGCCTCCTCAGCAAAAATCATTTGTAGACCGAACAGAAATAAAATAATGCCACCAGCAACTTGGAACGACAACAAACTAATACCCATTGCAGTTAACAGCAACTGCCCTATGACAATAGCTCCAATTAATACAATGGCAGCATAACCCACCGTTTTAAAAGCAGTCTTTCGCCTCCTATCGGCAGGCAATTTAGCTGTTAAAGCAGCAAACAACGCCATTGTGCCGATAGGGTCTATTGTTGCCCAAATGACTAAAAAATCATGCAAAACTTTATCTAACATATGTACCTTAAAATGAGAATACACTCCTTTTACATTAGCAATTTTTTGCACTAATAAGTATTACACAGATCCTTGAGTTATTGAGCTGCAGATTTTTAGAGCCTTTTTGTAACGATTTAATGACAGGAAAACTCTTAATTAGCCAAATACTAAAACCGGCATAGCCTCCCCTTGTAGCTATGCTGGTTTTCTCGTTGTTACTATCTGAATATGTTAATATTATAAGCCTTACCCAAACAGCCTAGGCTTTGTTATGACATCGCGTATTCTCAAATCGATTTTTTACTCATCTTTTCTATTAGGCTCTGCTGTATTTTTGCAAGGTTGCCAAGAACAACCTCAATCAGATCAAATTGCCGTCACCGGCGGGCTTATCCAAGGGCAAAAAGAAGGACGTTTTATTGCCTATAAAGGCATTCCGTATGCTGCAGCTCCGGTGGGAGAGTTACGCTGGCGAGCACCGCAACCTGTGCCCAAGTGGCAAGATATAAAAGTGCTTAACGATTACGCGCCTGACTGTATGCAAAAGCCGTTTGCAGCCGATGCAGCGCCGCTGACAACAACCCCTTCGGAAGATTGCCTTTATTTAAATGTATTTAAACCCACTAAACCCAGCGATACTCCTTACCCTGTTGTGGTGTGGATACACGGGGGTGGTTTTATAAATGGTGGCGCATCACCTGCTGTTTATTCAGGTGAGAGCTTTGCTAAACAAGGGGTTATTTTTGTTAGCTTTAATTATCGCTTAGGCCGATTTGGCTTTTTTGCGCACCCTGCTCTGAGTCGTTTTGAGAACGATGCGCTTGGCAACTACGCTTTAATGGATCAAATTGCGGCACTTGAATGGGTGAAACAAAATATCGCTCAATTTGGTGGTGATGCTGCAAAAGTGACACTCATGGGTGAATCTGCAGGAGGCGCATCGGTACATGCGATGATGCAAACCCCTGCTGCTAATGGCTTATTCCAGCAAGCGATTATTATGTCAGCGGGCGGACGAGAGCTATTTAAGCAGTTGCCACTTAATAGTGATGATGACACCGTGTTAAGTGCCGAAAAAATTGGCGAAAACTTTGCCAAACAACACACCATTTTAGGCAGTGATGAAAATGCTCTTGCTGCACTGCGTGAGTTATCTGCCGAAGACGTGGTTGATAACCTAAATTTGAGCACATTAAATCGACAAAATAATGATGAGTCTACTTACGTTGGCGGGCCAATTATTGATGGCACTATCATCAATTCGGCGACAGAAGCGCGCTTGAGTAAAGGCACATTTAGCCATGTTGCGACCATGGTTGGCACAACAGATATGGATTTAGGCTTTGCTAATTTTGCTTCTAAAGAGGCGCTATTCGCAAGTTTTGCCCCGCACAGTACACAAGCAAAAATGACTTACGATGCAAGCGGCGAAACGCCATTGCCTTTACTCAATTACCAAGTTGGGCAAGATGCTTTAATGCAAGAGCCAGCAAGGTTCGTTGCAAAACGTGTGACAGATATGGGTAACGATGCCTTTTTGTATCGATTTGGTTATGTGGCGCAAACCTTAGATAAACCTGGTGCAGAGCACGCCAGCGAAATTCCGTACTTCTTTAATACTGTGGCTGCTAAATATGGACATGTAACCACTGAGCAAGATAAGCAAGCTGCTAAAATAATGCACCGTTATGTGACGAACTTTATTAAGTTAGGCACACCAAATGGCCCAGGTTTGCCGACTTGGCAAGCATATAAAAATGATGAATCTTTTATACTGCAAATGAATAAATCAGGGACTGCAGAGTTTTTACCGGACCCCTTACAAGCGCGGTTAAACATCACAGCAACCAAAGCTGAAAAGTAATAATTAAATAAGGCGCTTAATATAAGCGCCTTATTTTTATCCTTGCTGCTGAACATACTCAAGCGCTGTCATCTTGTGGTATGTCACATTAGGATGAAATACGTGAGTAGGATCTGGGTCTACTACTTCAATTGGCGTGCCTTGACTGCGTGCAATGTCGAGTGCCATTTGCGTAATGTTGACGCTAAACGAGGTGCCGATAAAGACGATTTTATCGGCATCGAGCATACGCTGTTGCGCCTCAGAGATTCGATAAAGCTCAGTGTAGTATTCATCAAATAACAACACGTACGGCTTAAACGATTCGTTTAGCTTGGGGCTTTCATTATTAATATTGAACACCTCAAGCAAGGAGTGGTGGAGGTTGTCTTCGTTTACTTTATCCCACGGCGCGTTAAAAGCCATCACATCGTCACCTTGATGGTGAAACAGTGTCATTTGATCTAAGCGACCATGAATAGCAATAAAATCAGTGTTTCCAGCTTTGCCATCAAGGCCATCAATATTTTGCGTAATGAGATTTTTATCACTCAACCAATGATGAACCTCATTAGGGCCGTGATGGCGGTAGGTTGCAAAACGATGATAATACCAAGCTAAAAATTCGCGAGGGTTGTTTTGGTACATAGCACGGGTTGCCATTTCCATCGGCGTATAATTTTTGCTACCAATGGTCCAATAACCATCTTCACCACGAAAGGTTGGTATACCGCTAGCGGCACTCACTCCCGCTCCAGTAATATAGAGTGTATTCATAGAGATAACTTTACCTTGTAACCAAGCGCATCGGCTGTCACTTGTTGATTATTGTCCATACCACCCAGACGATACAAACTTCCTTGGTGCTCTAATAAACCTCGATGATCCATGCTCGCGGTATCGGCTTTTGGCATTACTTGCCATGTGTTTTTTTCAATATCAAAGCGCCAAACATGATCACTCGCTGGTGCTGGTTTGCCATCGTATCCCATGCCATTGTAGTTATATGGGTTATCAGAGCCTCCCATCATATAAATATCGCCATTAAAACTGGTTGCTGCCATACGGTAATGGGCAACACCTGTAGGGTGCGGCACGGTACGCCAATCTATTTTTAATGGGTTATCAGCATCAATCGTGCCTTTTAAACACTGTGCAACCGCAGCAAAAGAGCGGCGCTTATCAGCATTCGCCTGTGTTTTAACGCCATCACACACCAATAGAGTGTTTCCACTAATTGCCGCTGCTTGGCCAAACACCGGTTGACCTAAAAACGGCGATGCCTGTTGCCAAGTATCTGTTTGCGTATCATACACTTGTACTAAGTTAACATTACCATCGTTATGCCAACCACTGACCAAATAGATATAACGCTGCTGGTACTTAAGTGCCACACTGTCATCCACCGGAACAGGCATACTGGCAAGTTGCGTATATGAATTAGAGAGCACATCATAGCGATATACATCGGGTGTAGAGATTTCTTGATGATCGGCGCTAACGGTATACCCACCAAATACATAGGCATGCTTACCAACCCCCACTGCGGTACTTGCCAAGCGCCCAGTAAGGGGCAACGTACTTGGCACAGCTTTAGCCGCTTGCCAGGCGTTATCGCCCACTTTAAGGACCCACACTTTATTATGAACATCGGTATGTGCCTTGCCTGAGCTCAAGCCCATAAAGCTTAAAAAGTAGGCTTGCTCATCAATAACAACTTTGGCGACAGCATTGTTCGCGACGGGTTCAGGTAAAGCAGGAATGGTTGCAAGTGCAATAGAAAATAACAGGCTCATAAATTAAACAGGTAACTTAACACGTCTCTTAAGAATACCATTTTATGAGCCTGAATAAAGGCTCGCTATTAGTAAGCAATACTAATACGTTGATTTAAATGCGCTGCCGACTGTGCTTCATCAAGCATCGCTTTAGCATAATCAGTAACTGATATTTTGCTTTCGCCATTTGCATCAGTAAAGAAGCTGTCGCCACCAACACGGTACGGGCCTTCTGACTCCCCAGGGTAAATGACCGCTGCCGGTGAAACAAAAGTCCAAGCTGTATCTGCTGCTGATGCTCTAAATACATCAAGTGCCTCACCTTGAGCAATGGCTTCTGCTTTGTATTCAGCAGGAAAGTCTGGGCTTGATACCAGAGTTACACCGGGTGCCACTTCTAAGCTACCAGCTCCGCCCACCCATAAAATACGTGTGCCAGTACCTGCAAGCGCGTTTAATAATTGCTTTGCTGTGTTTGCAACAATTTCATGATTCCCTAAAGCACGACCACCAATTGCCGCAATAACAACATCACTACCTGCAGCTGCAGTTGCGATATCGTCTTTAGTTAAATCAAATTCAGTCACAGTGACGTTATCTTGGGTTACTTTACTTGCGTCTCTAACTAATGCATTAACTTGATGACCACGTGCGATTGCTTCTGAAGTAATGTGGCTGCCAATCCAACCTGTTGCGCCAATAACTGCTAATTTCATGAGGAATTCTCCGTTGCTTGTTTCAATGATTGCAGTTTACTTGTTCACCAATTACTGATAAATACACTATATAGATACAAATTGTTTCATTTTAAGATACCAATGGATAAACTCACTTCAATTACTAGCTTTGTCGAAGTTGCCCGTACAGGCAGTTTTACTCAGGCTGCAGAGCATCTAGGTTTAAGCCGATTACAAGTTTCTAGGCATATTCAAGACATTGAAAAGTGGCTAAATTTAAGGTTGTTTCATCGCACAACACGCAAAGTAAGTTTGACCCTTCAAGGCGAAGAAGCCCTTAGCTATTGCCAGCAAATATTAAATCAAGTGTCTGATTTACAAAGCCGAGCACACAGTCATAACAACGAATTGGTAGGTACCATTCGCGTTGCCTCCCCGATTGGGCTTGGCCAACATAAGCTATTTGATGCCATCGAAGAGTTTACCAAACGCCACCCGCAGACGCGATTTGAACTGTTACTTTCTGATAGTTTATCGCAGCTGGTTGATGACCGCGTTGATATCGCTTTGCGTTACATCCACCAGCCCGATGAAGGTCTTATTGCCCGTAAGCTAATGTATATCGCAACCGCCGTATGTGCCTCTAACGATTATTTAGCTGTGCACCCACAGATTTTTGAGCCGAGTGACTTATCTGTTCACAATTGTCTTGTTCATAACAAACACACTATTTGGCAATTTCAACACGGCGACAACACACAAAAAGTGACCGTGAAGGGCAACATTGTTGCCAACGATATGGGGGTGCTTCTAAAAGCAGCAAAACAAGGAATCGGGGTGGCTCACCTACCATGCGATCTCGCCAATGACTATTTGGCATCGGGTGAGCTTGTAAAAGTACTGCCAGAGCATACTACTATGGGCTCTCACTTATGGGCGGTGTATTTATCGCGTAACTTCCAACAAAATGTAGTCAGAGCGTTCATCGACTTTTTAGCAGAGCACTGGCAACACGATATTTTATAATCTAAACCTGCTGCAAATACGTATAAGCTACAAAAAGGAGCCGGAATGCAGCACTTAGATCATGAAGTATCACGCATCATAGAGATGGCGTGGGAAGACAGAACCCCGTTTGAAGCAATAAACCAACAGTTTGGTTTAAATGAAAAAAACGTTATTGCACTGATGCGTGAGCAATTAACGAGCTCGAGTTTTAAACTCTGGCGAAAGCGCGTATCAGGGAGACAAAGTAAACATATTAAACTTCGCCATCCCGATATTTTAAGAGGTTATTGCAAAACTCAATATAAGCACAGGTAACACTATTTAAGTTGGTCAGCGAACTGACCAACCGCATCGACCACTTTTTGTGCGCCATTTTGAATATCTGACATAACTTTGCCAGATTCAGTTGCTAGGCTGTAGCCTTGTTCAGCTTTGCTCTTACCTTGTTCTATAACTTCAACTGTATTTTGAGTCAGTGCCCTGTTTTGCTGTACAACATCAACAATTTCAACAGTCGCTTTTGAAGTACGTGAAGCGAGCTGTCTTACCTCATCAGCAACAACAGCAAAGCCCCTTCCTTGTTCGCCAGCACGAGCTGCTTCAATCGCTGCATTAAGCGCTAATAGGTTTGTCTGATCAGCAATACTACTGATACTTTGAACTATATTTGCGATTTGCTGAGACTGTTTATCAAGTGCTGTGATCTCATTTGCTGCTTGTTCCATTTTATTTGCAAGTTCATCCATAACACTAACCATATTACTGAGTACTTCAGCTCCTTGATGAGCGATTTGATCAGTTTCAGTCGAGGTACTATAAGCAATGTCAGCTGCTTGAGACACAGCTATTTCACGATTTACTTGATCAGTAATCACCGTTGCAAACTTAACAACCTTATAAAGCTCCCCTTGTTCACTAAACACAGGATTATATGTGGCTTCTAACCAAACGGGATCACCATATTTATTAACACGTTTGAATCGAGAGGAAACAAACTCACCTTTTTGTAGTTTCTGCCAAAATGCCGCGTACTCTGATGAGCTTGCTTCTTCAGGTGAACAAAACATACTATGGTGCTTACCAATAATTTCGTGTTCTTTATAGCCGACACCCAGTAAAAATTGCTGATTTGCTTTTAATACATGACCCGTTAAATCAAACTCGATTACGGCCATAGAGCGATGAATTGCTTTTACTAAGTCCTGGTTTTCGCGTGACGATTCAATCGTGCGTGTTAGTGCATTTGCATGCAATGTAAAATGAAGAAATTGGTTTTGCTTATTTACCACAGGATGAACGAACACTCTTAGCCAAGCCTCTTCACCTTTAGCATTGACCAACTGAACGGCTCCTGCCCATGGCTTTTTGTTTTGTAGTGCGTGTTTAAAGTTCAGATAGTGTTCTGTTTTTCGCGCCAATTGCGGCACTAAATCAAGTAATGCAATCCCATCAAGTTGATTTGCGCTAAAACCCAGTTCAATTTGAACTTGGGGATTAGTATCAATAACACAGCCTTTGCCATCAAGCGTTAATGTAAGCATTAGCTCATCAAGATTTTGCTTTATTTGAGAAACCCTAAATAATTCGTCTTCAAGATTGGTTATTTTATTTTTTAGTGGCTTGGTAGAAAACATGGGGTACATCACTTCATTGCTAAATTAAAATTCAAACAGTGAACTCATTTACTTAAAAAGTTACTGAATATTAAACTATTACAATATATCCCTATATTTCTATGATATGGAGTTTCAAGAAGTGAGACAAGGTATTCCTTCCAATTCGCAAAAAATAGGAGGAGCTTTAAGGAAATTGAACCGCATTGATAACACAGCAAAATTTCGTTATTAGGTTGCTTATAATAATCTGTACCTGCATCCATGCAGATGTCTAAAGCTTATTGCAAATTAGAATCACTTATTTAACTGGTTAGCAAACTGGCCAACTGCATCAACAACTTGCTGTGCTCCATGTTGAATATCTTCCATTACTTGTCCTGATTCATTCGACAAAGCAAGACCTTGCTCTGCTTTGACTTTCCCTTGTTCTATAACCTTTACTGTATTTTGAGTTAATGATTGATTTCGCTGAACAACTTCCACAATCTCTTCAGTTGCTTTAGATGTCCGAGATGCTAATTGCCTAACCTCATCTGCAACCACCGCAAAACCACGGCCTTGCTCACCTGCACGAGCAGCTTCAATTGCAGCGTTAAGCGCTAATAAGTTAGTTTGATCAGCAATACTACTAATGCTTTGTACAATACTTGCTATATGTTGCGACTGCTTATCTAAGGCTGCGATTTCTTGCGCCGCTTGCTCCATCTGTAAAGCAAGTTCATCCATAACAGCCACTGTGTTTTTAAGTACTTCAGCTCCTTTTACAGCGAGTTTGTCGGTTCCTGTTGAGGTACCGTAAGCAATCTCTGCCGCTTGAGAAATTGCATGCTCACGATTCACTTGTTCAGTGATCACAGTTGCAAATTTCATTACTTTATAGAGATCCCCAAAATCATTAAAAATCGGATTGTAAGAGGCCTCAAGCCAAACGGTATTACCAAACTTATCAACACGTTTAAAGCGAGACGCTATGTACTCACCATTTTTTAAACGCTGCCAAAATTGCTCATACTCAGTAGAGTTTGCTTCTTCTGGTTCGCAAAACATTCTGTGATGTTTACCTTTTATCTCTTTTTCGGAGTAACCCATCGCATTATAAAAATGACTATTTGCACTTAAAACATGACCCTCTAAATCAAATTCAATAACCGCCATAGCACGGTGTAACGCTTTAATAATGTCTTTATGCTCTCTTGCGGTAGCAATTGTATCGGTTAGTAAAGTGGCATAAATTGCGAAAAATAGAATTTGATCTTGAGGCCCTTTTACTGGGTGCGAAATAATTCTAAGCCACTCTGTTTTACCACTTTTGTGATAAAACTGCAGCGCCCCAACCCAGTGCTTACAATGCTCTAAAGCAGAAGAGAATTGGCTAAATTGTTCAGTAGATTTGGACTCATTTGTAATGATGTCAAATAGGTGCGTGCCAGGGAACGCATCTTTATCGTAGCCAAGTGCTTTGATAAAGTTTTGATTTATATAGGATACCTCGCCGCTTTCAAGTACATTAAGCGAAATCATTTCTTCATTCAAGCCATCACGCACCTGCTGTAGATGAAATAACTCAGTCTTTAACGACACAAGCTCAGAGTTTACTGACTTACTGAAAAACATAGGATCCTCAAGAGATTAACGTGCATTAAAGTAAGTGTAGAACATTTGAATCAAGGTGTACTAATAAGCAGTAAATTTTATTTTTAATTCACTCAGTCAGCTTAATATACTTTTCAGCAAGCTCATCTAAGGTTTCACGATGATTAGGATCGGGCTTAATACAGTCGATAGGACATACACTAACGCAGGTAGGATTATCATAATGCCCAACACACTCAGTGCATTTATTAGGATCGATTTGATAGATTTTTGCACCCATATAAATAGCTTCATTCGGGCACTCAGGATCACACATATCACAGTTAATACATTTGTTATTGATGAGTAATGCCATGACACACCTTTAAGCACTATAAATGGGTATTGTTTTTAAAATCTAATCTAGTTTTTAAAAACAACGAAAATTGCAGCCGCGCACTATAAATTGCAGCGTATTAAGTTTCTTTGATCTAGATCAAGCTTAAAAGTAGTTAAGATCCTCCGAGAGCATTATTAAAGCTGTAATGTAGTGGGATTATCTACCGAACTAAGTTATGTGATGAGATAAGTGAGAGGTTTGGTGACTATGTATGTTTTAAGTATGAATAGCATTAATAAGATAATAACTCGTTACTGGACAAAAGCACGTTAGAGTATTTATTCGGTAACTCCTGAGTATGGTGCGCGACGAAATCGCGTAACAGTTGAGCTTGCTCAACGGCATAATTCTTTTGTTAGTTTTTATCATACCGCTCTTTCCAGCTAGAGTTATAATTCTGGTTTTTCATTTCGATCCACATTTCCGCATCACTGCCCATAAACATATATGCAATGTGATCTGGACTAAAAGTCAGCGTAGTTTGGTATGTAATCCCAGATTTCTCAATTTGTGAATAAGGTGTGTTGTTTAAGCCTATCTTTTTTACGCTGCGCAAATTTTCAATTAGTAACTCTTTATCGTGCCATGATAATAAGAAACCCTCCCAAGCATTTAACGATGACTTTGCTAAAACGATAGAGTCAGAATTATTTTTACCATCATTAAACATAACAACCAGTTCAGCGCTTTTATCATCTTCATTTGCTTTAATGCCAACCGAAAATGATTTTGTCCCACCTTCGCTTCGCACCAATAAAAAAGCACCTGACTCTACATCTTCACTAAAATGCAGTTTGTTGACATTGATATACCCAGTAAAGCTACATTTGTTTCCGCAGGTTTTCTTGAATGTATTTAATTCAGCCATCCCCACAGGTACAGAATGTTCGCTTTTCACAAGTACATTGGAAAGGCTTTCGACGGAGAATAAAAGCAACAAAATAAGTAAATATAATCGCATAAACTCCCTTGCTAACTAACATTTTAGTATTTATGCGACACGCAGTTTGTGTTGCATAATCGGTTGTTGGACTGAGCTGTTACCTGCTCGGAGTGTCAGAGTTGGTATTGTCTATGCTATGGCTTTACTTATAAAAACTAGGCTTTTTTGAGGCTCTCACTTTCCTAGCTAGTTTAATCAGGTTAGTTAGTGTTATGTAAGCTCGGCCTGCATTGCTCAGCGTTTATTATACTTTCATTACACCTAAGTTTGGCTAAATAAGCAACTATATATTTGCACGCGCAAAGCAGCCATGAGAGCATTTATCCTAACTCGTCTTGGGGCAGAAACAAGTTGAAATACTAGCCATGTTTCTAATTACATTAAATGATAAGTAAACAAAAAGAAGTAGCACGCTACTCCTTCATTGCCCTTAAGCCTCGCCTTACATTATCGTTAGCAATACGCTTTTGCATTATCACAATGGAAAAGTATATTTGCGTACAATTCCCTCACTAGTATTATCAGAGTGAACTCTGAATGCGTTTGTTTGATTTACGATATGGTCTAAAGGAACGAGGAAGGGGTAATATTAAGAAAGCGAACCCGAAGGTTCGCTTGTTTAAGTTTTTAAATTGGCTGTTTAATTTAGCTGACCTTCTTCACACTCTTCCCACTCATTGAAAAGACTGTCGTCATTGGCTGTGCGCCATATTTCGTATACATAAGTAATTTCTGGGATTTCTCTAATATTGAAAGAGAAATGGAAGCCTTCAGACTTATCGTCATTACGAATACAAGGCACTGCAGGTACTACGGTTTGAAATGCTAAGCTTTCGCCTTGTTGAATAACACGTCCTTCATATAGGTTTTCAAAACGAGGGGTAAGACTCGCAAGACCACCATTAATATGGCTCACCTTAACATTTTCAACTGTATACGCACTGTCCATAGCACTTAGCTCCCACTGCACATAGCCTTCTTCTAAGAATGGACGCGAGCTTGCACTAAAGCCATTTGCAAATGGTGGAATTGTTTCATACGGTAGTGGGTGCCATAAGCTTTCGCCATCTTCATTAATACTTCGTAAGCGAACACCTTTCGCTTCTGATAATGGATCAACTTTAACAACAAAATCATATTGTGGTGCATCGTCTATTAAATCAGTCGCTGAATAACGGAATGTATAAGTACCTGGTTTGGTAAACACTTGACCGCGTGTGGCAGGACAATCAGCTTCATCAGGGTAACTTGTGAACTCACCACCTTCAGGCGTGCTAATTAACTCTTCATGGGTGAATACTTCGTCACCATCAGCATCAACCGTAACAGGGCGATGTAATAATGACATGCACGGTAAGATTTGATAGTAATCTTCACCTGGCTGTAGTCTTCCCCAACTACGTGCCCACACAACAGAACGAATTTCAGGCGCAGTATTGGTAAGTTTTGCAAGGCCATCATCTTCTGCATAAGTTTTTGCAAAAAGTCCGCGGTCATCTTCAACAATCAAGCGCGCAGTATATGAGCCTGGTACGTCAGTTACCACGCGAGCACGGCGATACTCTTGGGTTTCAGGTTCAATAACTGGCTCAATAACCGCGTTACTGCCATCTGGACGATCAACAAGTTCCCAATGGAATGTCATTGGATCATCATTTGGGTCTTCACTTGATGCATCGAATACGAGTGCATCACCTACAATCACTGATTTAGATTGAGCATCTACACCGCGTGTTGAAGGCTGCCCATTAACATTACCAATTTTAGCTTCCATTGTTGCATTGGTTGTTAGTTGATTAACACCATCAGATACAACCATTCGTACTTTATACATGCCTTCAACATCAAGCTTTTGGATCTTTTTGCCCATTGGCTTCCAAGAACCAATATCAACTAACTCAACAGTACTTGTTTCTGGCTTTTCTATAAGTTCCGCACTGATTATTTGCAGTGCTTCACCTTCTGGATCATAGCCTGAAAAATTAAACTCAGCGCGTAAACCAACTTCTTGTTCACCAATACTATAAGAAGGGAAATAGCCTGTTGCGAGTAACTCGCCAACGGGTGCTTTGTTTTTATTAGACTCAGGATCTTTCTCTACAGTTACAAGAACTTCACGCTCTTCGCTTTTTCTTGCACCATCAAACACAAACAGTACCAATGAATACTCTCCCGCTGCAGCTGGCGTAAAAGTAAGTGTATCTGTTGTTCTTCCTGTTAATTCAGGTAATGGAATAGCATCAGGTTCAACAGGACTGTAAGCCCATTTCCAACGGTATTGTAAAGACGCTCCTTCAGGGTCATTACTTTGTGATGCATCAAGCGTGACTGTTTGCCCAAGCTTAACCGTCACATCGTCAGCAATCGCAACAGGTGGAGCATTACCTGATGAAACAGTTACGGTAACCGTTTTTGGTTCACTGGCAATATTTCCGTAATAAACAACCAACTCAAGTTTGTAATCTCCAGCTACATCAACAAATAGAGTAGCTAAACTAAGTGTTTCATTGCTTAAATAACCCGCACTTTCAGCCGGTTTTTCAACAATCTTCCATTGATAATCTAAACTGCCTGTCTCGCCTGTAGGAGGTAAACTAGCACTTGCATCTAGGCCGACACTCGTTGTGCCCAAACTTACACTGTATACAGGCTCAGTGATTGCTGTCGGATATGGTGATGTTGCATTAAAAGTAATGCGTGTTGCTTCACTGTTATTAACACCGTCATTAACAATAAGACTAATGACATATTCACCAGGAAGATCAGCCACAAAGTCGGTGCTAAGACTATCATTGCTGGTTAAAACCGCTTCACTTTGTTCTGGGCGAGAAATAAGTTGCCATTGATAACTAAGTTCTTTGTTATCAGCGCTACTACTTTGATCAGCACTTAGTTGAATTTGTACTGCACCATCTTTAAGTGAGAACGTTGTTTGTTCTGTACTGCTAGTGATAACAGCCGTCGGTTTTTGTTCAACAACAACAGGGGTGCTATCGTCGTTACCACCACCTCCACCACAAGCGGTTAGCGCTAAAGCTAGCCCTATAGCGGTGAATGTATGTAGCATCAATTTCATCGGGGTCTCCTTGCAGGTTTTTCTGGCAATTAAAATTGTAAAGTTAAGCTAAGCTTGGCTGTGCGCCCTGGGGCTGGCACAAGTCCTAAGCTCAATGCGTCTAAGTAGTAACGATCGGTAATATTATCGATAGTAAAATCAAGGGTCGCCGTATCGTTAAATTGGTATGAACTGTAGAAATCTAAAAGGTTATAGCTGTGCCATAGCACAGGCTCATTAAAACCTGTTGGTGCGTTGTATCGAGGAATTGAGTTTCTCTCGCCCATAAAGGTAGCGCGTAAACCAGTCTCGAATTTTTGATCAAAAAGACGTAAGCCTAAATGCATGCTGGCATGCCAGTTAGGCGGGATCATATTATTGATGTAGCTCTCAGGGATCCCCCAGTCATTACAGTAATAGCGTACATAGCTACCAACATTACACACTTCAATATGGGAATATTTAGTGCCACTTAATTCAACTAACCAAAAAGGTGTTGTGTAACTAAAGTTCAACTCAACACCATTAAGATCTAAACTGTCGATATTGCGCATGCGGAAAAAATCGAGCATACCGCCTTGTGATTGCTCCCATGCATTTGGTTGTGTTCGAGTCAAATAGTCATCTACATGATTCTCGAAATAGGCAAGCTTGATAGCCAGTTGCTCTGTGTTATTCGCTATTTTTTCGTTTAAATAATTAATACCCAATTCTTGGTTTTTGGCATGCTCGGGTTTCAGAGGGATATCAAGCACAGGGCTCACAGACCAGCCCGAAGTACTTTCAAACAAGCTTGGCATGCGTAAAGCTTCTGCGTGTCTAATGTATAATTGAAGACCGTCTAACGCTTGCCATGTTAAAGCAATAAGCGGCGCACTACCTGAGTGACTATTCTGATAATTGACAGGGACACAGCTTCCTTGCCCATCAGGTGTGCATGCGGGATCATTGGGCTTAAGCTCTAAAGGATTTTTATCTTTTGAAGAGAAATGACTAAAGCGTAATCCTGCTTCTAATTGCCACTGCTTTGTAATTTGCCAATCGACAGCGCTAAAAGCACTAAACTCTTTACGCCAACCGCTTCGTGAACCAGCATAAAAACCTTCTGTTTGGGGCGTGTCGGTATCCATATCTTCCCACTGCCCAGCAATGCCATAGCTCAATGCAAGTTCGCCATGATTGTAGAACATCATTTTATTACTAAATTCAGCACCCCAACGCTGATAGTCATCTTTTCGAGCTATGTTATCGGCAATATCCACCGAGCCGACATCTGGCGTATTTAAATCTGTAATCGCATCTGTGTGCCACAAATTAGCCGAAAAGTCGGCCCAATCATAAGTAAGCGGTTGCCATTTGTATTTTAATGTATAGGTATGGTTTGTTACTTCGCTGTCAAGCCATTGTCTTGCTTGACCAAAAGAGCGAATTTGCGAAGGCATCATTTCGCCATATTCGCTGTTATAAAGGATATAACTCATCTCTAAGCTATGATCTTTTGGCATCACCAAGTTCGTTTTAAGTAATACCGACTCACTATTGAAATTTGTATTTGGTATACGCTCATTAGCACGAAATCTTGACGCACCTTCCACTGACACTGGGGTCTCGGTATACCAAGCCATTTTAACCGGCTCACCATAAATCAATTCGGGTTTAGGGCCATGGCTACCTGCATAATAATTGCCTTGTTCACGCTTAGCGTAAGCACCAACTAAGTCACCCCAACTAAAGCGTTTTGCTGCAGCGACACTCCCCGCGTAACTCGCAAACTCTAACAAACTAGGCCTGTCCATTCCTTCTTCTGGGGCAAAATGCTCAGGCATCAAGTACTGTTCAGTACAATAAGTTGGAAAGCGACAGTCTGAGCGATAAGCATTACGAGGGAGATAATAGCCTGCATAGGTTCCAGGCTGAGGTGCGTTTGAGCTATTACCAATAGCACTCGCTCTTAAACGTACACCTGACAGCTCCCCTTCTTTGACAATATCGTCTGCATTAAGAGTGCTAACACTTACTAATCCGCCCGTCGCACCGGTCCCTTGCGCGTCCATAACAGGGCCTTTACTAATCGTCATTGAGCCAATTAAATCAGGGTCAATATAACTGCGGCTAGAGACACCTGAATACCCTCGATAAACAGTTGTTTCTTGGCGACTTCCATCAATAATAACTGGCACACGGCCTTGACCTTGCATACCGCGGATATTGATGTCTAAACCACCTGAGTTACGGTTCTCACTGACTAATACCCCAGGTGTACCTTGGAATATATCGCCAACACTGGTACCGCGAAATCGTTCAATATCTTGCTGAGTGATGACGTTTACCGATTTTGCCTCGGTATAGGTTTTATTTTTGAGTTTATTGTGTTGTCCCTGAACTTGAATAGTATCAAGAGCAATCACATCTGATTGTGGCTTTGCTTTAATGATCCAAGCGTTTTGAGCAATCAAAAACGCTTCTAATGAGGTTGATTGTAAAAGTTTATTTAAAGCAGTTTCTGTGCTGTAGCGTCCTTTAAGCTCTAATACAGAGATATTTTTTACGATTTGCTCATCAAAGCTCAGTGTGATCCCTGCTTGTCGTGAAAGCAGCGTTAATGAATCACCTAGATTACCTGCAGGTAAGTCAAATTGAACTAATGTGAAATTAGCTGAACTAGCTGATGATTGCGCCGCATAAATTGGGGCCACAGACAACAGGCTCGAAACAAATATGGCACAGCTAGTAAGCAATACACGAGACGGCATGTGAGTTTCCTTTTTTCGTTACATACCTATAAAGCCGAACGAAAAATGAAAAGCCGTAAAAATAAATGAGAATTATTTTACTTTGGTAAAATTTCAGCCCAGAAACGGGTCAGATAGTTAAGCTTTGCACCCACTGATTGTGCAACAGTTGATAAAATTAAATCTGTATCTGAAAGCTGAAATACACCAGAAATTAGCGTGTCGTTTAAACTTGGATGGCAACGAATATGGCCGCTTCGATAACGAGCCAATTCGTGTAAAAAATCGGCAAGCGGCATGGCTCTGGCAGTGAGTAGATTTTGACGCCAACTACTGTAATCAAAAACCCCAGAATTTAACGTAAATTGTTTATTGGAAAAGAGTTGATACGTTGAGCCTGCTTGTAGGGATAAACTGTTTTCACTTGCCGCTGCACTGTAATGCAGTAAGCCTTTATTTACTTGTACAACCGCATGGCTTGCCTCATGACGAACAAATACTTCTGCGTTTTGAGTAGCAAATACACCATGCGCAGTGTGCAGTTGTACTGGTGCATCAATAGCTGCGGTTTTTAAAAATAACTCACCTTGCGTGAGCGTAATAGAATTACTCTTGTGCTCATCAATTTCTACCGTACTATGGCGGTTTAACCACAGTTGGCTATTTTTGAAAACGGTAAATTCTTCGCGACTATTTCTGGTTGATAAATCGGCACTTAAATAATGACGAACGCCTTGCTGCTCAGCTAAAAAAGCCACACCAGCTACACTTAGTGTCGTACCAAGCGCGCTTTTGAGCAAACGTCTACGCTGCAGATTATCAATTTCATGGTCTGTTTTTTGTAATGTTTCTCGTGCATACCCAGCGGACTTAACAGCAACATCACTAAATGCTTTATCAAGGTGTAGTAACCGAGCACATGCCAGCTCATGCAATGGATCTGCACTGCGCCACTTCACAAAATGTGCCTGCTCTGCCTCACTGATGCTGCCAGATTCAATTTTAATTTGCCATCGAATTGCTTGTTGAACTATGTGTTCTGGAATATGAGCTTGATTGTGATTGAGTCTAAAATTCATCAGATTTAGCTGTCAAAATAAACAAGTTGGTAGCACTGTAGTGTTGCTTTAGCGATATATTTTTCGACTGAAGATAAACTTACTTTTAGTTCGCTTGCGACATCTTTATAACTCATGCCATCCAATCTAACCATTAAAAAAGCTTTTTTTTCTTTTGCTTTCAAACCCGTGAGTAACTTGTCAATTTGCTCAAGTAAGTTAAGCAACTCTAATTGCTCTTCGGGCGAAAAGTAGTCAGACTCAGGCATTGATTCGAGCATGCTTTGATAATTACGTTCAAGCACTTGCCTGCGTAATTGATCTGTCATCAAGTTACCAGCAACTTTCGTAAGCCAGGCACGAGGGCTACGCATATCATCATAAAGCATTGGCTTATTTAACAATTTTATAAACGTATCTTGCGCCAGATCCTGGGCATTATCAGCACTACTTGTTCGCTTAGCAATCCAACGAACTAACCATTCGTGGTGTTCTTGATACAGCGAGTTGAACCCAGTTCTGTTAGTGGTCTTGCTAGTCAAAATTTACAAAGTCCCGTTGCGTGGCAGGCGGACATTATAAACAATAATCATTCTCATTCAAACTAATTTATTAGGTAAACCTTCTTAATTATTAATTAAAGTGAAATTCTTTTTAATTATCAGCCATTGCATGAGGAATACGATCAATAAAAGGTTTAAACAAATAACTCAGCATCGAACGCTCTCCATTTTTAACAAATGCTTGAACTGGCATCCCTGGCTGTAACACCAAATCTTTTAGCAGCGCTTGTTCATTGACGCGAATAGTTACTTGATAATAAGGTTGCCCAGTTCGTTGGTCGTTGACAATATCTTGTGTCAGGCTATCTATATTGCCTTTTACCTTTGGCGTGGTGCTGGTATTAAAAGCATTAAATAGCAAATCAACTTCTTGACCAAGTAAGATGCTATCAATTAGATGAACTGGTACTTTCGCATCGACAATAAGAGTTTGGCCTTTAGGCATTATTTCCATTAATAATTGTGATTGGGATACTACATCACCAAACGCATTAAGGCCTACGACTTGCCCCGCTGCTGGTGCGCGAACTTCACTATTATCCAGGCTAAATTGAGCCGTAATGATCTGCTGTTTGAAATGACTAATACTTGCTTGATTGGTAGCCATCTGTTGACTGAGATCTTGTTTGTAAGCTTTTATTGTCTGTTGTAATTGAGTGTCTTGCTCTAATAACCTGGCCTGTTGTGCTTTTAGTTCTGCTTGTGAATTTGCTGAATCAGCACTGATCTCCGCAGCTTGTGCCTGTAATTGATAAAGTTTTTCTTGTGATTGATAGCCTTTATCAACTAAAGCTTGTGTGTCTCTAAGCCAGTTTTTATATACCGCCAATTGCTGTTGCTGACTGGCAACCACATTTTGTAGGCCTAAAATTCTCGATTGCGTAGTGTGTTTGTTATTTTCTAACAGTAAGAGTTTAGCATCCTGTGTTGCTTTTCTTTGTACAAACAATTGCTGATGCAAGCGCATAGCCTCTTCGGCTTGTGGTAATGCTATTTCGGTTAGCGCTGATGAATAATGCAACTTCGGCGTTTGTGTAAACTCAGCATATAAACGTTCCTTTTCTGCCAGTGCCATATAATATTGAGTTGTTGCGGCCTCAAGCTGACTTTTAGCGACTCGGTTATCGAGGGTCACTAAAGGCTGATTTTTCTCAACCCACTGACCATTTTGCACTAACAACTGGGCAAGCACCCCACTTTGTGGAGCTTGTATTTGTTTTTTTCTTCCAGATACAATAACTTGACCTTCAATCACAGCACCTTTATCCAGTGGTGCAAAGGCTCCCCAAAGTAAAAAAACACCCAAACTTAGTGCCGTCATAATCCAGCCCCAAAGAATGTATTTACGACCTGCTATGCCGTGTTGAGCATTCATGCTATTGCCACTCCTTGTTGACTTTGTTTGGCTCTTTGCATGGCGTTTAATACGTTTTCTTTAGCGCCAAATGCCTGAACATGGCCTTTGTTTAGTAACAATATTTTATCGCTCATAGCTAAAATATTCGCTCTGTGAGTTATGAATATCACACTACTGCCAGCTTGCTTTAACGTTTTGATTGTTGCTGCTAACGCAGCCTCACCGCTGTCGTCTAAATTCGCATTTGCTTCATCTAAAATAACCACCTTAGGATCAGCATACACTGCTCTTGCAAGACCTATGCGCTGTTTTTCGCCGCCCGATAAACCGGTTCCTGCTTCACCTAGTTGCGTTTCATAACCATTACTTAACTTGAGTATCATGTCATGGACCCCAGCCAACTTCGCGGCTTTAATCACCAAGTGATCATCCACCTCGCCAAATCGTGCAATATTTTGCGCGATACTGCCTGCAAAAAGGCTCACATTCTGTGGTAAATAACCAATAAAAGGGCCTAAGCTTTGTTTATTCCACTGAAATACATCTGCGCCATCTAAACGCACTTTACCTATACGCGGCTCCCAAATACCGCATAGCATTCTCGCAATTGATGATTTACCAGCACCTGAGGGGCCTATAATGGCCAAAATTTCTGCAGGTTCAAGCTCAAAACTAATATTTTTAAGAACAGGATGCTGAGCCATTGGTGGGATTAAAGTGGCGTTCTCAATGGTTAATTTACCGCTTGGTTTAGGTAAACAAAGCCCTTCCTTTACTGATGGATATTGACATAACAAGCCATTTAAACGTTGTTGTGATTGCTTTACTGATTGCCATTGTTTAAAAGCACCAACCAATTGCTCAACTGGCGAGAGCATGCGTCCTGCCAAAATAGAGCCCGCAATCATCATTCCAGCTGTTATTTCTCCCGCAACAGCTAACCATGCGCCTGCACCTAGCATCATTGACTGTAATGCTAGTCGTAAAACTTTACTGGTTGCAGTAAGCACAGAACTTAAATTACTCGCTTCACTTTGATGGCAAATTCCAGCCCAGTGTTCTGACTGCCATCGTTCTTGTAAATTTTGCTGCATACCCATGGCTTGAGCAACTTCGGCATTATTAATGATATCGCTGGCGAGTCTGTTAGCATTTGTAGTTGCTTGTGAGGCTAAAACTAGAGACTGTTTAGCCCATAATTCATTTGCTAAAGCCAAAGCAAATAACACTAAACTACCAACCAATGCGAGCGTGCCCAATAAAGGGTGAAAAAAGAACAGAATGACTAAGAAAATAGGCGCCCAAGGCGCATCAAAAAAGGCAAACACGCTACTCCCTGTCATAAACTGACGAACTTGATTAAGATCGTTAATCAGTAGTCCTGAGTTAGCGTTACCAGTTTTAAGTTGATGCTGATATAACGCATTAAATACACGGTTGTGTAAAGTTTTATCAAATTGTTGACTAATGCTTATTAATACTCGGCTCCGGATCCACTCCAGCCCCCCCATTAATAAGAAAAATACCGCAACCATCGAAGAGATTAGCCATAAGGTGTCTAAATTTGCTGAGCTCAAAACGCGATCATAAACCTGCAACATGTAGATTGCAGGCAACAGCATTAATACATTAATGACCGCACTAAACCCTGCAACATGATAAAAACTGCGCATTTGCAGCTTTAAAGCATCTTTAAGTGGTTTACTAAGCGCTTGCGAAGCGTTCATTTAAACCTCGTTGCACGAACTGGTTTAAACAATGCTGCCGCAGTTAACAAAAACAGCCAACGCCAGTCTAAACTGCCGCCATTACCATAGCTAAGTGACTCACTGTCTTTTGCTTTTGCTTCTGCATCCACATACAAGGTTGCTAGGGCAGCAAAACGACTATTCACATCGCTATCCTTACAATTAACTGTCAATGTATAAACCCCTGTCTGTGGCGAAATAACCATACTGCCTTGCGGCTCTAGTGGCGAATCAGGTTGCCAGTCGCCAATCACTGTTTCCCCCGTTGCTTTACAGTCTGTTGCATTAAAACTGGACCAAGTCACTTCGGCTTGCTCTCCTTGCTTTATAGTCCCTGGAGTTATGCTGATTGACACTGAGCCTGTCGGCTGTTGAGCACTTAAATCTACTTCAAATACAGTACCGAATTTATCATTGAGGTATTTATTACCAGAATTATCGGTATACCCTCGGCCACCATATAAGGTGGTGCCGTATAAGTTACCGTTTGCAGCTAACATAATACCGGTTGGCACTTTGCCGTCGGCATCAACATCTATCCCCGCTTTAAAAGAGTGTACATGTTCAAAACCACTTTCAACGACCACGCCATTTTCAACTTTAATATCTGCGAGGCGAATGCGATAAATGGTGCCATTCCCGGTTACTTCCCCAAATTGTGAAGGATATGGGTTACCTTGCTTTACGCTTATAACTTCATCTTTATGGACACCGCCCCCCATCGTTGTACCATAAAGGTAGCCATTGTCCGTAATCGCCATTGGTCCGCGGGGCTGACTGCCATCTAGGTCACTAAATGTATGCACTAACACAAAATCAGAACCATCTTTTTTTACTCTAAATACAGAGCCAAAAGGGTTACTGCCATCATAATGAGGATATTCTGTATGGATGAGGTTTTCTTTATCGGTCACAGAATATAAGGCATAGCTACCACCACAAATGCCATTATCAAATTTTGCCTCTTGCTGATTATGAACGATTATTCCTTTTGTTTTACAAGTACCTACCGACGTGGTGCCGTATAAATAACCTTGTTGGTCTTCAACCAAATAGGTGGCTATACGCGCAGCTTCACCTCTTGTCCACGGAACTTCTCCCTCGGCTAAGGTAAACTCGTGTATAATTTCAGGGCTTTGTACTGGGTCGTTACTTAAGTCCATTGCGTAGAGGGCGCCGACAATAAAATCATCATCAATCGAGAGTGTATCTAAAAATGGTGTGCCTCTGGGGTAGGCCAAATAGCCAAATAATGTATTACCACTCAATAACATACCTCCCGCACCAGTATAATAGCCATGCGGGTTATTGTTAAATCTATGCAGTTCAATCAGGGTGTTATCGGCGTCTAAGCGCATTAACCGCGAGTAAGATTCGCCGTCAGTGTCTATAAACAATAGCCTCCCCTGCTGATCAAAAATAGGCTGAACGTTAGGTTGACTGCTAAGCTCTTCCTCACTGTTATCAAAAACAATATTTTTATTGCTGCCATCTGAGTGGACATAAAAAATGTTACCATCTAAATCAATACTATAAAGCCTATCAAGCTGTGGATGCTCAGCAAAACCCACGTATGATTTAATATCTTTAGCCAATGAAAAATAATGACCTTGCACCGGCGCCAGCCCCCACATATTTGCTGCCCTAGTGTCGTTACCAAAAATATCTACATGTCCTGTGGATGATATTCCCAGCAGTTGGTCTCGCTCAGCATTATAGATAGGGGGTGCATAGGGTTTCCCTGCCGTAGGCCAACCTTCAGGGCCACTATAATGAAGTGAAGTCAGGTAATTTACACTAACATCGTCAACCGCCGTGGTAGCAAAACAAGAAAGCGGCAAAGTGAATAAAAAAATGCAGAGTGTTTTCATAGCTAGCTCAATAAGTTTTAAGTAGCACTGCAGCAAAGCTACAGTGCAGTTAGATTATGCAACGAGTTCGTATTCGACAAAGCTTGAAACACCAATAGTGTCAAGTGATGCAAAGCTAGCAGCACCTGTGTCGTTTAGGGTTAAGTCAATTCCATTGTCAGATAGTAAAGTAGTGAAGTAATCAAACTCCGCATCTTTTAAGCCATCTACAATGTTATGGGTGGTATTGTCACCAGTTGTACGGTCAATCACATTGCCGCTTGCATCAATACCGGCATTTAAGCCTATGGTATCTAGACCATCGAAACTAACTAACTCATCAGTTAAGCTGTATTCACCGCTAGCATCTTGAGTGATGCCGTAACCAAAGGAAATTGAGGCAATTTCACCGTAAATTGTATGAGATGGGCTAGAGAAGAAGGTGTAATCTAAGTAAGAACCATCAGCAGCCTGAATGATAAAGCCTAGGCTGCCATCGCTTGAAGTGCCCTCTTGCACAAATTGCGTGCCAGAGAATGTGCCAAAGCTCCCCCAAAAACCTAAATCTACAATAGGATCTGGATTTTCAGTACCAGCGAAACTACCAATGCTTTCATCGTAAGTTGTATCGGTAAAAAACTCACTTGCGTAGGTGAAAAAGTCATTTAAACTGCCGTAGCTATAATTTGCACCATATGAAACTTGTATAGACATAATATTTCCTTTTCTGTTTTTGTAATGACCTAGAGGTCTGAAACAGTCATATCAATTGCGCGCCAGATTGATATGACTGGGTTAATTAGCAAAACTGGTTGCTAATTTAGCTTTTAATTTTGTTACGAAAGCGCCTACCAACTAATAAGCCAAGAGCCAAGATTACACCGCCAAATGCCCCACCACTGCTGCTATTATCTTCCGGTTCAGGCTCTGGTTCTGGTTCAGGCTCTGGTGCAGGATTAACTAAAATATCCAAAGTTTGAACATAGTCAGTTTGGTCGTTATCTTGGCAAGTTAGAATGTATGATTTGTTGCCATCAGTGCTTGGCTCGATAGTTTCGGTACCACTGGTTTCTTTTGTACCTTCCCAGTCACCACTAGCCGTACATTGGCTTAAGTTAGATGTTTGCCAATTTAACTCTACGCTTTCTCCTAAGGTGATTTCGGTAACTGAAGAAGTAAAGTTCAGCTCTGGTTTTGGATTTACAACCACATTAACTAACTGAACATGTGTTTTTTGGTCAGTGTCTTGGCAACTTAATAAATAAGATTTTTCACCTTCAGAGCTTGGCTCAATTGATTCAGTACCACTGGTTTCTTTTGCACCTTGCCAATCGCCACTGGCAGTACATTGGCTTAAGTTGGTTGACTGCCAGTTGACTTCAACACTCTCTCCTAAAGTTATTTCAGTGGTTTGAGTATTAAACTCCAAGGCATGCTCTTTTACAGTGAATTGATATACGCTTCCTGTGTCGTTTACCGCGTCGCCATTGGTGGCACCGTAAATAATTTGTTCGCCATTCTCTCGCGCACCAGCAGTTAAACCTACTGGTAAAGGTGAAGCTTGATCTGCAAAGTGGAGTACAAGCTGAAAATTGTCTTGCTCTTTATCAAGATCACGTGCATCTGTACTTAGATTAATACGAAATAGCACACCTGAATTATCGTCACTGCCTCCGGCGGTTATTGTACCGTAAATATTTCCATCTGCTGCAACTACAAGTGGACCCGCTGGCGTTTTACCATTTAGGTTTGTTTCTGCTTCATCTTGTTCTGAACCAAATGTATGTAACACGGTAAATGCGTCTAAATTGGTTTTGTGGGCACGCCATACTGTTTTAGCTGACGTTCCGTATAACCAATCACCGCTTTCTACTAACGAGTTGGTTGCTAAGGTATGGTCATCGATTAGACCATGTAGGTTATTAGAAAAGGTTTTTAAAATTTGTACTTCTGAGCTGCCATCCGTTTTAACATTGGTTAAATCTAGCTTAAACAAGGTGCCGCTTGGGAAGTCGCCATCTTCTAAGCCTTCGGTACTGCCTGCTCCATCAGACTTTGAAGATTTATGTGCAAGGCCATATATAGCATTATCTTGCTCACTGTATATCAGTGAGGCAGGCGCTTCACCTTTAGTAAAAATATTGCCCTGTTTGTATTCATCACGGCTAAAGTCAATCAGTACTGCGATTTCACCTTCACTATTAAGACGCAGTAATGCACTATAATCACTACCTCGTTCATAAGCGGCAAAATAGATGTTGTCTTGTGCATCTATTGTCATCAAGCCTTGTACTCGGAAGTCTCCCCCATTAATACTAGAGAGATCCAAATGCGATAGTGCATCCTCTATTACTTCGCCTTCACTCCATTTGAATAATGTTCTGTTTGCGCCACCGTAAACAACTCCCTGACTATCAACCACGGTATTCGTTACAAAGGCTAGCGTGTCGTTATTAACTTCGTTTATATATGTGATGTAGTCGGTCAACTCGCCTTCGGTTAATTGGGGAGTGAAGCTATAAATACCCGACTGCGTTAGCGTGGCAAAGTCACTACCACCACCAGAAAGAAAAGTACCTATTAATTTACCATTATGGGTATTTAATGTCGGTGGTTTTGCAGGCATCATGCCTTTATCGCCGCCCATCATAATGGTCTGCGGTGTACCAAATGCATGTAATTGTTGTAGGTTAATTTCAGCTGCACTTGCAAGATTTGCGCTAAACAATGCACTGGTAATAAGGGCTAGCTTAAAGGTATGTTGCATTTTTATTCCTTTATTATTTAAAATGTTGCGGTTAATTGAGCAGTGGCGGTGCGCCCAGGCGCAATCCAATATGAAGTACCATTTGCTTCGGCATAATTGAGATCGGTCAGGTTGTCGACCGACATACGTAATTTAAACTGTGATGTGAATTGATATTCCAACCAAAAGTCATAAACTTTCCAGTCAACAACGTCTTCATAAGCGCTGCCACCACGACCGTCGTTATCTTCGTAACGCATTCGAGCGCCTAACTTTAAAGTGTCTTCAAATAACTTTAAGCCTAGGGTCAATGCACCACTGTGTTTTGGTGGAGGGATATAGTTCAAGCTTCCCGATCCAGCTTGACCCATACTTGTTTCTGGATAACCTACTTGGCTGCCGAGAGGAAATGGATCATAGCCTCCCTTGCCAAGGTCAACATTCATTTTGGTGTAATTAAGCTCAGCAAATAGCCTTTTTGATTCATAATCAGCTTGCAGTTCAAGGCCATCAAAACGGATTTCATCTTGTAAATTGACATAACTCAATGTCATTCCACTGTCATCAATAGAAGTAGGTCTCATCACGCGACCTTGGACAATAAAGTTATCGATGGTATTTTCGAACCATGCTGTTTTAATGAATAAATCGTGGCCTTTGGCTATATCAAGCAACTCAAAATTAAGACCAATTTCATTATTCCAAGCTTCTTCAGCTTCAAGTCCAGGGTTTGGGTAAAAAGGGAAAGAGTTACCAACATGAGCACCAAATAATAAGGTTTCTGTGATTTCAGGCGGCCTGACTGCCTGAGCTGAACTTAAGTAGCCTTGTATTTTATCGTTAAAGCGATAGGCTAAACGCATATTTGGTGAAAGGTAATTTTCATGCCGGTCAACGTCAAAGTCGGTATAGATCAAAGTGCGACTAGGCGAAACTCCGGGAGGGTTAAGAATGTAACCAGAGTATATTTCTCCACCTCCTTGCAGTGAAAATTGCTCATAGCGCAAACCTGATTCAAAAGAAAAATGCTCGCCGTATTGCCAATCTGCTTGAATATAAGCACTGCCTAGAGAGCGATCACCTTCTGGGGTTGCACCTGTAAACCAAGATGGGTCGCCAGTTCCTGGCGTTTGCTGTATTGCTTGAGGCTCTGTCCAGTCTTTAAAATACTCGCCGCCTAAAGTAACTAATAACAATGACTCATGTTGTGTTAACCAATCATGCTTGAGACTAAAAAAGGCAAGATTATCAACAACCATACCTAGGGTGTTGGTTTCATATTGCAATTTAAACTCGCCGTAGGGATTGCTGCTTTCTCCCATTTCATAAACATGCTGACGCATTTGAGTGCGGTTGTAATAAACACTGGCATTAAGATTGAGGTAATTTGAGTTTGCAGCCCATGTGTAATCTAATTTAATCGTATCGTTATTAAGTGAACTGCTACTTTCGGGCTCTGCATCTACTGATGTCGTTGAGCCTTCTTCAAAGTTGCCATAAAAGCCGATATAGCTAAGTTTTACTGACTGCTCTTTATTTATTGTGTAATCAGCTTTGAGTAATGACGACCAGTTATCTTGCTCGGTAAAGTTACTCATTGCGCTAAAGTAATTACTAGAATCAGCATTACCACCATGTTGGCCTGGCTTAAAACGGCCAACATTCTTATGTCCTACCGCAGCAACAAGTTCTAGATCTTTTCCCACACGCACAGTAGACGCTAATAAGCCTTGCATGTGATAGGCATTGTTGCCAGATGAAATGGCTAGCTTAGTACCATGATCTTTACCGGGAGCCGCCAAATCATCAAATTCAAGCGTTTTAAAATTTACAACACCAGCAATCGCGCCAGCACCACCACTTTCACCTACCGGTCCTTTTGCAATTTCGACATTCGACAGTAATTGAGGATCTAAATAAACCATCCCATTGGCACCATGACCACTTCGTTTGAAGTTCTGCCTAGCTCCGTCAATCATCACATTAACTCGACCAAAATCTTGTAAGCCACGAACATTTACTGCAACCCCAGGCTCCTGCCGAGTTTGGGAAGTGGTAACACCTGAAACGTTATAGAAAATATCTGATGTATCACGTGGGGCAATACGTTGAAGCTGAGCTTGATCAAGTTGAGTATTTGAAGAGGCTGATTGATAAATTTCTATACGCTTATTAGATGTGGCCTGAACCTCTAAGGTATCGAGTAAAATATCACCATTTGATTGGGCTAAGAGTGCACGTATAACATAACTTCCATTAGCCGTTTTCTCGGCATACAAGCCAGTCCCTAAGAGAAGCTGTTGGAACCCCGTATCAAGTTCGAATTCACCTTTTAGACCAGTTGATTGCAGATCGCCAACTTGCTTAGGATCAAACTGCAGCAAGATGCCTGTTTGGAGGGCAAATGTATTAAGTGCTTCAGCCAAACTACCTTGCGGTATATCAAGTTGGTGGGCTTGATCTGCTAACACCTTTGCAGAAAATGTAAATTGCAAGCATAGCCAGACTGTAAAAATGAAACGCGATAAGCGGCCTTGTAACATAAATAGTTCTCATTATTTTTTAGAGCTATTAATAGGACGCAGTAAAATCAAAAAGCAGTAATAAAATTTATTAAATAATGAAATTAATTTTATAACTTATTTTATTTCAATGAGATATATTCAAAATAATTGGCGACAGAGGTATGGGTCACCGCGGGTTCTGACGCTATCATCTGTAGCGCCATAGCAATATTGTCTGTTGGGTAAACACCTGAAACTCGGATATGTTCAAGTGCGGATTGGTTGTAAATAAACACGCCTTGATAATGAGGCTCAAGCAAACTTAATAACCTAGCTAAACTCATATTATTAGCAACTAACCTATTATTTAACCATGCTAATTCTATATCGGGGTTTGTAGCTGTTGGCCCAATGAGGTGACTATTAGCCACTGACATTGCTTGACCTTCCTTACCTACGACACATTTTTGAGCAGGTAAATAGCACAGCTCTACTTTTGATTCACTCACAACGACAAAGGTATCTTGTTCGTGGCGTTTAACAGTAAATTGTGTCCCCAAGGCTGTTGCCGTTGCTTTATCTGTCTCCACCACTAATGGCCAACTTGAATTAGTTTTTGCCACTAAATGTATCTCTCCCTGATTCAACTTAATCAATCGTTGCTTAGAACTAAATTCTATATCCACTTGGGTTTGCGCGTTGAGAGTCAGTATGGAGCCATCTTTAAGCTCAACAGTTTTTTGCTCCCCTTTTAGAGTGTAATAATCAGAACTGATTCCTGTTAGACCTACATGACTGGCTATGAGACCAAACCCGACAAAAAGTGCCGATAAAACGACCGATTTAGCAAAATGATTAGACTTAGGCTTATCTTTATCTAGTACCCTATTGAGGATTTTCGAATCAAAATGGCTGTTATCAGTGCTGTCAAATTCGCGCCACAGTGCTTGCAATTCTGAGTAAGCTTTTTGATTTTCAGGATCGGCTTTGAGCCACTGACTATGGGCTTGAATATCGGCATCGGTGAAGTTGTCAGAATTGAGTAAAACACACCAATTTGCGGCTTGTTCAAGCTTAGATTTGTAGTCTGGGTACTGTACGGACATTATGGCTTAATCGAGTAATTGACTGTGACAATGAAGCAATGTTTGAGCGATATATTTTTGCACCATACTCAAAGATATATTCAGTTCCTGAGCAATTTCTTGATACTTCAGACCATCTAACCTTGCCATTAAGAATGCGCGCCTTGGTTTATCTGCTAACCCTTCAAGTAAGCGCGATAACGCCTCTAGTTTTTGAATCATTTCATGCACTTCTTCACACGAAGGGGCATATTCTTGTGAAGACTCTAACTGAGCTTCAAGGTAGGCTTGCTCAATGCGTTTACGTCTTGCTTTATCGATAATTAAACGATTTGCAATTGTAGCAAGGTAAGCACGGGGTTCTTTCACTTCAAATAAATCAATTGACGAAGTCAGAGCACGAATAAATGTGTCTTGTGAAAGGTCTTGTGCATCGTGATGGCAATGAAGTTTAAGTTTCTTCTGTAAAAACCTTAATAACCAAAATTGATTGTCGCGAACAAATAGATCCATACCGGTGTAATTAAGCACTGCGGTTCCCTACCAACAACAGCAAATGATAACAATTATCATTACCGTATCATTGTTATTTATTCAAGGCAAGTTTGTTGTTTAAAATATGATAATTACTACTTTTGGCTAATCTCTTTTCAAAACATTCCATTCAATCAGAGAATTACAACGAATCGCTTAAGGCAAATGCCCGCCGTCGACAAAAAATTTTAATTTTTATTACGGGAAAATGATTTTGGTGCGTCTTATTAAATATGACGTTTATTTTTTTCGCCATTTTTGTCAGTTGGCTGGAGTAGATTTAATGAAATTTGGAGAAGTGCTTTTTGTGGCTCTTGTTGGCTTTTTTACCGGGCATAGTTATTCATCTGAGCAAGACCCAGTAAATGAAATAGTAAGCCAAGTAACTAAATTAGATAACCCACAATTAGCCGATAGCGCAGCTTTTGTTAGTCATGATCTGTCGCCTTGGGGTATGTATTTAGCAGCCGATGTGATTGTTAAAACCGTTATGATTGGCCTACTACTAGCTTCAATTGTGTGTTGGGGTATTTTTATCGCGAAGCTTATTTATCTTAATAAAAGTAAACGTGAAGGCAGGGCTTTATTAGTCAAACTATTAAATAG
Organism: Pseudoalteromonas sp. DY56-GL22; assembly: GCF_041414715.1. NCBI lineage: Bacteria > Pseudomonadati > Pseudomonadota > Gammaproteobacteria > Alteromonadales > Pseudoalteromonadaceae > Pseudoalteromonas > Pseudoalteromonas sp. DY56-GL22. Next base: position 238,310 of record NZ_JANHZR010000001.1, on the reverse strand, counting down.
TCATAACTTAAAAATGGCAGAACAAGGTTTAACTCAAGAGCCAAGTACGGCAAAACTATTAATTCAAGCTTGCCTACATGAGCTTAGCTTAAGTAGTAATAACGCAACGACAAGTGATGCATTAAAAGAGCGTGTTGCAGCTCGATTAGATAGGGTAAAAGCCGAGCTATCTGCAGATATGAACAAAGGTACGGGGGTTTTAGCAACCATTGGTTCTGTTGCTCCATTTGTTGGTTTGTTTGGTACTGTTTGGGGGATTATGAATAGCTTTATTAGCATCGCCAAAACACAAACAACCAACCTTGCTGTTGTCGCGCCAGGCATAGCTGAAGCATTACTAGCAACAGCTCTTGGTTTAGTTGCAGCAATACCCGCAGTTGTAATGTACAACTATTTTTCACGCTCTATAACAGCCTATAAATCGCAATTGTTAGACACAGTGACTGTCATAATGACAATCCTTAGCCGAGACTTATCAGCAAAAGATTCTCAAGCAAAACCATTAGAGCAGTTAATTGACTATCAGCAAATCAAAGCTGCAGGGAAATAAAGCCGTGTCTTTTAACTTACAACAAGATGATGAAGAACTAGTTGAACAACATGACATTAATGTCACGCCGTTTATTGATGTTATGTTGGTTTTACTGATTATTTTTATGGTTGCTGCACCATTAGCAACAGTTAGCGTGCCTGTTGAACTACCCAGTATTGATTCTGAAACGAAAGCCTCTGAACAAAAACCAACTTACCTTACATTACAAAAAGATTTGTCTTTGGTTATTGGTGAAAAGCAGTCTGTCGCGAAAACCGAACTAGTTGAAGCGTTATTGCAGCAAAAAATCACTAATGAGCACGCAATTTTGATCCGCGCAGATCGCAGTGTGGATTACGGGGACTTTGTTGATTTGCTGAATATTCTTTCTAAAGCAGGCTATAAGAACATTGCGTTAGTTGGGCTAGAAAAAACACAAGCGAGTCAGCAGTAATGAGCATGATAGCTGGCCAGCCAACGCTTAGAACAGGCTATCGTAAATTACAGTTACTCTGTGTTTCAACAGTATTAGTTGTTCATCTATTGGTTGCAGCTTACTTTATTATGAGCCCAGCAGTTGCAATAACACAAACGGCAAATGCCGCAATGCCTGATGCCGTCGTCATTAGTATGGTAGCCGCACCTAAAGTACCCAAAAATGCACTACCTGAGGGGCCTGAACAACAGATGGCAAGTCAATCCTCAGCTGAGAGTAAGCCTAAACCCAAACCAAAAGAACAACCAAAAGTCGAGCAACCAGAGCTTATCGCCAAGCAGTCTGAAATTAAAATTACAAAGCCTAAAGTAACTAAAAAACCCAAAGTAGCTAAAGTTGAAAAAGTGCAAAAAACAGCTGTTGATGACGCTAAGCCTGTTAAAGAGAAAGTTGAACAGACAAAACAAAATTCCCAGAACGACAGCGCTGTTGCACAGACAACTGCACCAAAATCAATTGATGCAGCCCCAGCAGAACAGCGTACAGGCCCAGTAAGTAATGTATTTAGCAAGCAACAAGCTGAGGCTAAGCAGCGCTGGCAAATGCAATTATCAGCTCACCTTGAAAGACGTAAACGCTATCCTCGAATGGCAAAACTGAAACGTCAGCAGGGCGTGCCTTGGGTCAAATTTACAATGGATCGAGAAGGCCAAGTAATTGCAGTCTCTTTATTTAGAGCAAGCGGTGTGTCATCCCTTGATGAAGAGGTACTTGCTCTGGTCAAACGTGCAGAACCATTACCCTTACCCCCAGACGAAATAGCAGGTACTACATTAACGCTCACCTTACCTGTTGAATTTTTTATAAATTAAATATTAGCTACACGGAGTTAATCATGTCTTCATTGGATATGGAAACAATTAAAGAGAACACTTTAACAGCCCAGTTTAAAGCAGAAACATCTTCTATTCATGATGGTTTAGATAAAGCGATTATGACTAAAAGGCCTTTTTCAAGCATTGAACGCTATGCATTGTTTTTACAAGTACAGCTAGCATTTCATATTACGGTCGCCCCTTTATATCATGATAAAAGGTTTCAAGATTGCATTGCAGGGCTTGCAGGTATGCAGCGCTTAGATGCTGTGTACGATGATTTATGCGATTTATCATTTAAGCAGCAGGCCGATGAAATTCGTAAGCAATACGCTGATAAGCACACATTCTCATTTGAACAAGGCTTAGCGTGGTTGTATGTAGTTGAAGGCTCAAATCTCGGTGCAGAATATTTATTAAAAGCCGCCAAACGTATTGATTTATCAGAGACATTTGGCGCTAGACATTTAGCACCAGCCGAGCAAGGCCGCGGTGCTGCATGGCAACAGTTTTCTAATTCAATCAATAAAATAGAGCTTGATGATTTACAAAGAAAAAATGCGCTTATTGCTGCTCAACAAGCATTTTCGTTTGTTCGTGAGCTAGTCGATAAAACATTTGCATAAGCCAAAAATAAAAATGAGCAGCAACAAAATAAAAAACACACAGGGAATGACTGAAGGTTCCAAAGTACTGAAAGTACTATTCTTTCTCACAGGTTTAATTTTTACTGGGCTTGGAATTATAGGTGCGATTCTACCCGTGATGCCAACGACTGTTTTTTTAATTGTTGCTGTTTATTGCTTTGGGCGCTCCTCATCGCGGTTCGAAGCCTGGCTTTTAAATCATCGCCATTACGGACCAACATTAAGAAACTGGCAACAATATGGCGCGATTTCGCGTAAAGTTAAATGTATTGCCTGTGTGGGGATGGCAATAGGCTTCATATTATTTTATCTTGGTGCGTCACCAGCGTGGCCGCTTACAACAACAGTCGCTTTGTTTATGCTATTGTCAGCTTGGTATGTCTTATCAAGGCCGGTTGCAAATGAGTAAGAAACTCACGTTAGCTGTTTAAAGTTACAGCTAATACTAATCTGCAATAATACTTAATCATTTTAAGGGATTAAACCCACTATCTGCGTTAAAAATTTCTGCTTTACGACCGCATGGATGCAAATGGTAGAGCAATGCATAGGCAATTGCCGAGCACAACTGAATAACGAAATTTTTGCCTTATTATCAACGAGGTTTTATTGTCTCAAAATAGACCACTTTATTAAGCGAATTGGTATAATTCGATATCGTAAAATTGTGTTTATTTTTAAATTGCTCTTTGAATGAAACATAAACTAATTTTCTTCTAACCATTGAGTGATATCAGTAATAAGCTGGGTAAGTATTTGCTCTATTTCTATAATAGTTTTCTCAAGGTTTAAATTGCCTTGGCTCGCTTTTTTTTCAACGTCAGCGAATAAACTTCTCAAGTGACTGGCACTTATTTCTCCGCACATCCCCTTTAAGGCATGTGCAACCTGACGAACTTGCTCACTATCTTTAGCATTAATTTGGCTTTGCAATTCTTTAAGCCTTAGCGGCGCTTTAGTAATGAACATCTCGCATATTTTGATTAATAAGGCTTCTTTATTTAAAAGTCTAACCAATGCTTGCTCACGATCCCAAAGAGGCTCTAAATTACTTTGTTCAGTACTAAGCGAATCTCCCTCGTAATTCGATAAAGACCACTTAACAACTTTTGACTGAACTTCGTGAGCTTGGATAGGTTTACTAACATAATCACTCATACCAACTGCAATACACTTTTCCTTCTCACCAGCCATAGCACTTGCCGTCATTGCTATGATGGGAATTTGTGCATAGTACTGACCAGCCTCTGCGGCTCGGATTTTTTCACACACTTCATAACCATTGAGAACCGGCATTTGGCAGTCCATTAAAATACAATGAATAACTTCGTTACTCGCTTTAGAATTTAATAAAATTTCCAGCGCTTCTTGACCATTTTGAGCAGTAATAACCTCTATAGGCAATCCATCTAAGGCGCCAAGTGCAACTTCAATATTTATATCATTGTCATCCACAATTAATATTCGGCAGCCTTTAAGTTGGGTTAAAACATCTGCTGTTATGTCATTTTCTGTCGTTCTGTTTTCACTCAGCAAATAAAGTGGCTCATTTTCTGATACTTCAAAACCTGCAACTCTCAATAAATTAGTTTGTGTAATTGGTTTATTAAGGGATGTAACTTTTGTATCGAGCGCCTTTGGAAGGGGGTTAGTTGGTAGATGCAGTAAAATTATACGGCCTTGTTCTAATGTATTCGCGAGGCTATTTACCAGTGATTGAGGGTTTATCGCTTGAATACTTTCATAATCAATAAAAACATAATCAACATTGCTTGTATGTTCATCAGCAAGTGTGTTTATGTCGCTAACTTTAACATCAGCCCCATATACTTTTAGTAACTTTTGCATCACATCATGGCATTGCGAGTTGTTACTAATCAATAAAATACGTTTATGATTATAATAGTCTGAAACATCTGGTTTAGGGGCTTGGCTACTCCCAACTTTAATGTAAAAGCTAAATGCGCTCCCTTCATTAATTGCAGAATTAACTGCAATATCACCATTCATTATATTACACAGCTGTTTGCATATTGATAAACCAAGCCCTGTTCCGCCATAGTTGTCGGCTATAGAACTATTAGCTTGTTGAAATGCATCAAATAAATGACGTTGAGTATTTAACTCTATTCCTATCCCCGTATCTTGCACGGTAATTTTTAAGGTATGCTCCGTATTAGAAACCTGCTCAGATGATGCCGTTACTTTGATAAAGCCTTGCTCTGTAAACTTAATCGCATTACTAATCAAATTATTAATGATCTGAGTAAGCCTAAGTGGATCAGTCTTAACTTCGTAACAAGCCAGCCCGCTCGTATCTAAATACACATCAAGACCTTTATCAAAAGCCCTCACAGAGCATGACTCGACTAAACTTTCGATCAGTAATTGAGGTTTGATTTTTTGAATGTTTAAATCGAGTTTACCCGACTCAATTTTAGATAAATCTAAAATATCATTTATTAATAGCCTTAAATTTGAAGCACTTAACTCCATCATATCTACAAGCTTACGGGCATTATCGGGCAATGTTTGACGTTTTAAAATATTCAACGTGCCAATCACTCCATTTAATGGCGTGCGTAGTTCATGACTGATATTAGATATAAATGCGCTTTTGATATCGCTGTGCTTTATTGCTTCATCTTTAGCTTCAGCAAGTGCTTGAGTTCTTTGCCTTACTTTTGCCTCAAGCTCCGAATTTAAACGTTTAACTTTATTCGCAGCTTCTTGTTCTTTGCTAATATCTCTAATTATCAATGCAACCCCGATTAAAACGCGCTGATCCGAAAAAACAGGGCTAACCGAAATGGCGAAATAATTCACCACACCGTTTTCAGAAATACTGCATTCATCTTTGATTTGTGTTTTTGAGTTTTGAATATCCGCAATGTAATCAGGAATAGGTAATCGGGCCAAAAAATCAATATCTTTACTCGCTTTTCCTATCGACATCGAACTTGCCAACATTAATAGGTTTTCAGCTGTTTTATTTAAACTTGTCAATTTACCTTCTAGATTTAAACCAACAATGGCATCTATCGACCCTTCAACGATAGCAGACGCTTCTCTTCTAGCCTCTGCTAGTAACTGGCTCCGGTTTGCGTTTCGGTAAAACGTTAACAGTAATACCCCCGTAAAAAGAATTATCAAAATTAATAAGCTATAGGTCATGACCCGCTTTTCATTTATTACTTTATCAACGTATTGCTTAGCCACTAAAAGATTAAAATTGATAAAGCCATAGCTTTTACCTGGTCTTGTTTGTACTTTTTCTGAATGAACATAAAACTGCCGAGTTGTTGGTGAAGTTGCAGTGACTAAATATAACCCTTGGTGCTGAACAGGCTGAGCGTACACTGACTGCCATGTAATAGACGGATCTAAGTCTCTCGTAAATTGATACCCTTCATAAGGGTGATAAATAAAATCTCCCTCTGAACTGCTGATCACTAACTGAGAATAATCAAAAATAGTTTCTTTTAGCTTCTGTATTAATGGGGTGGCATTTACATTCATGATTAAAAAAGCAAATCGCTTTCCTTTATCACTGTATATGGGTATAGAAAAACGCAACATGGGTTTGTAAGGAAACACTACCTCGCCAAACTCTTTGTTTAGCGACATAGGCGACATGTATATTTGGTTCACTTCTAATAATGAACTTGGCAAAAAATAAGGTTCTGCGCTTTTCGCTTGTAAAGAATAGTCAGGTACAGCTTCTACTGAAGCGCCAACACGTTGCACACGAATTAACTCTTTTCCTTCTGCGCTCACAGCTATTATGCGCAGCTGTTCAACCGCAAGATTGTTCTCCATAAAGCCTATAAAAATGGTTTCAAGCCGCTCCTTCCATTGCTGATAGGTTGTACCATCGTAGGGGTCAATTCCATCATTAAAATGAGCCCGAGGTAGGCCAGCTATAGGGGGCGTTGAATATAAAAATCGTAAATCAGATTTCGACTGCAATATCGAAGATGTGAGTATTTTCTTTAAACGCTGGTTTGTTTCTGTAAACTCTTGATCAATTGAGTTTAACGCATCCCGTTTAACATGCCCCTCGAAAAAGTAGACAGCGATGGCAGCAAAAACGCTAAAAATTAATGAAACAAATAACAAAAACGTTTTAGATGACATTGTGCTTTTATTATCTATATTGAGACTGTTCACATTGCTTCCTTGTTAGTTTATTGGTGATGCTAAGAGCACCACTTAACCAAAACACGTTTTAAGTTTTCGAACTTAATTGGCTTGCCAATAAAGTCGTTCATACCCGCTTCAAAGCATCGCTGTTTGTCTGCTGCAAGCACATTTGCGGTTAATGCCACTATGGGTGTGTGCTTATAGGCAGGTAGTTTTCTAATTTTCAATGTTGCCTCAGGGCCACCCAATACCGGCATTTGCATATCCATAAAAATAATATCAAACGCCCCTATTTCACACTGTGCTATGGCCTGTTCCCCATCATCAGCTAAACTGATCGACTTTATATTAAACTCAGCCAGCATAGACTCGATTACCACTTGGTTAATATCATTGTCTTCAACCACCAGTGCAGTTACATGGGAAAAATCAACGGACTTTTCACTACTCTCTTCAAGAAGGCTTTCACTAATAGCAGGGGTTATGAATGTTCGGGTAACATTAAGCTCAAAATAAAACATAGAGCCTTTATCTGGTTCACTTTCTACTTTTAATGACGAATTCATCAAATGTAACAACTTGCTTGAGATAGTCAGGCCAAGCCCAGTGCCACCGAAGCGACGAGTAATAGAAGCATCTGCTTGAGAGAAAGCGTCAAACAAAGAATCTAGCTGTTCATTGGCAATACCAATACCCGTGTCAGATACACTAAAAGTAACTTTAAACTCATCATTCACTACTTCTTCAATAATGACGTTGAGTAACACGCTACCACGATGAGTGAACTTAATTGCATTGCCTAATAAATTAATGAGTACTTGTTTGAGCCGAGTTTCATCACCTAAAAATATAAAGTCGGTGAGCTCTGGCGTTGTCGTAATAAATAACTCAATACCTTTATTTTCAGCTTGTTGCGAAAATAAATGCGTTAACTCGTTCAACAAGGAGCTTAATTCAATTGGACCTGACTCAAGCTCTACTTTAGCAGCCTCAATTTTACTCAAATCTAAAATATCGTTAATAATAACCAGTAAACTTGCACCTGATGATTTAATGATATTGAGCATCTTTGCTTGCTCTGCCGATAATGGTGTGCGACTTAGCTGCCGAGCCATACCTAAAACACCATTCATAGGAGTTCTGATCTCATGACTCATATTTGCTAAGAATTCAGATTTTACTTTCGCTGTACGCTCAGCTGATTGCTTTGCATCTGCAAGGTCTTTACTTAAAACCCTGAATCGTTCTGCTGCATTCGCTAAAACACCAATTTCATCTTTGCGATTTAAATCATAAATTTTGGCCGAAAGGTCACCACTCAAAAAGTATTTAAAACTAACGGTAAGGCGCTTAATTGCATGCGAAATTTGCAAATGAAACGCAATTGCAAAAGCCACAATATAAATAACAACGCCGATCGCAAGGAGCTTTAAAATACGCTCAGAATTTGAAACTGTTTTTTCAGCATCCGATTTAATTTGCTCAAGTCTCGATAAAGAAAGCTCTCTTAGCTGGTTTGATAAAGTACTAAATTCAATAGCATCGCCTGCCATAACCACATTGACTAAACTTAAGTAATGACGGTTAGCTTGAATACTTTTAGAGAATTGCTGCTGATAATTAGCAGTAAACTGGGACATTTTATCGAGTGTTATCGCAGGACCTTGAAGCACTTGTAGTTTTTGATTAAGCAAGCGCAGTGTAGTATTCACTTTAGCCCTTTTTGAATAGTCTTTCTTCGATAAAAATTGATACGCATCATGATGCATTGAATGCCATAGGTTAGTGAGCTCTGCGATACTTAATTTATCTTCTGTATTGATGCTCTTTGATTTCAACTTTTCAAGTTCTGCTATCGCATTAGTGTAGATACTTGGTAACACCTGATAGATTAAATGTGCCCTGACCTCATAGCGTTTTGTAAGTACTGCTAGGTTCTCATCGTATCGGCTCAAAAGCTCAGACATCGAATCTAAGTAAACCTGACTGTTTGCTTCATTTTGATTAAAATTTATATTACCTAAACGTTTTTTTATACTTTGAAAGTTATCTTCTATTTTATTAAAAACAGACTTACTCCCTGAGTTGCCGTACACAGAAATATCACGCTGCATCTCTACAATGTCTTTATTTATTCTTAAGATACTCACCGCATAATTACTGATACGGCTAATCTCTATAAATGCCGTTTCTATGGTTTTTAATCGCTTATCCATTACAAAAAAACTAGCACTCAATGCTAATAATAATAGCAGCAGCGCCAGCGACATCTTTGCAGCAATTGATTTAGAAAAGATGTTAAGCAATCTAAGCCCTTATGAATTTAACAATTCAAACCATTTATCTAAGCTGTAATCGTAATTAGGCATCACAGTATTCCATACTGCGATATTTGAAAATCGCTGAATATAGCTACCACCATCACGCTTTTGACCCGTTTTTACAGATACCTTTTCATCGGTACCGCGTAAATCTACAACGGCTTCTTTACCCTCATACCAATAACTCCACTCCGGCTTTGACATTAAGGGCTGGCTTCGCTCTGGGTTTGAAATGTAGTACCCTTGCCTTGCGATAAAAGCTCCTGGATAACCAGATAACCACCAATTCATATAATCGTATGCTGCATCTTTTACATGCCCTTGTGTATTGGCTGATAAGCACATAACACCATGCCAAGCTCGGTAGCCTTCTTTTGGAGATGCATAAACCACGGGAATGCCTGCTCCACGACACGCACTCACCCCTGGCGAGAACATACTTTGGATGTTTACTCGTTTTGTTTTCATAAAGTCCACCGATTGTGGAACCGATGTCCAAAAGCCAGAAAAATGCCCTTGTCGTTTTTTTTCTAATAAAATAGCAAAAAGTTGATCAATTTCGGCAATACTCATATCGCCCATGTCATTAAAAGTCATTAGTCCCTGACCCTGCGCAGCAAGGGCCGCATCAAAGATACCTATTGTAGGGGCGTTTACTAGCGCAACTTTTCCTTTGTGTTTTTCATCAAGTAACCAAGCCCATGATTCAGTTTGATAAGGGATCCCTTGCTCTATCACTTGGGTGTTGTATCCGAATGAGTCAACATTATGAACATAAGGCATAAAGCTAATTGCTTTGCTCGGAGTTTGCGATAGCGTACCGTCGTCTTGAACATAAAGCAGTTTATTAGGAGAGTCGCCCGCGCCAAGTTTAGCTTCAGGGACTATTTTTCCGGTTTTTGTTAATGGGTTTATTTCATCCCAATAAACAAGCCTATCTATATCGATAGGTTGAATTGCCCCCGCTTGCCATAAAATATTAATTGAGTCTGACCATTGTTCGTACAAATCAAATGAACTTGGATTTGCTGCTGCTTTTTGTAAAACGGCGGCGCTTCCCATTGGCGTAAACTCTAGGTTAATGCCTAATTCACGCATTGCCCTGCTTCTGAGTTCTTCTTGCAATGTAACATGTGTGCCAAGCACCCTTAATGTGACTTTATTTTTAGCAAAAACATAAGGTGCTTTAAATGCAAGAGTAGAGACGGCCGCGCCAGCTCCTAAACCTTTAAGAAAACGCCGACGATCAACTGAGTTAGTCATTTGAAGTTCCAACGAATTTATAGTTTTTAAAGTGTAGAATAAATTTCAAAAATTGATTCAAAAGACATACAAAAGATAAACTTAAGCTCAAACATACTGGTCGTTATTGTGCAACGAGGGTAAAAGCAATTGCGTTAGGCTTTCATAATTCATTGGCTTACCAAGCAAGTAGCCTTGCCCTGTGGCACAGCCCAGCTCATCTAGTTTGTTTTTTTGCTCAGCCGTTTCTATTCCTTCAGCAACAATTTGAAGATGAAGAGAGTGCGCAAGTTCAATAATCGTTGAAACAATATCAAGCGCTTGCGAATCAGTTAGCATATCACGTACAAAGGACTGATCTATTTTCAATACATTTAAAGGAAACAGCCTTAGATACGACAAGCTAGAATACCCTGTACCAAAATCATCAAGGGCAATACTTACTTTCATATTGGCAATTAATTTAAGTTGGTTGACCGCATACTCATAGTTTTCAATTAGCGCTGACTCTGTCACTTCTAACTCTAAATATTTACTCGGTAGCTGAGTTTTCTCTAAAATCATCGCGACTGTGTCTACAAGTTTTGAGTCGGTAAACTGTTTAGCGGAAATATTTACGGCCACTTTTGTCGGCACACCTGCATCTAACCAGCGTTTTGCACTAATACAGCTTTTTTCTAAAACTTGCTCGCCTAACCTAAAAATTAAGCCCGTTTCTTCAGCATACTCAATAAAATTCAGTGGTGATATAAACCCGCCCTCATCATCACTTAAACGAACTAAACTTTCTACGCCAACCATTTCGCCACTACGTAAATCGTATTTAGGTTGATAGTGCACATCAAGGGCGTTATTTTCGAGGGCTTTTCTTAACTTATTACCTACATCAAGGCGTTTATTCATTTCAACCTGTAAGTCTGTGCTGAAATAGCAATAACTATTTGCCGCTTCGTTCTTTGCCTTATACATAGCGGAGTCTGCATGGCGAAGCATTTCTTCAACACAATTAGCATCATCAGGGTAAACACTTATGCCTAAGCTTGCAGAAAGAATATGTTGTTCGCCACCAGAGCGAAATGGCTTACTAATTACATTAAGCACTTGATTTATCAAAGGCTCTAGACTCAAAGAATGTGACTCATGAGGGACAACAAGCGCAAATTCATCCCCCCCGACACGTGCAACTGTAATATCGTTACAAGCAAAGCAATCTAAAGAGTGGCCAATATGAGCAATAATTTCGTCTCCAATATGATGACCTAACGCATCATTTATAAACTTAAATTTGTCCAAATCGAGCAGTAATAAACTTAGCTTAGTGTCATTAAAAGAGGCTCTGGCAATACCTTGAGTTAATCTATCATGCAGTAATACGCGGTTTGGTAGTGAGGTTAGTTGATCATGATGTGACAAGTACGTCATTTGAACCGACATAGCGAGCGTTTCACTAACATCTTGAAAAACCATAACAGCACCGCATTGTTGTTTTTTTTCATTTAAAATTGGTGCTGCGCTATCTTCAACTCGGTGTTCAACCCCTTGTTTACTCGTTAGTTGCGTGTTTATTGCCATCGCCACAGGGCGGTTTTCCTTTAGAGCAACAGTAAGTGGATTTATTGAAGGTGTTTTTGTTGTGGAGTCAGCTAATTTCATCACCTCTTCAATATGACGACCCTTTGCAGCAGTTTGAGACCAGCCCGTAAGCCTTTGCGCTACAGGGTTCATATAAGTAATTTGGGCATGTTGATCCGTTGAAATAACGCCGTCTGCTATCGAATCAATTGTGATACGTAAATGCTCTTTTTCAGCAAATAAAGCAGCTTGGGTATTTTGTAAAATATTCTCTTGCGCTTTAACTTTAACGTGATTTTCTATTCGCAATCGACATAACTTTAAGTTCAGAGGTTTAGAAATAAAATCGATTGCGCCTAAAGACAATGCTGATTCTTCAATTTGTGGATCACCATGTGAAGTAATAACAATAATTCGTAGCTGTTCAAACACTGGGTTGAATTGAAGTTCTTGTAAAATATCAAAGCCACTAATTTTTGGCATTTCTAAATCAAGTAACAAAACATCAGGTTTTGCTTTATGGATTAACTCCAGTGCTTGGGTACTGTCGTTTAAAGTGATTATGTTACCAACATCTTCTAGTGCGTGTTCAAGTTGTAAAGTGTTAATCTCTTCATCATCAATGATAAGAATAGTGCAATTATCGACCATCTTTTTCCCTCTACTACGTATTTGTACCTGATTAAACATAGTTCGAAAATCAAAAAAGCGGCAACACTTTTTCATTAGAAAAATTAAAATTAAATCCATTTTCATTAACTGCTTTAACTTTCTAAGCCAAAGCCAATTCCTTTTAACTAGCTAAAGGAGCGCTTTGCTTGGCCTTACTCTAAATAGTCTTGCTTCGATGCCGCTTTTAAAAGCCTTGGCCAACTGCTTTTTAGAATAATTACTCAAATTAGACTTGCAATTACCACATTTCAGCTTACACTTGTTCGCCAAATGGGCGTACACTTGTAAGCTAAAGGCGAAAAATGAGAGCGTTATTAAATTCATTATCAAAACATTTATTGCATCATCAGTCATGGGCAGGATACTGGGAGCCGGTGGTTCAGTGCTTTAAACCAGGCTGGCGCGAAGGCTACTTTCGTGCACAAGTAAAACATGTACAGGTGTTTGCTGAACAAAGCGTTGAGTTGATTATTGAGCCAGAAAAAACATGGCCAGTTCATCAAGCAGGCCAGCACATTGCGTTAACAATCCAAACGAATGGACGATTGCTAACGCGTGTATTTACCATCGCAAGCGAACCACAATTAGCAAGGCAGCAGCGACAAATTCGTTTATTGATCCGCAGCCAAGAGTTCGGCGCATTTACATCAAAGCTAACATATTTGAGGCCAGGACAATGGCTTAATATTTCTGAGCCTAAAGGCCAGTTTGTTATGCCAAATACCGCGCGTTCTTTAATCATGCTTGCCGGTGGCTCAGGCATTACGCCATTTATAGCCATGCTTAAATCTTTACCTACATACAGCAAACAAACTATAACCCTGCTTTACTATGCAAAGCCGAACAGCCACTGGATTAAAGATGAGCTTGATCAACTAAAGCAATCACTGAGCAATTTTGATTATCACCTACTTGAGCGCAGCAAAGACGGTGATGCGACGACATGGCTGACAACAAATGCGCATAAGTACTGGTTAGTGTGCGGCCCAGCTGCTTTGTATAAGCAAGCAGCCGCTTTAGCTAAGCAACTAAATACGCCGATAGACAGTGAGCATTTCAGTGCAGTCCCTGCTGCTGTAGTAACCTCTGATAAGCACGATTTAACACTCACTCATCAGGGCAAAACATTCACGATTGATAACCAACAAACCTTACTGACCCACTTACAAGCGAATAAGCAACCTGTGACAGTTGGCTGTGGTATGGGGATTTGCCATCAATGCCAATGCGTCAAAAAGCAAGGCATCGTGCGTGATATTCGCACCGGTGAGCTCTCTGATAGCTCAGAGCAGTTAATTCAACTTTGTATATCTCAACCAGTCAGTGACGTGGAGTTATCAGCATGAACACAACAAAAACAGTCAATTATGAAAAATTAGCAGCTCAACTCGATAGCGTTAAAGCAGATGTAAAATCAAAACTCGGTGAGCAAGACGCGAAATACATTCGCCGCGTTATTGTTTGCCAGCGAGTGTTTGAATGGAGTGGCCGAATTCTATTAATGCTAGGCTTTATTCAGCCTGTTTTATGGCTCGTGGGTGTGCTTAGTTTAGCCACTGCAAAAATCCTCGATAACATGGAAATTGGCCACAATGTGATGCATGGCCAATACGACTGGATGAATGATAAATACATAAATTCAAAGTCTTACGAGTGGGATATAGCGTGCGATGGAGCTAGTTGGAACCGCGTTCACAACTACGAGCACCACACTTATACCAATATTATTGGTAAAGATCGCGACTTCGGTTATGGATTACTGCGCTTATCGAATGACTTTCGTTGGCGGCTAAAAAACCTGTGGCAATTTGTCACTTACCTATTACTCAGTGTGCTGTTCCAATGGGGTGTGTCGTACCATGAAATGGCAGCCGAGCGCGTATTTTTTGGCAAGAAAAAAGATGACCGCGATTACAAAGTATCGCACAGCGAACTGAAAAAGCGCTTTTTTAGTAAGGGTGCACGCCAGCTAGTGAAAGACTATCTGCTCTTTCCAATGCTTGCTGGGCCTTTATTTTTGTGGGTTTTAACGGGCAACCTTGCCGCTAATTTATTACGTAACCTGTGGACCTCAACCATTATCTTTTGTGGGCACTTTACCGGTGAAGTAGAAACATTTAACCAACAAGACTGCGAAAATGAATCACAAGGCCAGTGGTATTACCGCCAAGCGTTAGGCTCATCAAATATCAAAGGGGGTAACCTGTTTCATGTAATGACTGGGCACTTGAGCTATCAAATAGAGCATCACTTATTCCCAGATTTACCCGCAAAACGCTACCACGAAATTGCCCCTAAGGTGCAAGCTATCTTTAAAGAGCACGGCATCCACTACAATACCGGAGGCTTCTTTCGCCAGTACTTTTCTGTTGTAAAACGGATTGTGCGCTACTCTTTTCCGTAATTGATGAACGCCAGTGCACAGCGCTGGCTTTTTTAAAAATAATTTTATGGCAAGGAGTTAGCTGCGATAATCAGTTCGTTAATATCTAACTGTAATTCATCATCTGCTGCTTGTTCCACGAAAGTTAAAGCTGTATTGGCAAAGTTTAGGGCTTGGGCCTTATCAGCTTTCTCTAGGTAATTCTCTGCAATCGCAAAATTAATCGACGCTAAATAATCCTCTAGTTCGAGTAACATTGCTAACTCTAGCGCTTTAAAATAATAGCTAAGTGCAACCTCTGGCTTTTGATAGGTAAAGTCAGCGAGCGTTTCCCATTGAAACGGATGATCAAGCGGTGTGCCTGCAAACTTGTCGCATATTTCTTTTATTTGATTGTACGCCGCCCACTCTTGTTGTTTATTTGGAGCATTTACAATATCAAGCGCAAGTTGATGAATCGCCTCATAATGAGGTGGCTTTTTAATTGATTCAACTTCTCCAAATTGTGCCTTATGCATTCCCTGCCCTCTCTAAGCTAATTAAATCTCATTTGATTCAGACCAAACTCGTAACTCATCGAGTATATGCAGTGCTGAGCGGCCAAAATCAGTAAGTTCATAGGTCACCGCTATCGGGCGGGTGCTAATAACATGACGGGTGATCATCGCTCTACTTTCAAGCTCTTTTAGACGTTGGTCGATCATCTTTTTGCTTGCACCACCCAGCATACGCGTTAAATCATTAAAACGAACTGGGCCATCTTTTAAATGATAGATAATAGATCCCGTCCATTTACCGCCAATCAAACGCATGCCTTTTTCAATAGCACAGGGTTCCATGCAAGCATTTAAAACTTTTTTTCTACCCTTACTATCTGTTTCTACTGAACTTTCCAAAACATCCTCGCATTTTTCAGACTAGTTACAAAAAGGTGACTGGTTGATTTAATAATCTAGGTTACTATTATATACCACAGAATATATTTTGAACACGATAAAGTAATTAGCAAACGGATACTCAACTATGAAAAACGTATTAATTCTTAACGCACATCACTATTACCCTTTTTCTGAAGGTAAGTTAAATGCTGCTTTAATCGAAAAAGCTGACGCTTTTTTTAAAGCAAAAGGCTATCAAACTCGCGTGGTTAATACACAAGACGAATTTGATGTAGAAACTGAACTTGAGAACCATCAATGGGCAGATATCGTCTTTTTGCAATCACCTATTAATTGGATGGGCATGACATGGTCATTCAAAAAATACATGGATGAAGTGTACACAGCGGGTATGGGGGGAGCGCTTTGCCATGGTGATGGTCGTCATCAAGACAATCCAAAAGCCAATTACGGTAAAGGCGGCACCTTGACTAACACTCAATATATGATGTCGCTGACTTTAAATGCGCCTGCAGAATCATTTGCAGATGCCGCTGACTTTTTTGAAGGTAAAAGTGTTGATGACCTTGTTTTCCCAATGCATATGAACTTTAAGTTTTTCGGTATGCAAGCGATGCCAACTTTCGCCTGTTATGACGTGATGAAAAATGCAGACATCGACAGCGACTTTGCGCGCTTTGAAAAACACTTAAACGAGAACTTTTAAGGAACAATCATGAGTAACGAATCTGTTTATAGCAATAAACTCCATCCGGGTAGTGCATTTCCTAGTATTAGTGCTGCACTTTTAAATGGTGAAGAGGCTGTTCTTGGTCAACCTCAACACGGTGCAAGCTGGCAGCTTGTTGTTGTTTATCGTGGTAAGCATTGCCCTTTATGTACCCGCTATTTAAATAGCCTCGAGCAGTACAAAGCGGCGCTATTAGAAACGGGTGTTGATGTAATTGCTGTTTCAGGTGATAGCAAAGAGCAGCTAGAAGCGCATTTAGAGCAGCTATCTGTGTCATTTCCACTTGCTTACGGTTTGACTACAGAGCAAATGCAAGCATTAGGTACTTACATTTCTGATCCCCGTTCACCACAAGAAACGGATCACCATTTCGCAGAGCCCGCACTGTTTGTGGTTAACGAGCAAGGTAAAGTACATGTGGTTGATTATTCTAATAATCCATTTGTAAGACCTGATTTAGCAACTTTGGTAAGCGGGCTTAATTGGATACGCGAACCAAAAAATAATTACCCAATTCGCGGTATGCATAAGTAGAGTGTAGCCATGAGCAAAATGACAGCTTTGCTGATTGGCTTGGTGAGCACAATTATGTGCTCACAACATGCTTTTTCAGCACAACTTCCCCATGCACATATTGCTTCACCCAATCACTATGAAGTATTGCTAGATAACAGTGAAGTACTTGTTTTACGTATGACTTTAGCACCAGGTGAGCAAGATAATTGGCATAAGCATAATGCTGAAACAGTCTATTTTGAGACAGGTGGTAAAGCGACCATCAGTACTAAAGAGTCACAAACAACAATTGAGATCCCTAATGGCTATGTGATGTGGCATGACGCATGGACTCATCAAGTCAAAAATGAGGGTGAAACCACCATCACTGCAATTATTGTCGAAAGGAAATAGATAGGATCAATTATGGCATTAGAAAACCACCCAATGTGGCGCTTACCTAAGCATCACCTAGATTTAAAAAGTTCACATGACCATGTTCATTGGGTTGAATTATTTTATGACCTTATCCATGTGGTAATCATTTTTTTGCTAGGTAATTTTTTGAGCGACCACTTACATTTAAGTGGTTTTCTTACATTTGCAGGTTTGTTCATCACCGTATGGTTTGCGTGGGCTGACTCCAGTGTTTTTAATTCACTCTATGTCAGTACTGATGTAAAACACCGGCTGATCATGGCCTGCCAAATTGTTACCGCCATGGTTATGGCTGCCTCGCTCCCTCATGTACTTGATAAAGGTTGGACATATTTTGCATTAGCCTATGCTGCTAATCGCCTTATTACAGCTTATTTATTTCATCGCACCAATCAATTGGGGGTCGAATCAACAAAATTAGCACGCAGTGTGAGCCGTAACTACTTTGCTCTTGCCATCATTTTTGCTACCACAGCATTTATGCCTGCCCCCTATCGTTATTGGGTGTTTGGCGCTGCGATTGCCGCTATCCAAGTTTTATATATGGCTCCAAAAATTGGTGTACTTGAAAATAAACGCTTTTTACCACGCCTTGGGCATATGTCTGAGCGCTTCGCCCTTTTACTGCTTATTGTCGTAGGCGAAGGTTTCTTTAAATTGGTGATTACTTTATCTGAAAAAGGAGTTTATAAAGTCGACCCCACTGTACTGGCTAACTTTATGTTTGGTGGTATTGCGGTATTTGTGCAATGCTGGATTTACTTTGATTTTGTTGGCAATGGTAAACCTAAAAATCAACACAAATGGACACTCGTTAGTTGGTGGTTAGCTCACCTATTTTTAATGCTATGTGCAGTTATGGTTGGCGTTGCACTCGCCGGCGAAGTGAAAGCCGGGTTTTGGCAGCCGTACCCCCTAAAATATGGTGTCATTGGTTGTGTAGGGTTAGCAGGCTACTTATTAAGCTTATTGTGGATCCAGCTAATGATCGAACATCGCGTAGCCCATCGTTTTGCTACAGCCAAAGTAAGAATGTTTGGCGTCATACTTGCCTTGGTTACTATTCCTATTTTACCCCATGTGCCTTCGCTCATTGGCAACTTACTTTGGGGCACAGCACTGATTTCACAAATTGCCTACCCAGTCACTCGCGCATACTTTACCCTTTCAAAAGAAGAAGCTAATTCATAACGATTAAAACACCTTTGCAAAAACGACAAAGGTGTTTTGTTATCCCTGCTGTTTTTCGCAAAAACTTTCCTCGCCATAATACCCTCATTACTTAATCATCAATCACTTTCAGGGCCGCATTAAATTGTTAAGTATTGCTTAGCTATGTCCCTTAAAGTTTGGAGTCATAATGAGTTTTGATAAATTAGCGCAAAAACCATTCTCAATTGGGGTTGAACTTCCACTTGATAATGATTGGGCACATTTCAATCAACAATCAAATCAATCATTTGGGATCCCTAATTTAGCTAACCATGAATCACGTGTTCAACTTGCTGATGAGCTTGGCTACGCAGCGGCATGGGTTCGAGACGTACCGATTTATGACCCGAAATTTGGTGATGCCGCCCAAGTTTATGAAACCTTCAGTTACCTTGGCTACTTAGCAGCTAAAACCAAGAATATATTACTTGGCACCGCAGCGGTGGTATTGCCATTGCGCCAACCTTGGCTTGTTAAAAAGGCAGCAAATACTGTGCAAGCGCTTAGTAATGATCGGCTAATTTTAGGTGTTGCCAGCGGTGATAGACCTATTGAATATCCTTTATTCGATATTGATTTTGCAAGCCGTGGTGAGCAACTACGTGAATCTGTTTCGCTACTAAAAGGCGCCCCTAAGCGACCTTTAGAAGCGGGTCAAAAGCTACTACCAGAAGTGAAAAATTTCCCACTTTATGTAGCAGGTCTTGCTCAGCAAAGCCCTCAATGGGTTGGCGAAAACATGGACGGCTGGCTTGCTTACCCAGGCACACCAGATGATCATTAAAAGCGTGTCGCTTTGTGGCGAGAGGTCGCAGGAAATAAGCCGTACGTTAGTTTTATTCATTTAAATTTATTAGATGATCCTGATGCACCTATAAAACGTCACCGTTTTGGGGTTGAAACAGGCGTCAACGGACTCATCTCAGAACTAAAGGCAATGAGAAATGCCGGTGTGAATCACATTGGCCTGCACTTTAGACGTAACGAATTACCCATTGAATGGGCATTAAAGCACATTGGCGAACATGTTTTGCCCAAGTTCCATAATTAAGGAGTTATGATGTCACAATCAATTATGCCAAAACTGGGTTTTGGTACATTTAGATTACAAGACGAAGTTGCATATCAAAGTGTGCTAACAGCTATTGAAGAGGGCTTTAGACACATCGACACTGCGCAAATTTACGGTAACGAAGAAGCTGTTGGCCGAGCGATTAAAGACAGTGGTGTTGCACGTGGTGAGTTATTTATTACCACCAAAGTATGGAATGATAAGTTAAATAAAACGGACTTTATTAACAGCGTAAAAGAGAGCCTGACTAAACTACAACTAGATTACGTCGACTTACTGCTTATTCATTGGCCAAGCCCAGCCAATGGCGAAAGCATGGATGAGTATTTAACCGAGTTACAATCAGCAAAAGAGCTTGGTTTAACGAAAGAAATTGGTGTTTCAAACTTTACCATTGCACAAATGGAAGAAGCCTTAAGTATTTTGCCAAAAGGCGCATTATTTACCAATCAAGTTGAAGTTCACCCCTACCTAACCAATCAAAAGGTACGTGATTTTTGTGCCCAAAACGACATTCTCGTTACCGGCTATATGCCATTTGCGGTAGGTAAAGTACTTAAAGATCCAACCATCAAAGCGATTGCAGACAAACACCAAGTGAGCACCGCTGAAGTAGTCATTGCTTGGGAGTTAGCGCATGACATGGTAACGATACCGTCATCTACCAAACGCGAAAATATGGCTACTAACTTAAAAGCCCTTTCGCTTAGCTTAAGCCAAGACGAGATCAATCAAATTGATGCCCTTAGTTGCGGCGACAGGCAAGCAAACCCGGATTTTGCTCCTGACTGGGATCATGATGAAGTAAAGACAACTCAAGCTTGGCAGTTTCAAGGTGCTGATAAAGCACTCGCTTTGGGATTAAAAGCTGTACCAGCACTTAAAGCAGGGCAAATTTTGGTCCGAAACCTAGCGGTTGGTATTAATCCAGTTGATTGGAAGTTTATTCAAGCTGACCCTATAAATTGGGCAGATACACATACACCTGGCGTAGACGGTGCTGGGGTTGTTGAGCAGGTAGGCGATGGCGTCGATACCAAACTAATAGGTAAAACAATCGCTTATCATCATAGCTTGAGTGAAAACGGCAGCTTTGCTAAACACACAGTACTTTATGCAGACCGTGTTATGCAGGTGCCAAAAGGGTTAGCTGTCAATGTTGCTGCTGCATTACCTTGCCCACTGCTTACTGCATGGCAAGCTTTTAGCAAAATACCATTACGTAAAGACGAAAAAGTATTAGTAACCGGCATGGGAGCTGTTAATAAACTGCTGACACAAATGCTGAATCACAGTGGCTTTGAAGTACATGCTTTATCAAAAAGCCTAACGACTGAGCAAGCCGAAAAGCTTGGCGTTAAGTTAGTATTACGCGACGCACCATCTGAAGGTGGCTACTTTGCACTCTTTGATGCTAATGGCCCTGAAGAAGCTAAAAAGTTAGTGCCACTTCTACAGGCAAATGGTCATGTGATCAGTATTTTAGGACGCATTGAAACCCCAGTCGATGAACCATTCACGCGCACTATTTCTTATCATGAAATTGCCCTTGGTGCATTACACGATTATGGTGATTCACAGCAATGGCAACGTCTTGTAAGTGATGGCGAAAAGCTCCTTAATGACATTGCGTCGGGTACTTTAAATGTTGAAGAACCCACTGACTTTGAATTTAACAATCTCAATGATGCCCTTGAGTTTTCTAAAGTTCAAAAGCAAAAAGCCGTTGTAGTTGTTTAGTTATCATTTAAAAGGCCTCTTCTGAGGCCTTTTTATTTTATTCTGCTGTTTCTTTAGGTGTATTGTTGAATACAGCTAAATGATAAATAATCACTAAATTCGCTATAAACCACAGATCTTTAATTACAAACTGACCTAATCGCTCAAACACTGTAACGCTGCTAAGCGCATTAGGTGCGGTAATTAAAAATGTTTGTGTCATGATAAATACCGAGCAACAGGCTAGTCCAGCAAGTAAAATAAGTTTCGCATTTCTGATAAACAAGCCAACACCTAACAGCGCCACACTCAAAATATCAAATATGCCAATCGCATTTGATGCCCCTTGCACGCTAAAAACAATATACAACCAAGACATAAACGGTGAAGACTCAACAAGGCTAACAATCGCATTTGCTTCAAAAGCAAAAAACTTCATTGCGCCAATCCAAACCAACACTAATGCCACCGATGCATAATTCAAAGCAACATGCGCTTTATCACTCAAAACATCTTTGTAAAACACAAATAAAAATAAAGGAATAACAGCAAAATACTTAATAATACCCTGCCCCGAACCAATTACTGGAAAACCCCCTTCACTTGCAAGCCAACGATTTGCACTGAACAATGTAAGTAAACAGGTAAGTGCAATAATAAGAGCTGTCACGGTGGGAAGCGCCCTATTAATAAATCCTAAATGAGAATGAAGGCTGGTAATACCTACAAAACAAAGTGCAAAGCCTGCAATCATACTCATGAGATGATCAGGTACCTGAGTCTCTAAACCATAAAACGAAAATATACTGCCAATAGCATTGGGGTTTGCCCCCAAAATAAAAGACAAACCCAATAAAGAAAAACTGATAGTAATAAGTGCAATCACTAAATTATTTGATATACGTAAATTCATTTAAACCCCTCTATAAAACTCAATTAGAAGACCTAAGTTAGGGATAAAAACATTCACCATTTTATAATTTACTATCACCTTTTCCTGTTAAATACATATAACATTTTGAATAATAACAATTATAAAGTTAGTCTTGTGAAACTTTCACAAAGAGTGAAAAGATAGTCGCCAAAGCAATTAACATCGCTATTACGACCAATGCAGACGCAAGTGAAGAAAAATGTGCAATTTGACCGACACTTGCAGGCCCCATTAATACACCTAAATAACCAAATGTTGTTACAGCAGGAATTGCCGTAGCTTGCGACATGTAGGTTTGCTTCCCTGCCGCAGAAAACATAATTGGTACAACATTGGCACAACCTATTCCCATTAACACATAACCAAATAGCGCAACATAAAAGCTCATTGATACAATAGCGATTATCAAGCCAAGGCTTGCTACTAAACCACTTATAGTCAGAACAGCCCTTTGCCCATGCTTTGCAATAATGCGATCGCCAAATAAGCGCCCTAAAGTCATTGTGACTGAAAAGCTAAAAATCCCTAATGCCGCCATTCCTGTTGATGCATTTTGATAATCAATTAAATATATTCCGCTCCAATCTAAAACGGTTCCCTCTGCGAGAAACATTGCAAAGCAAATAATGCCAATTAAAATCACCGGGCCTTTTGGGAGCGCAAATGCAGGACCTTCATTGGGGCTTGCAAAAGGAAGTAAGTCTCTCTTTGCGAAGATCAAACACAGTAATACTATCGCCGCCATTAGCATACAGATTTCGAATGCCGAAAAACCAGCAATTAGCAGCATTGCTACAGCACCCGCCCCTAAAATACCACCTAAACTGTAAAAGCCATGAAAACCAGACATAAGTGAAAGCTTAGAACGTTCTTCAACCAACACAGCCTGAATGTTCATAACACAATCAGTTGCGCCGATAGAAAGGCCAAAAATCACCAGTAAAGTTGCCAAGCTAGCCACACTATTTACTAAAGCAAAAAATGGTAGGCAAAAAATAATCATCATCGTTGAGAGCTGTAATACACGTTTACAACCATACTTAGTTGCGAGCGCACCTGATACAGGCATAGCAAATATTGCACCTGCACCAAGACACAAAAGCAACAACCCTAAAGTACTCTCATCAATGCCAATATGCGCTTTAATTACTGGTATGAGCGATGCCCACGTAGCCGTGGCTAAACCTGCACACAAAAATAGTAACCTTGTAACGAGTACTTCGCGCTTTTTAAACGGATACCTTTCTAACAACATCAAGCAAAACCTTCCATAAAACATCACAATCGAGCATGGTAAGTGACTAGGTTAAAACCCGTCACCTTCCCTCATTCCAGTTTATAACTAAGCTAAGGCTTAGTTATTGAGCTATTTAACTCTAAATAATCACAAAATTGCTAAAACGAGCATGCAATGCTACATTAGACTCAGTTTAAACTGCTCAATTATGATTATTTATGCTCGATTATGCTTCATTCCCAGATCAGAGGCAAGCACTGATCAAAGATCATTTACAACAAACCGGCCGAGTTGTGTGTGTTCAATTAGCCAAAGAACTTAATGTCTCAGAACATACGATCCGCCGAGATCTGCAAGAATTAGCAAATCAAGGGGTGTGTAAAAAAGTGTATGGCGGCGCTGTCATTAATGCACAAAATGATGGCAGTTTAGTGCAACGAATGGTTTTAAATAGTGACCGTAAGCAGCTTTTAGCTAAAGCGTGTATTCCTTACTTTAAAGAGCATGCATTTGTATTTATTGATTCTGGCAGTACCAATTTAGCCATTGCAAGTAAGATCCCACACGATCTTGCCTTAACGGTGGTTACCCACACGCCTGCAATTGCTATTGCACTACAATCACATCAACAATGTGATGTAATTCTATTAGGTGGAAAAATAAGTAAGCAACAAGGCGCTGCAATTGGTAGTTGCTCGTTAAAGCAATTACAAACAATGCATTTTGACCTAGCAGTTTTAGGCGCTTGCGCAATCGATGTCGAGGTGGGTGTTTCAGCGTTTGACGTTGAAGATGCACAGTTTAAACACGCTATAGTAAAACAAAGCAATAATGTATTAATCGCCGTTACTGAAGAAAAACTGTCTTCAGTCGCAAGGCATAAAGTGACAGCGTTAGACGCTATTTCTGTTTTAGTTACTGATGCCAAGAAAAACGATATAAAACTCGCTGAATTTAAAGACACTGAATTAGAACTTGTCTGTACCTCTGAATAAATTAAAACAGCAATTTTGTTCAAGTTTTTAGGTTGCCAGCTTCGCTATATTGGCGTAGGAATAATAACGAAGCGCACACCCTTCAGGAGCACCTGTGAGCAAAGACAATCACTTTAAGTTCATTAACAACGAACAGCATCAGAGCATCTCGATGTTGACTGCGACTATGAGTGATTTTACCTATGCAAAACATGCTCACGAAGAGTATTCAATTGGTATTACTCTACAAGGGCGGCAAGATTTCTTTTGTCGTAATGCGTTTTATAAAAGCGTACCTGGCAATGTCATTTTGTTTAACCCTGAAGATATTCACGATGGTCACTCTGGCACTGAGCAAAACCTAGAGTATCTAATGCTTTATATTCATCCCGATGAATTTCAGCCGTTGTTCAAAGCGCTAGGGTATAAGCAAGACTGCACATTACGTATGGCAAACACCTTGTATGCTGATCCATTACTGCGTAATCAAGTGATTAATTTATCAATGCTTTTACAAACCAATAGCACCAGCAAAATAGAGCGAGAAGCTGCAGTATTGCAAATGGCGCAGTCTTTAGTCAGGCTCAACGGCAGTCTTGATTTGCCAACTTTAAGCACCCGAGTTGATAGCTTACTTCTGCGCGCAAAAGACTATATTTTGGCAAATATCGACAATGACATTGCTATTGATGACATTGCCCATGCTGCCACTATGTCGAAGTTTCATTTTATCCGCCGCTTTCGCGAGCACTTCGGTATTACTCCACATCAATATGTTTTGAACTGTCGTATTAATTATGCCCGTAGAGCGTTACAAGTTGGCCGCGATGCCACCAGCGTGGCGGTTGAATCTGGTTTTGCAGATGCCAGCCACCTCAATCGTAACTTCAAACGAGTATTTGGTATGACACCAAAACAATTTCAACTGCAATGGGCTCGAAGATAGAGCTAAATGACTGATTTGGAGCTGTTATGGCAGATATTTTTGCATATGCTATTGGCATTATGTACACCCCTGGGCCAATCAATTTACTCGGTTTAAGCAGTGGCTTAAATAAACAAACTCGTTCACACCTTGGGTTTTTTATCGGCGTGGGTAGCGCGATGTTTATCTTATTTGTGCTGCTTGGCTACCTTGGCTTACAAGTGATCAATCCGCAGTTTTTGCCTTATGTGAGCTTAATTGGTTGCGGCTATATTTTGTATATTGCTTGGAAGGTTGCAAAAGCAAAAGTACAGGTGAATGATACCTCAGCGGATGCCTCACTTAGCTTTTTCAATGGCCTGTTTATGCAGCTATTAAATCCAAAAGCCTTGGTGGCCACTTTGCCAATTGCTACGATTCAGTTCCCAAGCGCAGATATTACCGGCGCTGCAATCGTATTTTGGTCTCTTATTTTAGCCATTCTTGCCTTTGGTGCGCCTACAAGTTACTCGTTAGCGGGCTTAATGCTTGGCAAACAAGTATCACGGCCGGGTGTTTTTAATGTGTTTAATAAATTGATGGCTGTTTTGTTGGTTTATGTTGCGCTAATGATTGCCTACGAGCATGTGCTAACCCCGTTAATGGCCTAAAATTGATCATCCCTAGCAAACAGGCATAATAGCCTTATTCAGCAAACGGTTATCACAAAACGATGCAAGGCAATCTATCTATTCGTTCTTACAGTACTAAGCCTGTTAGTCATAGCCATGACTATCATCAACTTGTACTGCCCTTAAAAGGTGTGATTGCCATTAGTGTGGGTGATTTTCAAGGTAAAGTCGCTCCCGGTGAATGCGTGGTTGTCAAAGCCTCGCAAACACACCTGTTTACCGCAATGCCAGAAGCCCGATTTGTGGTGGCCGATATGCCAAAGCTACCAGATAACCTGGCCACTGCTGAGCGCTGCGTGTTTGCTATTAATCAATCACTTTGGGCATTTTTGCAGTTTGTGGCAAAGCAACTTGAGCAAGCGGTTAATCGTGAATTAGAACTTGCCATGTTTAACACCTTCGACTTGCTGTTAGCTGAGCAAATTATGCAGCCTAAGGTCGACAGCCGTATTAGCGAGGCACTGCTTTATATTGACAGTCACTTAGGTACTCCTCTTCATATCAAACACCTTGCCAGCATTGCCTGTTTAAGCCCTACGCAATTTAAGCTGCTGTTTAAGCAACAAACCGGATTAACTGTCATGAACTATGTAACTAAACAGCGAATGGAAAAAGCCCAAGCCTTACTCAGTCATACCGACTACCCGTTGCAGCGTATTAGTGAGTTAGTTGGTTACAATGAGCTTTCATCTTTTAGCCGTAGTTTTTCAAAGTACTTTGGCTTATCACCGAGTAAATTCAAAAAGTAACTTTAGTTTTTAACGCCAACAAAACCGTCCTTTTTGTCAAAAACCTTGCATCAATTTTGATTATGCTTTTGATATCTTAAATTTAAAGCGAATCATCAATGAACCATACCATCGCGACCATTGCCGTTTTAGTTGCCAGTGTGTTTTGGGGCACAACAGGCACAGCCGCAAGCTTTGCACCAAACATTAGCCCTTTTGCAATAGGTGCGTTTGCGATGGGGTTTGGCGGCGTATTACTTTGCTTAACCTCACTAACTCAGCTAATAAACAATGCAAGTACACTGCGTAAGCACTACCCCCTAACCCTACTTGGCTCAGCCTGTGTTGCTATTTATCCGCTGGCATTTTATACCTCGATGAATAGCGCTGGTGTGGCTATTGGCACTGTTGTTTCGATTGCCAGCGCCCCTTTATTTACCGTCTTATTAGAATACTTAATTGAGAAAAAGCCCATTACAACTCGCTGGCTAGTCAGCTTTTGCTTTGGTGCGATTGGCATTGGCTTAATCGCGTCAGGTAAAGAGCATAACCTTGCCGCTACGGGGCTGTTTAGCCAAAACATCGGCATTTTACTTGGCTTAATTGCAGGGCTTACCTATGCGGGCTATTCATGGGTTGCCAAACGCTTAATTAGCAACGGCGTTCATTCAAGAGCGACCATGGCAAGCTTATTTGGCGGCGCTGCATGTGTACTCTTGCCTTCGTTATTGATCACTGGAGATACGCTTTTTGCCACAGTTACCAATACCAGCGTGGCGCTTTACATGGCCATTGTGCCGATGTTTTTAGGTTATTGGCTATTTAGTATTGGCTTAAAAACCATCGCGGCTAGCCAAGCCGTGCTCATTACTTTACTTGAGCCGATTATCGCCACCGTACTGGCTATTGTGATTTTAAATGAGCAATTTCAGCAAATTGGCTGGCTTGGAATTAGTTTAGTGAGCGTTAGTTTGGTAATTCAAACGGTCAATATTAAGCAGTTCGTGATACACTGCAAAAAACGCATATTGACGACTTAAGATGAGAAAAGACAGCCGATTATCACGGGTTTTGCATGTGCTGATCCATTTAGACAGTTACAGCCACCCTATTACATCAGAGACATTAGCAAACATGTTAATGACCAACCCTGTGGTCGTGCGCCGTACAATGGCGTTACTGCGCCAAGCAGGTTATGTGTCGGCAATCAAAGGCCACAATGGCGGCTGGCTACTGGCCACTCCCTTAACAGACATCACTTTATTTGATATTCACCAAGCGCTTGGCGAAAAGAACCTGTTTGTAATTGGTCTAACCGATGAGCACAGCAACTGCCCTATCGAACATGCAGTTAACAGCGCCCTGCAAAACGCAATGGACGATGCAGAAGCCCTGTTATTAAAACGTTTTGCTGAAGTGTCGCTTGCAGAGCTTGCCAGTCAATTTAAAAAATAAGCGTCGTTACACTGCCTATTAATTGGCTTACGGCAATAAAAATAGGCAATCACAGCCTAATTAAGAGCCTTATACTTATAAAGCAAGCGGTATTTCGATTTTAGAAATAAAATCCCATCACTGTCATCATGTAGAGCAAGCACTCTAAACACCCTACAAACCCGACCATTTCAAGCAATTAAGTAAATTCCCAATCTATCCTGGTCATTTTCCGATTGCCTGCCATAGTGCTTTTTCGGCATTTTAGACAAACACCCTGTCATTTTAGGCAAACATTCGTTTCAGCCCACTCCTATACTTAATCTCAATCAAGGACGCAAAGCAAACAGCTCTGCAATCGAGAATAGTCTCTGTCCTTACTTATTAACCCAAAGAGGATTTACGCTCATGAACAAAGTTACTTTTCCAAACACGAACGGTTTAGATATTACTATCGCGGGCTTATTAAATTTACCTGCTGATTTTGATGAAACAAAAACATACCCAGCCGTTGTCGTATCGCACCCAGGTGGTGGTGTTAAAGAGCAAACAGCAGGGACTTACGCACGTAAACTAGCTGAGCAAGGTTTTGTCGCTATTGCATACGATGCATCTTACCAAGGTGAAAGCACAGGCGAGCCACGCCAACTTGAAAACCCACATGTTCGTACCGAGGATGTGAGTGCAGTAATCGATTACTTAACGACCTTACCTTATGTAGACAATGATCGCATTGGCGCAATGGGGATCTGTGCGGGTGCAGGTTACACCGCAAATGCTGCAATTAACGACCGCCGTATTAAAGCCGTTGGCACAGTCAGCATGGTAAATATTGGCCAAATGTTCCGTAATGGCTGGGATAACAATGTAAAAGACAGCGACGCTATCCCATATATCCAAGCTGGCTCTGATTCTCGCACATCGGATGCAAGTGGTAACGAGATTGCGACCATCCCAATGGCACCACTTAAAGAAGAAGATGCACCAAACGAAGAGCTTCGCCAAGCGTGGGAATACTACCACACAGACCGCGCAGCTTATTGCACTGCACCGGGTTTTGCGACTGCACGCAGCTTAAATCAAATCATCACTTATGATGCATTCTTTAAAGCTGAAGCATTTTTAACGCAACCATTACTGACCGTCGTCGGCAGCAATGCAGGCAGCAAGTGGATGAGCGATGACCTAATGGCGCGCGCAGCATCAAGCAGCAAAAAAATGTACATCGTTGAAGGTGCGAACCACATGGACCTATACGATGGCGAAAGTGAAATCACTGAAGCAATCAGCGTATTAGCCCCTTTCTTTACAAGCAATCTGTAATTATTAATCCGTATGAGCCCAAACAGGGCTCATACCTAAACGGTATTTAGGAGAAAAATATGAACATTCAAACAGTTAGTATTCAAAACCACGATATGGCTTGGGCTATCTCAGCACTTGTTTTAACACCTGCTAATTTTGATGAGTCAAAAACCTACCCAACCATGATCAGTGTTCACCCATTTGGTAGCTGTAAAGAACAAACCTCAAGTAGTGTATATGGTAAAGCACTTGCTGAAGCGGGTTATGTGGTTATTGCCTTCGATGCCAGCTATCAAGGTCAATCTGGCGGTACACCTCGCTTTATTGAAAATCCATCACAACGTGTTGAAGATATTAGCCATGTTATTGATTATGCGGTGACACTGCCTTATGTCGATAACGAGCGCATTGGTAGCATTGGGGTATGTGGTGGGGGTGCTTATGTATTTAACTCTGCACTGACTGAAAAACGCGTAAAAGCCGTGGTCGGCATTACGCCGGTTAATTTAGGTCGTCTATTTAGAGAAGCATTCACCGAGTTTAACCCGCTTGGCGCACTTGAAGCGATGGCGGCACAACGAACTGCTGAAGCACTTGGTGGTGATTTACAAGTTAACGAATTACTCCCACCAAGCATTGAGTTTGCCCGCGACAATGGCCTGACTGAACGTGATGTTTTCGAAGCGACTGATTACTACAAAACATCGCGTGGTCAAAGTGAAGGTGGCGCAACACGTATGTTATTTTCTCATGCACAAAAAACTCTCACTTGGGACGCCTTCGCATTTGCCGAAACATTAATGACCCAACCTATGATGGCTGTAATTGGTCAAAAAGTAGGGGCATTTGGTGCATACCGTGACGGTAAAGAAATTTACGGAAAATCATTTGCATCAAAAGACCGACAACTCGTTGAACTAGAAGAATGGTCGCACTATGACCTGTACGATAAGCCTGAGCCAGTTGCGCTAGCGATGCAGCAGATACTGCCTTTTTTAACCAAGCATTTATAAAAAGGCACTTGTAAGCTGAGCATGCATAAAGCAAAGAAGTTAGGCCTCATGCTTGGCCTAACTTACTTTTGTTGTTGATTTGAATTTGCGATTTTAGGAGTTAACAGAATGATTAAATGGCTATTTATAATACTCGCAGTGGTCGTATTAGGGCTTTTATCTCTTGCCATTTGGGTCACACAAACAGAAAAATCACAGCATGCTAAAAACAGCTTACGTCTACAAAATGCTGAGCCGAAAATCACGCTTGATGCCAAAACAGCCGTCGTGGTTTTTTCTCGCTCTGGGAATACTGGGGTTTTAGCAGATCACATAGCGCAAAAGCATAACGCGGAGCTGTTTGAGATAACGGCTACCGATTACGAACTAGGTATTCCTGGTTGGATAGCCGCTCTTAATGATGCCAGAAGCAACGTAGCAACAATTACCCCGAGCAATATTAACCTTGAGAAGTACCACACCATTTATTTAGGCTCGCCTATTTGGCTATACAGCCCTGCCCCACCGATATGGCAGTTTGCAAAAAATAATGACTTTTCAGGTAAAAATGTGATTTTATTTAATACCTTTAATAGTAAGTTCGAACAGCATTTTATTGATGATTTTGAAAAACTAGTTCGGGCAAATGGCGCAAAAACGTTTTCTCACAGGTACGTGAATCGTGGCCGTATGGGCTCTCAAATTAGTAGCCAAGATATGCTTGATAAATTTGACAGCCAAGATAACTAACCGTGAGTTTTAAACATGATAGACACCAACCATCAAGAAATTGCTAAACCACTCGCGCAAAAAATTATGTTATTCGCTAATAAAGCGGGTGATATTACCTCTCATACGCCAGAGCTCACATTACATATTCGTCACGCCCCAACCGACCCCTTGCATTGTATTTACACATTAAGCCTTGCGGTGGTGCTGCAAGGTGCAAAAATGCTTTCAGTCGAAAACAGTGTCCTGCCCTGCGCTGGTGGGCAAACCATGTTAACAACTTTCGACTTACCTGTGGTATCCCATGTGACCGAAGCAACACGCCACCAGCCATTTGTTGCCATGGTGCTAAAACTTGATTACAACTTAATTTTGCAAACAGCCGCAGAACTTAAACTGCCAAAACAATCACGCAACGAAACGTTTGCGCCGATTTCTATTCATAATATCGATGCAGGACTCACTGATGCACTCACTCGGTTATTTGAGCTTGAATATAACCCTGCACTTCGCGACGGCTTACAGCCATTACTCATGAAAGAAATTGTTATTCGCCTTTTACAGGGACCTCACGGGCCTCACCTTAGAAAACTGGCATCAGAGGGGTCACCAAGTAGTCATATTGTCAGAGTTGTGAGCTGGCTTAAAACCAACTTTATGCGCCCAGTACAAATTGACGAGTTAGCAAAACAAGCGCATATGAGCTCATCAACATTTCGCCAGCACTTTAAAACCATTACTGGCACCAGCCCATTGCAGTATTTAAAAACCTTACGCTTACAAGAGGCTCGCGATCAAATGCTGATCAATGGTCTTGATGCTGGTCAAGCAAGTGGTGTGGTTGGTTACGAAAGCCCTTCGCAATTTAGTCGCGAGTACAGCCGTTTATTTGGCCTGCCACCGCAAAAAGATATGCAAAGGCTAAGGCAACAACAGTTATAAGAGATAATTGCGCTAAGTATGACTTAGCGCATCTTCTATTAAGCTTTATTAAATGGGTTACGGGTATCTTGGTCGGCATCGAGATTCCGCATCAAAATTGCGTGCTCTAAATCGATATCTTCTGGTAGAGGGATTTTAACAATATGGCCCGAACCTTTTGCATCGCTAATGGCTTCGCCTTTTTTGTTTTCCATAAAGTCTAGCTTGAAGTTAATATTCCCTTTTGGTGTCATTAATTCTAATGAATGACCAGTACAGAACTTATTCTTCACATCAATTTCAACTAAGCCATTATCGTTGCGGCCTAATACTTCACCCACAAACTGCTGTTTATCTGACACCGAATGACCGTATTCATAGTTTTGATAGTCTTGATGTGCGTGGCGCTTTAAAAATCCTTCGGTATAACCACGGTGCGCTAAGTTTTCGAGGGTTTTAAATAAGTTTGCGTCAAATGGACGACCAGCAACGGCATCATCAATGGCTTTACGATACACTTGCGCAGTACGTGCAACATAGTAGAAAGACTTAGTGCGGCCTTCAATTTTTAAACTATGCACGCCCATTTTCGTTAGTTGATCAACATATTGAACTGCACGTAAATCTTTTGAGTTCATTATGTAAGTACCATGCTCGTCTTCAAAAGCAGGCATATACTCACCAGGACGGCCCTGCTCTTCAAGCATAAATACTTCGTTACTTGGGACACCATCTCCTAGAGTTGGGATCACCGCTTTAGGGTCGATTTTATGTACCATTTCGCCGGTTTCATTTTCGGTGCCTGGTTTCACATCGTAGTTCCAACGACATGCATTAGTGCACGTTCCTTGGTTTGGATCGCGTTTATTAATATAACCCGATAACAAACAACGGCCAGAATATGCCATGCAAAGTGCACCGTGAACAAACACTTCAAGTTCTGTATTTGGACATAGTTCACGAATTTCAGCGATTTCTTCAAGCGACAATTCGCGCGATAAAATGACTCGTTCAATACCCTGCTGAGCCCAAAAGTTCACTGTGGCATAGTTTACCGCATTGGCCTGCACAGATAAGTGAATAGGCATATCTGGCCATTTTTCACGCACTAGCATAATTAGGCCTGGATCAGACATGATCAGCGCATCTGGCTGCATTTCAATGACTGGCTCAATGTCGCGTAAATACGATTTTACCTTGGCATTGTGAGGAGCAATGTTCGACACTACATACAATTTTTTATTTTGCGCATGGGCTTCGTTAATACCGATTTGCAGGTTATCTAGGTC
Organism: Pseudoalteromonas sp. DY56-GL22; assembly: GCF_041414715.1. Taxonomy (NCBI): domain Bacteria; kingdom Pseudomonadati; phylum Pseudomonadota; class Gammaproteobacteria; order Alteromonadales; family Pseudoalteromonadaceae; genus Pseudoalteromonas; species Pseudoalteromonas sp. DY56-GL22. The sequence goes on along the minus strand of NZ_JANHZR010000001.1, from coordinate 204,783 downwards.
AAACTCATTGTTACGAACACGAAGGCTATAACGAGGTTGGCCAGCGTAAACGGCATCTGCACCATAGGCAAAGGCATAACGCATATTCTTTAAACTACCCGCAGGTGATAACAACTCAGGCGTAAAAGGACGAGGGGTCAAAATAGGTGACGACATGAAAGCTCCACACATCGAACCGAGTACAAGTCGGTTGCATGAATTAATACGATAATGAAGCGCGGCAGTATAATAACCTGCCCAGTAATTTTATTGATCTAGATCATGCTTGATAGAAACTTAGCAAACCAGCTGTGAGCCTATAAAAAGAAAAAAGGTGACCAATCCTATGGCCACCTTTTTAGATCAAACTCAATTAACTATCCAGGGTAATTGGTTTGGAATTGCTAATAATATCACTTAACCATCACTTTCTATTAGGTAATTTTGCTATATGAAGAAAGCAAAACTCTCAATACAAGCTGTTAGTATATTTGTAACTTATTAAAATTTATCACATATTTATGACACTGATATGAAAAAAGCTCATAAAATATTTATGAGCCTTTGGCAACTAATACAGTAATTAAAGGCTATGTATCTAAGTGTGCACAGCGGCCAAACTTGGCACCAGCTTTAACAGCTTTAACCACTTGCTTAGGAAAACTAAGCTCACGATCTTGCCCTTTATCACACACAAAGGCCTTATTTGCATCAACCTCAATGGTTAATGGTGTAGGCAAACCTACAACCCCGGCCATCATTTCAGAACCATCACTGCTTACGCCAAAAATACCATTAGTCATCAAGTTAGTTGCTTCTACAACACCTTGTTTAGTGAAGAACTCTTCCCCAGTCATCCATCCTAATCCGTCAATATAAATCGTTGCCCCTGCAGGCATACCATTAATTAACACACGACCAGTTATGACCGACAAATCATCATTCGCATCCAAAACCATATTTAGTGGTAAGCCTGCGGTTTGAACGATATCTTCGTGGGTTTGATTAAATGGTGATGCGCATAAATTATTATTAAAGTAAAAATACGGTACATCCTCACACCAGCGTAAACCACCTAACAAGGTTACTTCATCTGTTACGGTATTCCACACTTTAACGCCTTCACCGAAGGCACTACGACCAAACCCCCTTTGTGTACCAAAGGCGACAAGCTCACCATCAACTGAGATCACCGATGAATTTAACGCTCCAAACTCTTTGTAAGTATCACGTAATTTTCCATCCACCCAAGCGAGCTGTGAGTTATTATTATTACCAGATCCTGTCACAGTGCGGCCATTACCAGATACGCGATCGGCACGTACCCACGCTTCAGTTCGTTCACCATTGATCAAAGCTTGTACTGTTCCATAACTACTAGGAATGAACTCTATACCATCTGTTAATAAAGTTGCCTTTCCTGTTTTTGTATTCCATACAGTGGGCACGCCATACGAACTGGCTCCTTCACCAACAGCACACTCATCCCCGCCAGCATTAGGTTTTCGAGAGTTACCAACTACCTTGTGGCCCAGATCATCCATATCCCAAATAGAGTGCGAGCTTACGCCTTGCTGGCCACCTAAAGAGCAGGTGTTATTGGTTGGATCTTCAAGTTCAATTAATTTATTTGAGCGAATATCCCAAACAGCACCTTGGCCTACACCATCATTATCAAGATCTGCAATCACAGCCGCTTTGGTTGCATTTTTGTTCATTGCCGCGTTGGTGGCAGACAAAACCGCGTAACCCTCTGGCGTCGTTAATGTCTCAAAAGTATTATGATTGCTATCATAAACAAACGGCGTGCCTCCCTGCGTTGTACCAAACGCCCTTTTACCATTTTTTGCATGATCACTTACCCATGCAGAAACTAAAGGCGTATATTGAATGCCATCATTATAGCCATTGAAATACATAGCGACTTCTTTAGTTTCACCTCCTGCAACGACGATAGGTGTCATGTTGCAAGCATCATCCAGTGCTGGAGAACTGCTTTCGCCTTCATTCCAATATTCATTCACGGAAATAATATCGGTAGGTGTCGTTGGGTAGCCGCCAGCTCTAATTGGGTCCATGTAAAGTGCGTAACGCCCACCAGGCGTCAAACCATTAATTGTAAAAGAACCGTCTGGGCCAATACGACCTTGAGTTAAATTACCACTTTGTTGAGTGATCACATCGTACAAAGGATTATCAAGATTACGTGCAACCATATTCATACCTGAATATTCAACGCCTTCTTTTGTAAATAGCTTTCCTTTTATAGTTCCATACTCACTGAGATAACTTGCGCTTGGGTATAAATCAGAGATATTTACAATGTCATCTCGAACATTAACTGTTCCCTGCTCTTGTCCTTCAATGCTGCGAACATTAATAAAAGGAAACATTGTTTCAATACTATCAGTCGGTGCTTGACCACGACCGGTGTAAGCTGTTGTTCCCGTACAGCCTGCAACACCATCGTGCATTTGATACCATGGCGTTGCAATATAGGTAAAATGACCATTTGCTTGAGAGTGAGACATATTCATCGCGTGGCCAAACTCATGGGTGAACACACCTTGTACCATCTTCCCTTCTGTATCATTAATATCGATATACCAACCATTCATTAAAGCCGTTGCTTCAGTAATTTCACCGGTTTCTTCATCAGCCCATTCAGGAAAAGCAATACCTAGTACTTGGTCGCGTGGAATACCAAAATAATTTTCTAAGATAGCACCATCAGTGTCGTAGTTAACCCAAAAACCATAACCGTTTTCTGCATTATAAATCTGGTCTACATTCGATGCATTGACATCGCGGATCCCTGTTTGACTTTCTATCGTACCCGCCACAGACATTGTTAGGGTCGATGTTTCAACATTTGACCACTGCGCAACAGCCTCTGCTGTTACGGCATTAGCTTGTGCAATTGTCAAAAAAGTATAATCACGCTCTAACGCTACATCTTTGGGCAACACAGTGCCATCAGGCAATGTGATATCGACATTAAAGATTGTTCCCTTCTCTAAAACAGTAAATGACTGAACATCTTTCCCATTCTTATCTTTAATTAGTTGCCCCCCATCAGTCCAAACTGGAATGTCACCTTTTGAGGTATCCCATTTATAAGGTTGCATGGTTTTATCATGAATATATAAAGGCCCACCTGCTAATGCAGTTGTAGAAAGCGATGCCAATGCAATACTTGCAGCAAGTTTCGTAAATCTCATCATTATTTTTCTCCCGCTAATTTGCCAACTAAGTGCATAAATTCATCCACGTTTATGTTTTGAGGGTTAGTCAGCATATTACGCTCTTCATGCGAAAAATTAGCAGTGTCCATGCCTTCAAATAATCCACTATTCGCAAACTGGTTAAGAACCTTGCCATCACGAACAATAAACTTACCTTGCGCCATGCCAGCCGTTGTTTGAAAACCAGTAATAGATGCTGGTTTATACATAAACGCAATGACATTTTCTCCTTCATGCCATTTTGCAAAGCCATCAGGGGTTACCCCCAGATACACCTTGCCATTACCCATTGAGCGAGGCTTGATTAGGCCAAACTGACGGAAGGTGTAATTTGAATCGTCTTTTAACTTACCTTTAGCATCTGACGAAACCTGAATAGTCACTTCGGTATAGGGACGGTTGTTGTCAAAACCATCGGTTACGCTTACTACCTGCCCGGCAATAATGCTCTGTGAAACAACGGCCATCTCTTGTAAGTTTTGTTGTTTTAGTTTCATAGCATTGGCTGCTGGGCTCAAAGTTAGCATGCTGCCAAGTGCAAAAGCTGACGCGCATGACAACTTAGAAAGTGCACTGCGTAGTTTCATTATTCTCTCCTTTATTATTCGAATGAAAATAAGACTTTTTGTTTATAAAAAACCCAATTGCTAATATTTTATGATTGAATAAGTTCAAGAATTCACGAAAAACTATGTAGCGTTTTGCACACCTAAATTTAACATTTGAGTTACAACTTAGTTGTTGCTATTTCTCACAAACAAGATAGGCTAAAGATCCAATGAAATTATATACTATTAATTTTCAACAATTTAAAACGAAATAGTTTATCATTAGCAATTAGATAAGCCGCGTAAAGTGAACAAGAGGTTAACGGAATAAGTTGGTGTTTTTACACTTTTTAGATGTATTATGCAGAGGGGTGAATTACTACTAATTAGCTTAGCTAGGTGAGCTAATTGTAAGCGAGTAGAGATTAGGTATGTCAGCAGAGAAGCCCCCGCGACAATAGCTGATTAATAGCGATTTAAAAAATATGACTACTTCCAACTTCAGGAACTTGGTTAGGTTTAGTTCAATAAATATAGGGGCTGTAATGGGTAATACGCTTGCGAAGTCCTCTACACATGCATAGTTGCCATCACTGTAATAATCAAAATCATTAACAAACACTTCTGTGATATCAAACACGCTATGTATACTCGTAACCACGCTGAGTTCATTGTGGAAACAAGTGCTTAACTGTAAAAGGTGTTCGCATTTTATACTCGTTTTGCTGAACATTTTTAGATTCATGAAAATGCCATCAAATGACTATTTAATTAAATTAGGAATTTTCACGTAAAGCGCGTATAATTCGCGCCCGTTAATATTTAACCTTTTAAATTTAAAATTATTGGAGCATAAAGATGGCTTTAGAGCGTACTTTTTCAATCGTAAAACCTGATGCAGTTGCTAAAAACCACATCGGTGCTATCTACAACCGTTTCGAAACTGCGGGTCTTAAAATCGTTGCAGCTAAAATGGTTCACCTTTCAAAAGAAAAAGCTGAAGGTTTCTACGCTGAGCACAGCGAGCGTCCTTTCTTCGGTGCTTTAGTTGAGTTCATGACATCTGGTCCAGTAATGGTTACTGTTCTTGAAGGTGAGAACGCAGTACTTAAAAACCGTGAAATCATGGGTGCTACTAACCCTGCTGAAGCACTAGCTGGTACTTTACGTGCTGACTACGCAGACAGCATCGACGAAAATGCTGTTCACGGTTCTGACGCTGTTGAATCAGCTGCACGTGAAATCGCATACTTCTTCGCTGACGAAGAAATCTGCCCACGTACTCGTTAATTTCGAGTTCACAGCTAAGTCTGTGATGCAGAAGAAAAAGGGCTTTCGGGCCCTTTTTTAGTCATTAGCTAAGCCCATTGTAAATCTGTTTAGCTAATGACTAAGTCGATTAAATAATGTACAATCGCGCACCCAAACTACTTACCACCGTCACTGATTGAGGTTGTTTCATGACCACTGAAAAAAAGATTAATTTATTAGATTTAAACCGAGATGCAATGCGTGAGCTTTTTGTATCATTCGGTGAAAAGCCATTCCGTGGCGATCAGGTGATGAAATGGATTTATCATTTTGGCGTAGACAATTTTGACGACATGACAAACGTCAACAAAAAGCTGAAAGAAAAGCTAAAAGCTGAATGTGAAATTGTTGCTCCTGAGATCTCAGTTAAACAAGTAGCGACTGATGGCACTATTAAATACGCCCTGATGCTACAAGGTGGCCAAGAAGTAGAAGCTGTTTGGATCCCAGAAAAAGACCGTGCAACTTTATGTGTATCTTCACAGGTAGGTTGTGCCCTTGAATGTACCTTCTGCTCTACGGCTCAACAAGGCTTTAACCGAAACTTAGCGGTGTCTGAGATCATCGGCCAAGTTTGGCGTGTCGCGAAAGATATTGGTTTAGACGGCGACAGCACTAAACGCCCTGTAACTAACGTTGTAATGATGGGTATGGGTGAGCCATTACTTAACCTTAAAAACGTCGTACCAGCAATGGAACTTATGATGGACGATTGGGGTTTTGGTTTATCAAAACGTCGCGTTACATTAAGTACCTCAGGTGTGGTTCCTGCGCTTGATCTATTAAAAGAGAAGATTGACGTAGCATTGGCTATTTCACTGCATGCGCCAAACAATGAGCTGCGAGATGTACTAGTACCAATTAATAAAAAGTACCCAATTGAAGAGTTTTTAGCCGCATGTCGTCGATATATCGATGGTTCTAAAGCAAACAAAGATGTGACTATCGAATACGTTATGCTACAAGGTGTGAACGACAGTACCGACCAAGCCCACGAATTGGTTAAAACACTTAAAGGTACACCTTCAAAAGTGAACCTGATCCCGTTTAATCCATTCCCGGGTAATGAATATGGCCGTTCGAGTAACAGCCGTATCGACCGCTTCTCTAAAGTATTACAAGCAGCAGGTATTACCTGTATCGTTCGCCGTACTCGTGGTGATGATATTGATGCAGCTTGTGGTCAATTAGTGGGTGATGTCGTTGACCGTACTAAACGTTTAGCGAAAAAGAAAATGCGCGAAGATAACGCAATTGCGGTAAACATTCACCAAGCATAAGCGTAACTTTTGAAGTTAAGCCTTTGTGGCAAACTCGTTATTTTTAAAATAATAGATGCAACACAAAGGCTTTTCGGTAAGATAGGCATACGGAATCAAAGAAGAGATTAGGTAATGCGTTCTATACTTGCCATTACTGTTAGTGCATTTGCATTAACAGGGTGTGTTACAGAAAACAGCTACGAAGGTAGCGACAGACCCGTTGTTGAAAAACAAGTTAACAATACCGGTGCTGCCCGTACCCGTATCGCCCTTGCGTTACAGTACTTAAAAACAGGCAATAACTCACAAGCAAAATATAATTTAGAACGCGCCGCAGATTTTGCACCTGACCTCCCTGAAGTTCATTACTCTTTAGCTTATTACTATCAACAGGTTGATGAACCAGAACTTGCCGATAAAGCCTATCAGCGCGCATTGAAAATTGCCCCTAATGATCCAAACACCTTAAACAATTATGGTGTATTTTTGTGTGGCATTGGTGAGTATGACCGCGCTGCAGAAGAGCTTCTTAAAGCGATTTCAATTCCTAGCTATATCCGTGTAGCTGAAAGTTACGAAAACTTAGCTTTATGTGCGATTGAATTTGATGACTTTGAAAATGCGGAAAAATACCTAAAATCAGCACTTAATCACAGCTCGCAGCGCCCTTCTTCAATGATAAGCTTGGCTGGTTTGTATTACGCAAAAAGCGATCTACATAAAGCTGAAGATATCATTGAAAAATATGAATCAACAGGCCGCGTAACACCTCGTGCACTTATGCTCAGCTATCTTATCCAGCAACGTATGGGACACATAGAAAAAGCCGAAGCAACTGCAGGTATCATTTTACAAACTTACCCCGGCTCAAACGAAGCTAAAGCCATTTCTTCTGGGCAGGTTAAACGTTCAGAGTTTGAAATATTACGAGAAAAATATCGTCAAGCTCAACTCGAAGAGCTCCAGATTTCAAGCGATAACTCATCGGTTAGCAAAGACCAACCAAAGATCCGAATCGTAAAAAGAAAAGCCCCAACAAAGGCGAATGAAACAGTAATTGTAGATAAGACAGATGTACAAACTTCTAATGCAAAAGAAGTATATGCTACGAATCAGCAAAAGTCAGAAGTGCCTGCAATTAATGAACAAGAAACTGTCGAATCAACCCAATCTGTTGCAAACATGCCAGCCCTAGTTGTAGAGCAAGCAAAGATTCAGCCCGAAGCTTCGGGTTTTAAGACTGAGTCGTCAAAAAAAATAGCATCAACTCCAACTAAGCCTGTCGATACTGAAGCTGTTGTTAATGCGCTTGCGATAAAAACACCAGAACAAAAGAAAAGTATATCAACACCTAAAGCAGCTAACGATGAAGTCACTATTGTTTCTTTTGGGGCTCCCACATCTCCTGAAATTAAGCAACAAACTTCGACTTCTGCAAAAGCTGTCAGCAAAAATGAAAGCACAGTGATATTTTATCAGCCTGAAAAAGATGAAAGTGTCTTTGGCGAAGAATCCAACCATGCAGGCCAAACGAGTCAAACCTCGTACTCAGTGACTTCTGAACAAATACAATTACCCATGCTCAACCCACGTGTACCTGCGCTGAATATCCCCTACCATATTATTGAAAATGGTGAAAACCTATTTAGCATTTCAGTGCGATACAATGTTAAACTACAGAAGATTTTGCTGTGGAATGGCTTAAAAGAATCGGATCGCGTACAAAACGGTACTCGCATCTATTTAAATGATCCGAATATTTACCACGACATTAATGCTGGTGATACTTTGTACGACATTGCCACGCAGCATAGCGTATTAATCGATCAATTAATGCGCTGGAACAAATTGAGCCCAGATGTTGCCCTTAAGCCTGGGCATAGACTTTTATTGGTAGATCCAGACTCATACGCATTATGAATGAAGAAAACAATTTAGAACAACCACAAGAAACGCTCGGCCAGGCGCTAAAAAAACGCCGCGAAGATGCAGGAATGAGCCTTGAGCAGCTTGCTGGTGCATTAAAATTATCAGTTTTACAATTACAACGATTAGAAAACGACGAACATGAGTTACTAGGCCCTGCAACCTTCGTAAAAGGTTATATCAGAAGCTATTGTCGCGAGCTAAAAATAGATAGCCAAGCCATGCTTGAATTGTTACCTGAGCATGTTGAGCCAGCTAAAAAATCTAATATGCAGAGCTTCTCTCGTCGCACCGAAAAAGAAGCAAACGATAGCCGTTTAATGCTGTTCAGTTATTTTATTTTAGCTGTCATTATAGGCTCATCGGTCGTTTGGTGGTGGCAAAATAGTAATCAAAGTATCGAAGAGCCGGTAACGACGGCGATGCCAAATCAGCTTGAAAGCAATGAGCTAACCACTAATTTAGCAGACGAAGCGCCAGTTGAAGAAACAGTTCAATTGCCTACAGAAGACAAAGAAGTTATTGAGCCACAAGAAACTGTGCCAACAACTAACAACGAAGCAGCAAATCAGGCTGCATCACAAAACCAATTAACTGCTCAGCCGCAAACCAAAAAAGCTGATCCTGAGCACAGCGAAGTGGTGATGCACTTCAATGAAGATAGCTGGGTAGAGATTCACGATGGCAACGGCGATCGTATTGCTTTTGGTGTTAAAAAAGCAGGTTACGTTATGACAGTAACCGGCCCACAGCCGTTTAGTGTGGTGCTTGGCAAACACCAAGTAGTCGATATTACTTTTCAAGGTCAAGCCGTCGATACCTCACATTTTGCCAAAAATCGCTTAGCTAAATTTACTTTACCGTTATCAGAGTAACCGCAATGTTTTCAGAATCTCCTATTAAACGCAGAAAATCGACCCGTATTAACGTAGGTAATGTGCCAATTGGTGATGGTGCACCAATTGCCGTTCAGTCGATGACTAACACCAACACCCTAGATATCGATGCAACGGTTGCACAAATTCAAGCTATTCAAGATGCTGGCGCCGATATTGTGCGTGTGTCTGTACCAACCATGGAAGCAGCTGAAGCATTTAAAAGCATTAAAGAACAAGTCACAATTCCACTAGTAACAGATATTCACTTTGATTACCGTATTGCGTTAAAAGTGGCTCAGTATGGTGCGGATTGTTTGCGTATTAACCCAGGTAACATAGGTAGCGAAGAGCGTATTCGTGCCGTTGTAGACTCAGCCCGTGAGCACAACATCCCTATTCGTATTGGTGTTAATGGCGGTTCATTAGAGCGTGATTTACAAGAAAAATACGGCGAACCAACACCAGAAGCACTGCTTGAATCAGCTATGCGCCATGTTGAGATCTTACAACGTTTAGACTTTGATCAATTTAAAGTATCCGTAAAAGCGTCAGATGTATTTTTAGCGGTCGGTGCATATCGTTTACTTGCCAAAGAAATCGACCAGCCACTGCATTTAGGTATTACCGAAGCAGGCGGCATGCGCTCAGGATCTGTTAAATCAGCTGTTGGCTTAGGTATGCTACTTGCCGAAGGCATTGGTGACACATTACGCGTATCACTTGCTGCCGATCCGGTACAAGAGATCAAAGTGGGTTTTGATATTTTAAAATCATTACGCATTCGCTCGCGCGGCATTAACTTTATTGCTTGCCCGAGCTGCTCACGCCAAGAGTTTGATGTGGTAAGCACCATGAACCAACTTGAAGAGCGCCTTGAAGACGTGGTTGAGCCTATGTCAGTGTCGGTGATTGGTTGTGTGGTAAATGGCCCTGGTGAAGCGCTGGTTAGTGATATCGGCCTTGCTGGTGCGAACCGTCGCTCTGGCTTATACATCAATGGTGAGCGTCAAAAAGCACGTATCGATAACGATAACATTGTCGACCAACTTGAAGGCTATGTGCGCGACTTTATCGCTAAAAAAGAGAAAGAAACGCCAATCGACATCAAAATCGTTGAATAATTCGCATATACTCGGCAAACCCTTGGGTTTGCCGTTTACCTTTAGAGCCCAAACGGTATAATAGCGGGTCAATTTTTAGTTTTTCTTGAGGCGCGATTTTTTCAGCGCAATTACAGTATTTAGGATTTATCAGTGGCAAAACAAATTCAGGCAGTTCGTGGTATGAACGATTGTCTGCCAGGCGATACGCAAATTTGGCAGAAAGTAGAAGACATTTTACGTGAAACAGTTTCATCGTTTGGTTATCAAGAAATTCGTTTTCCAATTGTTGAATCAACCGACCTATTCAAGCGCTCTATCGGTGAAGTAACCGATATCGTAGAAAAAGAAATGTACACCTTTGCTGACCGTAATGGCGATAACTTAACTCTTCGCCCTGAAGGTACCGCAGTGTGTGTACGTGCAGGTAATCAAAACGGTTTACTGTATAACCAAGAACAACGTTTATGGTATATGGGCCCGATGTTCCGTCACGAGCGTCCACAAAAAGGCCGTTACCGTCAATTCCACCAATTTGGTTTAGAAACATTCGGCATTGCCACTGCTGATATTGATGCAGAAGTTATTTTGCTGACAGCCCAATTATGGAAAGAGTTTGGTATCAATGAACACGTTCGTCTGGAGCTTAATTCATTGGGTTCAAATGAAGCGCGTGCAGACTACCGTGATGCACTTGTTGCTTACTTAGAGCAACACGTCGATGTACTTGATGAAGACTCTAAGCGTCGTATGCACACCAACCCTTTACGTGTGTTAGATAGCAAAAACCCTGATGTACAAGCCATTTTAACTGATGCGCCTAAACTATCTGAGCACTTAGATGCTGAATCAAAAGAACATTTTGAAAATTTATGTGAACGTTTAGACGCTGCTGGCGTCGAATACACGGTAAATGAAAAGCTTGTACGTGGCCTTGACTATTACAACCGCACCGTTTTTGAGTGGGTAACCGATAGCCTAGGCGCACAAGGAACCGTTTGTGCCGGTGGTCGTTACGATGGCCTAGTTGAACAACTTGGCGGTAAAGCAACACCAGCGGTAGGTTTTGCAATGGGTCTTGAGCGTTTAGTGTTATTACTTCAAGCACTAGAAAGTGTAGGTGACATCCGCCGTAGTGCTGATGTATATTTGGCAGCCATGGGCGATAAAGCCAGCATTCAAGCGCCTATCATTGCCGCTCAGTTACGTAAAGATGTTGCAGGTCTTCGTGTTATGGTGCACGCAGGCGGTGGCAACTTTAAAAAGCAATTAAAACGCGCAGATAAAAGCGATGCGCTAGTCGCAGTTATTATCGGCGAAGATGAATTAGAACAAGGCGTTGTGACAATTAAGTACTTACGTGAGCGTAAAGAACAAGTCACCTTAAAACTAGAAGAAGCGAAAACGCTACTAGCTGAGCTTATTTAAGCCCAGCTAGCAACAGAGGTAAGCATGGAAATTTATTCAACAGAAGAACAACAAGAAGAAGCGATCAAACGCTTTTTCCGTGAAAATGGTTTAGCACTTGCAATTGGTATTGTTGCAGGTTTAGGTGGTTTATATGGTTGGAAAGCTTATAACCAAAACCAAATCACCACAGCTGAGAAAGCATCTGACTCTTTCACACAACTTGTTGAAAGCGGTGCCGTGCTAGAAAAAGCGGATACGTTTATTAAAGAAAATAACGAGTCAAGCTACAGCACGCTAACAGCATTTGTTGCGGCAAAAGAAGCCGTAGAAAAGAATGACCTTGATGCGGCAAGCGAAAAGCTTAACTGGATCATCACCAACGAGCAAAACCCTGAGCTTAAAGCAACGGCAACAACGCGCCTTGCTCGTGTTCACCTTGCGCAAAAGCAATATGAGCAAGCGTTAACAACGCTAAACGCCCAGCTTCCAGCATCATTTACTGCTGCAGTCGCTGAATTAAAAGGCGATGTTTATGCTGCACAAGGCGATAAGGCAGAAGCACGCAGCCAATACCAAGCTGCTGCGGATAATGGCGGCCTTGAAAACAACCCGTTATTACAAATTAAACTTGATGACTTAGCACAAACTAGCCCAGCGGCGTAAGGGGTTAAGATGAAGAAGTTAACAGCGGCAACACTTGCTCTGTGTATCGCAACCCTAACTGGGTGTTCGTCAAGTGATGACGAAGAAGAACTGGTACTGCCTGAAATTGTTAATCAGTTTGAGACAGACGTAGTATGGCAAGAATCAATTGGTGACGGTGTTCAGCATTATTTCTCGCGCTTAACGCCGGCTATTCATAACGATGTTGTGTATGTAGCAAACCGCGAAGGTGAAGTTGAAGCCCTTTCGCTTGAAAATGGCGATACGCTATGGCAAACCGATGTGCGTGAAAACCCTGCCTTTTGGCCTTGGGAAACCACAGAAAGTGCCAAGTTATCGGGTGGTATTTTACAAGCTTACGGCAAAATTTTTGTTGGTTCTGAGCATGGTTACTTAACCGCGCTAGACCGTGAAACAGGTGAAATTGTTTGGCGTAAAACGATGCCTGGCGAAGTACTTGCTAAACCTGCTGCAGGCGACGGCTTAATCTTTGTAAACCTAGGCTCTGGTAAATTATTAGCAGTGCACCCAGATACAGGTGAAGAACGTTGGCGCTTCGAACAAGAAGTACCACCACTGACATTACGTGGTCAAAGTTCACCAACTGTGGCAAACGGCGGTGTATTACTAGGTCTTGAAACAGGTAAATTGAGCGTATTAATTTCAGAAAACGGCTACTCTGCATGGAGTGCTGAAATTGCCTCTCCAAAGGGTGCATCTGAGTTTGAACGTTTAGTTGATGTAGATACACAAGCATTAATTAGCGGCCCATACGCCTATGCAATCGCTTATAATGGTAACTTAGCAGCCGTTGATATTCGATCAGGTAATGTTGTTTGGAAACGTGAATATAGCAGCTACCGTGATCTATCGATGGATAGTCAGTCTATCTATGTTGTTGATAGCGATGGTGTTATTTACAGTCTAGATAAAACATCAGGTATTGAGCGCTGGAGCCAACCAGCACTGCGCGGCTGGTACTTAACAGGCCCGACTGTGGCTGGTAAATATTTAGCATTAGGTGACCAAGAAGGTAACCTACACTGGTTAGACAAAGAAACGGGCGAGCTTGTATCGCGCGAAGACTTTGACAGCTCAGGTTTCTTTATTGAGCCTGTTGTTGCCGGTGACAAATTAATTTTATACACCCGAGATGGTGAAGTTAGCGCGGTTAAAATTCCAAACTAACTTACTAATAGTAAACGTTATTTTTCTAAGGCTTCGCTTGGCGAAGCCTTTTGTTGTTTTTTTAAGAGGTAGTTTATGCTTCCCGTGATCGCTCTTGTTGGGCGACCCAATGTGGGCAAATCCACATTATTTAACCGTTTAACACGTACTCGTGACGCCCTCGTAGCCGACTTTCCAGGCTTAACACGAGATAGAAAATATGGCCAAGCTGATTACGATGGCTATGAATTTATCGTGGTAGACACGGGTGGTATTGACGGTTCTGAGCAAGGTATCGAAACTGAAATGGCTGAGCAATCGCTTCTGGCAATTGAAGAAGCCGATATCGTGTTATTTTTAGTTGATGCCCGCGCAGGTATGACCGCCGCTGACCAAGCGATTGCTAACCACCTTCGTAAACAACAGAAGAAATGTTTTGTTGTGGCAAACAAAGTCGATGGTATTGATGCAGACTCATATTGTGCTGAGTTCTACCAGTTAAGCTTAGGTGACGTACATCACATTGCAGCGGCTCACGGCCGTGGTATCACGCAGCTACTTGAAACAACTTTACAGCCAGTTATTGCCGAACTTGCAGGCGAAGCTGAAGAGCTTGAAGAAAGTGATGACGAATTAGTTGATCTTTACAGCGAAGATGAAGAAGGCGAAGACAACCAGCAAGCCTTTGCTGATAAGCCAGTAAAGCTTGCTATTATCGGTCGCCCTAACGTTGGTAAGTCAACACTTACAAACCGTATCTTAGGCGAAGAACGTGTAATCGTTTACGATATGCCGGGTACAACCCGTGATTCTATTTATATTCCGATGACACGTAACGACAAAGAGTACATTCTTATTGATACCGCAGGTGTTCGTAAACGTAAGAAAGTAAGCGATGTTGTAGAAAAATTCTCTGTGATCAAAACCCTTAAAGCGATTGAAGATGCTAACGTGGTATTACTCGTAGTTGATGCGCGCGAAGGTATTTCTGATCAAGATTTGAGCTTACTAGGTTTTGCCTTAAACGCAGGTCGTTCATTGGTTGTGGCTGTTAACAAATGGGACGGCCTAGACGATTACGTTAAAGAACGTATTAAGTCAGAACTTGACCGTCGTTTAGGTTTCATCGATTTCGCACGTTTACACTTTATCTCTGCTTTACATGGCACCGGTGTGGGTCATTTATTTGAATCAGTAGACGAAGCGTACGAATCAGCAACTAAGCGTATTAGCACAGCGATGCTGCGTCGTATCATGGATATGGCACAGGCCGATCACCAACCGCCACTTGTTCGCGGTCGCCGTGTAAAACTTAAATATGCTCACGCAGGGGGTTATAACCCTCCACGTATCGTGATCCACGGTAACCAAGTTCATGACTTACCAGATAGCTACAAACGCTACCTAATGAACTATTACCGTAAAGCATTAGGTATTATGGGCACGCCAATCAAAATTGAATTTAGAGAAGGCGACAACCCATACGCTGGCCGTACCAACAAAGTGACCTTATCGCAAAAACGTAAAATCCGTGCATTTGCGAAAGAAAACCGCAACAAGTCTTAGTTACTACGACTAAGCTTTAAGTATTACAAAAACCTTGTAAGTATGACTTACAAGGTTTTTTTATTGCTGAAACTATGCTTTATTTAATAAACGAATAATAAATAGAGCAGCATAAATGGACTTTTTAAGTCAGGTTATTTACGTCGATAACGTAGAAGAAGTACTCGACTTTTACTATCAAGCATTTGGTTTTAATACCAATCATATCAGTGACGATGCTGAGTACGGTGAACTTGTTACAGGGGCTGTAAAACTTGCCTTTGCAACCCACCCGCATGCGCAAGCATATTTCAAGCAAGGGTATATTCGCGCCCATCCAAAGCAGCCTGCTCTTGGTTTTGAGCTAAGATTCAGTTGCCATAATTTAGTCGAAAGTTACGATAAAGCTGTACTTGCTGGTGCTGAGCCATTATGCCCGCCCACTAAAAAAGACGCCCAGCATTATGCGTATGTTCGGGCTATTGAGGGCACTTTAGTGTGTTTAGTAGAAGATTAGCTTTTTGTAAGGTCCGTTTTTGTTAGGTCAGTATGCAGCTCAAGGGTTAACTCGCGTAATAACTCGATTCGCTCCAAACTCATATTTGAGCGTGCCATTAACTTAGCCGTTAATTCTTCAGCATCAACTTTAAGTTGCACTCAATGTAATGAACGATTACGGCCGTATTCCTGTATGTGGCATGATCTCAGGTTACAATAACGACACTGCACAGCCAGGGCCAAGCAACCTCTTTTATATCAACTCGAAAAAGCTCACCATGCAAGGCTTTATCGTGATTGATTATTTTGATCAGTTCCCTGAGTTTATTGAGCAAATGAGTGCGTGGATCAGCGAAGGCAAAGTTAAATCTGAAGAAACGGTATACCACGGCATTGAAAATGCCGTTGATGCATTTCTTGGTCTGTTCGAAAGTAAAAATAAAGGAAAAATGCTGGTTAAGCTATAACACTTAATAACTAATAAAGCCTGTATCTTAGTTGGTACAGGCTTCAAATTAAGCAAGTTTAAAAATACGATTACCAATACCAGCACCAACCCCACATAGGAAAGAAACAAAATCCCGGCTTGGCGATGTTTTTTGCATTCGCTCACACAGTTTCGTTCTCCGTGGAATTTAAAAGTGCTAAGCCCTTTTTAGATACGAACACCATAGGTACTTTTAAAAATCGCGGCGCACCTTGTTGTTGCCACAGTTCCGGCTCTATAGTTTTAACCGATTGATAGTATTTATACTCAGCTCTCGCAGCATAAAGCATTAACAGCGCCCACACTGAAACCAATATTATTGTTATTAGCATAGGTTACCTGATCAATTTATTTAGTTCGGTTTAAAGTTTATGCCATCAAACAAAATTCACAACCCGCTAATTTACTTACTCTACCCTGTAAAGCGAACTACCATATTGATTCCTGAGCAAATGACCTTTGCTTAACCCTGCTTCAAATAATGTCATAATTAACCCAACAAAAGGTACAAACCAAATTAAGCAATTCCAGCCTGACTTTCCAATATCGTGCCAGCGTTTGACTTGAGAAGCCATTAGTGGCCATTGAAATAAAATAAATATGCCAATAAATAAAAATATATCAACTACAGCAATTATTTGGATCACAAGATAAAACCCATGCACGAACCAAAACTGTTTTCGATTTAGGCGACCATGAAAAGAGAACATCACATCAAAAAACTCTAAATCTCGAGGTTTCGAGAGATAGACAGGTTTGCGAGTGAGCTCAGCTTCAGGTGTTTTATATAAATTATCAGTCATTCAAAATCGATAAATAGGCAAGTTCTGCTAGTTTTTCTAAAGGTGACGTTGCATTAGACTCAGGCTTTTTAGCATGAACCGAGTAACGCCTTTTGGGAATTTTAACTTGAATAAAACCATGATTATTGGCCATATCAATACGTAGCATTTCACGCTCTTTTGGCGTTAAATGATTTTCATGTATTTTTTCAAGCTCGCCATGATCAAGCCAAATAGCCGCACAATTTGGACATTCGTCTATTTCAACCACTTTTAGTGGCGTGAAAAAGCGTCGCATCATCACCACGTCAGGGCACTTCGGACAATTAATTCGCTTTGCTAAATCAACGCATTCTGTTGGCAGAGTTTGTAAATGAGCCACCAGCACTTGCGCTGGTTTTAAACTTGGATCGCTAAAGTGGAATATTTGTCGATTATCAAAAAATACACCACCGCTTTTTGATAAATACACGTTAACATCGCCAATGCTCACTGCTTCAAGTGCTGTTTTAGTACGCGGGCAAAACATAGACCTTCCTTGTTTTAAATTTAACTTAGCGCTTTTGTAATTATCGGTTTAAGCGGCTCAGGTAAGCTGATGTTACCAGCTAACACAAAGTCATGTGCTTCGTTTGACATTTTTTGCCAAGTTTTACGAATAATACCCAACCATTTTTGCTCATCGTAATCAGGCTTGCTAGTTGCAAAATCAAGCATGTAATGTTCGATAAACACAAGGCTTGCGATGTCTTCAATTAATTGGCTATCAGGGTTTCGCTTTATATTCTTTTTAGCCACGGCTGCGTATACGCGCTCACATTCACCCGTTGAGTAACCAGCGGTTTTCATAAGGGCTGTTACACGCTCGGCATGAAAATCATATAAAGCAGTGCGCCATTGATAATAACCTTGCTTACCCATAGGGAAGTCACTGCGAGGAGAGCGCCAGCGTTCAATATGTTGGCCCCGTGCAGCAATATGCATTAGTTCATCGGCTTGCGGATTAAAACGGTTAAGCATATCAGTCATTCGCATAGAATATAAAGATTCTTTAGCTAACGCTTGCCCAGCATGCTTAACACGATTGGGATCTGCAGCATTCGCTGCATCTATGGCTTCTATAACAGTTTGAGACATATAACATTCTCTAGTTGGTTTATAGCCATGATTATAATGAGCATCAACTACTTTAGCTACTTTGCTCTAGCAAACAACTCTATTACAAACGAGTAAGGTCCATCGCGATGCTGTGCTTAGGCTTTTCAATCATTCGAAGTAACTCTTTGCCGTTAGAGCTTACAATAAACGTTGGGGTATAACGAAGGTCGTACTGCTTAGCTAAACCATCAGGGTCAAGCTTATCGTAACCAACCGCAATTAATTGGAGTGATCCCAGCTTTACACCCGAACCATCAAGTAACTTTAGTAAACGAGGCACTTCACGCTTAGAGTCATGACACCACGTACCTAAAAATACTAATACTTGTTTACCACTGAGCGTTTTAATCGTGTTTAAATCATCCTCAGATGGTGAATAGTTTTTATATTCTTTAGCAAAAGCAGGATACTGTGCGAGTAAATCCTCAGCGGTAATTTCCCCACTGTACGGCGACGTCGTTGCAAATGTGAATGATGAGAATAATAAGGTAACGAAATAAATAACTTTTTTCATTGTGAGTGCTCTTTGTTCTAATTAACTCACAATAACCAAATTATCGAAAACACTCCAGCATTACAATTGCGAGTTTTCACATACTTACTTTCTATGAGGTGCTTTAGATAAACTCGCAATGCTGTGAATAAGCCATTAAAATACGCTTTTATAATTAACCATGGTGCCATTTATGTCTTTTCCTCCTTGCCCACAATGTAACTCTGAATACGTGTATGAAGATCAAAACAATTTAGTTTGCCCTGAGTGTGCTCACGAGTGGGACCCCAATGCGGTTGATACCGATGATGTGATCAATGTGAAAGATGCTAACGGCACTTTATTGGCTGATGGTGACAAAGTGACCGTTGCTAAAGATTTAAAAATTAAAGGCAGCTCGCAAGTTATTAAAATTGGCACCAAAGCCGTGATCCGCCGTGTGCTAGATAAAAAAGACCACGAATTAGACTGTAAAGTCGATGGCGTAGGTGAAATGATGGTGACCGCTAAGTTTGTTAAAAAAGCTTAAAGAAGCATAGTAAGTAAATCGACTAACCAGATTTACTTACTAACATTACTAGAGTTACTTCTTTGTCACCACGCCTTCAGGTATGTGTAAAGTACGTTGTGGGAAAGGAATTGTCAGGCCTGCTTTCTCGATTGACTCTTTGACACGTTTGTTTAAATCCCAATAGGTTTGCCAATAGTCTTCATTTTTAGCCCATGCTCTTAGCTGAATATTCACCGAACTCTCAGCCATGGCTGTCACCATCACTTGCGCCGCCGGTTCACTCAGTAAACGGCTTTCGTTCGCGGCAATATCTTTTAGCACCGCAAAGCCATCATCGATTGAATCGGCATATGAAATACCCACAACAATATCCATTCGGCGTTTGCCATTTCGGGTGAAATTTTTAATATTGTTACCCCACACTATGCCATTAGGTGATGCAATATAAAGACCATCAATCGTTTGAAAAACACTGGTGAATAGGTTTACCTCAGAGACAGTACCTTGCATCGAGCCTATTTCAACAAAGTCACCAACTTTAAACGGCCTTAATATAAGTAACATCATGCCTGCTGCAATATTACTTAAAGTGTCTTTAAGGGCTAAACCTATCGCCAAACCTGCCGCCCCCATTAGGGCAATAAGGCTTGCCGTATTCACGCCAAAGATATCTAAAATAAATACCCCGCCAATAATATACACCGCATAGCCTGCCACAGACGACAAAATAGGCAGCAAGGTATTATCAACTTTTTTAAGCGTCGCGTTGGAGTTTTTTATAGCCTTTTTCACTGACTTAGCAAGCACTGCACTGGCAATTAAAATAACAATTGCGAGTATCAATTTATACCCTAGCGCTATGATTGTTTCTGAGTTATTGAGCCAAAACTCATTGAGGGTTTGTTTCATAAAGATCCTTGATTTTTTTAAATTCGAAATTGCATTTATTGATAAATTGAAAAGAAAAGCCATGCGTTATAGGCAATAAAAATCAGCAATAAACCAATACCTTCAGCGCGATTTACCCTGCCAATACCTCGGTGCCCATAAGCAAAAATTAATAAAAATATTGAAAGAGAGAACATCGCCAGCCAATCTCGCGATAATAGATCCGGTGAAAGGTTATCAGCTGGCGCTATCATCCCTGCAATACCTGTGACGGCCAAGATATTAAATATGTTTGAGCCAATCACATTACCAATGGCAATGTCGTGTTCACCTTTTCTGGCTGCGGCAATTGAAGCTGCAAGTTCAGGGAGCGAAGTGCCAAGTGCCACAATTGTGAGACCGATAATGAGGTCGCTAATACCCATAATCTCAGCAATACTGACTGCCCCCCATACCAATAGCCTTGAGCTAATAATGAGTACAACAAGCCCAACTACCAGCCAAACAATAGCTGCTTTAAGTGACATTGTTTGCACGTTAAGTTCTTGCTCAACATCTGTTGCTAAGCTGTCATTTTTGCTTTTAAGGCCAGAATAAATACTCCACCCCATAAAACTAAAAAATCCAAGTAACAATACACCTGCGTCAAAACGTGATAAGCCACCATCAAAAATCAGTAATGCAAATAGCACACTCACCACAAGCAATAGTGGGAGTTCTTTTTTAACGATATTAGAGTGAACAGCAATCGGGGCAATCAGCGCTGTTACCCCTAGTATAAGCCCAATATTGACAATGTTTGACCCCAGCGCATTACCTAAAGCAAGCTCTGGGCTGCCATCAGCAGCAGCCATGGCCGATACCAACATCTCAGGAGCCGACGTACCAAACCCAACCACAATCATACCAATGAGTAAACTAGGTATACCTGCATATTTTGCGCTTACAGCTGTACCATCAACAAAGCGATCAGCGCTCCAAATCAGCAATACAAAACCAACTAAAATGGCAAGGATAAACAAGTTCATAGTGCTCTCCAACAGAAGGGTTGCAAAGCAAAATGTGATAAATAAACCGATTTAAGAGGACAGAAATAACCAAATAAATGGTCTAGAAATGTAACAAGCACGAGACGGTTCCTTAGGGCGAAGAACAATAAGACACGCATCAAGGTCGCCCATTGAACCCAATACGTGCCTTAGGTCTTGTCAATCCGGCTTGCGGACATGAACGCCACGAACATTGGTTCGGAGACTGTTGACGTTCATCTTAATCTAAGAGACTACTCCCCTAAGGTTAGGTAAAGACTATATAACTAAAAGTCATACAATTAAAGCTCTAATTGTTCCTTTTTTACTTGTTATTTAGAAGCTCAATGTTCTACAACAATCCCTGTAACTTGACAATTTTCACAGCTCAATTGCCAGCCAGCAGCCCATGTGGTTGCGTTAAGATTTCCTTTGCAAAGTGGGCAAACTTCGCCAGCAAACGTACTGGGGGTAATATCTTTAGCTCGCTTAGAAAACGGCCTTAAAAACCAAAGAATATTATCGTCGATACTGATGGTTAGATCGTGGCGTAACGTCTCACAATACGCATTAAACACAGCTTGTTTGTACTGCTTTTCGTGCTCAGCAGATTGACTGGCATAAACACTCAACGCGTTTTCGATGTTTCTTAGACGATCGGGCCATGCTTGTGCGTCTATATTCGCTTTGCAATCTAACAACTCTTCAAGAGTGTAACTTGCATAGTTTGGTTCAAACATCATTGCCATCCTTGCTTTGGGTTATTAATTCTTTGGGTACTCAGTGCTTTAGATATAATGTACCATTTTGCTTTATTTGCAAAAGCCATTGATCAAACAAATTGTTCGCGATACTCAGCTCTTCATCTGAAAGTGTCGGGTATTGTCTTTGCTCAAACCACGCATAACGATTATACACATCGTTATTTTGCGTGATTTCCATAATGAGTCGATTTATAGCGTAGGCTTTTGCTGCACTATGCTCACCAACTTGTTCGCTGTAATACATGCTCGCTAAACTCATCAGCGCTTGTTCACTGCCCTGCTTCGCAGCTTGCTCTAAAAATACGGTTTTACGCTCTTTAAAACCATCACGATTTTTGATGAACTCGGCACGTGACAACTTCTCAGGAAATTGCGACTTCATGTAAAATTCGGGAGTTAGCCCAGCAAACGTTTGCTGCGCAAAGGCAGAGCCCTGTTCTGCTGCCATTGCCAAATAACGGTAAAAAGACCGCCGCGTTGCTAAATCAACCCCTTGGCAATACTCATATTTTTCTAAAACACGGTTTTGCGTATCACCAGCATCGCTAAACTCATAGCTTTCGGCTAATGTTGCCTCAAGCGCCTCAGCATCTAAAGGAGCATTAAAACAATACTTAAGATTTTGTGCGATGAGATAGTTAGCCTCAGCATCACCTTGCTTAGCGCGTTGCTTTAGCTCAGTAAAATGGTCAATAAACACACCATCAAAACGCCATTTCGGTGCATTTTTGATAATAAATTCACGGCTATCATTGGCTTCACTCCCTTGCTCAGCAGATTCATCAGCTAACAAACTCGTATCAGGCTTTGTGGCTGATATGTTTGCTTGTGCCTCAACGTGCTGCGAAGCTGTTGTATCATTTGATGACTCTGAATTGGTTGCAAAAATTGCAGCTTCTCGTGAAGAATATATATAAATAACGAACAACAATACCACAATTAAAAATGGCTTTACTCCTTGCCTAACAAAAGCATACCCAGACATAACAACCTACTTATTATTTTTGTTGCTCAGTAAGTTACAAGAAAACAGTGGTGAAAGCGAAACTTAACTGCGGTTTCGCTTTGTTTGCATTAAACAAGCAATAACAATAAAACTAATCCCAACTAATTGCTGCCCATTTACCGGGCTATCTAGAATGGTTAACTGTAGAAGATATGAAAACACCACTGACGTATAAATCAGCGGCGCTAGTTCAGAGCCGGTAGTAACTAGTTTATATGCAGAGCTTCTAAAGTATTGCGTAGCACTACTAAATACCGCTAATAGCACTAATAAACCTAACATTAACCAAGCACTCTCAACCACCAAGCTGCCTGCTGCGAGCTCAGCATTTAGCCCTCCAACAAACAGCGGCAGAATGAAAAATAGCGTACTGAATAGTGCTGCAATTAAAAAGCAAAAACCATTGGCAACCAGAACCGGGGTTTTCTCTTTACTAATTTGAAATAAACACAATTGCGAGCAAGCATTAAAAAAGCCAGCTGCCAGACCAATTAATAGCTCCCAACGTAACGTAATCCCTTGGTCGGTCATACTTTGAATGATCAGCCCTATCATCATTAACAACAAAGTCGGCACGACAAACAAGTCGATTTCTCGCTTATACACTACACTTTCAAGCAGTGGGATAAACAAAGGCCCGGTGCTAAACAACACAACTGCCTCAATTAACGTAAGTTTGTAAAGCGCTAAAATAAAAAACCCTTGGCACAAGGTGATAAAAACAGCACGTAGCATCACATTTTTTAATGCAGAAAAACTAACATAATGCCAAAACCGTGCTCGCGCTGTTGCTAACATTAAACAACCAGGTAAGAGCAACCTTAAGAATAACAGTAAAATAATTGGCAGCATGGGGGTTAACAGCTGGGTAACCAGTCCATTCAGTGCTAGAGTGAGGGTAGATAGCAGCATTAACGCACTAGAGCGGTGACTAATATTCATTTACATTGTTTATAAAGCGAGTAGATGACACTCACGATACGCTCTGCTGAAATTATAAAAAAGCGAATAAAACCGCATTAATATGTAAGAAAAACTAACATATGAAACACAATATCCCGCTCAAATCCTTATACAGTTTCATTGCTGTTGCAGAGACTGGCAGCATGGTTAAAGCCGCAGATTCAATTCACGTTAGTCACTCGGCTATCAGCCAAGCTATCAAGTCTCTTGAGCAACAGCTTGAGGTAAAACTTTTCGATAGGGTTGGCAGACAAGTGTATTTAAATGATGCTGGGAAACTTTATTATCAGCGCGTTTCGCCCGCCGTTCAGGCCATCATTTCAGCAAGCGAAGAGGTTAAAAATAAAGACAAAGATCATCATTCAATTTCACTCAACATGGTGAACTCTTTGGCATTACATTGGTGGATACCACGAGTTGATAAGCTACAAAATTGTTATGCTGAGTTAGATATTCGCTTATCAAACTTTGTAGGTGATGTTGATCTCGAAAGACGCAATATCGATATGGCTATTTTTCAAGGCGATCCGCAAAATTGGCAAAAGTACCACTGTGAGAAATTAGCAGATGATGAACTTGTTTTAGTTTGCAGCCCGTCATTATTAAAGTCAGAAACTACAAACAACATCAATGAACTATTAAACCGCTTTCCCGCCATTCAAGTGCTTAATGCACGCAGAAACAATAACTGGCAGATTTGGGCAGAGCATAACCACATTGCCTGCCCTAAAACACAAAAAAACCGATCTTTTGAAACCACAGCTCAAGCATTGCAAGCTGTAACGAGAGAACTTGGCCTACTGGTTACCCATAAGCAATTTGTTCTAGAAAAGCTCGAATATGGCGAATTAGTGCAGCTAGGCAATGCAGTAATCCATCCGCAGCAGTCATTTTTCTATGCCTGCAAAGCTGACAAATTAAAACATACCAGCATTCAACAATTGATCGCATGGCTAAAAAATGAATTTTTAGCAAGTTAGCAAAATTGTAGCGACGATTTTATATCGCGTAGAATTGATTGCTTTACATTGAATCATTTATATAGCACCAGCAATAAAGACCAATTCAAAACTATTTTATTTAGAGCTAGTTATATGCCAAACGTGATTAGCTTAACTTATCTTTATACTCACACATGCCTTTTAACGCATGGTCGATTAAGGTTTTTATGTTCGTCAGCTCAGTGATTTTGGCGTCTATTTCTTTACTTTTTTCAATCAATTTGGCGGCCATAGCTTGCTGAGTTAAGTTGTTTTTGCCAAGTAGCTGTGTGAGATCTTTAATCTCTTTTAAAGTGAAGCCTAGGTTTTTAGCCATTGTGATCATGTTGAGCTGCTCAACTGTTTTTTCACTATAAATACGATAGCCATTCACATCTCTTGAAGGTGGCGGGATCAACTGCTCTTTTTCATAAAAACGAATGGTGTCTTTTGTGAGGCCGGTTAATTGCGTGACTTGCTTGGTTTTCATAAAAATACGCTTGACTGTAGAGTAAGCTCCACAGTTTATGCTCAACGCATTCTTCTATCAATACTAATAAAAAAATGAATACATCGATTAGTGTTAAAACAGCCGATAACGTCACTTTAAATGGCACTCATTTTGCGGCCAACAACCCTAAAGCAACGGTGCTATTAAACCCAGGTACAGCAACAAAAACCACCTACTATTTACCGTTTGCGGAGTTCTTAGTCAGCCAAGGTTTCGATGTGGTTGTTTGGAATTACCGTGGCTTTTGCGAATCGAAAACAAGCCAGTTAAAAGGCTGTATTTATCAATATTCAGACATTGGCCGCTTTGATATGCCTGCCATGATTGATAAAGCTAAAAGCATTAATCCTTCTCTGCCACTTTATTGCGTTGGTCATAGTGCTGGCGGTCAGCAAATAGGTTTAGCTGCCAATTACCAAAAGCTTGATGCCCTTGTTGCGGTTGCAGTTTCTGCCGGATACTTTGGTTATATGCCAACCGGTTACCGTATTAAAGCTAACTTCTTCTTTCGTTTATTTTCGCCGATTACGGGGGCATTATTTAAATACGTGCCTGCTAAAAAAATGAATTTTATGGAAGACTTACCCGTTGGCTTTACGCGTGAATGGTCAGCGTGGTGTAGAGAAAAGCAGTTGTTTTTCTCGAATAAATTTTACGGTAAATCGATTGCCGAAGGTACCTATAAAAACTTTGATATTCCTACCTATGTCTTTACCGCTGACGATGATGAAATCTGTACCGAGCAAAACGTGCATAACTTTTGGCGCAATGTAACCAGCAAACACCCAATTGCTTTTAAGCGTTATCAATCTGCACAATTACCCGCTAAAAAAGTAGGCCACTTTGGCTATTTCAGAAAACATAATCAAGCAATTTGGCATGACATATTAACCGCGTTAAATGAGACTCATAATGCAAAACAAAGCAGTGCTATTTAAACAACACGCTCGTTTACTCTTTATTGTACTCGCGAACTTTATCGCCAGTATTTTGCATTATGTGCACAATATTATGTATTTTGAGCACTATCCTGAACCTGATTGGCTTGCAGCAAACGTGGTCGACTACTTTTGGTTTATCATGACTTTTGTTGGCTTATATGCGCTGCTCTGTTTAGCTAAGCAACGCATTAAACACGCCATGTGGCTGCTCTATCTTTATGCTGCGATGAACATGTTATCAGTACTGCATTATGCGGTTGATAGCGATAACGTTATGACAACCGCAATGCATGTATTAATTTTGCTAGAAACCGTTGTTGCTATTTGGCTCATTATTTTCGTTGCAAAAACACGCTTAGCAACAACCAACTAACGGTCACTCTTGAGTCTTTTTAATTGACCTATTTTGCTTTTGAACAGTATTAACCATTTTTGAAAACGCGCGCTGTTTGGCGCGCTTTTCAGCCATGGTGGCATTGTTGTGCTCATTTTCAGCTAACAACTTACGGTAATTTTCTAAGCGTCTTATTGATAATGAGCCCATTTCAATTGCTTTAATAACAGCGCAGTCCGGCTCTGTTTGGTGTTGGCAATCTTTAAATCGACAGCTATTTGCGAGTAGCTCAACATCTTCAAATGCACGTTCAATACCTTGCTTTGAATCACTTAATTGCAATTCTCGCATACCCGGTGTGTCCATCAATAACGCACCATTAGGCAACCATTTAATCGATCTAAAGGTTGTTGTATGACGGCCTTTGCTATCTTGTTCACGAATACCTGCTGTTTTTAATTCATCGGAGCCAAGTAGTGCATTAACGATGGTCGATTTACCTACTCCAGATGAGCCCATAAATGCGAGCGTTTGCCCCTTTCGACAATAAGGTGTAAGTAAATCACAACCCTCTTCTTTTAACGCATTAATAGCAATAACACTCAAAAGAGAGTCTAGGCTTTGCACTTGCAGGCAGTACTTTTCAACGTCTGGGCAAGTATCAGCTTTGGTTAGCACCACCACAGGCTCAATGTGGGCATTTTTAATCAAGGCTAAATATCGCTCTATCCGATTTAAACTAAAGTCATCATTAAGCGATGTAACAATAAACACGGTATCAATATTCGCCGCGATTAATTGAAACGCGTGTTTAGAGCCTGCAGCCTTGCGCTTAATGATTGAAGCTCTTTCGAGTACCCGTAAAATACGCGAATCATCAAATACCACCCAATCACCTACGCAAATTTGTTCAAGACCCGGTGTTAAAGCAAACCGCATCGTGCCTTGCTCGCCAAGCAATACAACCTCTGTTTTGTGATGCTCAACAACACGTCCTAAATGGCTGTTTTCCAGCTCATCTAAACTCAACTGTTGTTGAAAGAAAGGTCGCATGCCTAATTCTATCAGTGAAGGTGTTTGCATAGTGTTTACCAAAGCTGTGGATTATCGAGTGGTTTTAGGCAACTTGGCTTACCAGTAATTGGCAAAATTTCGTCATCTAAAACCGGTTTAGCAAGCCAGCCTTTTGGGTATGATAAGCTATGAGGAGCTTGAATAACTTCTTCACTCACAACGGAAAAACCGACTTTTCCATAAAAGTTGATATCACCATAGGTCATCACTAGGCTGACATTTTGTTCAGCTAACTTATCGCAGCCAAATTGGATCAGCTTTTGTCCTATGCCTTGTCCTTGATAATCCGTTGCCACTGCAACAGGTGAGAGTAAAAACACCTCTTTAGCGTGCGCAAACAGTAAACGCGACAGCACAATCGCGCCGACGATCCGTTGCTCATCTGTCGCGACAAACACATATAAATCGGTTGATGGATATGGCTCAGCTAAAAAGTCAGTGACTAAACGGGCAACTTGCTCGCCTTCTTGTTTTGACTCTGATGCACTAAATGTTGCCAAGTAAAGCGCGATAATCTCGTTTTTTTGGCTCTGTTCGTAAATTGAAAAATTCACTTAAACTCCTTAACTTTTAAAATAAAATAGTGATAAGTAAAGTTTTGCCCAGTCTCATTTTCGTAAAGAGCAATTTCTGTTTGTATGTCTTTTACAGCTTGAGACTCACTTATCGATGGCGTTAACTCAGCAAGGCGCGCCTTGAGTGGTTGCCAATAGTTTTGCCAAGCTTGCTGATCCAGCGAAAACTGCTCTATAAGCTCATAACCAAGCTCATCAAATAAGGCTATGCGGCTTTCGATTGATTGCATATCTGGGTAATTCGCTTGCCAGTACTCTTTAACCGCCATTTCAGGCTGGCTGTTAAGCCAAACTAAATCACTGACCACAATCACCCCATCACGGCGAAGAAACGGTTTCCAGCTTGATAGTGCGCTTTGCATACCCATGACATATACACACCCTTCAGCCCAAATAACATCGAATGAACTTGCTTTAAAAGGCAGCGCAGTCATCGATGCGCACGTCAAAGACACATGCTCATCCAATTGCTCTTCGAGCAATCGCTCCTGTAAATAAGCAAGTGCCGATGACTCATTATCTAAAGCTGTGATCTTGGCATCAGTTTGCTTGGCGATTAGTAATGTTGATGAACCTTTACCACAGCCAATTTCTAAAATTTGGTTGGCATTGTTAGGAACAGCAGCAATGGCTTTTAATGTAGCTTCTTCGCTACCAGGCCCCCATCGCTCTAATGGCTCAAACACAGTCATAAAATCGTGCATGTAGCTTTCATGGTCACTCATATCTTTTGATAACCAACGAAGCCGCAATGCCTCTTTTTCTGTGTATCCTTGCTTTAACAACCAATTTAAATGCGCACTTGGCGCACGCTTATTCAGCTCATCATGTAAGTGTTTTTGAGAGCGTTCGCCAAGCAAACTCAGTAATAAATCTTTGGCTTGTAACTTAGCGGTAATTTCATCTTCAAGTTGCGCTAAGCGCTGTTGCAAAATCGCTTTATCTAGCTCTACATCTAAACAGCTCTGACATTCTTTTAAGGTTAACCCCGCGCTTTGTAACTGCTGGATCAAAACCAAGCGTTGTAAATCAGCCTCGCTGTAATAGCGATAACCATTTGCAAGCCTGCGCCCCTGAATGATTTTAAGCTTCTCGTAATACAACAAAGCCGTTCGCGACAAACCAAGTTTTGCTGCTAACTCTGAAATTAAATACATGATGAAATAGGCCTATAAGGCTTTTGAATACAATAAGTATGAAGTGTAAAGCTGTAGACAGGTCAAATATTTTTGCAAAATAATTTAAGAAAATAAGGTAAGCAAGAAAGCTTACCTTTATAGGGCGTGTTTAGATTCAACTAAATTTGTTTTGGCAATTTAGTCGATATAAGGGCGGTAATTACAATAAATAACAGTGAGATAGCTAAACAAGCTGCTAAGCCATAAAGTTGAAACACTAAGCCCGACAACACAGTGCCAATTAAGCGACCCATGGCATTAGCCATATAGTAAAACCCAACATCAAGTGATACGCCATCGGCGTCAGCCATGCTCACAATCAAGTAGCTGTGCAAAGATGAGTTAATCGCGAATAACACACCAAATAACATCAACCCGCCTATCAGCATTGGTTTTACAGCCCACTCAAAGCCAATAGCAAGGGCAATGGCTAAGGTGACTACAGCAAGCAAGGATGCCCACTTAACTGTTTCTGCGCTTGGTGATGTTTGCTTATTGAGCTTAATGATTTTAGGAGCAAAAGATTGCACAGCCCCATAACCAATGACCCAACTAGCTAAGAAGGCACCCACAGTCCAGTGATCCCAATCAAAGGCTTGTGATAAAAACACCGGAAGTGCAACTACAAACCAAACATCACGCGCACCAAACAAAAACAACCTCGCGGCCGACAAGATATTGATTGAACTACTCTTTGAAAATATCTCGTTAAACTTAGGTTTGTTTTTAGCTTTGCCTAAATCATTTTTAAGTGCATAAATACTAAAACACCACACCACCAGCAAGGTGGCAGCCATGGTTAGCATTGCGCCTTTAAACGACATTAATGTCAGTAGTAAGCCACCTAAAAAGAAGCCTACACCTTTTAAGGCGTTTTTAGAGCCTGTTAGTATCGCTACCCATTTAAACAAGGTGCCTTCTTGGCCACTGGCAACCAGCATTTTAATTGAGCTTTTAGCGCTCATTTTATTGAGATCTTTTGCAATGCCCGACAGCGCCTGCGCCAACATCACATAGGCAACACTCAGCCATTCAGGGGGGACTGCCAACATGAACAAGACCACAACCTGTATGGCAAGGCCAATGTTCATGGTCTTGTTTAAACCAAGCCTTGCGCCTAAATAGCCGCCCACTAAGTTAGTGACAACACCAAAAATCTCATAAAACAAAAACAGCATGGCAATACTCAAAGGCGAGTAGCCAAGCGCATGAAAATGCAGTACCACCAACATTCTCAATGCGCCATCTGTAAGCGTAAATGCCCAGTAATTCCCAGTGACAATTAAGTACTGCTTTATATCAGCGGGAAGATTAGCCAAACGCGTCATTGCTTTTAACCTTTAAGTGATCGCGCAACTTTACGGGCAAGTTCGGCAGTGCGGTTTGCGTAACCCCATTCGTTATCGTACCAAACATACAGCTTAACTTGTGTCTCGTTGACAACCATGGTTGATAACGCATCAACAATGCTTGAGCGTGGGTCGGTTTTGTAATCGATAGAAACAAGTGGCTTTTCTTCATAGCCCAAAATGCCTTTTAGCTCGCCCTCTGCGGCTTCTTGCATCCATTGGTTAATTTGCTCAGCAGTGGTCGGCTTTTCAACTTCAAACACACAGTCTGTGATTGATGCATTTGCTAAAGGCACACGAACCGCGTGGCCGTTTAATTTGCCTTTAAGTTCAGGGAAAATATGTGTGATCGCCGTTGCAGAGCCGGTTGTAGTTGGAATTAAGCTCATGCCACATGCGCGAGCACGGCGTAAATCTTTATGGGGCGCATCTAAGATAGTTTGCGTGTTAGTGATATCGTGAATGGTCGTCATTGAACCATGTTTGATACCAATTTTTTCTTGCAATACTTTAACCACAGGCGCTAAACAGTTGGTAGTGCATGATGCCGCAGTCACAATATCGTGCTGCTGTACATCATATAAATCATCGTTTACACCCATTACAACGTTCAACACGCCGTCTTCTTTTACAGGCGCAGTGACAACAACTTTTTTCACACCTTGATCAAGATAGGCTTGCAGTAATTCGGTTTTTTTCATTTTACCTGAGGCTTCAATAACGATATCGCAACCAGACCAATCAGTGTCTGCAATCGCTTTATTTTGCGTAACGTTAATTTCGTGGCCATCGATAATCACAGCATTGTCGTTACTTTCAACCTCATGAGGCCAAATACCGTGTACCGAATCATACTTTAGTAAGTGAGCCAGTGTAGCTGCATCACCCGCTGGGTCATTAATTTGCACAAACTCAACGTCGTCCCATGCAAACGCTGCTCTTAGCGATAAACGACCCATACGGCCAAAACCATTAATGCCTACTTTAATTGCCATTGTTAAGCTCCTACTTTTTGAAAATTGTCGAAAAATGAACGTTGTACTGGGTTATGCAACGATTTAGGGCGAATAGCCTGCACTTGAGTAACTATGTCGTTTTTAGCATAGCCAAGCTCATGCATTAATAAACCAATAACTAAGCCTGTACGGCCTGAGCCGCCTTTACAATGTACAGCCACGCTACCACCACTTTTTATGATGGCAAGAATGTCGTTAAGGTGTTTGTTGAAAGCTTGATTAAACGCTTCGTTTGGCGCGTCATCATCCAAAATAGGTAACTGAAACCAGCTAAGGCCTGCTTGCTCACATTCGATTACAAGCTGCTGCGCCCCATTTTTAACAAGCTCTTCATCGTACATTAGCGTAATAATGGCTTTTGCACCTGCCGCTTTTAAATCAGCAACAGACTGTGATAAGCCAACGCCTTTTGTGCCAGGGCAAGGGGTAAAAATAAATGCCCCAGTTTCTAGCTGTAAAATATCAAATGGATGTGATTGCATTATGATTCCCCAATTACTCTTTAAACCAATGTGTTGTTTTATTAACGATTGCAACCAACGACAGCATTACAGGTACTTCGACCAACACCCCAACAACGGTTGCTAATGCTGCCCCAGAGTGCAAACCAAATAATGAAATAGCCACTGCAACTGCTAACTCAAAAAAGTTAGAAGTACCAATTAAACATGCTGGCCCTGCAATGTTGTGCTTAAGCCTAAGCTTTAACGCAATGAAATAGGTGATTACAAAAATACCGTAGGTTTGCAAAACAAGCGGAATAGCAATCAGTACAATGTTAAGCGGTTGGGCTAAAATCGTGTTCGCCTGAAACCCAAATAGCAAGACCACTGTGGCCAGTAAACCAATAACTGAGTAAGGTTTAACTTTCTCTAAAAATGACTGCACAGCAGCTTCATTTTGCGCTGAATTATTAAGAGCTTTGCGTGTTAATACCCCGGCAATGAGTGGTAGCAATACATACAACACAACCGAAATCATCAGTGTAAGCCAAGGTACATGAATATCAGACACACCCAGCAACAACCCCGCAATAGGTGCAAAGGCAAAAATCATAATGATGTCGTTCACAGATACTTGCACTAAGGTATAATTTGCATCGCCTTTGGTTAGTTGTGACCACACAAACACCATTGCCGTACAAGGTGCAACACCGAGTAAAATCATGCCTGCAATATATTCTTGCGCCGTTTCAGGGCTAACAAAATCAGCAAATAACCCTTCAAAAAATAACCAACCTAATGCGGCCATTGAAAACGGTTTGATAAGCCAGTTAATGATTAAAGTGAGCATCAGCCCTTTTGGATTCTTACCGACTTCTTTAATCGTTGAAAAATCAACTTGCACCATCATCGGGTAGATCATTACCCAAATAAACAGTGCAACAACAATGTTTACATGCGCCACTTCGGCTTTCGCTATTAGCTCAAATAAAGGCGGAAACATCACCCCTAGCGCCACACCAATGGCAATAGCAGCAGCAACCCATACAGATAAATATCGTTCAAAAACACCCATTTTTAGTCCTTAATTGCAGCAACGAGCAACACGGGTTGGGCGATCATCGCCCATCGCATTTAGCCTTGCTAACTCGTTTTCTATGAAATTTGGTTCGTTTACCACGGTCGAGGTAATTGTTTGTTTCATCCACATAGGTAGAGTCGGGTTTAAAGAGTAAAACACCCACTGCTGGTGTTTTCTATCCGACAAAATGCCCTGCTTTTTAAGTTGCGCTAAATGCCTTGAAACCTTTGGTTGGCTCTGCTCGTTAAGTGCCGTCATTAGTTCGCATACGCAAACCTCTTGCTCAACAGCGATAAGCAATAAGCTTTTTAAACGAATATCATCTGCAAGCGCTTTATAAAATGTAGTTGGCGAAATCGATACTGGTTTTTCTTTGTTATGGGATTGCACAAACTGCTTAATTCGCTCATTGATCTCTTGCAAGGTTTTTTCAAAGGCATGAGGTTCAGGGCGAGTTTTTGGATCAACAAAGTCCCAGCCTAAACAATGTGTGCCATCAACACGATTTGCACATTCTTTAGCTGCCTTGTCGCACAATGTAATGACATAATCAAAATGCAGGTTAGTTACATCATTTAAGTGCTTTGAGTGTAAGTCATCGGTTTTTAGGCCAAAATGCTCAATCGTAGCAAGCGTACGAGGGTCTACCGCATAAGGTTCTGTGCCCGCACTAAATACCTCAAACTCACCTTTACCATGATGTTTAAGCAATGCTTCAGCCATAATTGAACGGGCTGAATTTTCTGTACATAAAAAGAGGACTTTCACGGCTTACTCCATAATAATTTCGTTATATAATATTTTTGTTATATACCATTTGCAAGCTGAATTTTATAAATGGCGCGTTTTGCAATAACGATGGCGCGATCTGATGTCATGTGGCACCAATAGATGGCCTACTATGCATATAACAAAACAACAGCTCAAATTAATGGAGTACAAACATGACATCAACAGCATTGATCACTGGCGCCTCAAACGGGATTGGTTTAGAACTTGCGCATATTCACGCACAGCATGGCGATAATTTAGTGCTGGTAGCTCGTTCAGAAGACAAACTGAATGATCTTAAACAACAGCTTGAATCAAAACACAACGTAAAGGTTACGGTTATTGCTGCCGATTTATCTAAGCCAGATTCAGCTGAGTATGTTTTTACACGTACTGAGGCACTTGGTTTGCACATAGATATTTTGGTGAATAATGCCGGCATTGGCGGACATGGCAAGTTTCATGAGCGTGATCTCAGTGCAGAACAAACGATGATGCAACTTAATATTGTGACATTAACAAACCTAAGCCACTATTACTTACAAGGCATGGTTGAGCGAAATCGTGGCAAAATTTTAAATATTTCGTCTACAGCTTCCTTTATGCCCGGCCCACTGCAAGCGGTATATTATGCAACGAAAGCGTTTGTGACTTCATTCAGTCAAGCAATTGCAGAAGAAGTAAAAGATAAAAACATTACGGTCACCGCGTTATGCCCAGGAACAGTAGCAACAGGCTTTGTTGAAGCAGGTGATCTACAAGGGGTAGATGCTTGGAAGAATGCTAAATCAGCGCATTCTGTGGCACTGTGTGGTTACAAGGCAATGCAAAAAGGTCAGTTAATTGCTTTTAATGAAGCGCCGCTTAAATTTATGCTCAATTGGGTGATCCCTTTATTGCCTCGCAAAACTGTGTTAAAAATTTCTCGTCAGTTTATGGAAAAAAGCGGAAACTAATATGAAACGAGCCAGCAAGTTTTTGATCCCTCCCAACTGGCAAGTATTACTCAATGATTTAGAAATCAACCTAGAAGAGGCACTGGCTTATGCCCAGTTGCCTTCAGGTTTATTTTCTCAAGATAAAGTATACTTAACGCCCGCTCAATACTTCCAATTATGGCAGGGTGTAGAGACAGCAGCAAACGGCATTGAGTTACCCTTAAAACTTGCCGAAGTCATGACAATAGAATCATTTGACGTACCAATTTTTGCCACGATTTGTAGCCCAAACTTAAATGCTGCTTTAGCGAGGTTACAACAGTACAAACCACTAATTGGCCCTATGGAGCTAGCACTTGAAATTACCAATACTCATACAAAAGCCCAAGTAAGCTGTTATGGTTTTATTGATACGCTGCCCAAGTGCTACAGCTTGGCTGAACTGGTATTTTTTACACAATTAACTCGCCTTGCTACTCGAAAACAAATTAACCCTGTTACGGTTATTGTGCCAGAGCTACCTGAAAAGCTCATGGAATACGAAGCCTACTTTGGTTGCCCGTTGAAAGTGGGGAGTACCCCTAGCGTGACATTTTTAGCAGAAGATGCAAAAGCGCCATTTTTAACCAGTAATCAGGTGATGTTGTCATGCTTTGATGGAGATTTAAAACGTAAGCTGCAAGATGTTATCAGCGAACAAAGCCTTACTGATAAGGTATCAAGTATTTTGTTTAAATCCCTACCTCAAGGGCAAAGTAACATTGAACATGTTGCCTCAGAGCTAGCACTAAGCAAACGCTCTCTACAACGAAAACTAACAGCTGAAAAACAAAGTTATCAAAAAGTCTTACAACAAGTACGAGAAGATCTTGCACAGCACTACTTAATGCAAACTGAGTTACCAATTATCGAAATCGCCTTTTTACTCGGTTTTAGCGAAACAAATTCGTTTGTTCGCGCATACAGTAGCTGGACGGGCGTTTCTCCCGCCCATAAGCGAACACAAGTGAGACACTAGTTTTTTTGTTAAGCCAACTAAAAGCCTAGCTAAAGGCTGCTTAACAATAGCAGCCTTACTGGACACACCATAACCGATACGTAAAAGCTAATGTTTCTGCCTTAAATCTCTTTCAAATTCAGTTTCTGTTTTAACTGGATTGCAACGCGTTATAACTTCAGTTTTGCCAACTTTTTCAGGTTCGTCAGAGCTATAAATCGTGGTGTTATAGCTTCGATCTATTTCCCCTGGACAGTGATGTTCTGCGATTACTACATCCTCAAACTCACCCGTTTGCTGCTGTGAGGCGCAACCAGATAAAAGTAGTGCAATAAAGGTTACTGTGTATTTCATAACAAATCCTCTGTAAAAGTACGGGGCTGATTTTTTGGCACATTGTCTTGGCTTAACATCCATTTTGCTATGTCATCTTTACGCATAAACTTAACCCCTTTGTGCTGCTTTGCATAGGTTATAAAGTCGTCCAACGCTTTCACTCTGGCGGGAGTGCCCGCTAATCTATCGTGAGCACTGATAGACATCATCCTTCTGCGCTGTTTGCCTTCTTTGTAGAGCACATCAAACTCGTCTTTAAGCTCTTGTAAATATGCCTTACCAGTCATAGCTGTGCTGCCAGTGTACCGAACTATATCGTTGTTTCTAAACGTGTATGGAACAACAACAATGTCGTCACTTCCAACAGGTGTTAGCGATGGCTCATCACGAGATAAATCGTCTATGTGATAAATAAAACCTAATTCTTTAAGGATTTTGAGGGTATTTTTTGAATGTCTCATCCAAAAAGCGTTAAAGCCCACAGGCCGCTGCCCTGTTACTTTTTCAATGATATTTGCACTTTTTATGTATGACTGTCGCTCTTGTTCTTCACTCATAGAGTATTGAGGGGTCCATGTTTGTCCGTGCCCTGATGCTTCATGCCCGCGTTGAACCACTTCTTTTGCTAACTCAGGGTTTAACTCAACAGCTCTGCCAACCATATGAGAGGTGACTTTAATATCATGCTTATCCCATAAATCTAGCAGCCTAGGAATGCCCTCGTTCATGCCGTATTGGTACCAAGAAGGCGAAATAGTGTCAGGATATCCAACCTCTTGCGGTGGAAACGGGCCCGGATCTGATTGGTCTTGCGCTGTGGCCTCAAACTGCATCGAAATAGAGATCACAAGTTGAGCATCATCAGGCCAAAATGCAGATGTTGCCTCCTTAGCCTGAGCAACACCTAAGCAACTTAAAACAAATACCGACGCAATTAAAATTGGCTTTAAAAATTTCATCATTTATTCCCCCTGAAATACTGGATAGTCTGTGTAACCTTGCTCATCACCACCAAATAAAGTAGTAGGATCTGATATTTCATTTAGAGGTAAATTGTGCTCTAAGCGATAAGGTAAATCTGGATTTGCAATAAACTTTCTGCCAAATGCAACATAGTCAACTAAGCCTTCACCAATGAGTTTATCGGCCTTTGCTAATGTGTAGTTTCCTGCCACCACTATTTTGCCACCAAAGCTTTCACGTAATTTAACTCTAAACTCATCGGTTACGAGGGGAGCATCATCCCAATCAGCTTCCGCTAAATGCAGATAAGCAATGCCAAGTTCATCAAACTTTTTAGCTAAATATAGAATGACATCGATTGCTTGCGGATCATCCATGCCTCTTTGTGTAATAAAAGGTGCTAATCGAATAGCCGTTTTTTCTGGGCCGATAGCTTGACTAATTGCAGTAATGATTTGCAGCGCGAACTTTGCTCTATTTTCAATATTACCGCCGTATTCGTCACTACGTTTATTTGATGTTTGTCTTAGAAATTGATCAATTAAATAGCCATTACCTGCATGTACCTCAACGCCATCAAACCCTGCTTCAATCGCATTTAAAGCAGCTTGTTTATAGTCTTGAACGATGCCCTTTATTTCATTGGTCGATAATTCACGTGGTGTAGGACAATCAAGCATTTGGCCTTCGCCATTTTCATCAACCACCCACACTTGCGCATTTGGGGCAATAGCACTTGGCGCAACCGGCAAGCCGTCTGGATGAAAGACACTATGCGACATTCTGCCAACATGCCATAACTGAGAAAAAATGAGTCCATTGTGCTGATGAACGGCTTGCGTTACTTTGCGCCATCCGTTGATTTGCTCTTCAGTATAAATCCCGGGGGTAAATGAGTAGCCCTTTCCTTGTGCAGAAATTTGCGTCGCCTCTGATACTATAAAACCCGCACTGGCTCGTTGCGCATAATATTCTGCCATTAGACTTGTCGGAATATCACCTGGTTGAGCCGTACGTGAACGGGTCATAGGAGCCATTACTATTTTATTTGCGGTTTTATGATGACCAATTTGGTCTGGATTAAATACTCTATTTTTCATGTGTGTACCTTTTAAATAAGCTCGCTGCGTGTAAATAAAATTTCTATTTTTAAGCCATCAGGCCCTTGAATAAACACTTGATGCTCATTCGCTGCCGGCACTTCCCGCTCAACGAATGGTATTGAAGTTGCTTTTAGCCGTGCTTTAACTTCTTGATAATCAGTTGCAAAGAAAGCAAGGTGGTCAACCGTTGATAAGCCAACTGCTTCTGTTGATACCGAAGCTTGGCTTAAGTAATCAGATTGCGATTCATTTATGCCAAACTTAGCTGCTATATGAATGCATGGCGTATCCAAGTCGTCATATAACCAAACACCATCAAAACCAAATGCTGGCCTTGGCCCCTTTTTAAGGCCTAACGACGACTCTAAAAACTGAGCCATGTGCTGGATATTCGTTGCTAAAAGCAGAGCGTGATTAAGCTGCATTTCTATCTCCTTCAAGTGATGA
Organism: Pseudoalteromonas sp. DY56-GL22; assembly: GCF_041414715.1. NCBI lineage: Bacteria > Pseudomonadati > Pseudomonadota > Gammaproteobacteria > Alteromonadales > Pseudoalteromonadaceae > Pseudoalteromonas > Pseudoalteromonas sp. DY56-GL22. The sequence continues at coordinate 166,134 of NZ_JANHZR010000001.1, read as the reverse complement.
AATGAGTTTAACTATTTTGACTAAATTTATAATTAGCCTTAGAGTTAAATCAGTATTCATTAAAACTGAAGAATAATGTCAAAAATTGATGATATGGCGCTTTTTGTTCACGTTGTAAAAGCGGGAGGGTTAGCCGCTGCGGGAAGAAAATTGGGGCTTTCGCCTGCAAGTATGACAGCACGAATTAATAAAATTGAGCAAAATTACGATACGCGATTATTAACGCGTAATACGCGCAGTATTGCCTTAACAGATGCAGGTGAACGTTTTTATAGTGGCTGTTTAAGAGTATTAGCAGAAGTCGAAAACACAGAAAACATACTTCAAGAGTCGCAACAAAACCTAAGAGGCCAGCTAAAACTCTCTGCAACATCAGACTTTGGTCGCCAGTTTGTTGCTCCCGCATTAGCAGAATTCATCAATAACCACCCAAATGTTAAACCGCATTTAGTACTGACAGATGGGGTTACCAATATTGTTGAGGAAGGTATTGATCTGGCATTTAGATTCGGCAATTTGCCTGATAGTAACTTGATTAGCCGCCCGCTATGTAATAACCGCCGTGTGCTATGCGCCTCACCTAGCTATATAGAATCGTTTGGTTTGCCAAGGCATCCCGAAGATTTAAAAAATCATCGTTGCCTTGTGCTTGAGCGACTCGGGCAACCACTAAATGACTGGCATTTTGAGGTAGATAATACGCACTTTTCTATCAAAGTAGCTCCCCACCTTTCATGCTCAGACGGCGAGGTGATAAGGCGCTGGGCAAATCAAGGCCATGGCATAGCCTTAAAATCATACATTGATATCAAAAATGACCTCAAATCAGGCGACCTTATTTTGATACTAGATGAGTATGTTCGAGGCTTTAGCCACAGCGATAAAAAAAGTGTCGGCCTACAGGTGATATATCCAAGCAGGCAATTTCAACCTCGGCAAGTGAAAGCGTTTATAGAGTTTTTTGAGTGTTGGTTTAAAAATAAGTAAGCCGCCCAACAAAGTAGAGCGGCTTGGGTATTTATTAATTAACCACCAAATTGAATTCGCATGCCTGCATTAACGGTAAAACCGTCATTTCGAGACCATATATCAGTTGTCCAGCGTCCACTTGCAGCTTGCTCAGGCAAGGTGAGCGGATGTTCTTTTGTTTGACGAACGTTAAGTAAGTTCTCTGCGTTTACAAACCAGCTTACGTTGCCCGTGGTTATTTGACCTAACAGCCCCAAATGCCAATATGGTTTGCTTCGTTCAAGGTAAGGGTTGTCTTCAAGATGCTGAGTACCAGTATAATAGGCTTCAAAACCAACTAGATGACTGCCATGCTCCTCCCACATTACAACAAGCCCAGCCGAGTGCTCTGGTGTTAGAGTGAGTTTTTCGCGACCATACCCTGCCTGATTTTGCTTCGTTGCATCGGTATATAAATAGCTACCGGTAAACTTAATACCATGCCAGCGATAACGCATTAAAAACTCTGCGCCTCTGATTTGTGTTTGCCCTTGGCTGTTTACAAGTCGAACGGCTTTTTCACTGCCAACTGGAGAGGATTCAAGCTCTGTAACATGCTCAATATTTGATGAAAATAACGTTATGCTGGTTTCTAAATCACCAGCAATGTAGCTAATATCGAATGAAGCTGTATCTGCTTGCTCTGCTTGTAAGTCATTAATGGGCTCAAGCTGTGATAAACCGACCTCATCAATTTCTTCAATAAAAGGGGTTGGTGCAAAATACCCTTTACCGTATGCACCTCTAAATAGCCAGTTTTCTGGATTATAGAGTACAGAAAGTCGGGGACTAAATTGATTGCCATACTCACTGTGATCATCTGCACGAGCACTCACTGACATTGATAAGTCATCCGTTGCTTGGTAATCAATTTGTGAAAACAGTCCTGGCACCTCATAACGATAATCAAACGCCGAAAATGTCTGTGAGGAAAATTGCTCTGTTTGATAAGCAACACCTACCAACCAAGCAGTATTGTGCAAATAACCAGATACACTCGATTCAAGTAAATAACTATTATGCTTATCTTGTTCAAATACCTGACCGTACTGGTGATCATGATCTTGTTCCATTGCTGAGCCACGAACATTTAAATCAAGTTCTTCAGCTAATGCTTGATCATAAACAAAACCTAAGTCTGTTCTGAGTGTATCTTGCTGCTGCACAAATGGCAGACCATCAGGCATTAAAGCCCCAGCTTCAGTGCCACCTTTACGCTTTTCTTTCATCCCTCCAAGAGTTAAGTAGAGGTTTTCTCCATTTTCGCCTTGATAGTAAAGCCTAGGCCTTGCAGTGACCCGTTCATACTGTGCTATATCTATCCAACCATCATCACCCAGATCCTGTTTTGCTTGATGATGAATGCCCGCCGTCAAAGAGCTTGCGAACGACTCATTGATCGGGGCCGATAAATAGGTTGTTACATCTTGGCCATCTTTAGATGTCGCATTAAGCAATACCTCGCCGCCAAACTCGTCGGCAGGTGTTCGCGAAATTAAGTTAATTACACCACCAAGTGCTGAACCACCATATAAAGATGAGGCAGAACCTTTAATTATCTCAACATTTGCAAGATCAGTAGGTGGAATTTGTAAAAGGCCAATCGAAGCCGTTTGCCCACCATAAAGTGGCAAGCCATCGCTTAGTAACTGGGTATATCGACCATACAAACCTTGCAAACGAATATTCGCGCTGCCTAGTGACGGTGATGTTGTTTGCACCCTAACCCCCCCTGTTTCAGCAACTAACATCGAAATATTTCCAGGCCGCATTAATGCCTTTTCTTGAACTTCTTCACCGTTAATAATCTCAGTGCGAGTAGCTGATTCTGTCACAATACGCCCTAAACGTGACGCTCTGACCTGAATTCGCTCGATACTTTTTTCTTCATGATGATGTTCATCTTCATGTGCACTTGTATAACCAGCCGATGGCAATAGCAGTGTAACCGCGGCTAATTTAAATAGTCTTTGACGCATTTTTACCTCTTAGAATGCTTATTGTAATGACAAATAAATTTTCATTAACCAGCACCTATAGGCGAGCAAATGCCAACTTATAGGTTTTGGTTAAGAGGTAAAAATGGGTGGGCGATATAATTGCCGTGCAATTAAGTTGGGGGGTTGTTGCTGATCACTGAATCGAAAACCAGCAAAATAGGGCAACTTAATTTTTTTAACTTCAAGGTCTAAATACAAGATTGGTGAGCATAAACTTGCTATGCAAGAACACCCTAATTCACAGCAATCGATATTGCAGCAATCATTAGTTTCACTCGGGCTGATTTGGATGGTTGCGCTATCAAGTGCAGCGAGCTGATAAATATCTTCACTTTCACAAGGTAACTCAGACGGCGACGCAATAACCTGCCCTACAAAAGAGAGCAAAACACACATTATCACCAACCAAGTTGAACAAAGCTTAGACATTTAATTTAAATCTGAAATAAGTTACGGGTCATTGTAACACTCATTGCGCTTATTTTGCTTGTAATGTTAAGTAGTCACTCATCACTTTTTCAAGCTGGGCATAGTCTTTTTGCTGAGTAACAGCTCCTGCGACCACCACCTGCGTTGTTGGCTCATACATCACCAAAGTGCCCCAAAAGCCACCATGTTGATAAACCAAAGTGCCGTTATATTCTTTTGCAAATACACCTAAACGATAAGGGCTACCTGCAGGTAAGCCTTTATTAGAGAGCATCAGTTTGAGCGTTTCTGGGTGTTTGAAGACCTTACCTGAAAATAAAGCCTGATAAAATTTAGCCATACCGATTGGACTGGCAACAAGCCCACCGCCACCGTATAAATCGACAGTTGGACTCCAATTAAAGGTGTCGGTGCCGTACAAGTATTGATGCACGCGTCGTGACTCATCCACAGCAACTGAATCACCACGTTCCCAGATCACATTTTCAATATGATTTTTGTCGAAACTTAAGTATTTACGAACCGCTTCAGGCAAGGGTAAATCTGTCACTCTTTCAATAATATGGCCGAGTAACACATATCCGGTATCTGAATATGAAAAAAGCTCGCCAGGTTTGCCAACTGGGTCGCCCCACTCTACACACCCTTTAATTTGCTCGCGCATCGTAATATCTTGCTGCGGATTTGCCATTATGCCAGCTAAATACTGATCGCTTTGAGCGTGATCGTATAGCCCTGCCGTATGACTCAGCACTTGCTTAAGCGTCATTTTATCAAGGGCATAGCCATCGCTTTCAAGAAGCGCAAAAAAGTCGTCAGAAATTAACTTATCAAGTGTTGTATCAAGATTTAATTTACCTTCTTCATGCAAACGTAGCACAGTTGCTGCAGTGAAGGTTTTAGTCACGCTGGCAATTCTAAATAAACTGTTGGGATTAATAACTTGCGGCGCATTTTCTTTACTTTGCTTTACCGTTGAAAAAGTATGTCCATCATCAACAATCACATGAAGTGCAAAACCTGTAAGGGGAGCTTGTTGGTGTGCATTGAGAATTTGGCCCATTAAAGCGTGGTGAGTTTCGAGTGGCTTTGTAGCCTCAGCAGTCACTGGCAAAGCCATTAGTGATAGAGCAACAAATAAAGTGCTTAGCGTTTTTTTACTTGCTAGAGAGCACCGACGATCCATAACAGGTTCCTTAAAAAATGAATCCTTTATTAGCGCCTAAAGCCAAAATAAGCGCGCAGTTAAGCAGCCTAATTACTACTTAACTGACATTAACAAACGACTTTCGTGTTGTCGAATTAATAAGTTAACACTATTTTGTAAGCATATTCACAGCCATAATAACCAACAGTCCAGCAAATATTTTTTTAATAGTAGAGACGGGTAAATGATGCGTTGCTTTTGCACCTAATGGTGCGGTAAACCACGAAGTACAAACAATACCAAACAAGGCAGGCAAATAAACAAATCCAGCAAAGCCCTCTTTTAATGTAAAGTACTGACTGCCTGAGCTGATGTAACCCACAGAGCCAAATAGCGCAATGACAATACCGCACGCCGAAGCACAGCCAATGGCTTTTTTCATATCAACCGAGAAAAACGTCAGTAGCGGCACAAGTACCGCACCACCGCCAATACCTATCATGGCAGATAGACCCCCTGTGATGGATGTATAAAGTGTCAAAAGGCCTTTATTAGGTAGCGTTCGTGATGTTTGGCTGTCGTTTTTACTGCTGAAAATCATTTTTAATGCAACAAGCACCACACTCACAGCGAATACAATTCGCACCACATTTGCGGGTAATAGCGAAGCCAAAAAGCCACTGATAAGTGCGCCTAGTGCAACCCCTGTCATTACCCACGGAGCCAATTGCCAAGGCACATTACCATTTTTGTGGTGAGCGATAGCTGATGACGTTGAAGTAAAAAGAATTGAGGCGAGCGATGTAGCAATCGCCACCAGCACCACTTGCTCTGCGGGTAACACCTGAAAATACAGCAAGATCATGCTTAATATAGGCACGATCACTAGGCCTCCACCAATTCCTAACAGCCCAGCTAAAAAGCCAACCCCGCTACCAAGTATGGCGCAAGCGATAATAAGCACGATTAATTCATTCATTGTATTTGTCTGTGTTGTTGATTTGTGAAACCGAGTATAACAACAATAAAGTACGGGGTTGCTCTCAAAAGTCCTGTTAACTAGTGAATATTACTCACGTTTTATATGAAATTACTGCAACTTCAACATACAGCTTTAGAAATCTAGACGTCCAAAATAACTTTAAAGCATTTTTTCATTCCCAGTTGCTGTTTTTAGAACTAAGACAACAAAGCAGCATGAATCTGCCTCATGTTTTACCTGAAATAAAAACGTTTTTCTTCATGATAGTAAGAACGTATAAATTTATTAGCGCTGCAGAGCAACCTAAGGTTAATGACCTAGCGATTTAAGGAAGGTGAGCAGCAATCATTTATCTCAGGACTTTTGGATACATTGCCATGAACAACGATTTCAGATTTACAATTAAAAGTATTTGCCTCGACGAAAATTATCATCCGTCAAATAGCACACGACTTACCACAAACTTTGCGAACCTAGCTCGCGGTGAAAGTCGCCAGCAGAATTTACGTAACGCCTTAAAAATGATTGATAGTCGCTTTAATGCGCTAGCAAACTGGGATAACCCGCAAGGCAACCGCTACTCAGTAGAGCTTGAGATCATTTCTGTTGATTTAGAAATTGCACAAAGCGCAGAGGCATTCCCGTCAATTGAAGTACTAAAAACGAATATCATTGATCACCAAACTAATGAACGTATCGAAGGTATTGTTGGTAATAACTTTTCATCTTACGTGCGCGATTATGATTTTAGCGTCCTGCTGCTTGATCATAACAAAGCGAAAAGCGAATTTAGCATCCCCGAAAACTTTGGTGACTTACACGGTAAACTATTTAAATACTTTATTGACTCAGAAACTTACAAACAGCACTTTAAAAAGCCACCGGTTATTTGTTTAAGCGTGTCTGATAACAAAACGTACCACCGCACAGAAAACCAACACCCAATTTTAGGTGTTGAGTACCAACCAAATGAGTCCTCATTAACCGAGCAATACTTTAAAAAAATGGGCTTGCAGGTGCGCTATTTTATGCCACCAAACACAGTTGCTCCGCTGGCGTTTTATTTCTTTGGTGACTTGCTGAACGATTACACCAACTTAGAGTTGATCAGCACGATTAGCACTATGGAAACATTCCAAAAAATCTACCGTCCAGAAATTTATAACGCCAATGCCGTGGCGGGTAGTTGCTATCAACCCAATTTAAGAAACGCCGATCACTCTATCACGCAAATTGTTTACGACCGTGAAGAGCGCAGTCAACTTGCGATTGCACAAGGTAAATTTACTGAGCAGCACTTTATTAAGCCTTATCAGTCAGTACTTGAAAAATGGTCTGCCAACTACGCAATTTAATGAGATTAAAAATGAAAAAGTTATTACCTACATCAACAGCAGGCAGTTTACCAAAACCAGCTTGGCTTGCTGAGCCTGAAACCTTATGGTCACCTTGGAAATTGCAAGGTGCAGAACTTATTGACGGCAAACAAGACGCGCTGCGTGTTGCCTTACAAGAGCAGCAACAAGCTGGTGTTGATATCGTGAGCGACGGCGAGCAAACCCGCCAGCACTTTGTAACGACCTTTATCGAACACTTAAATGGCGTTGATTTTGAGAACCGTAAAACAGTGACCATTCGAAATCGCTACGAAGCCAGTGTACCAAGTGTGATTGGCCCGGTGTCACGCAGCAAACCCGTGTTTGTTGAAGACGCCAAGTTTTTACGTTCGCAAACCAAGCAACCTATAAAGTGGGCGTTGCCAGGGCCAATGACCATGATTGACACCTTGTATGACGCCCACTATCAAAGCCGTGAACAACTAGCGTGGGAATTTGCCAAAATCCTCAATCAAGAAGCGAAAGAGCTCGAAGCTGCAGGTGTTGATATTATTCAATTTGATGAGCCTGCGTTTAATGTGTTTTTCGATGATGTTAATGACTGGGGCATTAAGTGCCTCGAAAGAGCAATCGAAGGCTTAGAGTGCGAAACTGCTGTGCACATATGCTACGGCTATGGCATCAAAGCCAACACTGATTGGAAACAAACACTGGGCAATGAATGGCGTCAATATGAAGAAGTATTCCCAAAACTTCAAAAATCGAATATCGATATTATTTCACTTGAGTGCCACAACTCTCGCGTGCCCATTGAGCTATTAGCACTCATACGCGGAAAAAAAGTGATGGTTGGCGCCATTGATGTAGCGAGCAATGAAATTGAAACCCCTGAAGAGGTCGCACACACATTACGCGAAGCTCTGAAATACGTTGATGCCAACAAGCTTTACCCATGCACAAACTGCGGTATGGCTCCCCTCCCTCGCCACATAGCAAGCGCCAAACTCAGTGCGCTAAGTAAAGGTGCAGAGATTGTAAGAGGCGAGGTTTTAGGGGCGAGAAGCTAGGTTCTAGAGGTAGTTAGCGAGTAACTAAGGGAAAGAGTAAAGTTACGAGGTGCGAGATTCGAGAGGCGAGGTGCGAGATTCGAGAGGCGAGGTGCGCATCTCCCTCGAGCCTTGTCGCCATAAATAGCGACCTACATGGTAGGTCGGGCTTTAGCCCGTCAGATTTTAAATTTAGTCTGAACCTGCTTGTGTAGCAGCGATTTCACATCGCGTTTTACCTCACCCATCACCCATCACCCCTCGTTTCTCGTTTCTCGTTTCTCGTTTCTCGTTTCTCGTAAAAATTTATCAATGCCACAGCATAAAGCCGATGCTACAACGTAGGCGTGAAACGTGTATCGCGCATCCTATCCTCTATCAACTAACTACTGCCCACCCCCTAATACTATTAAATCAACCCATTCAGAAAGAGTTAATTCAAAAGATGCAAAATTGGATTGGCTAAATTAATTACTTTTTGCTAGTTTTATTTGTACCCAATGGAAGGGCAAAGATTAAAGGATTAATATGAACGAATTTGATATTTTCATCAGAAATATTGTCTTAGATTGTATTCGCGAACAAGGCACCTGCAGTGATATTTGCGAAGAAGACGAACAGTTAACTTTTTATGTTGATATTGAAAACCACGATAACGTGATATCGCGCAAACAGTTTAAAGTGACTTATCCTATTAGCTACTCTATTCAATCGGCACTCAAGCATGAAACTGATCTACTTAGATATTTAGACTCTGGCGAAATCAGAACGCCCTTTACAACTGATATTATCGAAGTACTCAAATCTGAGTTACAGGCCTTTATGTTCAGCAACAAACCACGTGGTGAATATCATATTTGCTAATTCTTGATTTATAGCCTGGTGACAAATTATCAGGCTATAACTCAATTAGCTCACCATTATAAATACGGTAGCGTAACGTGGTTTTCTTGCTGGGGCAGCAACGAGGATCATTTTCATCATATGTACGTAATTGTATGACAAGCTCTTCGCCTACCTTATTTGTACTTTCTACAACTCCGTTAAAAGAAATAGACGACAACTCGTTATAACCGTCATTTTGAACCTTAATAAGAGTCAGCTTCTCTAACCAAACATTGCCTGATTGATAAGTCCAAAATATAGAGACTCTGCCATCAATATGCTCATAAAAACGCTTTAACCGGCCAACTTCATCATCAGAGACTAACTCTGGAAAATGATCTTTATATTGGCTTTGAATAAACGCATCAACTTGCTGCTGTATTTGCAGCTCGGTGGCATACCCTGTTAAAGATACAAATAGTGCTATTAAACCAAAACTTTTCAACCCAAACCGAGAGTTCTTTAATCTATATTTTTTAAATGAGCTCATAATTCACTCTATTGATTTATACACTTTTTGATAAAAATAGACTTAATTTGTTTGATAATAAAAGCTTGTCTCAGAGAGTGGTTTTATTACGTCATACTCAAGGCCAATTGCATTTCTATCACCTTTCCTAGGTATATTACTTTTGTCTAAAAGTACCACCCCCCAATGATTATCGCTAAGGCCGCCAAAAATTACATTTACGCTGTCATTCTTATCTTTTGTGACAGCTGCAACTTTATGTTTAATCATTAAATCTCTGAGCTTTTGAGAATAAGCTGATAGCTCCATCAAACTAGAGGCTGTATCAGGTGATAGAATTTTATAATCGGCAGATGGTACAAAACCCGCATACTTTGATGGTGTATAGCTTAATAATTGAGTTGGGGAGTAAAAAGTATTGTTAATACGATAAACATTCGGCGCAGTTAATTGTACAAGGTTCAAGCTAATGTTATTTTTAAAAGCTAAGATTTGCTCCTCCGATACAGCTAAAAATGAGCTAATTTGCTTTAGCCTTTGTTCCGTACACTTATCTTTTTTACAAATAACTAAATTAGGAAGTTTTGTTCCAACCTGCGGTTCTACATTTAAAAACTGACTACCAAGCACGCCTAAATTAAAGTTAGTAAACGCTTGCTTATCTTTGTCATTTTTCAATTTTGTGGCATGAATATCAAAGATGCTAAACGGGTAAAAAGAGGGTAAGTAAGCAAGCTCTAAATCGGTTTGCGGCATCATTTCATCCATGTGCTTTAAAACCGCGCGATACTCTTGATCTATCTCATTATTAAAGTAGGCTGGCATGTCAGCCATTGCAGTAACAGAAAATAGAAAAGCACCACTAAGAAGCATCTTATTTAGCATAAAAAAGTAATTCCTTTTAATTAAATTTACACTGAGGACAATACCATTTAAGGCACAAAAATCATATTTTTGAGATAAAACTTATAGCAACGCTATACCTTTAGTGATTATAAAAAAACACGAACTAAAATTTCATTCTAGAATTAATAAGCTAGCCATTAAGTTCATCTCCTCCCAAAACTAGCACAATAAAACTGGCCATATTTCCAACAGCTGATATTCTTAATAAAGACTAAAAATTCAGAATAATTATTTTTATATCAAACAGTTAATATATATGAATGAATTCATCCCCCTTAACAAGGAGTAAAGTATGAAAAGGTTTTTAGTTCTCAGTCTGTTAATCGCATCATTTTCTGTGGTTGCAGAAAAAAATGTATTCAATGATGCAATCGTTGAAAAGCCAAATATGGAGCCAGCCATTCCTCGCCCTGAACAAGAGAAAGTTGCGGCCTCAAAGCTAAAGAATCTCGAAGCTAAGCAAGGCAGAAAACCAAATGTTCTTGTTTTACTAGTAGATGATTTAGGCTGGGGTGACCCTGGAGTGTATGGTGGCGGTGCAGCGATAGGTGCTCCCACTCCTAATATAGATAAACTGGCAAACGAAGGGCTTCGCCTCACATCAATGTATTCACAACCAACTTGCACATCTTCTCGAGCTGCACTGACAACTGGTAGATTACCCGTAAGAAGTGGCTTAGTTCGCCCTATTCTAACTGGCGATAAAGTGACACAAAATCCGTGGGAGAAAGAAGTATCTCAAGGTAAGCTATTATCTAAAGTGGGCTATAAAACGGCGCTAATCGGTAAATGGCATGTTGGTGAAGCTGAGGGAATGCTTCCTCATGAGGTAGGTTTTGATTATTTCTATGGCCTCCCATCAGTTCAATCAGATTACACCCAATTTTTGGTAGAGCGCCAATATGCCGACATGATGACAAACAAAGAGCTTTACACTAAAGCTTCTCAGCTGCGTCCTGAAGGCCTGATAAAAGGCCGCAAAGGTGGTAAGCGTGAAGTTGCGTATCCAATTAATAGTATTGAAGATATCTCAATGATTGATCAGGTATTGCGAGATGAGTCTGTAAAATTTATAAACCAAGCTGTTGATGAAGGGAAACCATTTTATTTAATTCATTCTTTTTCAAAGATCCATAACGACAACTACCCAGCTCCAAAATACAAAGGCGCAAGCCCAGCTGCAATGCCCGTTCGCGATGCTATGGTCGAAGTTGATGATATTACAGGTGAACTTGTTGCTCTATTAAAAGAAAAAGGGCAGCTAGAAAATACACTGATTATTTTCACTTCAGATAATGGCCCTAATGAAGATACTTGGCCAGATAGTGGCTATTCGCCGTGGCGTGGTGGTAAAGGAACAACATGGGAAGGAGGAGTTAGAATTCCCGGCATTGCTTACTGGAAAGGCATGATATCTGCTGGGCAAGTCAATAATGGCTTAATGGACCTCACCGATATCTACATGACTTCTTTACGATTAGGTGGTGTTATTGATGAGCTTCCGAGTAATATGTATTTCGATGGCATAGATCAAACAGCTTTCTTACTAGCTGATAATGGCAAATCACGACGTCAAGTTGTGTATATGTGGAGCCGTGAAGATTTCACAGCACTTCGCTGGTTAGACTACAAAATTCATTTTAAAGTGTTCAATACTGCAGTGCCAAGACGCAACATTGATGCATCATTCTTATTAGATATCGGAACGGCGCCTTGGGTTTTCAATTTAAATATGGACCCTAAAGAAATGGCAAGCACAGGGCACCAATATTTTGAATGGGGCATGCCTCAAGCGACTAAGTTTATGAAAGCACACATAGCCACAATGAAAAAATACCCAAATACGGATATAGGACTCGGACTCTAATCTTATTTGGTATAGTAATTAAAATGAGCCTGCCACATGCAGGCTCTGTACTATTTTTGATAAACTAACGATTAAATCCCAACAACGATACTATTATGTCCATCGAACAAATCTGGCTTGAATACAAAAATAGTTTACGTGCTTTTTTAACCACAAAAATATCGAACCCTGCTGATGTTGAAGAACTTTTACAAGATATTCTGTTAAAAACACATCTTAATATTCATCACTTACAAGATCAGCGAAGTTTAAAGGCTTGGTTATTTCAAATAGCACACCATGTTATTGTTGACTTTTATAGGCGTCAAAATAAGCATGTAGAAATAGAGCTTGATGATATTATTTCGCAACAAGAAAACAAAACCGTAAAAGCTGAACTCATAAAGTGCATTGAACCTTTTTTACAAGCTATGCCTGAAGAAGAAGCGGATCTAATTAGAAAAATAGATCTCGAAGGATACTCTCAAAAAGAGGAAGCTTTGAAGTTAAACATCAGCTACTCAACCTACAAATCAAGGCTGCAAAAAAGTCGCTCAAAATTGAAGGCATTATTCGATTGTTGTTGTGACTTTGAAATCGATAAGTACGGCAACTTAGTTGATTACCACCCCAAACAAAAAAAGTTCTGCTAACACTTCGTCTTTTTGAAAAACATTACGTCTTACTAGGTAAGCCTCAATCATTCAGGAGATGTAATGAAATACTTAAATGATGCAAAGTTTGACGTAACCCCGACTTTCGATAATGCAAGCACAAGCAAACCTCGAGTTTTAATTTTATACGGGTCTTTACGAGAAACGTCGTTTAGCCGTTTTGCTAGTGAAGAAGCCGCAAGAATACTTGAACACTTAGGTGCTCAAGTTAAAATATTTAACCCAGATGGATTACCATTATTTGATAATGGAGAGTCAGTAAACAATCAAAAAGTACAAGAGCTGCGAGAGCTTGTGAAATGGTCCGAAGCACAGGTTTGGTGCTCACCTGAAATTCACGGCAATATGTCAGCTGTGCTCAAGAATCAAATAGATTGGATCCCACTTACTGATGGTGCTGTTAGACCAACACAAGGTAAGACGCTAGCCGTAATGCAGGTATCTGGCGGTTCGCAAAGCTTTAATGCTGTAAATAACATGCGCATTCTTGGTCGCTGGATGCGTATGTTAACGATACCAAATCAGTCATCAGTCGCAAAAGCTTGGCAAGAGTTTGACGAGGCTGGCAATATGAAAGAGTCGTCGTTTAGAATGCGCATTGTCGATGTGATGGAAGAGTTAATTAAATTTACTTTACTAACCAGAGACAAACTGGACTGGCTTGTAGACCGATATAGCGAAAGGCAAGCGGCTGCGAACTTACAAACAACTAAATTAGTGGATGACAGTAAAGTGCTTGAACCAAACTCTTAGCTTTAACAACTTTCCACAAGGCTGTTCAATGAAGTTCAGCCTTATGCTATTTGACCAAAACAAACCTGCTACATTCACTATGAATGCTAGCCAGAACATCTGCAAAATTAATATTATGGATAATAATTCCTGACGGAGTAACATTTAAAATGTTTAGGATTTTTTGCTTTCTATTATTCTCTTCTCAGCTTGCTGCTACTGAAGTATAAAACGAAATAAACAAAGTTTTTCAAGGCTTTACAACAAAAGCCGAGGCTATAGCTATCTTAAGCAAATTAGAAAAACAAATGCCTTATGAAAATGCGCTAGATAATGCGCAAGTAATGGCGTTTAAATGTTGGTTTTCTAATGTATCAACTCCAAACGGGATTAGTGAATACAAACAGTTTCTAGAAACAGCCAAACCAGTCATTCAACAAGCAAACAATTTAAGCTTAATACAGGAACTTGCTGTCTGTGAAGCAAACCAAGAGTATACACAAGGTAATTATCAAACAGCTCTAGAACACTTAAAACCAATAATTAACACCACGTCAGTAGAAAACACAATCTCCCCTAAGCAATTGTCGACCATCGCTACTGCCCACATAGTACTTAACCGTATTCAGTTAACTAAAGGCAACTATCAAGAGGCATTCGACTCTGCTAAAACTGCTTATCAGCTACTTGAAAAAGCAGGTAATGACTACGAAAAAGCACTTGCATTAAAAGAAATTGCCGATATTCACATAGCGTTGTACAACTATGAACTTGCAATTGAACAACTGCAGCGAGCCAAATTAGCGTTAACGAAATTCAATGAGCAAGAGCACTACAAAGTAACGGATCAACTCGCGTATACCTACGAAGAAAAAGGCGACTTAATAAAGGCAATTGAGCTATACAAGTCGATTAAAAAAGATGTTCGTCGTTTCGAAAGCGACAACGGCTATGCTTACATATTGATAAAACTTACGGAACTCAATATAAAACTTAATAGTTTATCTCAGGCTGATTCATATCTAACTGAGTTAAACACGCTTTCTGTTACAGACAGCTGGATTTTGACTCTTTACAACCTCACTAAGTCAGAATGGTACTTAGCTAACTCTCAATTGCAAGCCGCCCTTACATCTTATGAGAAGATAGCCGGGCATAATCAATCATGGCCCACTAACTTAAGGGAACGCTATTTAAATTTAACCTCTCGGCTCGCAGCTGCAAGAGGAGATACTTACTTACAAATAGCATCTCAACAACAATTAATCGCTTTAATTAGGGATAAACAACAAGCTATCGCAAATAACACACTTATTTCTGCCAGGTTAAACTTTAATTATGAACAACAGAACCTTGAGATTTCTCGTTTAGAGCATGAGTCAAAGCTACAACAAAAACTTTTAGCAGTGGCCGAAGATAAGTCTTTTTGGCAAGGCTTAACTGTGATAATAACTTGCGTGTGTTTACTCTTATTCGCCGTTTATACATTTAAACAAGTTCGCCAGAAAAAGTACTTTGAAGTTCTCGCTTTAAAAGATGAATTAACAGGGATAGCGAATCGAAGAGCTATTTTAAATTTAAAACAAAGTGTCATGCTGCAAAACAAACTAAATCAGCAAATCAGCTCATTAATTTCTATCGATATCGATCATTTTAAAGCGGTCAATGATCAATACGGTCATGATATTGGTGATGAATTAATCATATCCATAACCAATACGATTGTGCAAACAGTCCGTTGTTCCGATCGAGTAGGACGTGTCGGCGGAGAAGAGTTTTTAATTGTGCTTGAGAATCAGTCTTTAGAGCACGCAAAAGACATTGCTGAACGTATTAGGCTTTCTGTTGCCGAAAAGGAACATACATCTTTGTTTATAAGCGCAACGATAAGCTTAGGTGTTATTGAAATTGCACCAAACGAAACGTCAGAACAGGCTACCAAAAGAGTCGACTTACACCTTTATGAGGCAAAAAGAGGAGGGCGAAATGCTGTTTATTCTTAGTTTTACGAAGGAGTTCAACAACAATCAAAAAAGACAGACTAATATCCGACCAAACGAATCAAATATTCAACTTTCCTCTGTTTCTGAAATAAATAATCCGCAATATGACAATAGTCATAATTCTGTCATTTAACTGATCAATAATTGACGCTAATTTAATCACCTAACGTAATGAAGAAGTAATGGACAGTGCCTTGGTGCAACTTTCGTTTGCACTCCCCTCTAGTGAAGACCCTTTATGTGCTGCACTTGCGCATACTATGGAATACGAACAATTGCATTTTGCGGCTAATGAGCAAAAGCGTGTTGTGTTTTGTTGTGTGCTACCAGATGATGCCCATGAAGGCGATGTGATCTCTATCAGTGCAACCCGCCCTGATGCGCGCGAATCGGCGTATTTTACTGCACACACTTTAACGCAACACGATCTAGAACAGCACGTTATAATGCTTACCTTAGAAAACGTTACTCATAGTGGTGAATTTGTATTGCAATTAATGCTACACGGCTTGCATGCAACACTTAAAGACAGCGCCCAGTTTGATGTCAGTATTGCAGCTAGCACATCACCAGAGCTATTAACTTCTGAGCAAGCTAAAAACCAGGGCTTACGCCATTACATTAGTAATATTGGCGCAAGCTTTTTAGCCTTTTTCTAGGGCCTAGTCAGCAAAGCTAATTTTACCCATGGTAATATCGGGGATCCCTTGCTCGGTATTACCAAAGCGTTGTTGCCCACCCGACAGACATTCGTTCGCTAAAATAGCAAATAACACAGCTTCTTTTGCATCTGGATTAATCCCCAACGAATCGGTATTTTTTATCTCTGAAAGCGCTGGGCAATTAGCCAAAATAATGTCCATTAATAATGGGTTATGGACCCCACCACCACTGGCGTATACAGCCACATCGGTCAAACCTTCGCTGCATTGGTTAATTGCTTTAGCAATCATTGCTCCTGAAAACTGCACTAAGGTTGCCATCACATCAAAGTGCGATAAGTTCTGCGTATTCGAGCGTGCTTGTGCTGCAGCTAAATAGGCTAGATTAAACACTTCTGGCCCGGTGGTTTTTGGAAACCCTAAAGCAAAAAACGCATCATCACACAGCGCTGTGAGTAAACCTTCACTTACCGTGCCTTTTGTTGCAATAGCGGCATCTTTATCATAATGAAGTGGTGCAAAATAACGCTGCACATAAGCATCCATAATGGTATTGCCGGGGCCTATATCAGAGCTAAAAACCGCTCGTGCATCTGCCGATTTAGGTAAATAGGTTAAGTTTGCAATGCCGCCCATATTAAGCAATATGCGGTTTTCGCTGGAGCTTGTGAAATACAAGTAGTCACCATATACAGCAAGCGGTGCACCTTCACCACCCGCTGCAATGTGCTTTTGTCTAAAATCAGCTATGGTTGTAATACCTGCAGTCACCGCTAAATGATCGCTATCACCAATTTGTAGTGTTGCATTACCATATTCAGGGCGTTTGTGTTGGTTTTTAGGGCAGTGATAAATAGTTTGTCCGTGGCTAGCTATCACATCAATAAGTTCTTTTGCTACTCCCCAGCTGGCTAACGTTTTGGCAACCATTTCCCCATGTAATTGGCCAATCCAAGGATTGAGTAAAGTGACTTCTTCAAGGTCACATTCGCGTTTGGCGAACACTCGCTTTACACGCGTTTTATAATCATCGTCGTAGTCGACCGTCGTAAACTTTACGACTTCGACATGAGTATCCATGCCTTGCCCTGATACTTCGCATAGCGCAATATCAAGACCATCTAATGAGGTGCCACTCATTAGACCAATTATTAATTTTCTTTCTTTTTTTGCGCTTAAATACAGTTTTTCAATATGTTGATGCATAAATAAATCACTTAAAATCAGCTTATTAGATGTAAATAAGCGGGTTAACGACTTGGAATAGTTTATATTTTAAAATAATAGATTTAAAGAATAATTATTGCAAAGACTTTTAAATTGCTTTAAAACTGTACCGGTGAGCTCCCCAAAAGGAGAGCACACAAGCATCATAACAAAAAGTATGACTCATTAAATTAACTAAATGGTCTAGGTCAGACACCAACCTGCGTTGATTTAAATGATAAAACGCAAGGGAATCATCATGAAAGCAAATACATCAACAGGGCATCGCTCGCTATTGCTGCTATCACCTTTAGCTCTCGCTGTAAGTTCAGTAATTAGTTATGCACACGCAGAGCAAAGCACTGAAGCAAAAAAACCTGAAGTGATCACCGTAACAGGTTCACGTATTCAACGTACTGAGCTGGTCTCAAGTAGTCCTGTAGTGAGCGTTGATGAAGCACAAATTCACCTAGACCGTGCAGTGAACGTTGAAGATATTACCGCGAAACTGCCACAAGCTGCGGCGGGTGCCAACAGCACCGGCGCCACAGTCGGTGACTCATTTGGCTCATCAACGATTGATTTACGCGGCCTTGGTCAAAACCGCACATTGGTTCTTATTGACGGCACTCGCGCGGTACCATTTAGTTTTCGTAACTCGGTTGACGTAAATACTATTCCAGCCGGGTTAATAAAACGCGTTGATGTATTAACAGGTGGTGCAGCAGCGGTTTACGGTGCCGATGCGGTAGCTGGTGTTGTTAACTTTGTTTTAGACGATGATTTTACTGGCGCTGAATTCTCAACCAGTTACGAAAGTGCTGACGGCGGTAACGAAAAGCTTAACTTTGAAGCAATTTTTGGTGGTGACATCGCCGACGGTCGCGGCCATGTAACAGGCTATATTGGTTACACCGAACGAAAAGAGCTGTTAGCTGGCGAGCGTGACTATGCGCTTGAAAACTCAACGGCAATGATCAACAGCGGTGGTTATTATACTGACGTTGCCTCTGGCAACAGCATCGGTATTGCGGATTCTGGTGCTGTAACAAGTGAGCGTCAAACAACTGATTTCACAGCTGACCGTTATTTAACTCAACCGATGGACCGTTTTTCTGCGGGCTTATTATTTGACGTTGATGTAAGCGACAGTGCCATTGCCTATGGCCGCGCAATGTATTCTAAAGTGACCGTAAATGGTGCGGGAGCCAGTGGCCAAACACCGATTTTTGTTAACGAACAAGTGACCCTCACGCAAGACAACGCCTATATTCCTGATGAACTACGTGACCAACTCACGTTTGATAGCGAGGGCAATGCCCTTGTTAATGTTGAACGTAACCTAGGTTTAGGTGTGCAACACACCGAAGCGGTACGTGATTCAATGCAATTTCAGTTGGGTCTAAAAGGTGATATTACTGACTACTTACGTTATGACGTATATGGCCAGTATGGCAAAACGGACGAAGTAGCCACCATATACAACAACGCATACCGTAATGATA
Source organism: Pseudoalteromonas sp. DY56-GL22 (assembly GCF_041414715.1). Classification (NCBI taxonomy): domain Bacteria; kingdom Pseudomonadati; phylum Pseudomonadota; class Gammaproteobacteria; order Alteromonadales; family Pseudoalteromonadaceae; genus Pseudoalteromonas; species Pseudoalteromonas sp. DY56-GL22. The sequence continues at coordinate 147,297 of NZ_JANHZR010000001.1, read as the reverse complement.
ACAGCGGTAATAGTCGTTTTGCTGCCCTTGCAAATTCAGTGGATATTTTTGATCCCAACCATGATTTCAGCGACTTTAGTGATCCGCTGCTTTATACCACTCGCGACCGTACTCAAAGTGTCATCTCAGCAACACTATCGGGTGATTCTGGGTTCTTATTTGAATTACCAGCCGGCGCTATCGATTTTGCAATCGGTTACGAATACCGTAAAGAAACCGGTAAACAAACACCGGGCGATGCATTTAGAAACGGCACCAGCTTTGCGTCTATTAGCGCATTTGATATGGATGCAAGCTTTAGCTCTGAAGAGTTTTATGCTGAAATTTTAGTGCCTATCTTAGTTGATAAACCGTTTGCTGAAGAGCTTAGCTTTGAAGGTGCCTACCGTATTTCTGATTACTCAAATACCGAAGCAGAAGACACTTACAAACTAGGTATCAACTGGGCAATAAACAGCGACATTCGTATTCGCGCCAACCGCTTAACCGCATTTAGAGCACCTAACTTAGGTGAATTTGCCAGCCCAATCACAGCGCTCTCGTTATCGTTATTTGACCAAAATAGCGACCAGTTTGTGCCACGACTAGCAGGGCGTTATAACGGCGATCCATGTTTACTTGGCACCGGTGATGCAACTCAATGTGCTGCGTTTGGTGCGCCACCTGTTGGCACCGAGTTTGATTCAAGTACCGCAGAGTACACCTATGGTGGTAACCCAAATATTAAACCTGAGCAAGCCGAATCAGATACATTAGGCATTGTTTATACACCTAGCTACTTAGAAGGCTTTGATTTATCACTCGATTACTACAGTATTCGTGTAACCGATGCGGTAAGCCAAATTCAGCCAGGTGCGGCACTACAAAGCTGTTATGTTGATGACCCGAACCCGAACAACCCATTGTGTGATGCGGTACTTCGCGATCCAAACACGGGGTTTATTAGCACAGCCATCGTTAATGACTTTAACTTAGCCGCCATTGAGCAAGAAGGTATCGACGTTGCAGCAAATTATGTGATTGATGCACCAGAGCAAATGGGTGGTCGTTTTAGATTCTCGTACCAAGGTAACTTTGTTACTAAACAAACGCGTCAAAACAACAGCACAGTGCCTGAAGTTGACTGTAAAGGAACTTATGGCAGCGCCTGTTCGGGCGACTTTGCGAGTATCTTGCAAGCTGACTACAAACATCGCGCAAGCATTGATTGGCAGTTAGACAACATGAACTTCCAACTTGGCTGGCGCAGAATAGGTGAAGTAGAGTATGCTGTCGACCGTTCAGAAACAATTTCAGCACAAAATTACTTAGATTTTGCTGCTGCATGGCAAGTTAACGAGGAACTTGCTGTTAACTTTGGTGTCGATAACTTATTAGATCGTGAACCACCAACACCTGAGGTAGGCGCAAACCACTTTAACACCGTGAGTGATTACAGTGTGATTGGCCGTTCAGTCGGTGTTTCACTGAGATATGCCCCAAGCTTCTAATTAATCCTACTGTTTTAGCTACACAGGATTGATCCCCTCAAGCGCACCCTGCCCGGTGCGCTTTTTTATTTTAGAAAGTACGAATATATCCAGAATAAAAAGGGACAGCGCATAGATTGTTGTTTAAGATATAAGCAGTAAAACTGCAAGGAAGGTGTTATGCTCAAATCAATAAAGTCAAAAATTCCATTTATTTTCCTAATCAGTATTAGTCTTTTTTGGGGCATTTATTATCAGGGAAAGCATCCACTAAATGACTTTGGCAAAGCAAATTTTGAATGGTTATACCTGCTTGATGCACTGATAGTATTACCTGTACTTTGCTTAATATTAATTAAAAATAAGAAAGAAGCGGCTTTTAAAGCATTGATGATGTGCTCACTCGCTATTTTAGTGGGGAGTTACATTATTCCCGAACAAAACAAATTTTTAATGAATTACTTAGAGCAAGGTCGTTACGGGCTTTTAGCTTTGATTGTAATTTTAGAGCTAAGTGCTCTCATTACTGTGTACCTGGCAATAAAATCCGCTTTAAGCCAGCAGACAGATCCTGATATAGCTATCGAACGGCCAATTAACAAGCTTTTCAAACAAAGTGCTATTGCAAACTTTTTATGTTTCGAAACACGGATGTGGGCTTTCTTTTTTTACGCTAAACACATTAAACCTAGTTATTTCACTGGTGAACAGCATTTTAGTTATCATAATAAAGACGGTGCACAAGCTAACTTACTTGGCTTTATTTTTATTATCTTATTAGAACTGCCCATGATGCACTTCTTCATACACTTTGTGTGGTCATCAACAGCAGCAAACATAATCACTGGTTTAACTATATTTAGCCTTTTATTCTTCATTGCAGAATACCGAGCAGTTGCAAAGCGCCCTGTTTCTATTAGTAAATCGCAACTCATTATTCGCTATGGGCTCTATCCTGCTTACAATATTGCTTTAAAAAATATCAAATCCATTGATTTAAATACCGACTTTATTGCACGCGCTCGTTCAATCAAACGTTACAACTACTCTGGCTACCCGAATATTAAAATTAAGCTCAATGAACCTATGGGTGATATTAACACTGTTTTCCTGGGGCTAGATGACCCTCATCAGTTTATAAACGCAATGAACAAGGAACAAAAACATGCCATTTAACGAACAAGAACGCAGCGCGCTTTTAGCACTCAAAGGTGTCGGACCAACGGTTATAAAACGGTTCGAAGAAGTTGGGATTGAATCGTTTGAAGACTTAGCTGGGTTTGATGCCAACACTATTGCTGAGCGAGTAGCGTCGATGCTGCATTCAAATTGCTGGAAGAATAGTCCGCAAGCAAAAGCGGCAATCACCGCTGCTATTACGCGAGCAAAGCAAGGCTAAAGTTCAATCACTTCGATTGCCCCGCGCTTTTGCATGGTGACATACACTTTGTTTTGCGTCTCGTTGAAAGCCAAATTCGTTGGATGCTGGCCTTTTAATTGGTAGCTATTTAAGAGCTTGCCGGTAGGCGAGACTTCAAGCACCTTCCCTGCGCCATAACGAGTAATAAACACATGCCCTTGATTATTAACGCGCATGCCGTCTAAGCCATGATCAGCAAATTTAATCAAAACTTTTTTATTACTAATGTTTAAGTTGTCATCTAAGTCATATTGCCAAACGATTCGTTGCACACTTTCGTTCACATAGAGCTTGGTATTGTCGTTATTAACCGCTACTCCATTGGTAGTCCCCATGTTTTTTTCGAGTAAATGGGTGCTGCCATCCGCATTAATACGCCATAGCTGACCCGTTTCGTTCGCCCAGTTAGGGTCACTTGCAAACAGCGCCCCACTTTTGGTGATAGCAATGTCATTGGGTTGATTCATCTTGCTATTATGGGCGAACACTTCTGCTTTATTGCTGCCAGCAGGTACTTTTAAAATATTGTGGTTAATGTAATCGGCAATAAATAAATTACCTTGTGAGTCAAACTGTAAGCCATTACCAACGCTGTCATTCGGTAACCGCACAAACAACGATGTTTTGCCCATGTTATCTACGCGGCCAACCGTTCCTTGCTGGGCATAGTTCACCGCGTATAGGGCACCGTTATACATGGTTGGCCCTTCAATGCCTTGCGTGAACACGTTATCTTTAACAAAGTCTTGGCTATCAATAGCAAAACCTAACGGTGAGCTTAAAAGTAATATCACTGCCAGTGGCTTAGGTAATTTCATGGGTCTGCCTTTTACTCATCTAAACTCGTGTATACCGCTAAAATGGGGTATTCATTTTCACCAAAAGATAAAGTCAGTGAGCGCTTTTCACCATCATCTAACTTGATACCTTCATCAAAAGCTAACGGGTGTAAGCGACGCCCATCGGCAAATAAAGCCATAATATGGTCTGCTTGTAAGATACGCGATCCTGATGCTTTGTTTTCAACAGTTACCACAGCTAATCGTCGGCCGCTTTCACTGCTCATCGAAACACTGTGAACAATACTAAACTCACTTTGCTTTGGATAACGTCTTGCGTCGTTTTCAAACGTAAATACGTTTCCTGGTGTGATAGGATCAACCGATAAAACACTTGTATTAGCATGCGCACCCCTTGCCATAAAACCCGCAACAAGCGTAAAAGCTATAAGAGAAATACCTTTCATATCAATTTGTTTCGCCATTTGAATATTTTTCCAGCATACACCTTTACACTATGCCGTGCAAAATGGATTGTCGTTTGAATGAAATTATCATTTTCTACTCGGTAACAATTTCGCCATTGATTTCTAATTACATGCCCGCACCTATTTATTAAACAGGATTTAAAACAAATCATAGGAGATAAGTATGACTGAAATTAAAAACCGTCAGTATATTCTTGAATCACGTCCAACAGGCCCTGCAACAGAGAATAACCTCGTTTTAAAAACATCTACTCTTCCCTCACCTAAACAAGGTGAAGTTTTACTAAGAACAATTTATTTATCTCTTGACCCTTATATGCGAGGCCGTATGAGCGATGCAGAATCATATGCTGACCCTGTTGAAGTTGGCGATGTGATGGTTGGTGCGACAGTGTGTCAGGTGGAGCAATCAGAGCACCCTGATTATAAAGTAGGTGAATGGGTACTTGCCTATACTGGTTGGCAGGAGTATGCGATAAGTAATACAGAAGGACTGATGAAGTTAGGAGAAAGTCCAGATACTCCTTCCTATGCACTCGGTATTTTAGGTATGCCAGGGTTTACTGCTTATATGGGACTACTAGATATTGGTGAACCAAAAGCAGGCGAAACAGTGGTTGTAGCTGCAGCAACAGGGCCGGTTGGAGCAACCGTCGGTCAGATAGCCAAATTAAAAGGTTGTAAAGTCGTTGGTATCGCTGGAGGCTCTCAAAAATGTAAGCATGCGATTGAGAACTTAGGGTTTGATGCATGCATAGATCATAAAGCCGATAACTTTGAAGAACAGCTTAAGGACGCCTGTGATCAAGGTATTGATGTTTACTACGAGAACGTCGGTGGTCATGTTTTAGATGCGGTACTGCCTTTACTTAACACAAAAGCACGAATCCCACTATGTGGATTAGTATCACAATATAATGCAACTGAGTTACCGCCAGGGCCTGATCGCCTATCTATGTTGATGGGCTTAATTCTTAGAAAACGTATTAAAGTACAAGGCTTTATTATCTTTGATGATTACAGTGATCGTTACGGTGAATTTGCGCAAGATATGCAACAATGGCTGAACGACGGCAAGATAAAATACAAAGAGCACCTTGAAACTGATTTCGAAAATACTCTTAACGCTTTTAACGCCATGTTAAATGGTGAAAACTTTGGTAAAACCGTGGTGCAAGTTCAGCAGCCAATTTAAAAAATTAGGCGCAACAAATAATGTTGCGCCACTATTAAGGATAACAAATGATTAAATTACACCATTTAAACAAATCACGCTCTAAGCGTATTATTTGGCTGCTCGAAGAGCTTGGCGTTGATTACGACATTATTGCCTACCAACGTAATAAAGAGACATTTTTAGCACCTGATGAGTTAAAACAAATTCATCCTCTCGGTAAAGCTCCTGTGATTGAAGATAACGGTAAAGTAATTACTGAATCGGGTGCGATAACTGACTACCTAATAACTCAGTATGGCAAAGGTAAGTTTATGCCAAACCAGCAAAGTGAGAGTTACATTGATTATCAACAATGGCTCCATTTTGCTGAAAGCTCAGCAATGGTGCCTTTTTTATTAAAACTATTTATTACAAAAGATGGCTGTAAAACTAACTTCATTGCTGATTATGCCGACCATGAAATTGGCAAAATACTCAGCTATGTTAATCAACATCTGAAAGGTAGAAAGTACTTTGTTGATGACAACCTTACTGGCGCTGATTTTATGATGTCATTCGTCATAGAGAAAGTCGCTGAGTCTGGCATGCTGTCTCATTTTGCAGAAATAGAGCGGTATTTCGAGCGATTAAACACCTATGAGAGCTATCGCACAGCAAATGAGTTAGAAGCCAAATACGGATAAAGACAAGCAAAGGCATACTCCAATGCCTTCGCACACACACTTACAAAACTCCAAAGGATGAGCGTGATTACACTTCGAGACTTCGTAGAGTCAGATGCAAAACAACTTGTTGCAATTCTTAACGACATGGATGTTACACAATACCTATCAACTAAAATCCCCTCTCCTTATAGTTACGAGGATGCTCAGTGGTGGATTAATGAAGGTAGTCAAAGTCAGCTCATTAAAGCCGTTATATTTAACGATAAACTTATTGGATGCGTGAGTGTGCACCCAGGCGAGTTTGAATTTGATCGCTCAGGTGAGCTAGGTTACTGGCTGGCAAAAGAGTACTGGCGGCAAGGTATCACTGTAAAAGCTGCATCTATGCTACTCGAAACAGTATTCTCTAAAACGAAAATCGCCAGAGTGTTTGCTTACGTGTGCGAAGATAATCCTGCCTCAATGAAGGTTCTGCAAAGATTAGGCTTCGAACAAGATGCAGTTTTAAAAAACGCGATGTTCAAGAAAGGACACTTATTTAATGCGCACCTTTTTTCATTGTTAAAACCTAAAAATTAAGCAAATGAGTATGCATACATCACCATATCATTTGAATGCCCTATTAAGTAACTTTTAAAGTTTCCTAAAATAAAGTAAGCTAACCACTTCTGTAACACTTAAAGTTACCTACTAGGTTTTTACTATGCAACAACATGAAGTCACCGCCTTATTTGATCAACAAGCAGCTAATTATGATTCACAATGGCAAAACATGGCCCCCATTAGCCAGGCCTTGTATTTTATGATGACACCTTTATTCAGCAAACTACCAAGCAATGCGCATATTCTTTGCGTTGGAGCGGGCACCGGAAATGAAATTTTGCATTTAGCACAGGCCTTCCCCCACATTTAGTTTCACCGCAGTCGAACCCTCGAGTGAAATGATCAAAGTATGCAAACACAATTTAACGCAAGCAGGGGTGGCACATCGCTGCCAGTTTCATAATGGTTACGTAGATTCACTTAAAAACTTGATGCCCTTTGATGCAGCGACAGCCGTGTTAGTATCGCAGTTTATTGTGGATGAACCTAAACGAGTGGCATTTTTTGCTGATATTCACAAACGTTTAAAAGCAGGTGGGTTACTTGTCAGCGCAGACTTAAGTGCTAATCAAAGTGACAAAACTTACCCAATGCTGCTTAGTCACTGGTTAAGCGTTATGTCATCAGCCGCAGTCAGTCCTGAACAAATTGAAAGAGTAAAACTAGCTTATGGAAATGACGTTGCTTTAAAAGAATCTCAAGTCATCGAAAGCATCATTGCCGAATCAGGCTTTACAGGCGTTTACTCTTTTTTTCAAGCTGGCCTAATAAAAGCATTTACCGCCGTTAAAGAATAGTTTAAGCCACACACACTCGATTGCGGCCTGACTTTTTAGCTTGATACATAGCTTCATCGGCCCTTTCGATTGCCGTTTCAATATTATCATCGGCGCTTATCAGCGTTACGCCACATGAGCCTGTAACATTAATGTGATTATCGTTGCTAATGTCGATTTTTAAAGCCTCAACGCCAGCTCTTAGCCGTTCAGAGAATGACTTAGCATCATCAAGCTCTGTTTGTGGTAAGCAGACTAAAAACTCTTCGCCACCATAGCGATATAATTGATCGTATTTTCTTAGCTGAGATTTAATGCATTTCACGAGAGCTATTAACACCTTATCGCCCGCAGCATGACCAAATTCATCGTTTACTTGCTTAAAGTGATCAAGGTCGATCATTATCAGTGCGCAGCTTAGTGATTTGCGCTTACACAGCTCGTGTTCTTTTTGCAGGTTTTCTAATAAGTTCGTACGATTTGATGCACCCGTTAAAGGGTCGCGTGTGTGAAGCACTTCAGTAAACTCATCGATAAGGCAGTCAAATAACTCGCGTAATCTATCTAAATCCGCATGAAATTGGTCTAATAAGTTTACTGGAATAACAGTCTTAGACTCTTTTAACGACAACAAGACTTTCGCTCCTTGATGCATTTTTTTATGTGCAGAAGCGATTTCAGAAAAGTGAGGGTGAAGCTTTATAGTCTGATCAGGTAGCTTATTAAACCACTGCCCAAAGCGACAAAAGTTATGAGCATTATCTGCTAAATCTTGTTCATTTGCGGGAGTATCTGCAATTAGACACCTTAATAAGTTTTTATACCATGACTGGTGCCACTCAATAGCTTGCTCAATTTCTGCAATCACATCTTCGAGCTGTGTATTCGACAATGAACTAATACCTTGTCTGTTAATTTGATGCATGGCCAATGAAGGGACTTCCGCTTTATTATTATTATCTAAAACAGTACCTAAGGAATGTTACAAACTCAACCCAAAGCGAGGTAAAGAGATAGTTTATTCAACTAAGCGGTAACCTACGGCGGGCTCGGTTAAGATATGTTTAGGGCTCGCCGCATTTTGTTCAAGTTTTTGTCTTAACTGACCAATATGTACACGAACATATTCGGGGCGATTAATATACTGCTCTCCCCACACTTCAGATAAAATAGCGTTATGCGTTAACACCTTATCTTTTTGCTGAAACAACAACAGTAAAATAGCGTACTCTTTTTTAGTTAGTTTGACTTCTTCAGCGCCTTTACGGACCACGTGCTTATGTGGGTCGATGTGAATATCGCCACATTGCAAAGTTAGGCTGGGTGTTGTTTGTGTGCGAAGTAGCACCCGAATGCGCGCTAGTAATTCGTTTGCGCTAAATGGTTTGGTTAGATAATCGTTGGCGCCGTTATCAAGGGCGGTGACTTTTTCTGTTTCGCCGTCGCGCGCAGAAAGTACTAATACAGGGAGCAGACTCCACTGCCTAAACTCCACCAGCCAATCTTGCCCATCCATATCGAGCAAGCCTAAATCAAGCAGCACTAAATCAAACTGCTGCTGGCTTAATAGTGCAAACGCATCAAGCCCTTTGGCGCACACACTAACTTCATGATCACTGGCTTTTAATAGTGTTTTTAAAAAACTTTGCAGAGGTGGTGAATCCTCTAAAACCAAAATATTAGCCACGACTGTTACTCCAAATTAATATAGCTGTTGCTTGCTTTGCTTGCTCATTGAGGGTTAATTCAAAGCGCCCTTGATGACATTTAGCAACCACATCGCAAATCACACTCCCCAGTCCAACACCTTCATCTTGACTCGTCTCATGCTTATTCGCAAAAGGATTGGTTAACACAATTTGATATTCATTGCGTGTTTCAATAAATTGCATGTTCGCCGAACCATCTCCGTAACGAGCTGCGTTCTCGAGCATATTGGCAAAGGCAATTTCTAGTAGGGTTTCATCGCCAAAACAGATGCTTTGTTGCTGAGCCTCGATGCTCAGTTTAAAGTTTTGTAGTTGCTGCTGACGACGAGATTTTGCCTCGCTAATTAAGGTCAAAATAGGCAGCTTTTGCCATTTAATATTCTCAGCTAACTTATTAACTTTACTGAGCTCCATGACTTTATCAAAGTGCTGGTTAAGTATTTTACTTTGCTCATAAATGTTAGCAGCTTGCTCTTTGATAATCTCAGAGCTTAGTTGGATATCATCATCAGCCAACATGCTTGATGCGCCCATAATGGTCGCTAATGGCGTACGTAAGTCATGGGATAAACTGCGCAACAAGGTGTTTTTTGACCTCTCTAGCTCCGCCTGTACTTTTATCGCCGCTGATTGCTCGCGTAATAAGGTTTTTTCTTGAACCTGATACAGTAAAGAACACGCTGTATTCGCCAAAGCCTGTTGCTCTGCATTTAGCGTTTTGGCAAACGCAATACCACCAAATTCCGCTTGTTGTTCGTTTAAATAAATAAACTGCTTTGACGCTGTTAGCTGCCAATCACACGCAACCTTTAAATGCGCGCTCATGGTTGTTAAAAACAGCTGCTTTTGCTCCTCAAGGCTATCGAGATCATTAAGCTTTTTTGCTAACTCATACAATAAGCGACTATTACTTGCATAGGCTTGCACATCGCGAACCTTGGTATTGAGCTCTCCGGCAAGGTGACTTATCACTAAACCCACAATCAGCATCACCAAAAAGGTGACCACATATTCAATATTTTCGATATGAAAAGTAAAGTAAGGCACCACATAAAACCAGTCCGTGCAGGCAACACTCACCAAGGTGGTAAGTGCTGCAACACGGCGATTACTGCGCACCGCAACCCATGTCACCCACAAAAGCTGTAGCATCACAATATCGGTGGTTGTAAACAGTTCTCGAAATGGGAATATCGCAAGCACCACGACAAGTGGCATCAACACACTTAAAAATGCGGCTTTTAAATACTGTATTTTGAATACTGACTGCATCATCTTTTCACTTATTGTTTATCCCTATTAGATTAAAGGGTTTTCAATTTTGTCACTATAAAGTTTTTATAAAGTTTTTTTATCTCGGCATAAAATCTTTATAAAGCTTTCAAGCTCTCTAGAGACTTCTGTTTTTTTGCCATTAGCATTTAGCGCGTACCCACAATAGCGAGAAAGACTATGGCTCAGTTTGCAGTAATCGGATTAGGACGTTTTGGCGTAACCGCCTGTTTAGAACTTTCAAAACAAGGTCATACAGTGTGTGCCGCCGATATTAGCGAAAGCACCGTTAATCACTATGCCGACCAACTCAGTTTTACCGTGGTGGTTGATGCCAGTGATGAAACACAATTAGCACGGCTCGATTTACCCAGTTGCCAAGCCGTATTGGTGGCCATTGGCGAGAATATTGAAGCCAGTATTTTATGTGTATTGCACTTAAAAAACTTAGGCGTAAAGCAAATTTGGGTAAAAGCCTGTACCAAAAGCCACCATCAAATACTAAGTAAACTTGGCGTTGACCGCATAATTCACCCTGAAGAAGAAATGGGCGTGAGGGTTGCGCAAGCGCTTAACTACCCAATGGTTAATCAATATTTCCCGCTTAACCAATCCACGTTTATTGTTGAACTAGGCATTGATCTGCAGCTTTCAGGTCGCAAAATTGGCTGGCTGCTCAAAGAACGTAATAGCGATATTAAACCACTCACACTACGACGTGATGATTACTTCAATACAGAGCTGACTAACGACACCGAACTGCGTCACGGCGATAGTCTGGTGCTACTGGGCTCTAAAACTTACTTAACTAAATTAGCAAAACGGTTTCGTGCATTATGATCAACTGGCAAGCCAACGTTTATCCAAAACAATTTAGCGGTGTAAAGTGCCGTAAGCGGCAAAAAATAAACCCACCTTTAGTGCTTACTATCGGCTTTATTGTGTTAATTATGCTCGGCACGGGCTTGCTTATGCTACCAATGGCAAGCACCCAACCGATCAGCTGGCTCGATGCATTATTTACGGCAACCTCTGCGGTTACAGTAACAGGGCTGGTGGTCATCGACACAGGTACTGATCTGACTGTATTTGGTCAAAGCGTGGTCATGCTGCTGATTCAAATAGGTGGCATTGGCTTTATGACCGTGGCGGTGATTTCAATACTAAGTTTAGGAAAAACCCTAGGCTTACAACAACGCTTACTCGCTAGCCGCGCTTTTGACACTAACGATTTAACCTCGGTGATCAAAGTTGCTAAGTATGTTTTAGTGTATTCATTAGTGATTGAGTCGGTGGCATTTTGCTTACTCTTTATTAGTTGGTTCGATGACTATGGCGCACTAAAAAGCGCCTATCACAGTCTGTTTTATACGATTTCGGCGTTCAATAATGCGGGCTTTGCGTTAAGTGGCGATAGCTTATCGGCATTCAAGGGCGATATAACCGTAAACGTAGTGATCACCGCTTTGTTTATCATCGGTGGTTTAGGGTTTACTGTACTGATTGATATCTACAAACAAAAGCGCTGGTCATTACTATCGACCAATACCCGCCTGGTGTTAATTGCCACCTTAGTGCTCAACTGCATCGCATTTATATTGATTTTTTTCTTTGAACACGCCAATCCGACGACATTAGCGCCGCTATCAACGTCTGAGCAAATATTAACGGCTTGGTTTCAAGCGGTGACTCCTCGTACAGCAGGATTTAATACCCTACCGATTGATGGTTTGAGTCAAGATTCAACGCTTTTGACTATGCTGCTGATGGTGATTGGCGGTGGTTCAGTCAGTACGGCGAGCGGCATAAAACTAGGCACCTTTGTGATCCTAATTTTAGCAATGCGCAGCTATTTAAAACAGCAAACCACGGTTACCGTGTTTAACCGCCAGCTGAGCGACAAGTTAGTGATCAAGGCATTAAGCGTCATGATACTGTACTTATTTATCGCTTTTACCAGCATTATGATCATCACTAAGCTTGAACAAGGGTCGTTACTTGATATCACCTTTGAGGCAATTTCGGCACTCAGTACCGTAGGCCTTTCGCGAGGTATAACTGGGGATTTAAGTGCGCCTAGTCAGCTCATCATCATACTGCTGATGCTGATAGGTCGGGTTGGGCCATTAACCTTTGCTTATTGTTTTGCTCGCCAGCACAGCCAACCTTTGACCTACCCGACTACCAGTATTCAAATTGGTTAAGTGTACAATTTTGACACTTTTTAGTGTTAAATTTGTGAACTTGAAAAGCACTAAAATAAGTCTACAATAATGACATATAAATATGCCATTAATCATTACTTGAGAAATAAATTGAAAAAGTCAGATGCAATCAAAAAGCTATCAGAATTTGATAAACAAGGACGTTATATTTTTACAATGTCTGATTTTGCAAAGATTTTTTTTGATGATACTAATAGGAGCTTGAGAGCGGGGATTTCTCGACTCATCGATGATGGCTTTTTAATTAGAGTTGCAAATGGCATTTTTATTTACGCTCTTGCTCAGTCAAAAGGAAGTGATACGCTGGAGCTAATTGCAAAAACAATCCGCCGTGGTGAGTACAATTACGTTAGTTTAGAGTCTGCACTTTCAGAGTATGGAATTATTTCACAAATCCCCGTTGGCAGATTGACCATTATGACAACAGGACGCTCGGGTGAATATAAAACGCCTTTTGGTACAATTGAATTTACTCACACTAAGCGAGACCGTTTAGACATTCTAAAAAACACAATGAAAACAGATCGCTCTTTGAGATTTGCAACGAAAAATACTGCTCTAAGGGATTTAAAAAGAGTTGGCCGAAATACTCATTTAATTGCAGAGGAAGCATAAGATGAAAACTGAACAAGAGAACTTTGCGCAACTGGTAAATCTCGCTATGCAAACCACAAATGTTTCTCATATGCGGGCTGTTATAGAAAAAGAGTTATTGCATTACGACATCCTATTTGCTCTCGAAAGAGGTGGATTTCTTGATAAGCTGGTATTTCAAGGAGGTACTTCTTTAGGATTATGTTACGGCGGAAATCGCTTTAGTGAAGATTTAGATTTTGCTGGTGGTAAAGAATTCAATTCACTCATGTTAAAAGATATCAAAGCATGTATTGAAAAGTATATTGGCGAAAGATATGGCCTTGAGGTGACGGTTAAAGAACCGAAAGAGTTAAAAAAAGACCCTAAATACTCAGAATTAAAAATTGATAAGTGGCAAGTTGCAGTAGTAACTGCACCACAAAGAAAGGATTTACCCAAACAAAAAATTAAGTTAGAAGTTGCCAATATTCCGGCCTACACAAAGCAGCCTTTACCACTTAATGTGAACTATGATTTTCTGCCTGATGGATACAGCGATACACTGATCTTAGCTGAAACACTCGATGAGGTGATGGCTGACAAAATAATTTCATTACCAGCCACAACAAAGTATGTGCGACATCGAGACATTTGGGATCTTGCTTGGTTGCAACAGCAAGGGGCTCAATTAGATATTGAACTAGTTAAAAATAAAGTTGCTGACTATCAACTTGAGCAATATCAGCCCATGCTCTCTCATTTAATTGATAGGTTACCCGAACTTACCACGAGCCCTGAGTTTATCGGTGAAATGAAACGCTTTTTAGATACCGAAGTATTCGATAGAACTCTCGGTAAAGAAAAGTTTCAGTTGTACTTACAAAACACCCTGACAGAGTTATTCAAGACAGTTCTGTCAAAAATGTTTACCGAAGCTAAAGAGCCTGATTTTAAAATGTAAGACCCTGCTACAACTGCTGTAGCAAGGCTTTAATGTCACTGTAGCGCTGCGGCTCGCAAAGGCCAAAACCTGAAAGCTGCCTGACTTTATTACGGGTAAATAAAGGCACGCTCATGCCCGCTAAAAAGCGGCACTGAGTATCGATGCTGACATCACTAATTCCTTTAGCGGCTAAGTGCTGTTTAAGCTCTGCAACTTTACTGGCAATCACATTTTGCTCAGGCATTTGATGCACTAATGAATAACTTAGCTTTACCTGCTGGCCTCTACACACTGAACAATGGCCACATTGCTGGGGTGCATTCTGGTCATCAAAATAGCGGGCTAAGTTATAACTTAAGCAGCTATCTAGCTCAAAAAAGCGCACTAAAGTGGCGATACGTTTAATTTCGGCCTGTTCTTTTTCGATAAAATATTGGTGAAGTTGCGGTGCTAAATCTGCGTGGTTTATTACCGAGTTATTCACCTCATACACTTGCGTGATGCGTTTGGTCTCAAGGGCAATATGACCTTTCTCGGCCAAATAATCGAGCGCTGCAACCACACGTTTTCTATCAACTTGAGTGGCACGGGTTAACGCATCAAAATTAAGTGTGCCCCAAATTTTCTTAAACTCAGTGTGTTTGAATACCTGTTGTAAAAACGCTTGTCGGTCAGCATCAAACTGGCTAAGTAGCTCGTTTTGATCCGTTAAAAACTTATATTTAAAATCGGCGTAATAGGCATATAAAGGCGTAATAGCCCCTTGCATTTCTAACTGCACTAGTAAGGTTTTTAACGCTAAAGCACGAATATTACTTTCGCTAGATAAGCTGTACTCTTGCATTTCCCACTGGTTGTTCGTTTGTTCGTTGCGAATGTTATTAATGACATAGTCAATCCCACTTTGCTCGGGCGTGTCGGCATAAACAAAGTTCTCAACGGTATTTAAGCCATCAAGGTTTGCTAGGGTAAAACAGTTTGAAGGCGAACCATCTCGCCCTGCGCGGCCAATTTCTTGGCTATAGTTCTCAATCGATTTTGGCAAATCATAGTGGATCACAAAACGAATATCAGACTTATCAACACCCATCCCAAAAGCAATGGTTGCTACGACGATATTAATTTTACCCGCCATAAAATCGTCTTGAATTTGCCAGCGTTTATCATCCTCAAGGCCTGCATGATAGGCCACTGCATTAAAGCCCGCTCTTGCCAAGCCTTCGGCCACTTGCTCAGCAGTATGCTGTAAGGTGACATAGACAATCCCTGCCCCTTGTTGGCTGGCTATGATATTTGCTAATTGCTGAGGTTTTTCTTGGCTTGCAACACTGAGCACTGATAAATCGAGGTTGCTTCGGTAAAAGCCTGTTTGCACTACACATTCTGGGGCAATGGCAAAACGCTCACACATATCGCGCTTTACTTTTTTAGTTGCGGTGGCGGTAAGTAGCAATACCAACGGAATATTAAGCTCTTCACGATAGCGCGGCAGTTTTAGATAATCAGGCCTAAAGTTGTGGCCCCATTCAGATATACAGTGTGCTTCATCAACCACCAGCATCGAAATAGGCACTTGTTTAATAAATTCACGAAAGCGCTCATTCTTAAAACGCTCAACTGAGACCATTAAAATTTTCACCTTCCCTGCTCGCACATCACTCATTACCGTATGGCTTTGCTCACTGGTTTGGCTTGAATCAAGGCTTGCCGCGTAAATACCTTTGCTATTTAAAAAGCTGATTTGATCTTTCATCAGTGCCAATAATGGCGATACCACTAAGGTCAAGTTGGGTAAGTGCAATGCGGTTAATTGATAGCACAAAGATTTACCTGAGCCAGTTGGAAAAATTGCCAACGACGATTGCTGATTTAATAGCTGCTCAATGGTTTGTTGCTGACCTTGGCGAAACTCATTAAAGCCAAAGTATTGATTCAACGAAGTGTGTAGTGGTGTAGTCATCCTGATCCCTCACTTTCATTCCCTTTTCAGGTAATGATAGGTCTCTTACTGCGAATTAGCCATGTTAACGTGTTTAACTCAATCTCCCAAGGCCATTGATATAACTAAGCGCACTATATTGTTCTTAACAGGTACTGACAAAACCAGTAAAAAGGCGCACAATGGGCGCGTTGCCATGGGGTATTGATGGATGGACTTGCAATACCTAAGCGCTTTTTCGCAAGAGTGTTTAGGTATTATACTTTTGAGGGCAACGTAATGATTAACCAACCTCCTAAAATCGTGATAGTCGGTGGTGGCGCTGGTGGCTTAGAGCTAGCAACACAATTAGGACACAAACTCGGGAAAAAACGTCAAGCAGAGATACTTTTAATCGATAAAAACCGCAGCCATATTTGGAAGCCGTTACTTCATGAAGTAGCGACGGGGTCGATTGATGCCGATTTAGACGGCGTTGTATACTCAGCTCATGCAGCAAAACATCATTATAATTTTCAACTCGGCAGCTTTTGCCACTTAGATCAAACCAACAAAACTATCACTTTAAGTGAGTTAAAAGACGAACTTGGCCACCGTATTTTACCTGAGCGCCAAGTCAGTTATGACTACCTTGTACTTGCTATAGGCAGTGTCAGTAATGACTTTAATACCCCAGGTGTTAACAAGCACTGTTTTTACCTTGATTCAAACCAACAAGCTGAGCGCTTTCAGCATGCTCTACTCGATAACTTCACCCGCTTACATCAAGATGACGACCCACAACATTCTTTAACCATTGCCATAGTGGGAGGTGGTGCAACCGGGGTTGAGCTGTCGGCAGAGCTTTATCATGTGTCAGACATGCTAAAAATGTATGGCCTTAATAAAATGACCGCGAAACGCTTACACATTGATTTAATTGAAGCGGGGCCGCGAATTTTGCCCGCATTACCCGAGCGCATTGCAAACTCAGCTAAGCGTGAACTGGTTAAATTAGGAGTAACAGTCCGCGAAGGCACGCAAGTAAAAGAAGCCACAGAAAACAGCTTTATTACCAAAAACGATGAACATATCAAAGCCGACATTATGGTTTGGGCTGCGGGTGTAAAAGCACCTGATTTCATTAAAGATATTGGTATCTTTGAGCTCACCCGCAATAACCAAATTAAGGTGAACCAATATCTGCAAAGTAGCGTTAATGACGATATTTTTGTGATTGGTGATTGCTGTGCATTTACTCAAGAAGATGGCACACAAGTGCCACCCAGAGCGCAATCGGCTCATCAAATGGCACAATGTGTTGAAAAAAACCTAATAGCCACACTCAAAGGCCAGCCACTCAGTGCCTTTACCTACAGTGATCATGGCTCTTTAGTTAACTTGTCACGCTACAGCACGGTAGGCAGTTTAATGGGCAACCTAACCAGTAATAGCTTTTTTATAGAGGGTAAAATAGCGCGATTTATGTATATTTCGCTCTATCGTATGCATCAACGTGCTATCCATGGCAGTGCAAAAACTTTTGCACTGTGGATCAGCGAAAAAGTACTCCGCGTTGTTAGGCCAAAAATGAAACTGCATTAAGCTACGGCATAAAGCCGGCAAATTAGTTGTTTGTCGGCTATTTATGCACTTCGTCCCTAGGTAATTGACATCACTCTACAAAGTCATACACTTCAAGCAAGATAGATCCATGGATTGAAGATGAAAAAAGGTATTTCGCTAACCGTTTTTGCAGGGGTTTGTGCCTTTGGTACCTACCTGATATTAGATAAACCCACTCCCATCGAAGCGATAAGCAGTAAAATATCAACATCTACTGCTGCTACAGCTAAACAAAATAACGCTACGAGTTTATTTGAACCATTAAGCCTGCAAAATAGCAAAGCAACAGAGCTGGCTAAACTCAAGCTAGCCAAACGCCAGTGTAAGCAACAAAGTTTAAAAGCCACTCAAGCTGCAGCTGATCACAGTCAAATAGAAGCAGCGATTAAACAAGCACTAAAAGACGGCGACTCCCTTGAAGATATTTCAAGTTATTCGGAACTTGTGAAAATATCCTACCGTTCATTTAATACCTTAGTTATTAACGCCATCAAACAAAATGCAGAACAGCAATTTCAATATGCCTCATCAGTTGGCATATTAAAAAACTGGCAAGGGCTTGAGGTCATTGATTATTTTGATATAGATACAATCAATCAACTAACGGCAATTGATGGACCCCTTAGTCAAAATACTGGCTCAATGATGTTTAATGTGCCATTACCTGAGCAAGTAAACAAAACAGCATTGTACAAACTATTGGATAACAACGATGATTTTAATACCTATTTAAAAACGCCGTTTAAAATCGGCCCATCAAGGCTCATTTCACCATCTATTTTGTTTCTTGTTAATGCTCATGCGCTTAGTTTAACTGAGTTTGAAAACGCGATATCTAGTAAAGAGTTTACTGTTAACGACATTGCTGTGGCTTTAAAAATCAACTTACCTAATGATTACCTAACAGCGCTCATCTCTCAAACAGCACAGCTAAACGGCTCGCCTACAGCAATGAGTGATGACTTTATGGATGAACAACTGTATTTAAACCTTGCAGATGTCGCTGTGAGTGAATTTAACGTGCCAATTTTAAAGTTATTAAGTGAGCGAGGTATTGAGCCCACTAATCAGCCAAATGTATTTACAGCGATGGATATTGCCATTGTAAACCTAAAAGGCAGCTCAAATAGCGAAGTGCAGCCACTAGAGAGCAAACACATAGAAACACTAAGTTATCTAAAAAATAAGGGTTATCGAGCTCACGGCGAGCTTGTACGCGACACACCGAACGATAGGCTGCTGATGCTTAAATCTTCATTGTTACCGAGTAGCCTTTTATTTGTTGGCGACCAAGTTGCTAATGATGCTTTTTCTCAGTTTATAGATTTAAAGCTAATTCCAAATAACCAAGCATTTAAACGTAAAGAAAAAGATAACTCTGCAATATCAAAAGCACTCAGCGCCTATGAACTACAAAAACAGCAAGCGAAAAAAATATCTCCTGAGTGTGAAACGATAGATCAGCGGATTTATTCGCTAGAAGCGATAAAAACACGCTCTCAAGCACTCAAAGAATTAGAAACACTCGAAGCGCAACAAGGCTTACTAACTCCCGATATGCTTCAAGCCATCGACCCTGTGCAGGTTCATAATTGGCAATTCTTGCATTCAAATGAGTATAAATATCAAACCTCAACGCAGTACCAAACCTACAAAGAAGCAATTATTGAAAAAGACTTTAATACCATTGCCAGTATCACCCAAACAGCAAAACTGAGTACCCACCAGACAAATATGTTGCTCGCAGCAACAATAGAAAACGCTCAACAATTAACGTCTATTTGGCAAAACAGAGTCGACCCAACTGCACCTAAGAATCTTTATGTTTTTACTAAATTGCCATTAGCACAATGGCAGACATTAGCTGATAACGGCTTTGATTTTTCATTAAAAGAGATGCAAAACAACGACATGTATTTTTATGCAAGCATGCATTCAAATGCAGCTGTTAAGTTTTTAATGAGCCTTGCAGTTGCGCATGACTTTTCTAAACCTGGGCTTGATATTCTCGATCAAGCACTGGAGCAAAGCTATAACACACAAACCCTCGCTGACTATATGCCAAGCGCATTAAAACTTATTGACCAATATGAGCCTAACCACTTTCGTCGTGCCGAGCGTCTAAAAATTTTTGTTCCTGATGTTTATGAAGAGCTTATTAAACTTGAGCCAAAACTTGCACCCAAAGATGGCACTGTAATGAATAACTATCAGTACAGCGCTTATTAAGCTCCTTACCTATTTGAGCCGTAAATTAACCTATCTGTTTTGAGCTTCGCCGCGTATAATGCCCACTTTTTGTGGGGCGCAAAAATTGAATATTATTACGCTAAGCGTTTTGTCGCTTGCAATGTCGACTGATGCTTTTGCAGCTTCAATCACCAAAGGCAGTACACTTAAAAACCCTCGTGTTCTGAGTGCAATCAAGCTTGGTTTATTGTTTGGCTGTATCGAAGCTATCGCACCGATTGTTGGCTGGCTGATTGGCAGTGCCGGTGCAGATTACGTTGAAGCCTTTGATCACTGGATTGCCTTTGTGTTGTTAGTGGGTTTGGGTATTCATATGTTGCTTGAGAGTCGTAAAGAAGATGACGACGATGAAGAGGAACTTGCACCGAATACCAAGCGCTCTTTCATTGCCACACTACTAACTGCCGTTGGCACCAGTATAGATGCTATGACAGTAGGTATCAGCCTTGCTTTCATGAAAGTGAATATTTACTTAGCTGCCGCCATGATAGGCCTAGCAACCACAATTATGGTTACCATCGGCGCGCTACTTGGTAACGTAATGAGTGGCTGGGTAGGCAAAAAAGCCGAAGCAATTGGCGGTGTTGCACTTATTTTTATCGGCTGTGGCATCCTATACAGCCATACCGTGACTTAAACTAATAGCTTATCAAACTCTTCTTTGGGCATGGGCTTATAAAAATAGTACCCCTGCCCAAGTTCACAGCCTAAATCGATCAACTTATTTAGGTGCTGTTTTTCTTCTACTCCCTCGGCAACAATTAATAGACTTAATGAATGAGCTAAGCTTGTTATTGTCTTGACTATATCCATACTCTGCGAATCAACCATCATGTCTCTAACAAATGATTGATCTACTTTTAAAACATCGACCGGAAAAAGCTTTAAATATGAAAGACTGGAATAACCCGTTCCAAAATCATCAATCGCAATAGTCAGGCCAAGCACCGCTAAATCATTCAGCATACTCTTAGTTACTTCAAAATCTTCCATTAACGCACTTTCTGTAACTTCTAATTCGAGCAATTCACTCGGTAAGCCCGACATTTGGAGAGTTTGCGCCACAAAGTTGCAAAAGTTTTTATCCGTAAACTGCTTTGCTGAAATATTGACAGCAACCTTGATACGAAAGCCTTTATCTAACCACTCCTTTGCTGCGTAACAACTTTGCTTTAAAACTGACTCACCAAGAGCGTTAATAAGTCCAGTCTCTTCAGCTAAAGGAATAAATTCAACTGGCAATATAATTTGATTATTAGTATCTCGTAACCGAACAAGTGCTTCAACACCGACTATTTTTTGTGAACCCAGTGCGACCTTGGGTTGATAATAAACTTCTATCTTGTCGTTTTCTATCGAAGTACGAATCAGTTTTTCAACACTTTGGCGCTGTTTAAACTGATGCTCTAAATCATCTGAGTAATAACAAAAGCGATTACGTCCTTGCTCTTTCGCTTTATACATAGCGGCATCAGCATGAGTCATCATATCTTCTGCTGTCACTGATTCTCTAGGATAAATGCTAATACCTACACTCACTGACAAAATATAAGGTTGTTCATCAATTTTGAATGGTTCACTCATTGTATTAATGATGTCAGTAGCAATCACATCAATAATTGATGTTAGCTTTATTTCAGGGATTAATATCGCAAATTCATCACCGCCGATCCGCGCTAATGTGTAGTTTAAATCAATTAAAGATTCTAATCGCTTCGCAACAAGTTTAATTATTAAATCACCTTGTTGATGACCAAGTGTGTCATTCAAGTATTTAAAATGATCAATATCAATTAAAATTAAAGCAACTTGTTGCTCCTTGCTCTTGGCTACTTTGCAAGCATGGGAGACTCTATCATAAAGCAAGACTCGATTAGGCAAGTCGGTTAGTAAGTCATGATTAGCAAGGTGACTCATTTTAACTGCCATTGCCACTGACTCACTAACATCGTGAAAAACGATGATCCCACCACTGACACGACCATCATCATCACGAATTGGCGCAGCAGAATCTTCGACTCGATAAACACGGTTATCTAATGCTGTTAATTGGGTATTTAACGACATAGCAACAATACGATTTTCTCGCAAAGCAAGTAGGATAGGATTAACTAGGTTTTGTCCTGAATACGCATCAGTCAACTTCATCACGTCATCAATATGTTTTGCCTGAGCCTGCTGTGCTGAATAACCCGTTAGCTTTTCAGCAATGGGATTCATAAACGTAATATGGGCTTCATTATCTGTTGCGATAACCGCATCACCAATCGAGTTGAGCATTACTCGCAATCGCTCAGACTCAGCAGCTAATAACTTTTTAGTGCGCTTAATTGATGTAATATCCGTAAGCGTCAATATAACGCCTACCGCTTGTCCTTCATGAAATTGTAAATTAATTTGTGCCCTAACATGCTCAATATTATCGCTCGGATCGACAAACGGTACATTTAACACTTCCTGCGGCTTTTGCTCTTCTAAACAGTTATGCAAAGCAAGGTATAGATCATCAGGAAGAATATCTTTAGCTCTGTGGCCAATCATCTCATTGCCACTTACGGCAAACCACTGACAAGTCATGTCATTATTAAAAAGGTTTAGCTCTTGCACTGACCAATAAGAAATAAATACCGGAACTTGAGCTATTAGTGCCGCAACGTCATCTTTTGCAGTACTTATTTGCACTTCCTGTTGCTTCATTTTTAGATGATTTACTATTCTCAACCGACATAGATTTAAGTCTACAGGCTTATGAATTAAATCAACTCCACCATTCTCAAAACTCTGATACTCAAATATTTGTTCATTATGCGAGGTAACAAAAATAACGATTGATAGGGCTGTTAGTGGGTTTTGTTTAATTGCTTTGCATACTTCGAAGCCATTCATATTTGGCATTTCAATATCAAGTAAAATAATATCGGGCCTGAATGAAAATGCTACGCCTAAGGCTTCAACTCCTGACGCACATCCAATAACTTCACCTAAATCACCAAGAGCCTCAGTCATCACCAATAGACTTGTAGGTTCATCATCAACAACGAGTATTTTACTCTGCCGATTATTTAGATGAGAAAAAAGCAAGACTATGACCTCAATTAATGTAACTAAAAAAACTCTAGTCCTATCTCATCAGTAGCGCCAATAAAAAATATAATTTTCCATTCTTTAGTTGTAGAAATTCTAAAAATTCAGTCTATGCTTAATCAACACTCAGGGAGAAGATAATTTGCAATCTAATGAAGTAAATAACAACAAACTGATTGATGATTCCATCATTTTGATAGTCGATGACGAGCCAATCAATGCGACTGTCATTGAAGGCCTACTAGCATCACATTTTAAAACCCACACGATTAATTGTGGTGAAGAAGTGATGTCTGTTTGTGACTCTATTAAACCCGATCTAATATTGTTAGATGTCATGTTAGGGTCTATGAGTGGTCTTGATGTGTGTAAAGAGCTAAAAGCTCACCCTTCTTATAAAGATATTCCGGTTATATTCATCACTGCAATTATGGATCAAGAAGACCAAAACCAATGCTGGCAAGCAGGCGCTGTGGATTTTGTAACTAAGCCAGTCTATGGTGTAACCCTTCTAAACAGAGTGACTGCACACCTGACATTAAAGAAACAAGCAGATCTTTTAAAACAACAGACACAGCAAGACAGCCTAACGGGATTAAAAAACCGCCGTTCTTTAAATACGACTCTGACGCAAAATCTATTACTTGCGAAACGTCATAGTCAGGCACTATCTGTGCTGATGATCGATATAGACTGGTTTAAACAATACAACGATCAGCTTGGACATCAACAAGGCGACAACTGCTTAATAAAAGTAGCTACAGAAATCAAAAATAGTATTAACCGACCAACAGACACAACTATTCGCTACGGTGGTGAAGAATTCCTCTGTATTTTACCTGATACCGATATTCAAGGAGCACAGTTTATTGCTCATAAGCTATTGGCCAACATTAAAAATCTAGCTATTAAACACCCAACTACAGAGTCAGGAATAGTCTCGATAAGCGTGGGAAGCGCAACACTGTCAGATCATAAAAATTTTACTCCAGAAAATTTAATCAACAGTGCAGATACAGCGCTATATCAGGCTAAACAACAAGGAAGAAATCGCTGCGTTTGTATTATCGCAACCAGTGAATAATTTAAATTTTTGTAGATTTTTTCAAAATGACATAACTATAAAGGCAAATAAAAAATGAACAGTGAGATGTCAGGGAAGCAGCAAACAACAAACTCGAAAAGCGAAAGTTTAGAATTGAACCATTGGAATAAAAAAGCGGCACTTTACCGACTCATGAACAATGAGGTCTTGCTCATTAGAGTAAGCAAAATGTTTTTAGATAGTTCTCATGTCAAATTAGCGTCACTATCTCAGTCCATACAGAACAGAGACTTTAAAACAACTACATCAGCCAGTTATTCACTTAAAGGAGCCTGCGGCGATTTAGGTGCTACAAGATTAGATCAACACCTAAGCGAATTAATTGTATTAATCGCCAATGAGCGTCACCCTTTTGAGGAGATACAATCGAAATTATTTGAAATAAAAAAAGACTACCAAGTATTACTGACAATCTTACAAAAATACACCTCTTGATAAACCACTTAGTTTTAATTTAGCAGCCACGTTAGCGTAGCATCAAAAATGCTCGTCTAGGTGAATCTTTGTCTTCAAATTTTCATAAAGTGGGAGTATGTTTATACAAACCACTAAAGGAATGACGCTATGACCGCTAAAACGCTGATTTTCAACTTTGATGGCACAGGCAGTGAGCCTCGTGATGCTGAACAATTCAGCGCCGCACATTTCAAAGAAGACGCCAGTATTTCTAATATTCTTAAACTTCATTTATTGTTTGGCGGCGCACTCAATAGCGAACCCGCAACACCATTTCCTACTCAACTTAGCTTTTATTATCAAGGTATAGGCACCCAAGGTAGTCGCTTTCGACGTTTATTCAATCAAGCCCTTGCGCCAAGAGGTGATGATGTTGCCAGCATTTTAAACCGGGCTATGGGCGACTTTAAAAGCTATTACAATGTAGGCGACAAGGTACTTCTAACTGGTTTTAGCCGCGGTGCTGCTCTTGCTAGGCGCTTTGCCAAATGTTTAGAGCCACTTATCAGTGATGATGTGTACTTATGTGTATTCGATACCGTTGCATCAATAGGCTTTTCGAAAGTAACAAAAGCAACCCGCGGTGCTGAGCATGTCATTTTTGAAAACTACACACTAGCAAGCAATATAAAAGCTGCCCTTCATTGCGTGGCACTTGATGAAAAACGCCGTGCATTTGAACCCACACTTATAAACAGTGCACCGCATGTGCAAGAGATCTGGTTTGCAGGCGCCCATTCTGATGTGGGTGGCGGCTATTATCGTGATGGCTTAGCAGACATTTGTCTGCGCTATGCGATTGAGTGGCTGATTGAACAAACCGTTGCATTAAACTTACTTACCAGCGCGGATATCAATTACAACACTCTGCTCCCAGAAGAGCATCGTAACCTCATTGCACAAGATGATGTAACCGTTACCCCAGATCCGCTGGCTCTTAGTCATCAGCAAAACTATTTTTGGTTTAACCCGTTGTTCAAACTGGTAGATCGCGAATGCTGTGTATTGGTTGATAACGAACAAAGCACGCTCGCACCAACCATTCATTACACAGTAGCAGAGCGCATTAATCGCCTAACGAGCTATCGTCCGGAGTCGTTAAAAAGCCTTCATTACGATGTACTTTATAGCGATGAAACCCGCTTGAAATTTAAAGGCTTAAGCCCACATATTGCGCTTGATAAACAAAATATGACGGTGTTGGGCATAGACGAAAGTAAAGATGTGTTTGTGTATGGCGCTGAAAAGTACAATCACACAGGCTTAATGTTAGAGCAAGGTGGCACGTACCGATTTACGCCTTACCCAGAGCAAACTTGGTATGACGACGGCATTAGTTGCGGACCTGCAGGTTGGCACCGCGACAATATCCAACTTGGGGTGAAAGAAATCCCAATGGCCGTGCTTGAACCGTTTAGACGTTTACCCCACGCACAATGGTTTGCGCTAATTGGTGCTATCGATAACAACGACGATCATTTATTTGAAATTGCTGAGGGTGCTGATATTCGTATTGCTAAATCAGGTGAGTTTTGTCCTTTTGCCAACGACCTAAACCGCTTTTATGGGGCGAATGCGGGGCGAATTAAATTGCGTGTGACTCGTTTAGGATAATTTAGTGATTAGGCTAGCTTAGTGCTTAACATAGCGAGCGATAATCTCGGTTATCGCTTGCTGGTTGTTTATAATTGCTGAGTTAATAGCTGCTCTGTCTTCTGCTAAAAGGGTTGTTTCACTCAGCATAAAATGGACGCTGTCATTATTGACAATATACGGATGCAACTCGATCCCCTGCTGGTTATTTTTTTGAATTAAATATAAACCGGCTAATTCATTATCAACAAAAAAATCGACCCGCTTAGCAACCAGCATAGCTAGCCGCTGGCGCAAAGAGGGTACAGTAACGAGTAGCTCTTTATACTTTGGTTCTTCTTTTAAATGAGTAAAGTCAGATCCAAAGTAGCTCCCGCTGTTAGTTAAAATAACTTGCTGATGTTCGAGCAAACCTTGCAAGTCTAAAGACTCTAACCGGCCATGAGGATACCAAAACAAGCGCATCACTTCATTACGGTAAGGCTCTGAAAAAAAACTAAAAGAGTCACGCTCTGTGCTATAACTTGCGGCAGGTAGTAAATCGACTTTACCGTGTTTAAGCTCTGTAAACCCGCGTTTAGATGAAGGCATGACGACGTATGTTGCACAAAACCCTGCCTCATTTAGTACTAAGTTGACCACATCGATATCTATGCCGGTGAGTTCACCGTTTTGCGTAAAGACATAAGGCGCCCACTGCTGACTAATTCCCACTTTTAAGGTTTTATCGCAGCTAAATACCGAGTTACTAAATACAAAAACGGTAAGTAAAAACAACACGCTTAACCTCATTTATCCACCTTAGCTTAAATACTTACAGATCATATTATTCAAGTATGGTTGATAATGCCTGAAAGATCAGTGTATGAAATGAGAAACAGAAAGTTAGTAAGTTTTAAGGGGAAAGTTCCGAAATGCGAGGTGGCAGCCCGTAGGACTGGCTTTAGCCGGGAAATGTCTTAAGTTAGCGAGTTTCAAGGGGAAAGAGTAAAGTTAAGAGATTCGAGGTGCGAGATACGAGTCTGTAGCAGAGTTTTTACATCACGCCCCAGCGCCTATGTTTTCCCCCGTAGGCGTGAAACTTGTTTCGCGCGTCTGAAGATAAGAAATTAGAAAAGGTTTACATGGATTATGTTGGGTTTCACTCCGTTCTACCCAACCTACTTCCCCCACAAAAAAGCAGCCATGCGGCTGCTTTAAAGGGAAATCACATTTTAATGATGGGCATTAAATGTGGTTGTTACACTTAAAGTGCTTTCCATACATCCGCGACGCCTGGCTCGTCTCCTTGAGTCCACCATTTCGCTTCGTATTTATTACCTTGGTGAGTGACTTGGTCACCACCGTTGTAGATACCTGCAGCTTGCCACACAACATCACCGTTCCCATCTGTTGGTTGTGAAGTTGCCTCCCATGGGCCGCCTAAATCAGGGCGGTCACCTTGTGTCCACCACTTAGCGGTGTACTCTACGCCGTTATAAATCACCGTATCACCACCAACATAAGTCGCCGCTGCATCCCATGTGGTTTCACCATCTGGCGGAGTTGTTGTACCAGAATCTGTCACAGTAATATTAAAGCTCACTGCTGTAGCAGTTTGACCATCGCTTACTGAAACCGACACAACATAACTTGTATCTGCATCAACGCTGCCCGCTTGTAAGCTCACATCAGCACCTGAACCCACTAACGTTAAGCCTGCTGGCACACTCCAGCTGTATGAAAGCGTATCGCCATCAGCATCAGATGCCGAAACAGCCACGTCCACACTCGCCTCTTCTGCCACTGTTTTATCAGCAATTGCCGCAACCACTGGTGCTTGGTTCTCACCTGTTGTTGGTGCTACAACATTAACAGTGACGTTACGGCTTACACTTGCCTCACCATCGCTCACACTCACAGCAACCGTGTATTGCGTATCAGCAGTCACTGATGGCGCTGTGATAACAAGGGTATTTGAATTTTCACCGCTTACTGTTAACGCGCTGTCAGCTGTCCAGCTAAAGCTTAGCGGATCGTTATCAGCATCTGTTGCCGATGCACTAATAGATACACTTTCGCCCGCATTCACAGATACGGTACTTGATACAGATAGCACTGGCGCTCTATTGCTAGGCTCAGTTACTGTGCCACCAAGCGCTTCGTGCATAGCGTTAAGAATATCGCCATTATCAGCGTCAATTTCCCATGCAAACAGACCACCTAGATTATATTGATTAACATAAGCACCTTTTGCCAAAACAGAACGACGGTTATCGTATGTAATTAATTTACCGTTACTGCGGTTCCATACATAAGCGGCTTCGGCTTGTTCGTCATAACCTGTTTCAAACCCATTGATGCCATTTTCTGCAGCGCCCAGCATGTAAGTTTTGATGCCTTTATAATCAATTACACCATCTTCCCATACGCCTTGCGCTGTAGTGCCTTTAAGTTTGCCGTTGCCCGGTGCTGTCATAGGGTTATCAGCGATAGTGGCATTTTCTGGATAAACGCCTTCCCAGCCACGGCCATACATAGCGGCACCTACCACGATTTTCTTCGATGGTACGTTTTGCGCAAGTAGATTTTGCACTGCGTTATCAGTTGTGTAAGCAGGGCCTTTATATGGAACGCCTTCTTCATCGACACCTGTGCCATCACACTGACCAACACGGAAATGCGATGAACAATAAAGTGCAGCCTGATGGCCCGTTACATTGCTCCATGCACCATAGTAGTCATAGCTCATTAAGAAAATGTAATCCATATATTGTTGAGCTTGTGAGTAGTCGACATCTTCAATTTTGTCGTAACCCGCACCAATCGCTGATGTTAATTCATACTCACGACCTGTCTCGGCTTCAAGCTTATCAAGCATCGCTCGCAGCTCTTGCATTAACGCAACGTATGCAGGGCCGTCAGCAACTGGGTCGCCTAAATTTGGATTAGCACCCTGACCACCAGGGTATTCCCAGTCAATATCTACACCGTCGTAGAACTTCCACGTTCTTAAAAACTCTTCCATTGATGCCACAAACGTGTCGCGATTTGCTTTATCGGTAAAATAAGCAAATGGGTCTGATAAAGTCCAACCACCCACCGATGGTAAAATTTTCAGATCAGGATAGCGCTGCTTTAACGCCATTAACTGCGAATACGTACCACGAATTGGGTCATTGCTATCAACACCTGGTAGCGCTTTTTGAATCGCAGCCCATGGGTCGTGGATCACCACTTCAAAATCTTGCGATCCTGCACACGCCGTATTTAGCGCGTTTTTAGGCCCACCTGTTAACGAATCATTAGGTCCACAAATTGGAATAAACCCATACAAGATATGACTGAGGTTTTGTGCTGGTATATTGGTTACGTCGAAATCGCGACCATAAATACCCCACTCAACAAAGTAGGCACCGGTAACAAGACCATCTTTGGTGCCAATATCTTGGTTGTTTGGATCATAATCCATCGGCAATGGCGCTAAGTGACCGCCATCTGTATCGGCAATAACAATTGGCTTACCTTCACTGCGAGCACAGGTGGTACCGCCTTCACATAGTTCTACATATAATGTGTGACGACCTGCTTTATCATACGGGAAGCTAATAACACCACTTTTAGTGCCTGCTGCAAGTGACCCTTCATTAACCAACATATCATCGAAGTACACTTTATAGCTGTCGCCGCCGTCACCACTCCATGCGTTCCATTCAATGCTGATAGTGACTTCATCAACGCGGTTCACTAAGCTCTTGTATGAGCCTGTACCTTCAAGATCAACCTCAACAAATGAGTACTCTTGTGGCTCCCAAATAATGGTTGGTGTTGAAGGTGCTGCATTCGCTGCACTTGCAAAGAGTGCAACACCAATGGCTGCGCTTAATTGTTTTATATTCATGATTCTCTCTTATCTGTTTTTATATAGCGTTACGCTGTTATTGATAAAGTTTGAACTACAAAACTTTAGATTTCTGTCCATACTTGGCTGGCACCCGGTACATCTCCTTGGGTCCACCACTGCGCTCGATAGCGCTGTCCTTGATAGGTTACTTCGTCGCCGCCTTGATAGGCTTTGCCGCTGTTCCACTCGATTGATGCACTGCCTGATTCAAGCTGCCATGCATCACTACTGTCTGGTTGTGCGCCTTGGTTCCACCATTTCGCACTGTAAACTCCGCCGTTAAAACTCACTTTATCGCCCGTGTTGTATTGGCTTGTGCTATTCCAAGCAGGCACGCTCGGATCAACTGGATCAGGGTCGACCACAGTGCTATTGAGCACAGTCACGGTAAAACTTACTTGGCTTGTGAGCTCGCCATCTGACACCGATACTCTTACGGTGTAGCTTGTATCAGCATCTACAGAGGGGGCATTTAGCGTGATGTTGGCATCGCTACCCGTAAAGCTCAGTGGTGCAGGTACATCCCAGCTATAAGTTAATGTGCTTTGTTGATCATCAAAGGCGTGTAGGTGTATCGCGGTGCTGCTTTCTTCTTCGACTTGAAGGTCATCTGGTTGATGAATAATTGGCGCGGTATTGTCAGGAGCCGCTTGTACGCTTAGTGCAAAGCTGTAATTTGCATTCGTTGTAAAGACCTGATTAGTCATTAAATCAGACGCATCAAAGGCAATATCTCCAGCGCTATTTTGCACGCCAATATTAACTAAGTGCGCGTAATTAAGGTTTAACAGTGCTGCAAATTCAGCCTGCCAATTAGCTTGGTTATCAGCTGTGATCTGCATTTGTTGAGTGAGTAACTCTTGGCCATTTTCATCAAATAACCTCGCTGACACTCTACCGCCAACCTCAGCGTCTTGTCCTTGACGAACAAAGTAGCTAATTGCTGCCCAATCGGTTGGCTCTGTCGGGGTCGCATCGCTGACAATATTAATATCGCTACAGTTGTAGAAGCCTTCGCCACCGGCATCATCTCGTTGCCAACGCGTGTATAAAATGGCATCGCCACTGCGCCCTTGTGGAATAGATACGCTCATTTCATAGTAACGGCCGTTGTTAGCATCAATGCTAAAATCAAGATTACCGTACTCTTCAACAAGCTCTAGGTCGTCCCAAGTAAGCACTTGAGTCGCACTATCAAAGCCCGGTTTTGTTAAATAAAACTGCCAGAAACTCGGGTTATGCGGCGTACTTGCTAAAAAACGCACTAAAATATCGCCATTCGCATTAGGAATAACCTCACTGCGTTGCCAATGCGCTGAAGGTAAATCCATACCGCGTTTTTCAGGGTCGCCTGCGGCACATAATCGGCCATCAGGCACGCTTTGCTTTACTGCATCAAGGCTTGTGTAATCAATGGTATTAGCTGAAAATTCAATGTCTTGAACAAACTGTACATGCCCTGCTTCAACAAACGCTGCACGACAAGCTAGGTTAGGAATACCACTGCCATCAGCAGGCCACCAGTACCCACCATCAGCATTACATATCGCTTGACGAGCCTTCGGGCTTTCTAAAAATCCGTGGGCATTCACATGGCTTGATGCACAGGCAAGCAGCATGCTGGTTGCCACTGCCGATAAAGACAATGCCTTTGATTTCATTACTTTCATTGTTGTTCTCGCTGTAGAAATGCGGAGCAAAGTGCTTGCTCCGCTTAGTTAGTTAAAGCGTGCAATTCACCGTCCAGTCAGCAGATGTGCCTGGCTCTGTGCTCGTCCACCACTTTGCTTCGTAAATCACGTTGTTGTGATTCATTAGGTCGCCGCCAACAGCATGGCTTGGATTACCAGCCCAGTCAGTTTGCGGCCAATTTGGATACACTGGGATGCTTGCTACATCGACACCATTACAGCTTCCCTCGCCACCCGTATCACCACCGGTGTCACCGCCAGTATCACCACTGCCTGCCGTGCCATCTGGTAGCATTGGGTATTCGTATTTGAAGGCGTAAGTTTTGCCATTTTTCTCAATGGTGAAGTTAGTTGGCCCCGTAATTGGCATGTAGTACATAACTTGCGCCTCAACGGTTTCACCTGTGTTAAATGACTTTTCGATACCGCCCCACTCATTCACTAAGGTGATTGAAAAACGATGAAACTCATTTTCAAAGCCGCCGATATTATCGCCAGCCGCATTAGAGCCATTCGCTTCAACAGCCATGCCGAGCTTTTCTTGTGCATTCCAATTTGATTTGAAAATTGCCGAGGTAGAAACGGGCACATCAAAGCTGATTTTTGCGCCGCTTAAGTCGATACCTGAGTTATTGGTGAATGCGAATGTAGGTGCGATTGGGTAGTTATCATCACCAATTGGAAAGTCTTTCACTGTAAAGCTTACGTCAACCGCTTCGCTTGGCAGGGTGAAATCGACATTGCCTTGATGAGTATTGTAAGCCACACCACTTTGGTTAAATTTATCGTAAGCAAGTGTGGTTAAGCTTGAGCCCATGAAGTACTCACCTTTCGCTGAGTCATAATCATAGTCACCGGCAAGCTCCCAGAACATGATGCCGCCAAGACCATTGTTGATAACATAATCAACTTTAGTTGCCATTGATTGCTCATCTTCAATTGATAAGAATACCTTTTTCTCTGCATTCCAAAGCCATGGAGCAACCGCTACATCATCGTAAAAACGTGTATAAGTACCTGTTAATACATCATCTGCATCGGTTTCTGGCGTTAGACCATAGATTTCAAGGTAAGAAGGGTTAATGCCATTTTCAAGATTTTTCGCATGCCATAGTGGGTTAGAACCTGCTGGCATTTCTTCACCAACATCGTTCTTATCGTGCCATAGGTTATCAATGCCGAGTGCGCCATTACCGCATTGATTTTTCTCACCAACGCCAGTCCCTTTCGCACATTTTGATTGATCTGGCAGCGCTGCTTGGCCCCATAAACCATTAGTACCACCGGATACATCTTTAAAGCCACGGGTATAATATGGAATACCAATATTGATTCGACCTGCAGAGACCGCACCGCGGAAGTAACGCACAGCCCAATCCGTATTTAAGTAGCCAATACCTTCAAACTCAGCGGTGGTATAAACGCCCCATTGCGCTAATTCAGAATCAAGACCGGTATCAAACAAGGCTGCGTTATGGCCTACATGTGAATTCCATGCACCATGTAAGTCATAAGACATAATGTTAACGTAGTCGAGATACTTCACGCTTTGGAATGTTTCCATGCCACGTAATAAGTAACCTGAAGATGGCGAAGCAATCGTTAGTAAGTAATGTTTACCTGCCTTTTCACCTGCAATATCAAGCTCTTCACGTAGTTTTTGCATCAATACACGATACGAGGCGTTAAGACCTGCGCGACGAGCATTAGAGATAGGAAAATCATCAGGGTGGCCTGAGTCATTCATTGACGATGGGTATTCGTAATCAATATCGACACCATCAAAACCGTAGGTTTCAATAAACTCAACGGCACTTTTCGCAAAGGCATCAATCCCCGCTTGGTTCACTGAGCCATCGGCATTGGTTGTCATCGTGTAGAAACCACCGCTGTTTACGCGAGTACCGTCTTCACCAAAATAACCACCTGTTTCAGCCCAGCCACCTACAGAGATTAAGGTTTTTACATCTGGGTGTTGTTTTTTGAATTTATTGAGTAAGTTAAAGTGACCTGTGTAACTAAAGCTTGGATCCATTTCAGCGCCTGTAACGCCCGGCCAAGTCATGTTTGTCGCTGGGTTGCCAGCTGCATTTGGATCACCAATCGAGACCTTGTTATTACCATCAACATGCGCAAAGGCATAGTTAATATGGGTGATCTTGTCCCAAGGAATATCGTTAACTAAGTAGCTTGGCTGACCATTGGCACCATTTCGCCAACTCGTAAAATAACCAATAACGCGGCGTGGATGATCTGGGCCCATTTTCTCGCGGCCATTTGCATCATACACGCTACAGTATGGGGTATTTACACCCGGCGTTTGGTATAAACCTTGCGGTTTACAATCTGTGCCTGGCTCTGTTGCTTCAACAACATTCACAACTTTGCTTTGTGTATCCGTCGCGCCTTCGTTATCGGTCACCGTTAAGGTAAATGAAAATTGCCCAAGTGCTGGAGCCTGCCACGTGTAACTTGAAGAAGCAGCACTTGCTTGATGAACTTCAGTGCTGTTTTCAGTTAGCGATAACCCAGTCACTTGACCATCGCTATCAGTGCCAGAAAGCGCAAACACCACACTGTCACCCACCGTTACTTGTGACGGCAGTGAGCTAAATTCAATGCTTGCCACCGGTGCTTGGTTGACCGGCTCAACGTCATCAGACACATTCACTGAATGTGCAACCGCTGTAGAGGTTAACCCTAAATCATCCGTTGCGACCGCGCTGATTACATGGCTGCCTTGAGTTGCTTGCCAGCTCGCTGAATAAGGTGCGCTTGTCACAACACTCAGCGAAGTACCATCAACAAAAAACTCTACACTTGCCACACTACCATCAGGATCAGCAGCGATCGCACTTATGACAACGCTGTCACTTGTGGTAAATAAAGAACCCTCTGCGGGTGTTAAGCTGCTAATTTGAGGTGCTTGATTTTCATTGACAACGCTGTCACAAACACCCAATAAACGCCACTCTTGATCGACACCAGAAGTCTCCACAGGGTTGGTTTGCGTCCACCATTTGGCTTCATAAGCGCTACCTTGTGCTTGAACCTGATCACCACCAACATGTGTTTGCCCTTGTTGCCACACTTCTAAGTTGCTGCAATCAATCGCAGCCTGTGCTGTAAAGCCGTATAAACCTAGTGACAGCGCACTCAGTTTAAAGGCATTTTTTATTAATTTATGCGAGCTCATTCGCTCCCTCCGCCCAAAGTTTCAATAACATTTATTTTACAAATCCAACTTTAAAGTAACACAAAGCACTGTTACGTCAAGCTTGCATTTACCCACAAAAGGTAAAATAAACACACTTTTTGATGCAAAATTTAAATATAGGCACTAAAAAAGAATTAATTATTTTTATTGAAAAGCAAAAACGAGGATGATTCTACAGAGTAAAAATGAACACAAAATTAACAATAAATTAACCGCAAAAGTACGGTTTATCTGGTTTGCGCACAAAATAGTCAGAGGTTATGTGAGGAAAAACAAAAATAATTACCGTATCGATTCTGGGTATATAACGAATAAATTAGTTTTCAGGTAAAAATTTCTATCAAAATTGGGGGAAATTTATTCTTAACACGAATTTTAGTCATAAAAAAAGCAAACACTCAGTGTTTGCTTTTCACAAAAATCCTATTTGATCACAACTTAATTAAGCAGCGATTAAATAGGACTCTCGTCCTGCATGTTTAGCCTTACGTTGATATGCACCTTTACCTTTTTTAGGTTTCTCTACTTTTGCTGTGAACAGCTTAGATGTCACCATTGCGGCGTACACATTGTCGTTGATTACACCACGACCAGTATCAACTTGGCCTTGTGCGCGTTGTTTCTTTTTGCTCATTTTTTGCTCCTATTAAACGTGCTGCGAGTATATACCTAGCCAAGCTCTACGCAAGTATTTTTAATAAAAAAACGATGATTTTTTACCCCTTATTTTGTCTTACTCGTTTTGACTAAACACCATTCCTTGTTGTCATTTTACTGACTAAATTCGCTTTTTGATTGCATTCACTACCTAACTACTGGCAAAACTAGCGAAACCATCCATAGTTAATTAAAAACAAACAGGATTACGATGACTGACTTTCTCTTAATCGCCTATATTTTCCTTATTGCAGGCATTATTGCCGTGCCTATTGCCAGCAAACTGGGGTTAGGCTCAGTACTTGGCTACTTACTCGCTGGTATTGTTATTGGGCCAACACTGACATTTTTAAATGTTGATGTGATTGCCATCCAGCATTTTGCTGAATTTGGTGTGGTAATGATGCTGTTCATTGTTGGCTTAGAGCTTGAACCCAAAGCGCTTTGGTCAATGCGAAAACAGCTTATTGGACTTGGTGGCGGACAGGTGGTTTTATCAGCTGCCGCCTTTACGGGTATTGGTTTAGCATTTGGTCATGCTTGGCAAACAGCACTTACAATAGGCTTAATTTTATCACTTTCATCGACCGCGATTGTGCTGCAAACGCTTTCAGAGCGCGGGCTATTAAAGTCAGATGGTGGTCAAGCCTCATTTAGCGTATTACTTACTCAAGACATAGCCGTTATTCCTATGCTTGCGTTTATTCCCTTGCTTGCTTTACCTGAACTAGCGCCAGCCATTGCAGATACAGCCCATACAAGTGATGACACTCATGCTAGTTTAAGCTTGGTGGCGGGTCTTGAGAGCTGGCAAGCAGCGCTGGTTACTTTAGGTATGATAGCGCTCGTTGTTTTTGGTGGTAACTACTTAACCGCACCCATTTTTAGATTTGTAGCACAAGCACGGCTTCGCGAATTATTTACTGCAACAGCCCTATTCTTTGTTATTGGTATCGCTTTGATGATGTCGTTAGTAGGCTTATCACCTGCGCTTGGTACTTTTTTAGCGGGTGTTGTGCTTGCAAATTCACCTTATAAACACGAACTCGAAAGTAATATCGATCCCTTTAAAGGGCTGTTGCTAGGATTATTCTTTATCACCGTTGGCGCTAGTATCAATTTTCAATTACTCGCAGATAACCTAGCTACCATTGTGCTCTTAACCAGTGCATTGATTGTAACAAAAACAGCTGTACTGCTTATTTTAGGTCGTATTTTTGGTCTTAGAGGCGCCGCTCTCTGGTTGCTAGCACTGGGGCTTGCTCAAGCTGGTGAGTTTGGTTTTGTACTACTTGCTTACAGTGTCTCTAATAATGTATTGGCAGACAA
This sequence comes from Pseudoalteromonas sp. DY56-GL22, assembly GCF_041414715.1. Classification (NCBI taxonomy): domain Bacteria; kingdom Pseudomonadati; phylum Pseudomonadota; class Gammaproteobacteria; order Alteromonadales; family Pseudoalteromonadaceae; genus Pseudoalteromonas; species Pseudoalteromonas sp. DY56-GL22. Next base: position 110,386 of record NZ_JANHZR010000001.1, on the reverse strand, counting down.
CATCGCCGACCAACTTTTACTGGTTGTTACTTTATCCATGCTACTTTCACCTGGGTTATATATCCTTTATCAGCGTGTGATAGCACCCCGTTTCATTTGTGAGCAACCAGGAAAAGAAACAGACGAGTTTCCCGATGATAGCCATGTGATCATTGCAGGCTCAGGCAGAATGGGTGGGCTGGTTGACCGTATTTTACAAGCTGGCGGCTATAAAACGACTGTGATTGATTACAACTACAAGCAACTCGAAGCCTTAGAGCGTGTTGGTATTCGTAATTTCTTTGGTGATGCAACTCGACCAGACTTACTCAGTGCTGCAGGCATTGAAGATGCAAAACTGCTGGTTGTTGCGCTTGATGATGCCGAACAAATCACTAAATTAGTTCGTTATGCGATGCAAAATTACCCGCATTTACATGTGGTTGCCCGCGCTGTAGACCGCCATCATGTATACGATTTATGGGCTTACGGTTGTCGAGATATTATTCGCGAAACATACGACAGTACCATGCGTATGGGCCGCTCAGCTTTTGAAGCACTCGGTATTGAGCAAGAGAAAGCCCAAGAGATGGTCGATATTTTCAGTGAGTTCGATAAAGAAATGCTACGCGAAGCCGCCGATGTCTACGAAATCGGCGTGCCATTCGAAGAAAACCATGCCTATATCGAGCGGATCAACAAGATATTCGATGAAAAAGAACCAGAAATAAAACAACAAATGCGCGAGATTTGCGACCGAGTGGTTAATGGTTCGAAATAGCAAAAATATTACAATTATGGAGGAGGTGTTTTCACTTCCTCTTTTTCTTCTCATTAACTTCTCTTTGTGAAAATAATTTTAATCACAGACAACAAAAAGGCGCTTCGCGGTACACAGAGAAAACAAAAACTCTCAAAGAGGCTGCGCATTGAATAGGATAAAACGCGATATGAAATCGCTGCTACAAATTTGATGTCGTTCGTAGGAATGGCTTCAGCCATGAACTCTCAAACACCACACCTATGTAAAACGACTAGACGTAGGCGTGAAATTTATTTCGCGCGCCATGCAAGCATAACGCCTACGTAGCAGCGGCTTTATGCCGCGACATTGGTGATGGATGCGAATTATAAGGTGCGAGATTAAAATCGCAGCTACAAGTTCGTTTCTCGTAACTTACCTGAATGTGAAGATATTAAATAATGTAATAAGGAGTATTACAGCATGGAAAGGCTTAATAAAAAGGAAAAGCTGCTATCAATTTTGTTCGGATTGGCAGCAATTATTAATTTAACTGTCGGTGTTTATTCGCTTATATTACAAGGCCTAGACTGGTTAGAGTTCATTAGTTGTCTAGCAATTTCACTTATAATTTTAGCGGGTAGCTTAAACCCAAAGCTATTCTTTAAACCGGTAAAAAAATTATTTTCACCACGCTTCACTTTAGAGCCAATAATTAATTCGACTGTCTACTACACAATTATAGTTGCAGGTTGGATTTTGTTATTTGGAAGCATTCTACTAAATAGATTCTGGAGTGCTTAAATGCAAAAAAGCGAAATAAAACGCGATATGAAATCGCTGCTACAGACTCGCATCTCGCATCTCGCATCTCGTATCTCGCATCTCGTATCTCGTATCTCGTATCTCGAAACTCGCAAACTTTCCCCTTGCAACTCTCTAATTAAAGACAAATGTCGGATACTACAATTAAGCAAAAAATAGCGCCGTTAGGCGCTATTTAAGTTTCATATCAACTTAGGAATTAAAAACTAAAACTTAATTTTGCGTAGTAGGTCATACCATCAAAACCATAAGGTAGTGCACGAACAGGGTATTTGAATGCTTTATTTGTAATAAAATCAAGCGCTTCATCTTCGCCTAGTTCGTCTGGCGTTACATCAAAGATATTATCAATACCCGCCGATAGCATGAGTTCGTCAGTTAGCTGATAGCCCACATTAACATCCACTAATACCGCCGATTCTACCGTGCTTGTGTCTTTAAACTCACCGGTAGGTGATAGCTCATCAGGCAAACCAATGTGGTCATTACCAAAGTATTTAACGTCTGTTTCACCATAGTAATTAAAGCGTAGCATGCTGTTGAAATCGCCACGATCGTATTCAAACGTTAGCGTTGCACGCTCACCTGGTTGACCGTCTGTTAAGAAACTACGTTGTAAATCATCAAGGGCGATTGATTCAGGAATACCCTCTGGTGCATTTACATCATCAATTTCAGTTTCGTTAATGTTACCCGCGAAGGTTGCTGAGAAATTACCGTCGTATAAATCGGTGCGGTACGAAGCAATAATATCAACCCCTTTAGTGGTTGAATCAACTGAGTTTGAGAAGTAGTTGGCTTGCTGTGCCCCTGTTGCATTAAGCGCAGCCACAGCCTCTGCACTAAATGCCACATCGTCCGCCGACATTAAGCTGCCAAGGGTAATTCTGTCTTTGATCTCTACATGATAAAAATCAACAGTTAATGATAAATCGCTGGTTACGTTATAAACAAAACCCGCACTTAAGTTTTCAGAGCTTTCAAGGCCTAGACTATCAACGCCAAGTGCTGATGGGAAATCAGAGCCAGCAGTTGCTGTGAATGACTGCAATAACACACCACCAGCACCTAGGTTTGTAGTGTAAGCAGTGTACGCACTTTGTTGCAATGATGGCGCTCTAAAGCCAGACGAAATCGCACCACGCACGGCAAAGTCATCGGTAATTTCATAGCGCGTTGCTAGCTTACCAATGATGTCATCACCGGCATCAGAGAAGTCTTCATAACGAAGCGCTGTACTTACTTGCCATGCATCCGTGATCAACGTTTCGGCATTCACATAAAATGCATAGCTGTGACGACTCTCTTTATTTGACGCTTCAGGGCGTAAACCGTTATAAGCTTGGAAACCACACTCAGCAAATACGCTGCTGTCGTTTACCGCTGGGAATGAAGTATCTGAATTAGCTAAACCACACGCATAAGACGCTTCTTCGCCCGGCACGATTTCATAATTTTCTTTACGGTATTCGGCTCCCACTGATACATATAAAGGCTCACTGCGGCCAATATCAACAATACCATTCAGGTCTGCATTTACTGTTGTTTGATCAAACCTAAAGCCACCTGAGTAGCCACCATTAGGGCCTGCATTTGCAACAATATCAGCATCGCTTGCATCAGGGTTATTCGCTACATATTCAGCAGCATACGAGGCGTTTAGGGTGTTTTTTGACGTAAAATCATAACTGTTTTCACCATATACGGCAGATACGTCATAGCTCCAATCTGGATTTAACTCACCGCGTAAACCAAGTGAAAACGAAATATCTTCGGCTTCGTTATCGATGCGAGGTAAAAAGCCATCGCCATATACTTGCACCACGTTCTTCGCTGCTTGGTCAAAGTTACGATAAAAACCATTACCTAGCGCAGTACGGTTTGAGTATCCACCAAATGAGTAAAGCTCAGTCTCACCAAATGGTAACGCCATGTTATAAAACACAGACGTAAACTCACTATCTGCGTTACCTTGCCCCCAACGAACCTCGTCAGATAGCGTACCTGCTGGTACATCAACTGAGCCACCAGTATCACGCTCTGCGCGGTTGGTGCCATCAGCATCACGGTATTCTAAAGAAAAGTTAATGAAGCCGCCTTCATCACCTAAATCAAAGCCCCGGTTTAAACCCATTGAAATAGTGTCACCATCGCCTTCACCTGTACTACCCGCTTGCACATAGCCCGTTGTTACACCAGTTGAATCGTTTAACGATAAGTTGATAACACCAGCAATCGCATCTGAGCCATATTGCGCCGCAGCACCATCACGAAGTACTTCAACGCCTTTTAAAGCGGTAAGCGGAATCGCGTTCATATCGGTACCTGCAGCACCGGCACCTACAGTACCATTTAAGCCAAAAATAGATTGGTTATGACGGCGCTTACCATTGATAAGCACTAACGTTTGGTCAGGCTGTAAACCACGAAGAGTCGCTGGTCTAAATAAGTCAGAGCCATCTGACACTTGCGTGCGTGAAAAGTTAAATGAAGGAGCCGTCGCTTGCAGACTTTGGCCGAGCTCAGTAAAACCACCTTTGTTTAGGTCATCTGCATCAATTAAATCAACGGGTGATGTTGATTCGGTAGCCGTACGATTAGCAACCCGAGAGCCTAATACAGAGATTTGTTCGATGTTTTTATCTGCTTTGGCAGCAGGTGCTTGCTCAGCTGCCTGCACTGAAGTCGCAGAAACAGCCACACTGACCGCAACGGCCAGCATACTTAAAGAATGTGTTGTCATGTGTATCCTGTTGATATTCTGGCTTTCCTTAAAACAAAAGACGCCCCTTTTGGAGAAATTTAGAAAAGCACTAAGCACGTATTATTGATTTTAAAATCACAAGTTTGAAAGCTAACTCAAGCCTGCGAGTTAACCTTTACAAAACATCCTATCAACAAATCCACAAAATGAAAGAAAAAAGAGGTACGACTTAGGTATAAATATTTCTATTTATAGTATTAATAGAGTTTCAGTGGTGGGAATTATTCACTTTACAGCAGAAATAAGCAAAATAATGCAACTATCAGCTTATTTCTACTGAGGTGAGGAGTATTTACTTATCTTGTTCCAACATCGCCAGCTTTTCATCTTCAAGCATTAACGCCATAGTGGCAATTTCAGATAAACTCTCGTCTAGTGCGTTAAAGAAGGTCACAAACCCTTCGCCTAGTTTATCTGGTTCAGGGTGGTTTGCTAGCGCCTGATCCCACATTGCAAAGGTGGTAAGCAAATCGAGAGTTGCTTCAAAATTATCAATAAACAATTGACCATCTTCGCTTTCATTTTCTTGTTGACCATCCGCTTGCAGTAAAAATTGTAAATCGCTGTGCCAAATTTCTTGATTCACGATATAAGCTGCAATATAGCCGCTACAAAAATCTTGCAGTGCTTGGCTTGGCTCATTGCTGTTTACTTCATTTGGATATAATTCGGCTAAAATCTTCTTTTGTTCAACTTGTGCTTCGGTCACATTATCGAGCAGCTCAATCATTGCATCGCGTGGCTCAGAATCCGTCATTAAGGTGTTGAATACCGCTTCATCATTATCAGCAATGTAATTGGCAAGCTCTGACTCTCCAAAAAACTCTGAACAGGCTAACAAACCAGACATATAGCCAAGCACTTGATCCAAACTCACTTGATTTGTTGCACTTTGACTGGCGAGATAGTTGTTAAAAACATCTGAACTTTGTTGATTGAGCATAACGTGCCTTTTCAATAATTTTAAATGGGTTTAGCTCTACACTAGCGAATCCATAAATTTTTGCAACAACTGAAATATTGTCAACTAGTTACCTGACTCAAAACAGGAAATACGCAACTCATTCTTGTGCCAATTCCTTGCGAGCTTTGAATATCAATTCGACCTTTATGTTCATGCACAATAGCATACACCATCGTCATACCCATGCCGGTACCTTCTCCTACTGGTTTAGTAGTGAAAAAAGGATCATATATTTTAGCGATGGTCTCTGCTGACATACCAATGCCATTATCTTCAATGTCAATATATATGTGTTGCTCTAGCTCATAAACATTGATAGTAATTTTTGTTTGAGAGTCTTGATTATCGCAAGCTTGTTTAGCATTAATTAAAAGATTAACAATTACTTGGCTAATAGCAGCTAGATTACACCAGCTTTGAGATATTGGGCTATATTGCGATTGCAAATGACAATTTCTTAATTGATTAGTAAGAAGTTTCACCGCACTTGTCACTGCATCTGTCATATCAGCAAACTGCATATCCTGACTTTTAGGGCGAGAAAAATTCAACAAGTTCGACACTATTTTACTAATCCGTTGCAAACCTTGTTCTGTATCATCAATTAAATCAGGTAAATCATCAGCAACAAACGCAAAAGAGTGTACTTGGTTTAGATCCACCAACTGTTGATGAAAAGCCTCTTTGTCTATGTGATTTTCACTAAACTCGCTACATAATTTCAGTAGCTTGCTGAAGAAACCACAGTAGCTTTTCAAACTATCAAGGTTACTCATACTATAAGCAAGCGGGTTATTAATTTCATGTGCGACTCCAGCACACAATGTGCCTAAAGTTGCCATTTTTTCAGCTTGAATAAACATAGCTTGATGATGCTCTAAATCAGCAACTTTTTGTTCAAGCTCACTATTAACAGCTACCAGAATCCGGCTTTTATCGGCAAGCAATTGTTCGGCCTCTTCTCTGGCCGCTTTCTCTAATAAATAAGCTTGTTTAAAATCATCCATTTTAATCTCAAACTGTGTTTGTCTCTTTTAAAACCTAGCACAAGGCTTAATTTAAGGCTATGTTATTGATTAACGATGATTCATAGTAAAATGGCATGGCAGAGCAAATTAGCAAACAACATATTCAGGTTTTATGCATTGATGATGATGAAATAGTGCTGCGAACTCTTTTGCGGTTATTATCAGCTAACAATATCACCGTAAAAGCCTGCTCAGATCCCAAAGATGGACTTAAAACTCTAGCTAATTATAGTTTTGATGTAATTATCTGCGACATGCGTATGCCAAGCATGAATGGGGCTGAGTTTTTCGCACAGGCACTCACCATTGCTCCTGAACCACAGCGCATTTTACTAACCGGTTACTCAGATATAGAAAACACGATTGCTGCAGTCAATATCGGTAAAATTCATACTTACATACAAAAACCATGGCAAAACGAATTACTACTAAGCAATATAAATGATGCGATAGAAAAAACATCTTTGAAACGCCAGAATCAACAGTTAGAACAAAAAATTAAAGCGCAAAACAGCCAACTAAAAGAGCTAAACAACAACCTTGAGCAAATGGTAGAAAAGCGCACACAACAAATCCGTAAAGTATTAAAACAACTTGAAACAGTAAATGAACGAGAGAAGCATGAGCATCGCGCTACTTTTGAGATTTTATATAACTTTATAAATGCCAACCCTTACCTAGATGGAACACAAGCTCAAAATATTGCTGCTACCTGTAAACAACTAGCCACGCGCCTTGGTCTAGACAATCAACTTATAGAAATGACAGAAATGGCAGGATACTTATCACAAATAGGTCTACTTGCAATGGAGCCAGAGCTTTATAAAAAACCAACTAAAGAACTCACTGAAACACAACGAAAACTATTTTATACGCACCCAAGTACAGCACAATTAATGCTCATGCCTGCGCCTCACTTAAGTGACGTATCTGAAGCAATTTATTACCAATTTGAACACTATAATGGGACAGGAAAACCGAAAGGGTTAAAAGGGAATGAGATTCCAAAAGCCGCGATGATATTAGCTGTAGCCCGTGATTTTTGGCAAGCCGTTGCACAACTTTCAAGCTCAGAGAGTAGTAATTTTGAAAGGGCTCGCGATCAATTACAGCTCTATAGCGGAACATACTACCACCCAAAAATTTTAGAAATATTTAATAGCTTAGAAATTAACTGTGCGAGTGTTCAAAATGTTGGCACTATGAAAATTCTTTCAGCACAAAACCTTAAAAATGGCATGGTGCTTGGTCACGCGCTCAGAAATTACGACGGTATTTTACTGTTGCCAAAAGGGCATGTATTTGGCCCTAAATCGATTAATAAACTGCAACAACTAGAATCGAAAAAACCGAACCCTTTCAGGATCATGATCAAAAATTAGCGAATAAAGTGATCACATAGTCAGCTTACTTCGTTACAATGTGATTTATATTACGATTACTTCATACAGGAGCACTCAGTGTCGCGATTTTCCGCCATTACCGATAAGCCGCACGACGGCCGATTCAACAAAAAAACGGGCATTTTACTGACCAACTTAGGGAGCCCAGACGCCCCTACTACCGCGGCACTTAGAACATATTTACGCGAGTTTTTATCAGACCCACGAATTGTCGAGATCCCGCGTTTCATTTGGATGATCATCCTTTATTGCTTTGTACTTACGTTACGCCCAAAACGTTCAGCAGCACTTTATAAAAGTATCTGGACTGAAAACGGCTCACCGCTTACTCATATTACCCTAGAGCAAAGCAAAAAGTTAGCAGCCCTTTTAAAAGACAAAGGACACCACGACACCGAAGTAGTTATGGCCATGCGCTACGGTAACCCTTCAATTGAAGCAGGCCTTGAAGCGCTGCGCGAAAAAGGTATCACTCGCGTGATTGTGCTGCCTATGTACCCACAATATTCAAGCACGACCATTGGCTCAACATTTGATGCAGTATCAAATGTGCTTCGCAAGTGGCGCTGGGTGCCAGAGCTGCATTTTATTAATGGTTATCACGACAACCCGACTTACATTGATGCTCTAGCCGCTAGCATTAGCGAAGATCTAAATGCCCATGGCACGCCACAAAAGTTGGTGTTTTCGTACCATGGTACACCTAAACTGTTTTTAGAAAACGGCGACCCTTACTACTGTTTTTGTATGCAAACCACCCGTTTAGTGGCTGAGAAACTTGGCTTTGAAAAAGACTTTGCTGTAACAACCTTTCAAAGCCGTTTTGGTAAAGCTGAATGGTTGAAGCCATACACAGACGCAACCCTTGAAAGCTACCCTGCTGAAGGCATTAAAGACGTTGCTATTTTAAGCCCTGCGTTTAGTGCCGACTGTTTAGAGACACTAGAAGAGCTCGAAGGCGAAAACCGCGAAAACTTTGAGCATGCAGGCGGTGAAAAGTACCGCTACATTCCAGCATTGAATACCCGCGATGACCATATCAATGCAATGTTTGAAGTGATAAAACCACTACTTAAATAACAAAAGGCCCTAGCTATTATATAAAGTAACTAGGGCCTTTTTTATTATTGAAGCGTGTCACTAATCTTTGCGTGTCATAACCAAAGTCACCGTACCTGCAACAATTCCCCAAAATGCAGAACCAACCGAGAACAAAGTTAGATTAGACGCTGTGACCAAAAAGGTCACGATAGCGGCTTCGGTATAATACGCCTCAGTTAAAGCTTGCTGTAAGCTACTGGCAATAGTGGCAAATAGTGCGATACCCGCCAACGCCAAAATCAATGCCTGTGGCAAGCTTGCTACCAAACCAACCAAGGTTGCCGCGAGGAGCGCCATAATAATGTAAAACACCCCACCAGCAATGCTTGCCCAATAACGTTTTCTTGGATCTTTATCAGCCTCAGGGCTCATACAAATGGCAGCGGTGATAGCCGCTAGATTAATGGCATAGCCACCAAATGGTGCAATAAATACATTTAATAGCCCGGTTACATTTAACGCTGCCGACACAGGGGCTTTATAGTGATGCGCTTTTAATACAGCAATACCTGGTAAGTTTTGCGACGTCATAGTCACAATAAACAGCGGTAAACCAACACTTATCATGGCGTTTAAATCAAACTCAGGTGCAATGTAAGCAAACTCGCTCATTTTCCACTGCCAGCTAGAGGTATCAATTTGCCCAGTTACACCTGCTATTAAAAATCCCGCCACAACCACTGCGAGCATAGCAAAGCGTGGAAAGTAACGTTTTCCACATAAATAAACAGCCACCATTAACCCAATCACTAAAGGCAGCTCGTTCATAAAGTTGAACACATCAATACCAAAATTCACCAACACGCCTGCAAGCATTGCACAGGCCAGTTGACTTGGGATCTTATTCATCATTTTTTCGAACACGCCAGTAATGCCAGACAAAAACACCAGCGCAGCGGAGAACATAAACGCGCCAACAGCTTGATTTAAGCTATAGCCTTGGGCACTTGAAATAAGGAGTGCCGCTCCGGTTGTTGACCACGCGATAAGAATAGGCACCTTGTAGTAGTAAGACAACGCAATTGAGCTGACGCCCATAGCAAGACCAAGCATTAATACCCAGCTAGCAACCAAATCAGGTGTGCCACCTAACACCATAACGACCTGATAAATAAGTGCAATTGAGCTAGTAAAACCAATAATAACGGCCACTAACCCCGCAGTTGCTCGACTGATGAGCTGACTCATGTACACACACTCCTTGCAATTAAAAATCTACCATATCCTATGATATGCCAGATGGCACTGTACACTTTTGTAGTATTTTAAGATTAATTTACTATACAGAAGAGGCATTTACTGCAATGCCAAACATTAACAAAATTTAATTTTCTCTCCACCTTCAAGCAATCCTTACTTAGTTAAACTGCAAACACTGACTAATTTAAGGACCAATCATGACAAAACTAATCAATCAAAATCGCCTATCTATTATTTCGTTAGCAACAATCAGTGCACTACTTTCAGGCTGTGGCAGTAGTAGTAAGAGTGAGGAACCGGTACAAAATACTCTCACTTTGCCAAGCTTATTAGTCGGTGAGGTAAGTGCGATATCAAGTAACAGTATTACAGTTAACCAACATCAAATAGCCACAAATAATGCTGACATTGAGGTGGATGACAACCACGCATTAATCAGCGATCTAAAAGTGGGTATGATGGTTGAAGTTGAAACAAATGGTAAAGAAGCAACTCAGATTGATTATGATCCAAGTTTTAAAGGGCCTGTTAGTATCAATGAACAAGGCGCTACAATTGCGGGCTTCAAGTTAAATAATTTAAATACCGAAAACCTTTCAAATGGTAGCCTGGTTGAATTAAGCGGTTATAACAATAGCCATAGTGAATTCACGGTTACCTACCAACAACCATTATCTAACAGCGCAGAATTAGAACTCGAAGGTTTCATAACAGATCTAAACACTGCCTCTTATACTTTTAAACTAGGTGATTTAACTGTTCAATATCAACAGGCAGACATCGACGGCGCATTAGAAAACAATCAATTCGTTGAAGTAGAGGGCCGCTTAGAAGGTAACTTATTAATGGCACAAGAGGTTGACGCTGAACATAACTTTACAGCTGATGACGATCTAGATACAGCGCTTTTTGGTACAATTACCTTCATCAACAATGACGCTTCCTTGGTTACCCTGAACAATCAATGGCAAGTGAGTATTACCGATCAAACTAAATTTGAAGATACCACTCGCGCTACATTAACCATAGGAGATACGATAGAAGTAGATGCCATCTGGCAGCAAGCTAATAATTGGTTTTTAGCCCACGAAATAGATCTGGAGAAAAGCCACACTTCGCCTAATTTAAGCAGTAATTTTAGTGTTTCTGGCTTTGCCAATTACAGCAATGGCAACATTATTATCAATGGCATCAGCTTGAAAATCACAAATAGAACCGTTTTTGAAGATGGGTTAACAGCAGATACTCTTTCAGGTGAATGGTTAGAGCTTGAAGGTCTTATTGATGGACAGAGCTATATTGTCAGTGAAATCGAACGTGATAACAGCAATGAACCTCTTGAATTAAAAGGCATAGTAACAGTAACTGAATCGCAACAGGCTAGTTTATTCGGCTACATCAGTGAAGATAACAGCTTAGCGAGTTTTACAGAACAATATGTTGATCTAGAATGCCAGTGGGTACAAGATAACATCGTACGTGCATGTAAGCTTGATGATTAACAACAAAATACAACAATGGCAGCACTAAACGTGCTGCCAAACTAATGTCGAAATATTATGAAAAAACTAGTTTTAACTTGCCTGTGCTTAATTTCTGGCCTTGCTTTTGCTGCAAGTTCAGCCATTTTTAATATGCTAGATTCAAGCACAGCCCCTGCCCCGACTGAAGTTTTATATAACATAGAACAACACTATGCGAAAAATGCCGTTATTGTTGAGTTTGAACTGGAAATTGAAAATGGTCAAAGCGTATTCGAAGTCACTTTATATGAAGCTAAAAAACAACGATTTATCGAATTACTTTTAGACAGTGCGGGAAAGGTAATAGAGCTTGAGTATGAAGCTCCGGAGCTTGATGAACAAGAAGAAATAGCAGCTGCTAATTTGATGAGCCGTAAAGGTTACACATTACATGGTTTAGTAACACAACTAGATAGTGAGCCAACACACTACCTAATTGAAGCCCAATTAGAGCAAGACATGGGTATCACATACATGGTCGCCACATTCGTAACCAGCAAAGGGCGTCACAAAAAAGCGATTGATCTTGAGACGGGTAAGAACTTACCTTTGCTTCGTTGGGGCAATTAATGAAACTATTATTAGTTGAAGACGACCAGCAAAATCGCGAGTTTTTATACAAGGCTTTTATTGAACAAGGCTACACATTAGATTGCGCAGAAGATGGTCAACAAGGGCTTATGCTAGCGACGTGTGAACATTACGACGCGATTATTCTAGATCGTATGCTTCCTAAGCTTGATGGTTTACAGGTATTGTTAGCATTAAGAGCAACCGGCAAAACAACGCCAGTATTAATACTATCTGCGCTAGATAAAGTAGACGACAGAGTGACAGGTTTAAAAGCCGGCGGTGATGATTATCTAACAAAACCCTTCTCTTTTTCTGAATTAGCTATTCGAGTCGAAAACTTAATAAAACGGCATACCTTTCATGCCCCACTGAGCACTAAAATTAGTCTTGCCAATTTAACGCTCGACTACAGTAATCAACGAGTTGAAGTAAACACTAAAACTGTTAATTTACAGCCCAAAGAATTTAAATTGCTTAGGTATTTATTAGATCACCAAGACAAATTAGTCACCCGTACCTTATTGTTTGAATCGGTATGGGAATATCATTTTGATCCTGGCACCAACGTTATTGACGTGCATATTGCGAGGCTTCGTAAAAAGCTCACAGAAGCGTCCGCGCAATTAGAAATCGAAACTGTTCGCGGTGTCGGCTACCGCTTAAAAGCTAGTGAGAGTTAATGTACGAAAATAACCTACGTTTGTTCGACCCAAGAAAAAGCTCAGTTTGGCGTTTAACATTGGCCTTTGCAGCAATTACCGCTGTTACTTTATTACTTGCGATTACTTTAATCTACCAACTGTTACTTGGCGAGCAAAGCCGTCAAGTTGAACGGCGCCTTGATGCCGAAAAAACACGTATCGAAGCGCTCGCCTCCGAATTTGACAAGCAAAGCTTTTTTCAACAGCTGGATGTTTTCAGAAGCGAAGGTGATATTTTAATTTTTTGGCAGAGTGATTATGAACAAAGCCAGCAGCTAAGCTTTTTACCCGATAATATCCCCTCACTCCCTGAAACAGTTGTTTTTCCTGTTCTTGATACCGGACGAGGTCAAATACGCCTACTCACAACAGGCAAAGTTAAAACCGTTTATGGCAATATCGTGCTTGCCACTGCCACAGAGCATTTACAACGTTTAATCATCGATTTCAAATCAATCGCTAGTTGGACTTTTATCTTAGCAATAGCGTTAACAGGCTTGTTTGGTTACCTATTTTCTCGTCGACACTTGCGTCGTGTAAACTACTTCAATGCAACAGCCGAACAAGTTCAAAATGGCAACTTAAGCGCGCGTTTATCCCATAAAGATAAAGGTGATGAATTTGATCGTTTAGCAGCTCACATCAATACAATGCTCGATGCAGTAGAGGAAAATTTCGCTTTGGTACAGGGAATTACCGATAATATCGCTCATGATCTAAAAACCCCACTGACACGATTAAAACTTAATTTAGAGCAGCGTTTACAAAAGCTGCCAGAAATGGGCTACGAGCTTGAACAGCTCAATAGTATCATTAACACCTTTGACGCCATGCTAAAGCTCGCACGTTTAGAACATGGACAGTTTCCGCTACAGCTCGAAACAATTGATAGTAGTCAACTTGCCAATGATATTAGTGAAATTCTACAACCCAGTGCCGAACAAAACGGTCAATTAATTGATGTCGCTATTTCTTCATCTTGGCAATTAAGCGGTGATCGAAACCTGTTGTTTCAAGCAATTTTTAACCTAGTCGAAAATGCTATAAAGTACGCTGGCAAGGGCGCAACGATTAAAATAATAATTTCTGAAAAAAGTATATCAGTTGTCGACAATGGTAAGGGTGTCAATGAACATGATTTACAACAGCTCACAAAACGCTTTTATCGCAGCGATCCGGCGCGTCAAAAAGAAGGGTTTGGTTTAGGCCTTGCAACCGTACAAGCAATTTGCAACCGCCATTCACTCAACTTATTTCTAAGTTCAGAAAATGGCTTTTGTGCAAAAATAACCGAAGATTAAGCTGCGCTCTCAGCTGCTTTTTCTTGCGCTTCTGGTTTTGTGGGCTTATCAAAAATACCTAAACGAATGCGAATAAAGTGCAAAATCTCTTTAGCGACATCAATACCCAACGCACCTTCTAAGCCTTCAAAGCCAGGGCTTGAGTTTGCTTCACAAATTTTAAAGTGCTGCTCATCAAACAATAAATCGATGCCTGCTACATCAAGGTTGAGTACGTTCGCTGTTTGGGTTGCAAGCCATTCGATTTCTGGCGTAATAGGAAATGACTTACCTGTGCCACCTGCACTAACATTGGCTTTAAAGTTTTTACCCTGTGAGTTACGTTCCATACATGCAACAGCACGACCACCGATAGTAAGTACTCGCAAATCACGGCCATGACTGGACTTAACAAACTGCTGTAAAATGATGTTTGCTTGTGGATTTGCAGCCTCAATCAGCTGCATTAAGTCATCAAACTCTTCTTTTGATTTTGATAAAAATACACCACTCCCCTGCGAGCCCGATAAGGTTTTAATAACCACAGGAAAGCCAATTTGCTTTTCAACCAAATCAATATTCACCGGAAATTTAACCAACATGGTATTTGGCGTTGGTAAATTACACTCTGCAAGAATTTGCTGTGCAAATAATTTGTCTTTTACTGTTTCGATGGATTGCGAACTGTTAACACAGTACACACCTAAACGTTCAAGGTGGCGAATAATCGCTAGCGCAAAATAAGTTGTACTTGCCCCCATGCGAGGGATAACAAAATCGGGGAGCTCAACTGACTTACCATCAATTAAAATACTTTTACCGTCTTCACGGGTAATAGTCAGGTCAAATTGATCAGGCGAATAAACTTGTAAATCTATGCCCTCTTCTTTGGCTGCAGCAAGTAAACGTTCTACTTCATAGGTTTCTTGTTTTAACAAGCCTTGGCTATCTTTATAAATGATCCACCCGCGCATGCTTGGTACCTCTGGTCTTTGAGTTTCGGTGACAAAAAAACGCGGATTATGCTGAGCATTCAAAGCCGAGTAAAACAAATTAATTTTATCGACACGATAATAAAAACCACTACTTAGTGATTAACCATTGACCGGGTTGTTAACTTAAGGTAAAAACTAACAATGAGTTAACATAAAAACCCGTAAGAGAAACATGTGAACAGGACGCTTGCATTAATCTTCATTCTGCCACTTACAGCATTTGCAC
Organism: Pseudoalteromonas sp. DY56-GL22; assembly: GCF_041414715.1. Lineage (NCBI taxonomy): Bacteria > Pseudomonadati > Pseudomonadota > Gammaproteobacteria > Alteromonadales > Pseudoalteromonadaceae > Pseudoalteromonas > Pseudoalteromonas sp. DY56-GL22. Next base: position 95,082 of record NZ_JANHZR010000001.1, on the reverse strand, counting down.
TGAATGAATGGCACATTCAAAGTGATGGTTTTAAAACAAAACCAAGCACACAGCAGTTTGTTGCCTCTTACAAAGCGCAGGCCGACCAAATAGCCCCACAGCCCATTGTGAACTTAACTGCGCCGCTTAATCAGCTATCTAATCATGCGCACGATTATCTATATAAACAAGGCCGTTTGCCTGACCAATTAGCAAACACCGCATTCAGCGAATTTGATTTAGACACCCTAAAAACCTTACAACCCGGCGATCACTTTATTTTAGTGATCGATGAATACCTTAGTTACACCGTCGAAATTAGTAACATTATTGAAGCCAGCAATGGCGATAGAAGTGTGTTTGGCAAAGTCAATGATCAAACTAAAGCAGGCCATCAAGCCGTGATGACCCTCACAGAAAACACCCTACAAGGCCAATTTGATGCCGGTAATCAAAGCTACAAGTTTCAAAGCCATGGTGAGTATGGGTGGGTAACGAAGTTGTAGGTAACGGGTGTGAGTCTGTAGCTGCGATTTTACATCGCGTCCAAGAACCTAAATCCTAGCGCCCAGTGCCTAATGTATTAATTCGTAGGCGTGAAGCTTGTTTCGCGCGAAATAAATTTCACGCCTACGGTATCGTATTTAGCCTTAGTAATGTGCTGGCACAAACTAACTCAAAGCTTACTGCTTCATAGCCGGCCACAAACTTGCGCCGTCGCTGTCGATTGGGCTTAAAATCTCAAGGCCAAGTATTTTAGCGATCAGCGGGTACACATCTAAATTACTTACTTCGTCTAAACGAAGGCCTTGTTTAAAGGCGGGGCCAGTGGCGATAAAGGTTGCGGCCATATCTTCGCTGTAAGCGTAACCATGAGTGCCTAGGTAACCAGCCATTTTACTGTCGGTAAACACACGAGGTGCGTCGGTTTGTAAAATAATATCGCCAACGCGCGGGCCTTTATTATAGTGATAATCACGCTTGTGCTGCTCGCTTAGCACGACGTAACGACCATCTGCGGCTTTAGCAAGCTTTTTGCTGAACTCCTTGATGTCTGCTTTGCTATCTGGTTTTGCATAATATAAAACCCGAGGGCCAGTGTTTTGCACTATGAAGTTTTCATCTTGCGGCAAGCTATCAATTTTAATGCTAAGGCTTGGATCAACAGAGGTCATTCCGTGATCAGACACAATCACCAAGTTAATGTTTTCATCAAGCGCTTTTAAACGGCTCGATAAATCAGCCATTAAACTATCGAGCTTTTGCACTGCGTCATAAGTCTCTTTGGCATCTGGGCCAAACTCATGCCCCATGCTATCCACCAGCGAAAAGTAGCTTATAACCAAACGTGGACGCTGCGCTTTTGGTAAGCTCAACCACTGAATAATTTGATCAACACGCTTTTGGTAATCACTGTGTTTTGAATAATGATAAAAGTAATCAGGCAACATACCGTTAAAGCGCGCATCTGATTCAGGCCAAAAATAGGTTGCGGCTTTTAAGCCCTGCATTTGCGCTAGGTTCCAAAGCGGAATACCACTCACCCAAGTGCTATCATCTTTCCCTTTCCCCATTTTGTAACAGTCGTTGCGCTCAGTATCACAAAAGCGGTTCTCGACAATGCCATGATTAACCGGCAACAAGCCGGTAATAATCGACAAATGATTCGGGAAGGTTTTGGTCGGGTAAACAGGACGCATTTTGCTAGCTCGTACGCCCTGCTCACTGATTGCTTTTAAGTGTTTTGCATGGTGTTTTTCAATATAATCCCAACGAAAGCCATCTATCGAAATAAGGACCACAGATTGCTCTTGCTCCGCTTTTACAGCCGAGCTAAACATTAATATACCCGCTAAAACTAATTGCCAAATACGCATGCGAAACCCTTTTAGTTCAATTTTTTAACTTGCTCAGAAACGTTACCAAACTGTTTTGAAAATTTTGTGATCATGCTCTCAAGCTTTTTCACACTACGCTTTAAACGTGAGCCGTTTATTAGGCTGTAAATAAAGCCCCAAATGCCTGTAACCACACTTAATACAATAAACACAGCAACCGGAAGCCCATCTAAATGTTCGACCACTTGCGGGTAATTATTGAGTAAATCAATCCCGGCCTCTGGTACGAGTGTATTTATCAACGGGTAAAAATCTTGAGCATCAAAGTACCACGCTAGCCCTATTGACGTAAGGCCAAGCAGTACCATACGGTTAAAACCATGTACCATACCAAAGCTACGTACTGATGAGTTGCCATAGGCAATGTCTTTACTCACATTAACCGCATACTCTCGGTAATACTTATAATAACGCTTTGTGTCTACACTGCTGTAGGCGTAATACACCCAATCGCCGATATCAACTGAGCCCAATAAATCTTCACCGGCTTTAAAAACAAACGGCTCACCAGTGGCCGTTTCAAGCATAATTTCGCCTTTTAAAGTCGTGCTACGATTGCGATATACCTCTACACGCTCTTTTACATCGCTACCCACATACATGCCACCTCGATAGGTGGTTGTTGTTTCAGTGGTGGTTACTGTTTCACGTGTTTCATTGGCATGTGCGCTTTGCTCTTTTTCTAATACTTTACCAAGCACAGCACGATGACGAATAGTGCCTTTTTCGTTACGTGCCCAAACATTTTTATGCACGTAATCGTTTTCATACGCAAGACTATATTCATCCATAATGGCATGCTCAAGCTCAGCGATACTAGTTGGTTTGGTTATAGTTGGCTCTAACGCTTTTTGAATGCTAATAGCTTGCTCATCATCTTTTGCAAGCGACTGTTCGTTTGCAGCAATCGCTTCAACATGTTGCTTAGCACCACAGCAATAGCAATGTGCCGCATCTTGGCTGATACGCTGCTGACACGAGATACAAATAACATCTGACTTACTCGGCGTTCTTGCCAGCATGTTATAACCCAATTGATTTAGGGTGGTCGATAGCATCACATCTGTTGCCGCTAAAATCGCATCATACTTTGCTTCTTGTTTGGCTTTGGCTTTTTTATGGTAGTTTTGCTCTGCCATAAACACCCCAATTGCCACAGGCAATGACGCAAGTAGCGCAGGCAAAAACTCAAGCTTTGCAGCGAACAACATGATTAAGAATGTAATAACACTTAGCACCAGCCACAATATCGTTCCACCAGTGTAGTTTCGGCTAATGGTTTTGTCCCAGCTGCGATATTGTTGATCGGCAAAATGCACAATCACAACTGGCATAAAGCGGTCATTTTTAACTACCCGCCTAGCATTGCCATCAGCAATGCGATAATTAAGCGTTAACGGTGTTTCCTGAAAAGCAGTGATCACATTACCCTTTTGTAGGTTAGCAATTACATCTTTTTCTGCATCAACACTAAACTCATGAATAATGCCGTCTTTGTCTTCTACTTCTAGCCACCAATAACCATATAACATGTTGTCGTTATTGGTTTTATAGCGGCGCTTATAGTAATACATTGACTTCACAACACCTGTGATCGTACCCGCTTGTGGCGCATAGTTTTTTACATCAACCAGTAAATCAGGGTTGAGTTCCTCAACCGTGTGCATTTGTCTTTTTTGCTCAAGTGCTTCTCCACAATCACAACAGTGGAGGTCGGTGGCATACACCGTATTTTGGCAATGTTGCATTTTCATTCCTTGCTAATTACTTGCTTAAATCAATGGTTAATGTTTGTTCACCAGCATCAACTTGGTGCCAACGTCGATACGTTTTATATCCAGGCGCCGATACTTGAATATCATAAGCACCCGTTTTTAACGTCATGCCTGGACGATACTTCGGGCCGATATTCATGATACGAATTGTGGCATTCGCCGCATTCGTGGAGATTGTTAACTTAGTTTTTTGCTCAACCATGTATTGTCTGCGCTGCTGTTGTTCTGCACTTAAGTTGGCATCGCCATGACGCAAAATATCAACCTTAGCTAAAGCATGGCTCACTGGACTAAAACTCTCGTAAATATGCAGTTTTTCTTCAAATTCTAAGCCTAGAGGATGCAGCAAAGGCTGGGCATGCAAAGTCCAACGAATCGCATAACTAAACACCGGATTGCTCGATTCATCGACCTTGTCTAAAAAGTAGTTAACAGGGCTTTGGTCGTCTTCAGTAAAGGTGTTATGCACAAACATTACTGGCACGATCAAAATCAGCGCTGGCATAATCAGCTTTTGCAAAACAGATACAGCAGTGGTTGGTTGCTTTTCTTGCTGAGGTTTAATCAATTGCCATAGTTTTAACGGCAGCTTGCTAAAGGTTAAGCAAATCAAAAACAGTGACAACGACATCGAAATAGGCGGAATAATCACCGAACGCAATGCTTGTTTACCGTACTCAGCATACTCGCCACCATCTGCAAATTTACCTTCTGAACTATTAAGCATAGCTAGGTATTTGTCGGTGCGTTTTGCAATGTTTGGATCAAGCACCTTGTCTTTAAAATTCTTTTTATTCCAATCGGCGCGTATGTTTTTTACGTATAAATCGCCCATTCTATCGGCAATTTTAGCTTGAATTTGCGGGTGTAACTGAAACGCAACCCAGCTTAAGTTTGGCTCTAAGCTCATGCCACGTTTACGCATTTCACTTTGCCATTGTGCATTCGCTTCGTTGGTAACTTTGGTTGCGACTGCATTAGCAAACGCTTGGCGTTGATTCACATTCCAATTGCTTTCAAGTTGTAAACCTTTACTAGCAAAATGTGCTCTAAGCTTGTTTTGCGTTGTTTCGTGAGTACGAAACGCCACTAAGTTTTCAACCGTAAACGGGTAACCTGTCTCGCTAACAAACATCTTATGAAAGTTCGGATGCTGTAAAAAGCGTAACTGATAATGATCGGGATCATCGGTGTATTTGTAGCGTTTATCCTTAAGACCACCATCGCCACCGGTTGCTAAACTTGCCGCTTGCAGAGCTGTATAAACACCGCCAGTGAGCACCCCCATCAAAATAGTGCCTGCGGCATTTTCTGCAGCCGAGATTTCTTCTTCGATAAGCCAGTAATCAGGCTCTATATAGCCAATACCCGCTTTTAAAATAGTGCTTCGGTAGTCTGCTGCTTCGCGCTCATAGCAGCGATTACGGCGATCTTTTTCGCTGCTCTTATCATAACGCTCACGGCATTTAGCGATACTGTGATGGTAATCATAAATCTTAGGGCCATACTTTTGCGCTCGTGCCGATGCTTTGGCAATGTGGGCTTTTTGTGCTTGCTGATACTTGCTCCAGCCACTGTTGATCTCTTGCTCAACTTGCTGCCAATAACCTTGTTCACGTTCACCTATTCCAGCCAAAGTGTTGTTATACTTTTTACTGCCATCAGCATAGGCTTTGTATTTAACCACCAGCTCATCATATAGCTGGCTGTAGTTTTTATAATGTTTATCAAAATCTTGATACGCTTTCTTCTGCACAAAAGCAGCGATGATCTTACGTTTATCTTGCTCTAAATTATCTGAAAGTGCGGCATCGCTATACAGTAAGCCACCAAATAGCGCCAAAAAGGTTAAGTTCTCTGAACTATGTAATTGCTCAGGGTTATAATCGAGATCATTCACTTTAACCGAGTTAATTGCTAGAGCATCACGCAGTGCTGCACTGTACGTAGCAAACTGACGTTGCTCTGCTGTAGAGGGCTCAATCAGGGTCTTTTCAATTACATACTTCTGGCCAAAAAACACCACTGGCCAAACTAAACACAGTAAAGCGATAAACGAGATAAGTCCGCGGCCAACTTTAGCAACCATGGCTTTAGGTAAAAAGTCAGCTAACAGCAGCGCAACACCTACTCCAGACACTGCTCGGCCATAAATTTCAAGGTGTTCAAGATCTTCTGCTGAAGGAGTGCCTAACCCTACTAATGACACTAATTGGGCATTAAAAATTGCTTCGGGTAATAAATATAAAGTAGCTAAAACAAGTAGCAAGCAGCGCCACCAAAACGGCTTTATTAAATCAGTCATAGTTTTGTTCTTATTGTTTTTTACGTAGTTCTAGTTCAACAGCAGGATCTGTTTCTAGGCTAAAGTCTTCATCGGCTTGGCGAGTCCCTATTTCTAAATTAGGCGCTGAAGGAGTCGATGTTACTTTGGGAATATAAGTTTGTGCTTGCGTTGATTTAAGCGTGCCGCCCACCGCAGGATAAAGCTGATTAGCTTTATAAGCATACAGCTCATCTAAGCGTTCTAAATCAAGGTCTGCAGGCATACTAGCAATTAACTTAGCTTCTGGGTCATCGCTAAAAAACGGCTGCATTTTTGGCAACTCGAACACAGAACAAAAACCATATACGGTGTCGTCCATGATCACCGAGTCTGGACGCAGCGAACGTGACTGCGCTAATAAGCTGCGCTCATGATAGTCGTGACCATTAATTGAATATGTAGCAATCATAATGCCGCGCGCTTTAGCAACTGGTTTCAAGCGAGCTGCACTTTGCTTGTAATGACGAATATCAAGCACATAGCCAAAGTTACGTTTTAGCTGCTTTGCCAATTTATCAAGCTTAACAGGGCTGTCGTAACGCTTTTCACGATGGTAACGATTTCCAAGTGCTTGCAAGCTTTCAAGTTCTTCTTTGTTACGCTCATAAATAGGATCACTCCCAGCACCGCGTTTTAGATCACTTGCTAGCTTATTCATTGAGGCTTTTGCCGGTGATTGAATAAATGCCAAATAAATGTCTGGGTTAATATCGCGCATACGAGTAAGGTTGCGCATTTCTAAGCTACTAAAAAAGTAGTTTCCGCCGCCAACAAACTCATATGCCAAGTAATCAAGCATTTTTAAATCGTTAACTGAGGCCTTTGATTTTATTTCGATATTCAGTTTTTGATGGGGTTTACGATAGCGTGCAAACGTAGCTGCTAGCTCTCTAAATGATGGCGGCATTTTGTCGGTAAGTAGCCCAGTATCTTGATTACGATGACGTAAATAGCCCCACTCTTTTTTGTAGTTCATCGACTCAATTTTACGACGCTTATTATCAACCGTGCCTGTTTCGCGGCCGGTGCGAGCATCATGATGCACAACCCACACATCGTCACGGGTAATACGCACGTCAATTTCAACAACATCAAAGTTGTTGTCGATAGCATCAATTACTGCGTTAAGCGAGTTTTCGGCGTAGCGAATTGAGCCACGGTGACTTTGTAAATTAAAGTTACTGCATTGCCTCGTTGTAGCGTAATTGATATTACCTAGCTGACTTTCGTAAAAACCACGGGCGCGAAGTGCATCCTGTTTGGCCTTAATGGCATTTTTTTCGACTACTGTTAAGGTGTTTTCAGTACTTGTTTCAGGGGTACTTTTACAAGCAGTTAAACCAATACAATACAAAAGAATACTGGCTAGCAGCCATGTTTTTTTAGACAGAGTTTGCATCATTGCTATACAGCCAAAAGGCTTTCCTTTCTAATTCAAGATAATGAAGAAGTGCGTGAAACTGAATAATATATGAATAAAGGACTTAATTTAAAGTAATAACTTTAATAAAAATGAATATTTTAATTTAAGATACAAGCTGTTAGATTAAATTTAATAACTAGCAAAGTTTTGCTAACAACATATAAAAGCCCGATTTTTACCGCTTTGTGGGAACGAAAAATGATCGATTTTGGTAAAAAAATTACCCCAGCACGCGAAATGCGTTCTACCAATAATTTACACACTGCGCTTGAAAGTGATCGGGGTCGTATTATTAACAGTGCAGCAATTCGCCGCTTACAACAAAAAACCCAAGTATTTCCACTTGAGCGCAATGCCGCAGTGCGTTCACGGCTGACTCACTCGCTTGAAGTGCAACAGGTCGGCCGCTTTATTGTGCAAACCATTTTTAATAAGCTCAGTGATGCAAAGCAAAAAGAATATGGCCTATCTGGACTTGAGCGGCCACTAGAAAGCCTCGTTGAAATGGCCTGCCTAATGCACGATATTGGCAACCCACCGTTTGGTCACTTTGGCGAAGCAGCCATTAATCAGTGGTTCGAGAAACACTTAGACTCACTAACCCCAGAGCGCTGTAAAGGCATTGGCATCAGCGTGATTTTTAAACACTTAGCCCAAGATATAAAAAGCTTTGAAGGTAATGCCCAAGGTATTCGTATAATTCATTCATTACTTTCACTAAATTTAACCTACAGCCAAAGTGCCGGAATTTTAAAATATACTCGCCCAGCCAGCATGGCGAAAAAAGACAGCCCGCAAGATAAAAACTACTTAATGAAAAAAGTGGGCTACTATTTTAGCGAAAAGCCTTTTGTTGACGCACTGCAAAATGAGTTAGAGATTGAACAATATTGCCGCCATCCTGCAAGCTACATTATGGAAGCCGCTGACGATATTTCGTATTGTTTAGCCGACATAGAAGATGCGGTCGAAAAAGGCATTATTAGTGTCGAGTCGCTTTGCGACAAGCTAAAAGAGCAATACACCCGCACACTCACAAACCTAACCATAGACGATACCAAACACAGCGACTTTGCCGAAAAAGCCATTGATTATGCGTTAAGTAAAGCGCAAGAGCAGCCATACAATTTTAACAGCGAATTTTTTATTTACCTGCGTGTGACCTTGCTACACCCATTAGTAAGCTACGCAGCAGAACGGTTTATCAGCAACATAGAAGCCATTTACCATGGTGATTTTAATCAAGCGTTATTAGAAGATCGTAGCCATCTGCACGCTGTCACGCTCACCTTAAAACAAGTGGCATTAAAGCACGTTTTTTGCCACAAAGAGGTAGAGCGCTTAGAGCTGCAAGGTTATCGAATCATTAGCGGTTTACTTGATTGCTACAAGCCCTTACTTGCCCTTGACGCCGATGCTTTTAAACGGGTTTTAAAAGGCGATCAACACTACTTAATTGAAACTCGTCTGGTGAAAAAACTATCTAATAAACATTTAAATAGCTATCAAAAAGCCATTGATGCCCTAAAAGCCGAACCTGATCATTTTACCGCCTACGAGTTCTATTATCGCTGCCGTTTAATTCAAGATTACATCAGCGGAATGACCGACCAATTTGCTTATGACGAATACCGAGCGCTCATGGTGATCGATTGACTTTGCTATTTCGCTGAAATTATTTAATGAATGTGGATAAATTGCCCTACTGGGCTTAGAATTAACTCATTGTTTGGGTAACCAGATAAACCTTACTGGTCAGGAAACTATGCCAATTATAAAAACAACTTTATTACTATTACTTGCAAGTCTGAGCTTTACATCAAAAGCACAGTACAACGAAGCTATGTGTATTTTGTTAAAGCAACAAATGCATGAGTATCGTAACAACACTAGCAACAAAAATTATCGTTCAGCTGCCAGAAATTACGAAAAAAATTGCCAAAATCCTACCCCACTCAATAATGGTTCAAACCTAAAAGTTCAGCAACAGCCAACACAACCCGTTGAACCAGTAATTCAGGGTAAAAGCACCCGCTCAACTCAACATTCAGGAGCAATACTAGGTACGCCTGAAGAAGCAACACAGCCTACAGTTGAGCAAGCATCAGAGATTATTGAGCCGCAACAGCCTGCAGAACAATTACAAATAGAGCCAGAACCACTAGAAACGCAAAATACACAGCTAACACCACCAGTGCAGCAAACAGAAGAGCCCGCTGACGTTGATCGCATTATAATCTCTGATACCCCGACAGAAACTGTGGCCGAGCCTGTAACCTCTCCTGTGATGGAACAACAGCTTGATAACGCAGCGCCTGATAGTTCGCAAAACAGTGAAACTACAGATGTAAGAAAAGCTGTCGAGGCAGAACCTGTTGAGCCAGCATTTACACCGGAGCCTGCTGCTCCTTATGAAAGTGAAAATAGTTCATCAAGCTCATTATTAATGCCAAGTTTAATTGTCTTGCTAGTACTACTTGTTGCAGGCTTAGTGATTGTTCGTATTCGTCAAAATAAAAATACTGATGCAGACTCAGAGCTTGAGCAAAGCTTAATGCAAGCTAAAGCCCTAAAAGCAGCGGCCCAAGCGCAAGCTTCTGCAGAAAAAGAAGCCGAAGAACTTCAAGCAGCAACGGCTGCCGTGCTAGATGAAAACTCAGAGCAGTCACAGCAAGACACTGATTCATTACCTGACTTCACAAACGAATTAACCGAAAAAAATGATAACGACGATCTCTCTGAGCTAATGCACTTTAGTGCACAGCATGATAGTGAAAAGCCACAAATCCCATCTACACAAACAGCTGATGATTTTGCTGACGCCAAGCAATTTAATGATCTTGAACTTGGTTATGACGATAAAGACGTAAACGACTCTGATGATGACTTCTTAGATGAGCAACGAGGCCTAGAGCAAGAGCTAAAATTAGCGAGCCTTGCTTCATCTTACAGCATCAATGAAGAAACAGCTCCAAAAGCAGAGGAATCTAAACAAGATGAACCTGAACTAGAAGAACCGAGAGATTCCGCTTCGTCATCATTCGGCTTTGATGAGTACACAACAAAAGAACCAATTGCCGACGACGAGCCAGTTTTAGCTGAAATCGAAGCGCTAGAAAAACCTGAAATCGATGAGCTTGAGAAGCCAGAGATTGACGAGCCAAGCTTTACGAGTTCGTCATCATTCGGCTTTGATGAGTACACAACTAAAGAACCAATTGCCGACGATGAACCTGTTTTAGCTGAGATAGAAGCGCTAGAAAAACCTGAAATCGATGAACTTGAGAAACCAGAGTTTGACGAGCCAAGCTTTACGAGTTCGTCATCGTTTGGTTTTGATGAGTATAAAGCTAAAGAACCAATTGCTGACGATGAACCTGTTTTAACTGAAATCGAAGCGCTAGCAAAACCTGAAATCGATGAGCTTGAGAAACCTGAGATTGACGAGCCAAGCTTTACAAGTTCGTCATCGTTTGGTTTTGATGAGTATAAAGCTAAAGAGCCTATTGCCGACGATGAACCTGTTTTAGCTGAAATCGAAGCGCTAGAAAAACCTGAAATCGATGAGCTTGAAAAACCAGAGTTTGACGAGCCAAGCTTTACGAGTTCGTCATCGTTTGGTTTTGATGAATACTCAACAAAAGAGCCTATTGCTGACGACGAGCCGTCTAGAGATGACGTGCCTGAATATGACTTATCGTCATTGATGGGTGATGATTTATCGTTTGCTGATCATTTTGCTGAAGATAAACAAACAGTCACGGCTCCAAGCACAACAGACGATCACGACGACATTAGCGATGATGATTTAGCAAAAGCCTTACAAGCGCTTGAACAAGAGCTACAGGACGAACCTGCATCATTTAGCCCTGAAGAACCAACAAAACCTGCTGAAGATACGGTTGATTTGTCTGTCGAACTGAGTAACGACGATATGCTAGAAGAGATGGCTAGTGACTCTGATGAAGCTGATAAAGAAACAAATTTAGAGACCGAGCAACAAGATGATAAGCCGTATAATCCATTTGCAAACTTATCGCTTGATCCTACGTGGGACCCTAATTCTGACGAAAAGCCTGTGATAGAAAGTAAAACCAAACAGCCAAAATCACAAGCTCTTATTGATGCAGAAGAACGCGCTAAACAGCTTAAAACAGATGAGTGATTAAGTAACGAGAAACGAGCCTGTAGCAGATTTTACATCACGACCTAGCGCCTAAAGCCCAGTGCCTATTGTTTCCCCCGTAGGACTGGCTTTAGCCGGGAATGGTTTGAGTAAGTAACGAAAAGTGAGTTTCGAGAGACGAATGTGTAGCAGCGATTTCATATCGCGTCCTAGCGCCTAAAGCCCAATGCCTATGCTTGCATGGCGCGCGAAATAAATTTCACGCCTACTAAATACTCACTTCACCACAGGACGTGGGCGCATCAACCAATGAAATATAAAAATCAGCCCAAAAAACACTGATACCGCTAAAACACATAATACAATTATATTGGTCGGTAAGAAGGAATCTGTTGTGTTGCTGTAGCGCTTTAATTGCTGTTGCGCACTCAGTTTTGCTCGTTCTGTTTTACTTGGCAGCACAAACTCATGAAACGAATCTGTCAGCTTAGCTTCAGAACGCGCGATTTGTGTATTCTTTTGCTGCCAGAGCGTATCAAATTTCTGAAATTGAAACTGTTTATTGTCAATACACCAATCTAGATATTTAAGCTCAAGAGGCTGATTAAAGCAGCGTGTTGGCATCACGTAAAAACGTTGCCACGCAGCTTGTTTTTCTAAATAAGCTTTTTGAGACAACGGTTTAGCTAGTTGGTTTTCAAGTAAACTAATATCAGGATTAAAAAGCGCAGCTTTACGGTCAGCTATTTGTTCATTGGTAAAACATGTTTCAGCAAATCGAGCAGATAAGTTCTGAATTTGCTGTTTATAAATTTCTATTTTATCAAGTACATGAGACTTTCTTAACGCAGATTGCAATTCAGCGCGCTCAGTTTGAATACTTTTGCACTCATTAGAAAGGATTGGCTCTTTCGCCCGTGTAGATACAGCTACTAGCAATAGCACTGTAAGCATTAAAGTCCGTTTAAACATGAATTTACGTCACTGTAAAATTTAGAGGTACAGACTAACAGCTTCAAATAAAACTGCAACAAATCTGCGCTAAATTCACCTGAAAGACTGATAAATTGCTAGTTCGATTTATGTTCTCACAAAGTGAAAGAGCAATAACAAATCTGAATATTAATTCTTGCCAAAGTAAAACTGTTTATCATCCAATGCATATTGCTCAAGTAACCACACTTTAAACAGCTGCATAACCAATACATAGGCAAAGAACAAACAGTCTCAGCCAAACTGTTTGCAAAACGCCCAATGGCCGCGTGTTTAACCCGCGAAAAAGCCAAACAAATCCTGCATATGCTGTAACCATTTCAACCTTGTAAACTAGGCTACGAGTAGCAGTACTTCCCCAGTAGCCAAGTTTTTTACCTGTGGGCGTGAAACTTGTTTTGTACTTTGAGAGTATGAAATTTGAAAGGTTTACATAGGTTTCTCTATGTAGTGCAAAGCGCCTCGGTGCCCTCTGTGGTTCCAATATTTTTATTCACAAAGAGAAGTGAATGAGAAAACAATGAGATACAGCCAATTAGTTAATTGCCTCTAAAGCGCAGCGCCTCATAATCTCTTTGTGAAATTACCTTTCCTATGTAGCGCGCAGCGCCTCGGTGCACTCAGCGGTTCAATACCTTTATTCACAAAGAGAACTGAACGAGAAGACAATGAGATACAACCAATTAATGCTCTTCTCTAAAGCGCAGCGCCTCTTAATCCTCTTTGTGCATATTAAACTAAAGCTCTTCCACTTTCTCTACCTCAACTGGCTCTGCCAACGCATTTTCATAAAATGCGAACACCGCTTGGGTATAAGGCTGAGCATAATGCTCATCAAGGGCGGCTTGCGATTCAAACTGCTCAACTAAAAACAAACAACGCTGCTCTTTGCTCGCAAACAACTCAAAACGATTACAACCAGGTTCTGCGCGAGTGGCTGCTAATATGCCCTGTAAACGCCCTTTACAGTCATCAAATAATGCTGCCTTTGGGGTAATTTTTGCCACGATATTAATCATACTGACTCCTTACTATATAACTTTAAAACCAATGCCCTAATTGGCGGGGCAACCGTAAAAGCCACCACAAACGCAGCAGGCCACGCATTAGCAAACGCCTTCATCCAACTTAGAAAAAATGTATCGCTCAACCCTAAGTTGACATAAGTGACCCATGCCGAAAGTAAAAACGACATTAAAAACGAAAATGCCGCAGTAAAAGTAAAATGAATTTTCATATGTCCTCCTTGGCGTTACTATATTTGCACAGGCCAAGTGGCAACAGTCACGAAAATGCAAACTAAGATTGAGGGAGTCGTATGCTGGATGATCTGCATTTATTTATTGAAATAGCGCGCCGTAAAAGCATGAGCCAAACAGCAAAAGATTTAGGACTGAATCTATCAACCCTATCAAGGCGCATTCAGGCATTAGAAGAAAAACTCGCCGAGCCATTACTGCAACGTACAGCCCGAGGCATTGTGTTAACCACCAAAGGCGAATCTCTTTATAATGAGTTGGGCGAGCAAGTGCTTGCTCTTAACAGCCAGCTTGAGCAATTAAATGAGTCATCCACCGCAAAAGAGTTTTACCTATTGTGCCCACAAAACATCATTGCGGGCCCACTGATGGGGGCAGTTAATCAGTTTGCGATGGAAAACCCTGCGCTAAACCTCCACATTTACCCAAGTAATGCCAACAGCCAACTAAGCCAAAAACGTTTTGACTTAGCCATTCGCATCGGCGATCAACAAGACTCAAGCTACTTTCAAAAGCGCCTAGGCATGATCGCAATAATGCTGATTAAAAAGAAAGATGCCCCAACATCAAGGCTGATATTGCCCTATTCAGAATCACAACTCCCCAGCGGTTTGCTTAACAAATTAAAAACCGAGTATGAACATACAAGCTTTTGCTTTGATATTACAATCGCCAGAAGAATGGTTGAAGCAGGCTATGGCATTGGCTTACTGCCGATGAGCGAAATTTGCTGTATAGACGAAACCAGCAACTTTAGTTATATCGACTCCCCCCACGATATTCCCGCAAGGCCAATTTACGCCCTCTGGCCACATTCACGCACGCCATCAACAAATGCCCAGTTGTTGATAGAACAACTCCAAACCAGTATTGCAAACTCACCGAGCTTGCAAGGAGAAGTGTTAAGGCTGTAGTTGCGAGGAATCGTAGGTCGGGCTTTAGCCCGTGAAACAACTCAATAATAAGGTTTATAAATACACTTGTAGCAGCGATTTTATATCGCGTTTGTTTAATTTTCTAAAATCCATCATTAAGTTTAATATTTAAAATTTGCATTTCGATGGTACCCTATACGAATACATGACAGAACGGACTTCTCATGATTTTAAAAGATAAAACACCTTCTACCTCACTATCAATCAAGATTAAAGCTGGGGACAAGCAAGAGCTAGATGTCGCATTTTATTTGCGCCGAGCATTCAAAGATCATCCACAAGTGTTCGTATTTAATGATGTTAAATTTAAGCACAATAACGAATCAGCACAGATAGACCACTTAATTGTTTATACATATGGGTTTATTTTAATCGAATCAAAAAGCATAGCAGGCGAAGTTGCCATAAATGAGCATCAGGAATGGAGCCGTAGTTATCGAGGAAAATGGCAAGGAATGCCATCACCAATAAAGCAAGTTGAACTCCAACAAGCCTTATTAAAAAGTTTAGTGACGAGTAACGCAGAGCAGTTACTTCCCAAAATGTTTGGAAAATTACAGCAGAACTTCGGAGGACGAGAATGGCATAGCATCTGCGCAATTTCGAGCAATGCCATAATCAATCGAGATAGCATGCCACAGTCACTTGAAGATCGATTAATTAAATCTGAATTTTTAGCTGATAAGCTTTTAGAGATAATGAAGTTACCAGCATCACCCCCTAACCCACTACACTTTTTTTCAACTAACGTGCGCCCATGGTTTAATGAGGAAAGCCTATCTAAGATTTGTCAGTTTCTTTTAGCTCAAAATATTAAATCAACCGAGCAACCAGTAAACGACGAGTCACCAGTAACCCTTAATGAACCCGAATCAATTTACAAAAGTGAAATTAAAGAAGAGGTTTTATTAAGTGCTGAGGAACCTAAAGTCATACACTTAAAGTGTAAAAATTGTAGTAATGAACACACTCTTGAAGCCCGTTCAGGACGATATGGATACTATGTCAATTGCTCAAACTGTAATACGAATACTCCAATGAAAGCACCGTGTATTAAATGTAATGATCAAAATACGAAAGTTAGTAAGCGTAAAGATACTTACTCATTGATTTGTGATGGTTGTGGTAATAAAGCGCTAATAAAATTTGATAAAAATGTCGCGTTGGCGACGGCAATCAAAGATAAGTAAATACTGTGTAAGATGTGTCTGTGTACTTTCCATATCTTAACTTGCATCCATGTAAGTAATTACTCATCAATTGATGATTTTCAGGCAAACATGATGGGGAGTTATCCTTGCAGAGCTCTATAATCCAACAGATGGTTAATGCTTGGTAATACTGTACTTTCAGTAAAATTTATATTCACTAAAAGAGGGAGAGTTTATGCAATTAATATTTAATGAAATAGAGACTATTTTAAAGTCTAAAAACCACCTAAAAAGAAATTCATTTAGCATTTTAAACACTAAAAATTGGAAAATGAATTTAGCTATTTTTTTAATCATATACATTGTTTTATTTTTTACATTGCCCTTTATCTTTAATATCAAATTTCCCGACATTTTTGATAATATTCTCAATTATTCTGCAGTAATATTTTTTATCACCCCGGTCATCTGCCTCTTCATAAGATTTATGATTGAGACTTATCTCACCTTACAAAACCCCAGCCACGACTTTTTTAAACCAATAATGAAAGATATAAGCTTGCATATAGACCTTGTAAATAAATTTTCTACATTTCCGAGCTGTGAACTATCTCAGTCAATTAGAAGACTTAGTTACGATATTGAAAGAGTTAAAGGTAGACTTGGTTTTTTAGTTGGTGCAATAGAAAAGCTAGGGATTATTCCCTATTGCATAACTTTATATTTCGCATTTATTAACTTTCTTGATAAGCATGAGAACAACACAACTTATATTTATGCACTCGCTTTCTTATTTGGTTTATATAGTAGTTCAATAGTTATTATTAGATCATTAGAGAAATTAGAATTTATAAAAGTGATACTAGTTGATGCTTATGAGGTGGCTGAACAAAGAGAAAAATATGAAATAGAGAAAACTGACAAAAAGGCTTAATCTTTTAATTTACTTTTAAATCGCCGCTATAAGTTTATATCAATTGCTAGCTGCAACAAAGGAGCGAAATGTTTGCAAACATGACTTTACTGAAATAATTTAACCATGAACCAGGGCCCCTGTAAGCATCCATACTGTTAATTACTCAGAATTAATTCAATTTCAACTTCAGCAATCGCCTGCAACTGAACAATGAGTTATTGCTTGTTTTCATTAGCTATTTCAGTAAACTGGCTGTAAATAACAGGGAGTGGTATATGGAACAGGTTGGCATTTACGAGCAGCTTATTACTCAGGTGATTGAGCAGAATTTAGATCGTAAGCAATTTTATGTAGGAGAACGCCAACTAGAATCTGCCGAAGCCGCAACTTGGTTAGCTCGATTTTTAGGAAAATTAGTCGCACATGCGATTGATGCCATCCCCAACTCTACAGATCGATTAAGCGAACAAATTGATTTAGCTAATAACTTAGTTTTATGGCTTAAAGATCATATTAAAGACGATGAGCTAATCAATGAAAACCTCATAGATAGCCAAGGTAAAATTCTTACAGCTCTATTCAATACTGAAAACCCTGTAGCAACTAATCTCAAAGACTACTCAAACAGCATTTTCCCACTAACAGGTCTTACGCAAAGTGAGCTATTTAGTGGCGCAAATGCTGGCCTATCTCTTGAGACTGAGCTTAAGAGAGAAATTAAATCAGCTGATACTATTTATTGGCTCGTTTCATTTATCAAATGGACTGGACTGCGGATATTTAAAAGTGAGCTAGAAGCCTTTACAAGAAAAGGTAATAAGCTAAAAGTAATCACCACCTCATACATGGGTGCAACAGACGCTAAAGCAGTTGAGTTCTTAGCTAGCTTACCCAACACAGAAGTAAAACTAAGCTACAACAATCAACAAGAACGTTTACACGCTAAATCTTACTTATTTATGCGTAACACAGGTTTTCATACAGGCTACATTGGTTCATCAAACTTATCACATTCAGCACTCACCAGCGGCCTCGAGTGGAATTTAAAAATCACCGCGCAAGAAATACCGCATATTATTGCTAAAACCAAAAGCACCTTTGAAACCTATTGGCAGTCGCCAGATTTTGAATTATTTAGCGGCAAAGTTGAATGCAAAGAAAAGCTAATAAACTCACTTAATGAGCAGCGTGGTAAAGGCCAATCAAGTAACCAGTTTTATTTTGATATCACACCAAAAACTCATCAATTAGCTATTTTAGAAAAACTAAGTGTTGAACGAAGTGTTCACGATCGATTTAGAAACTTAGTGGTGGCTGCAACAGGCACTGGCAAAACCATCATATCGGCATTTGATTTTAAAACCGTGTATGACAAAAAACCAAATGCCAATTTTTTATTCGTCGCTCATCGAGAAGAGATCCTTACTCAAGCACAAAGCGCCTATCGTGGTGTGCTAAAAAATAACGATTTCGGCGAGCTTTGGGTCGGTAACTATAAACCTCAACGATACAACCAGTTATTTGCCTCAATTCAGACTCTTAATAATCAAATCGACAACATGAAATTGAGCGCTGATTTTTATGATTACATTGTCATAGATGAAGTACATCACGTAAGCGCAGCAAGTTACCGCGGTATTCTTAACCACTTTAAACCAAACATTTTATTGGGCTTAACTGCCACGCCAGAAAGGCAAGATGGTGCAAATATTTTGGAAGATTTCTGTGGTGTAATTGCTGCAGAGATCCGCTTACCAGAAGCAATAAATCAACGCCATTTGTGCCCATTCCAATACTTTGGGCTTGATGATGATATAGATTTAAGCAAAATAACTTGGCGTGGCGGTCGTTATGATATTAGCGAATTAAGTAAGCTCTACACAGGGGAGAACAACCGCGCTAAAAAAATCATCTCGAGCCTCAATGAAATCGCCACTAATATTCACACAATTAAAGCATTAGCATTCTGTGTTAGCCAAGATCATGCTGAGTTTATGGCTAGTAAATTTAACCTTGCAGGTATAAGTGCGGACGTACTCACCAGTAAAAATACTCATGAGCGAAATCACAAACAACAGGCGCTTAGAAGAGGTGAAATAAAGATCCTCTGTGTAGTAGATATTTTTAATGAAGGGGTCGATATCCCTGAAGTTGATACTTTGCTCTTTTTACGACCAACCGAAAGCTTAACGTTATTTTTACAGCAGTTAGGACGAGGCCTGCGTTTACCTGACAATAGCCAAAAACAATGCTGCACCGTTCTCGATTTTGTTGGTAACGCTCGCCCAGAGTATGACTTTGCTAATAAGTTTCGAGCTCTAATTGGCAAAACTAACCAGTCAATAAAAGCCGAAATAGAAAATGACTTTCCGCACTTGCCGTTGGGTTGCAGTATAGAGCTGCAAGAACGTACCCAAAAAGCAATTTTGCGTAATATTCAACAGGCAATTAATAGCAAAAGGCGCTTGCAACAGCTTATAAGTAGCTATTCACAACATACTAACGCCCAACTATCTCTAAGTAACTTTTTAACCATAAACCCTCAAGTGACGTTAGAAGATATTTATAAACCGAAGGAAAATAAGCTCGGTGGCTGGCACTGGTTAAAAGGTGATGAAATACCAGTAGAACAAGTCGATATTTACGCTGCGTATTATCGTGCAATAAACACTCAATTACTTAGTTGCAACTCACTGAGCTATTTGAGCTTTTTACGCGATTTATGTAACAGTGACTTTAGCATTGAGTTAACGCCTAAAAATCAACAATACGCTCTAATGGCTCATTACAATTTTTGGGATAACACTGGCACAAGTCTGGGGTTTAAATCTATTAAGCAAAGCTTACAAGCACTAAAAAACCCACTATTACAACACGAGTTATCTGAAGTGATTACGCTTTTAATAAATCAAATTCACCAACAAGAAAGTGATTTAACGTGTCTCCCTAATCACGCAATAAAATTACACAGCCGTTATACACGCCAGCAAATATTAGCTGCATTTGGTGCACATACGTTTGATAAAAAATCGACTGCACGCGAAGGCGTATTAGAGTTCAAAAAACAAAATTTAGAATTACTTTTTGTAACCCTCAACAAATGCGAAAGAACCTATTCGCCAACAACGCTATACCATGACTATGCAATCAGCCCTACTCTGTTTCATTGGCAAACGCAAAACAGCGCACGACCAGAACACGGTAGAGGGTTAAGTTATATTCAGCACCAACAAACTGGAAAAACAATCTTGCTGTTTGTGCGGGAACAAAGCAAAGACGAAAACGGTAGAACAATGGGATTCGTTAACTATGGCGAGGTTAAATACCAAAGCCACAATGGCAGCCAACCAATGAATATTACTTGGGAGCTAACAAACCCCATGCCAAGTGAAATGTGGCATGAGGCAGGGAAGTTGGCTGTAGGTTAAAACCTAAGCTCATTAAGAATCATATTTGTACTTTGTCTGCGCGACTAAATCTAACGCTTGGACATTTTTACTTCCCGCCAACTCAAACCTATCTTTTGCAAGCCAAAGTTTTGCGCCATTGCTGCTTGCAACTTGGTATGCCCAATTGCTTACTGCAAGGGATTTATCTACATCACAATGAAAATAGCGAGTTAGTTCATCAGTGAGTAGCTGGCTGTGGCGATCTAGATTTTGGTCTTGCCAACGTTCGCGGTGCAGCTGGGCTGCTAAAAAGTCACGCTTACTGTTATTACAACTTCGATGGGCGGCAACAAAATTATGGCCTAAATCGTTAGCGTAGCGGGCAAAGGGAATAAAGTGATCAACTTCTATCGCACTTGTAAGCGGCTTTTGACAATAAAAGCATTGGCCTTTTTGTATTTCGACTAAAATTGGTTTTGCTTTATTAAGTGCTGTGCGGTCGAAACCAAATAAAAAGTCATGCAGTTGGCTTTGAGGGCCAATAAGTGCTTGATTGTGCTTAATGCTTTGAATTTTTTGTAGCCATGCATTTTTAGCTAAATAGACAACTAAGTCGTAAAAGCGTCTAAAGCAAGCGGCTATGCCTGCATTTAGAGTAATATAGCTTTTGCCTTTTGTGTGCGGATATAAAAAGCACTCTTCTTGTTTGGCGAGAATTTGTAAACGCCACAACGGGCCTGTTTTTAACGTGTCTAAAGCTGCTTTGTAAGTAGTGTGCCAGTAAGGGCTTAATTTGAGCTGGCGCAAGCTACGAATATTGTTTTGCTGGCACTCATATAGCACCGCAATTACTTTTGATTGCGCACCCGAATTTTGTTTTAGTAAAGCACTTTCACCACTATGAGCAGAAGAAAATGGCACTGCATGGTGCCAATAAAGCTCTATTAACTTTTCAGCTAGCTTAGCAAGATCAATGTTTAACTCGCTAGCTTCATACATCATTGGTTGCTCAACACAAACATCAGCCAACGCATGCAATAGTGCAAACTTATAGGTAGCACTAAAATCACCTTCCACCAGCATACGCTGAATGTAAGCAATAAAATCGAGTTGCTGCTGCATGGCCATCATCAATCAAGCCTTATGTGTACTTTTAAAAAGTGCTCTAAAGTTCATGAACTATTCCCTGTTTGCGCCTCATATTTGCCACTTATGCCTATAACGCATTGTTGTAGCTTGAATATTGGTGATTTAGTTTAGGAACAATCTAGCATGAAAAGCTATTGCAAATATAGGATTTTAGGTAGAGCTATACTCTAAAACCCATACAATATTAGGAGGGTTGCGGTATAGCCTGCTATACCGCATATAAATTATTAAATCGTTCTTCTATGCAGAATAGCGTTTAGCCATGTTTCTGTGGCGCGCTCTGGGCGTTGGTCGGCGCTTTGCCATGACTTGAGGATAAATAGGTCTGTGCCTTTAATAATGCTTTCAAGGGCTTGTTCGTTTAGGTCGGTAAATTCGCGACCGTTGTGTTCACGTTCGCCTTCACCGTATTTAAACGATACATACACGATGCCTTGTGGCTTTAATGCACGGGCAAGGTTATTGAATGCGTCGGTTAAGTCATTTTTTGCTACGTGAATAAGGCTTGCGCAGCACCAAATGCCGTCGTATTTAGCAACCTCGTTTAGCTCTAGGAAGCTGCTTACAGCTACGTCTTGGTTTAAGTATTCTGACGCCAGCTTTGCCATAGCTGGGCTGATATCGAATGCATCTACGCTATAACCACGCTCTTTAAAGATGAAAGCGTCGCGGCCAGAGCCACAACCGGCATCGAGTAAAGCGCCTTTTTTTGGGATCAGCGGTAAGAATTCGTCGTAAAGTTCATTGAGGTCTACATCGAGTGTGGCATCGACAAATGCTTGCGCATTTTGGTTGTAGTATTCGACGGTTTTGGATGCCATTTTACTTCCTTTATGGGGGCAAGATTGCTTGGCGCTAAAATACCATTAAAGCTAGGTAACGCAAAGAATGAAATGTGATTTTAGGTGCTAAAAACAAGGGTTTTATAGTAGGCATTAGAAGTTAGTTGGAGAGAAATAGGAGATCATAGTTACGAGGTGCAAGAAGAAAAAAGATGATCAATTTTAGTATCGCTTGATTAAAGGCTTTTTATTTCATTTATAACTGTTTTCATTCGCTTGGCTAATGGTCTATTGCGATGATGGCATGCATATATATCTTCACAAACGGGGTGCGTTAGTGTGTGCACGTGTATTTTTTCTTGATTATGAAACGCACTAACAGCATGAGCAGGGAGTACAGTGAAGCCAAGCCCTAAACTTACTGGCTCTAGAATTAAGTTGATTTGATTCGAAAAACCACTGCACTCAAACTGAGCTATTGATTCAAACTCTGCAAAGTTCGCACTTAATAACTGTTGTGCATGATGTTTTCCATCTGGGTGATTAATAAAACCTAATTGGCAAAGTTGCTGCCAATCTATAGTTTTGAACTGGGCTGGCGTTATCAATAACAAGGGTTCATTAGCGATTTTGTGCCCTGTAACCTCAAGCATTGTAGGTGCTTGGCTCATAAAACCAATGTCTATTTGATGACTCGCTATGGCCTTTTCGACCCCCGAATTAGGCGCAAACGCATATTCTATAAAAAGTTTTGGGTGCTTTGATTGCAAGCTTAACAATTCGTTATAAAACTTAAGCCCACAACTTCCCGGCGATTGTATTTTTACGCGGCCTTCAAAAGGTGAATCATTTTTTATTTGTTGCTCCAAAAATTGCCATTCTTTTAGTAACTGGCTACCTCTGTTGTATAAGCTTTGGCCCTGTGGAGTAAGTGTAAATTGTTTGCCGTGTCGCTCTAGCAATAAAGCTCCAACTTGCTGTTCTAGCTTTTTAATATGCTGGCTTACGCCTGATTGGGTCATAAACAGTCGCTCAGCTGTTTTTGTAAAGTGATTGACTTCGACTAGTTCACAAAATGTTTTTAACCAAACCGGATTTATCATAACAAAATATACTTATTTGAATGTTAAATGATAATTTAACTTAATACCTAGGCACTCGTAAACTATAAACTCATTCTTATTTAGGAGAGTTAATTATGAGTAATACATACCCACGTACTTTTTCGCATATTGGTATTTCTGTTCCGGATCTTGATGCGGCCGTTAAGTTTTATACCGAAGTATTAGGCTGGTATCTTATTATGGAGCCAACGGAAATTACCGAAGATGATAGCCCTATTGGCCAGATGTGTACTGATGTTTTTGGTGCTAACTGGGATAAGTTCCGAATTGCTCACTTATCAACGGGTGATCGAATTGGGGTTGAGATTTTTGAGTTTAAAAACCAACAAAATCCAGAAGATAACTTTGAGTATTGGAAAACAGGTATTTTCCACTTTTGTGTTCAAGATCCTAATGTTGAAGAGCTTGCAGAACGCATTGTTGCTGCAGGTGGTAAGAAACGTATGGAAAAACCACGTTATTATTACCCAGGTGAAAAACCATACCGCATGATTTATATGGAAGACCCGTTTGGCAATATTTTAGAAATTTATAGCCACAGCTACGAATTAACTTACAGTGAGGGCGCTTATTAATTAAGCCCATAAATTAGTAATTAGCTAGCCATTATAGTAAGTAACGATTTACGAAAGTAGATCGTTACTTATCATTTGGATTTACCAAAATGATGAAAAGTTAAACTTCGATGTACTTGAGTCTTTTTATTCCACTTAACATTGCGATAAAGCCAAATGTAGAGAGATGATGCAAAAAACGAGATATTTATCAATTGCCCTTACATATTTGGAGACAAACCTACCATCAAACAGTAGTGTAGGCTGACGAGCTATTTTAAAAAAATAGCAAGTGCATAAAAAGGAGTGCTTGTTCCAAGCCCTTTATCCCAACTAGGTGGGTAGCCCCATTTTCTGGCATTTTATTATTAATATTCCTTACTGATATTCTCGAGAATATAGTCATTATCATCATTAGGAAAAAGAAGAAAATGGTGCAGTATAGAATTGAGTTGAGTATAAAAATTTTTTAATATACTTCACCCGGTTACTTATATTTTAGTAAATAAACGCGTAGATCTAGCTATGCTTTAAAAAAGTTATTATACATAGGCTGAGTACAGCTCCGATAATAGAAACCAAATGGATTGCACCAATAATTTTATCTAATGTTCTTGTGTACTTTGCGACAAAACGGCCGTCAAACATAGGCGTCGGTATACGAGAACGTTCAAAAAACATAGCAAATATATAAAACGAAACGCTTGCGCCGATGCCTTTATCCCAACCAGGCGGAGATACTCCATCTTTTTCCATATGCTTATCTATATACTTAACTGATACTCTATAAAACAGCACGCCTGAAGCAAAAGTAACTACTGTAAATACGAGTAGGGAGTAGAAAATAAAGATTTTAAAACCCATTTCGCAAGTTCTCTTTTATTTAGACTGTATCTAAATACATGGCTGTAAACACACTGATTGTGAGCCCTGCCACTGTGAAAAGGTGCAAGAATGCTAAAACTTTATCTACCGGCCTTGCATGTTTTGCTATAAAACGGCCATCAAAAAGAGGTGTGGGTAATCGCGAGCGTTTAAAAAATATTGCCATAGCGTAAAAAGGGGCGCTAGCGCCAACACCTTTGTCCCAAAGCGGAGGGGTAATATTATCTTTTAGCATTTTTTTATTTATGTGTTTGATAGAAATGCGTGCAAATAAGACCACAAAAATAAACGCTAAAGCCATAAAGATGAACATACTTGCCAGAGCAAACTTATCTATACTAGGCATTATAATAACGGCTCTCTGTCATAAATTTTTTCAGTTAGCGACTTCACTTTTTCGTTCACAAAAAACGATGATTTAAATTCTGTATATAAGCCAGTTCCTATAGCTACAACCCAAACATCAGGCGTTAGCATGAGAAGTGTGCTTGCTGCTAACTTGTGGTGTTAGTTATAACAAAACATATTCTAATAAGACCATAATTGAAATACTAAGAATAAAGCCAAATGTAGAAAGAAGATGTAAAAAAGCGAGAAACTTATCAATTGGCCTTGCATGTTTGGCGACAAACCTACCATCAAATAGTGGTGTAGGCTTACGAGCTCTTTTTAAAAAAATAGCAAGTGCATAAAATGGAGCGCTTGCTCCAAGCCCTTTATCCCAACTAGGTGGGGAAGCCCCATTTTCTAGCATCCTATTATTAATATGCCTTACTGATATTCTCGGGAATATAACAGTCATTATCATCATTAGGAAAAAGAAGAAAATGGTGCAGTATAGAATTGAGTTGAGTATCAACATTAAAACAAATCTTTCATCAAAGGCTGCCTATCATATATGTTTTCTGTTAGCTTTTTGCTTTTTGTATTAACCGCTAGGCTCATTAAAAAACCAGCACCTAACCCAACCCCTAAAGCAACCACCCATCCATATGGGGTTAACATTAGAAATGAAGATAGGGCCGTGGTGACTGATGATGCTGTTATGATACCTGCAAATGTTGAAGCCCCAAAACTAGCTAACTCTGTAGATAAACTTCGCTGCCAGTCCTTATTGTTTTTATAGTCGTTGTAAACTTTGTTCGCTCTAAATGCACCATCAAGTAAAATCATGCCATTGCCAAGCCAGCGTCCGGTATTTTCAATCCGCTTAATTTTATTGAATTCAGCGGTGCTATTTATATCGAGCTTGGCAGAATGCCTTGCTGATTTAGCTATATTGATTCCCCGATTCGGATTAGACCAAACCGTGCCACGACGGCTTGCACGGTTTACACTCATAAAACGTTGCAATTCTGCACGAAACTGACCGTTCAGCTCTTTGAATATACTGAATGCTTTTTGTTCTAATGCAACCATATGATACTTGGGCATTCCTGATTTATGAGCCATACGAATATCTCTTAAAGCGGCTTCATATTTGTTGGCATAGGTGGCGAACTTTGAGCTACGAGCCTGAATTGATGTTGCTCCAGACCCAACTATTCCATGTGTATTTTCAGACAAAAATGGCATAACTTGGTTTTGAAAATCAGAGATTGCCATAAGCGTTTCACTGCCAAAATCGCGAAGCATATATGCAATGTTTCTGCGGGATTGCGCAGGCAATAAATCGAATTGACGAACTATACTTTGCTGTTCATTTGTAGGCGGAGTGTAAGAGTCAGTGTATTCTCTTCGCCATATATATGGCGTGCCTGAAGTAATAACTTGATTTTTTATATGGTTATTGTCTTTGGTAAAGCTGTCTTCTTTATCTTCTTTACATTTCACAAATTCAGCGGTTACTGAATCAATACAAATTCTAATTTCTAAAGCCATAAGTAGTATCCATACTAACTAATCATCCTTATTTAGAGGTTATCTTCATCACTGTAATGAGTCAATGAAGAATAAATAAAATGGGTACATGTTATGTGGCAAATGATTTTTGCTAATAGTTAATGATTCTCTCGTTCACTTATCTTTGTGCGTTACGTTTTGAACCACTGAGGGCACCGAGGCGCTTTGCGCTGCACAGAGAGACAAATACTCACAAGACACTTCACTTTAAAGAAGTACACTTTAATACCTCCTTGTCTTCCTCTGTGTTCTCTATGTCCTCTATGGTTAGAGAAGATCTAATATGTCTATGAAAACATACGTAAAGTAAATACGATAAACCCTCATTGTTTTCTCATTAACTTCTCATTGTGCATAAGAATATTTGAACCACAGAGCACATAGAGGCGCTTCGCGCTTCACAGAGAAAAACAGATACTTACAAAGAGGATAAGAGACGCTGCGCTTCAGAGAAGTAAGTTTTTATACCTCATTATTTTCTCGTTCACTTCTCTCTGTGAAGAAAGAACCTACAGTAAATAAATGCCTGTTTGACGCTATGTAAAACGGCAGCAACATATTTTCTCTATAGTTTTATACTTTTGACTCAACAACATTGCACAATTGATAATTTACTAGCACTATTGAGTTATTAAGACTTCATTCAGAGGTGCTAAATGCGCAAAGAGCAAACTCAATGTCAGCCAAAAGGTTGTAAACATTGCGAAGACCATTTAGCACTTGGTTTTGATTTTACAATGGCTTTTCAGCCAATCGTTGATTGCACCGATAAACATATTTTTGGCTACGAAGCATTAGTTAGAGGCCTTAATAATGAGTCGGCTTATTCGGTCATTTCGCAAGTAACCGACGAGAATCGCTACACATTCGATCAACTTTGCCGTATTAAAGCTATTTCACTTGCTGCCCAGTTGAAAATTGATTCAATCGTGAGCATTAATATTTTACCTAATGCAATTTATAAACCTGAGCGTTGTATAAAAACGACACTTGAAGCTGCTAAGCAATATGATTTTCCGGTAGAACAGATTATGTTCGAGTTTACCGAGGTTGAAAAAGTTGAAGATACTACACATATCAAACGTGTAGTTGATTATTACCAATCTTTGGGGTTTATTACTGCGACCGATGACTTTGGGTCAGGTCATTCTGGGTTAAATTTGTTGGCTGATTTTCAGAGCAATATAATTAAACTCGATATGAATTTAATTAGAGATATACACCTTCACAAAGCAAGACAAATTATTGTTAACCATTGTATAGCCATGTTTGAAGAGCTCAATATTGTTGCTCTTGCAGAAGGCGTAGAAACAGTTGAAGAATACCAGTGGTTGCGCCAAGCTGGTGTTAGCTTAATGCAAGGCTATTTTTTCGCCCACCCTGGGTTTGAGAGCTTGCCAGACGTTGACTTTAGTAAGTTGGATTAAGTGGTTATAACGAGAATCGAATTTAGACAAGGCAAGAGCTGTCAGCCTTCAAACGCGCGAAACAAGTTTCACGCCTACGTGTAGCAGCGGATTTATCCCGCGTCATCATCTAGGTTTTAGGTGCTAGGTTCTAGGCGCTTG
Organism: Pseudoalteromonas sp. DY56-GL22; assembly: GCF_041414715.1. Lineage (NCBI taxonomy): Bacteria > Pseudomonadati > Pseudomonadota > Gammaproteobacteria > Alteromonadales > Pseudoalteromonadaceae > Pseudoalteromonas > Pseudoalteromonas sp. DY56-GL22. The sequence continues at coordinate 66,948 of NZ_JANHZR010000001.1, read as the reverse complement.
GACGCGATGTAAAGTCGCTGGTTTCTCATAACTTTACTCTTTATCGTTGAATTCTTGCTAACCTAAACCATTCCCGGCTAAAGCCAGTCCTACGAATTCCATGCTTGAAACTTGCTAACTTCTTTTAGTATTTAGTCGTATTTATATTATAAATTTTTATTTAGGATGCTAGGCTGAATATTCTTTAAGCATATTGAGAAAGGATAATGATGTTTTTACGCATACTGTTAGTCTCAGCACTTATTTTATGCTCTTCTGCTAACTTAATCGCAAAAGAACAGCCTCTTAGTTTTGATGCTGAATTAAGCAATTATCAATACGACTTACCCGTTCAATTTTTTAATTTTTCATCACAAAATACGCCATTAAAAATGGCTTATTCTTACCTTAAACCAAGCAATAACATGCCAACCGTTATACTGATGCATGGTAAAAACTTTAATGGCCATTATTGGACCAATACTGCCAACTACCTTAATAGCAAAGGCTATGGCGTATTGATACCGGATCAAATTGGTTTTGGTAAATCGTCAAAGCCTGCTGATTATCAATTTTCGTTTGCTGTATTAGCCAATAACACTCATCAGCTAGTGTCATCTTTAAATATTGAAAACCCTATTGTACTTGGTCACTCAATGGGCGGCATGCTGGCAAGTCGTTACAGCCTGATGTTTTCTAGCCAAGTTAGTAAACTTATTTTGCTAAACCCAATTGGTTTAGAGAACTATTTAAATTATGTGCAATACAAAGACACCGATTTTTTCTATAAAAATGAATTGGCTAAAACACCTGATAAGATTATTGCTTACCAGAAGAAAAACTATTATGACGGTAAATGGAATGACACTTACGAGCAATTAACCCACTTTATCGGTGGTCAAATTCAAGGCCCTGATCACAAGCAGGTCGCATGGGTTAATGCTAAAACCTACGATATGATTTTTACGCAACCTGTAATAACTGAGTTTGCTCAGTTAAGCATGCCAGTGTCATTAATTATAGGCACACGCGATAGGACTGGCCCTGGCCGTAATTGGAAAAAAGCAAATATTGACTATGAGCTTGGCCGTTACGATAAGTTAGGCAAAGCCGCGGCAAGTATGATCTCAAAATCGCAATTAATTGAATTAGATGATATTGGCCACTTACCTCACATCGAGGATTTTGACCGCTTCAAAGGCGCATTAGACAAAGCTTTATCATTTTAATGTTGCTCGCGCGAAACAAGTTTCGCGCCTACGTGTAGCAGCGGGTTTATCCCGCGTCATTAGTCAGGGTTCTAGGCTCTAGGACGCGATGTGAAATCGCTGCTACAGACTCGCATCTTTTAACTTCCCTTTCCCCTTATCGCTTTTATCTAGCAACTTTATCCACTTTTAGTACCGTTTTTGTGAAAAATAACGACTTATTCATTGATGTAATTACAATTTATATGTAACTTGTGTCGCCCATTTCGCTACGCACTACTATAATATTAAGCGAAATCAACATTTTCATACTAAATACTAGGGATACACAATGAAAAAACTTCCTATTGCATTGGCTCTATGTGCTGCTTTTGTGTCTGCAAACACAATGGCAGAGGTTCGCATAAACGGCTTTGCTTCTATTGTTGGCGGTAAAGCCCTTGACGACGACGCAACGCTTTACGGCTACGATGACGATATTTCATTTAAAAACGAAAGTATGTTTGCATTGCAGCTTTCTGCAGACTTACAAGAAAAGCTAAGCGCTACGGCACAAATTGTGGCGCGTGGTAGTGATGATTTTGATGCTGAGTTCGAATGGGCTTATCTAACTTATGAGTTCAGCGATGAGCTTCAAGTAAGTGCTGGTAAAATGCGTGTACCTTTTTACCGTTATTCAGACTTCTTAGACGTTGGTTACACTTACCGCTGGGTTCGTCCACCGCAATCTGTTTATAACCTTCCGTTTTCAACGTATGAAGGTCTTAGCCTGTTACACAACACACAATTAGGTGATTGGGATTCAACCGTTCAAGTTATTTACGGTAGCTTCGATGGCAACATTGCTGTGGTATCGGTTAATGGCGATACAGAGCTTAATGATATTGCTGGTATCAATTGGACAATGAGCTATGACTGGTTTAGCGCTCGTGCTGCATACTTTGTTGCAGATACAACAATTGATATTGAAAACGACACCGATGCAGGTGTTGCACTTAATGGCCTTGAGCAGACTCTTAGAGCAGCCGGTTTTGTTGATCAAGCCGATGATATTGCTGTAAACGAAGATGATGGCTCTTTCTTCGCTGTGGGCTTTTCAATTGATTACAACGATATTTTATTTGATGCTGAATACACTGAGTTTGAAGTAGAAAACAGTGCTCTTGCTAAACAAACTCAATACTACACGTCTATTGGTTACCGTATGGATGAGTGGATTGTGCACTTAACTTACGAAAATAATGACGACAAACACGATAGCAACCGCTACAACGCGCTACCTGCAGTACCAGCTTTAAATGCGGGTATTAATCAAGTGCTTGAGGGCGTGAAAGCAAAAAGCAACGTGTATACCATTGGTACGCGTTATGACTTCCACCCATCTGCTGCTTTAAAAGTAGATTTCAGCCGTTTTAAAGATGACATTTCAGATACAGAAACCGACGTTGTAGCTGTTGCTGTTGATTTAGTTTTTTAATTGGAGTTCATAATGAAAAAATTGTTAATCGCGACAGCACTAACGCTATGCTCGCACGCTGTACTTGCTGATGTTGCAGTTATTGTGAACCCAGCAAATAGCAGTGCTATTGACGAAGGTATGATCAAAAAGATTTACCTTGGTAAGGCAAAGTCGTTTGATGATGGCACAAAAGTAAACCCAGTAAACCAAGATGGCACCAGCGTAAGCGATGAGTTTAACGATAAGGTGGTTGGTAAATCGAGCAGCCAGCTAAATGCTTATTGGTCAAAACTGGTGTTTACTGGTAAAGGTACTCCACCTGAGAAACTAGCTAATGATCAAGCTGTGATTGACTTTGTTGCAGGTAATGCTGATGGTATTGGTTATATCGATGCAGCAAAAGTAACTGATAAAGTTAAAGTGGTTGGTACTTTTTAAGTTCTACTACGGTTAATAAAAAACCAGGCGATGCCTGGTTTTTTATGCGCTAAAATTACTCGACTTTAAATTTAGCTGTGGCGTCTAGTAACGAATCAGAGAGGTAATGAAGGTTTTTCGCTACATCACGTACTGCCGATAATGAATCCATTGTTTCTTCAAACGACATATGCATATTCGTCACGTTATCAACTACCATACTAGCAACAGATGTTTGCTCTTCGGTAGCTGCGGCAATTTGCGAATTCATACCGTTAATTTCTAATATCTGTTCAGAGATTTTATCAATCGATTGCCCTGTATTTTCAGCGGCCTCTGCATTATTTGTAGCCATATCTCGGGCTGAGTTCATTGCATTTACTGCATGGCTTGCTGCTGTGGTTAATGTAGAAAGCAGCTCTCTGATTTCATTCGTAGACTGCGATGTTCTTGAAGCAAGCTCACGCACTTCGTCAGCTACAACCGCAAAGCCTCGGCCTTGTTCACCTGCACGTGCAGCTTCAATCGCAGCATTTAACGCGAGTAAGTTAGTTTGTTCTGCAATCGAGGTAATAACGTTTAAAATTTGCGTCACATTCTTGGTGTCAGTGGCCAGTTGATTAATAGTTGATGCTGCTTGATTTATCTCTTCACTTAGTGTTTTTGACTCTGTCACAGAACGCTGTATTTGCGTTCGACTTTGCTCAACTTCTCGCTCGGCTGTTTGCGCAGCTTGTGATGCATTTGCTGCTGAATGAGAAATATCAGCGACACTCTGGCGCATTTCTTCCATTGATTGCTTAACTATTTCAGCATCTGATGTTTGTTTAGTTGTGGCACGCTCGGCACGCTCCATGCCTTGTACAAGTCGTGTTGAGTTCTCCATTAATGGCTCACAAACCGCTATAACCTCAAGTACAGCAGCTTTTAACAGCTGTATAAACGCGTTGAAGTTAATCGAAACTTGACCGATTTCATCTTTAGCGTGTACTTCAAGTTGTGTGCTTAGAGAGCCTTTGCCGTCTGCTAATAGGCGTAAGTTATCTGCCGCAGCGCTAGCTGATGAGCCAATCCCACGGGCAATCCAAATTGAGGTAACCACCAATAAAATAAGTGATACTACAGACACTACAAGCATTAAGTGTAGTGCGTTGTCTGAACGCGCTTTGGTTGCTTGTACAAGTTCAAAAAAGCGATCATCTGCGCGGGTTTGTGCTCGTTTAAAGCCAGCTAGAACGGCCTCATACTGCTGCGTTTTTTGCTGTGCTTGTTGCTGAATTTTACTAAAGTCAGCGGTGCCGTCGATCATTGAAGTTGCTATACTTGACGAGGTTTGTGCATAAAGCTCTAATTGTTTTTTGGTATCGGCATGCACGTAGCTGTCGTTGATACTGATTATATTTTGTAGATTTTCATTAATCGTTTTATACGTTTGCGCTGCACTATCAACTAAATCTGACTCACCAAATGTTACCGCTTGAGTGTATAACTCATCTAGTTTTTCGAGTAGCGCAACGTTTGCTGAAGTGAGTTTAACGACCTGATATGATGACTTTTCCAGCTCGTCGAGCGAGATCTTGTTGTCATTCATGGCTATAAAATTGGTTACTACTATGATCACGAATGCCGTAATGGCAATACATGTTATGGCGTGTATTTTTTTTGTGATGCTCAAGTTATTGAAAGAAATACCTGCAGACATTGAATCCACCTTTGCTGTCATATTACTTAGTATTATCGCCCGATTTCCCTAAAGTATTAACTATATTTATATATTTTCAGGTTTTTTTCGTAATTCGTTCAGTTTGTGGAAGTCTTGTAGGAGGTACTTCAGTGCCGAACCAAACATAAATAAGAACTATCAGCCTTCAGCTCTCAGACGCGCGAAACAAGTTTCACGCCTACGGATGAAACATGGGCGCTAGGATCTGAGTTCTAGGCGCTAGGACGCGATGTGAAATCGCTGCTACCTCACATCTCGTTACTCGCACCTTTCCCCTCGTAACTTGAAACTCGCTAACTTAGTCATTTCCCGGCTTAAGCCAGTCCTACGGGGAAACATTAGGTTTTAGGACGCGATGTAAAATCACAACTTTCATTTCTTTTTAATAGCGTTATTAGGGGCTGATCTGTATAATCCGCGGCCTATTATTTACCCTATTGCTTGTTTATTTTCGCAGTTGCTGCGCCCATAACCCTGTCAGTATTTTTCTAGGAATAATTCGTTGATTTCAACCGCAAATATCACCATGCAGTTTGGTGCAGAGCCTCTGTTTGAGAACATTTCAGCTAAATTTGGTAACGGTAACCGCTATGGTTTAATTGGCGCGAATGGCTGCGGCAAATCGACCTTTATGAAAATTCTAAGTGGTGCGCTTGTGCCAACGTCTGGCAATGTGTCGATTGCACCGGGTTTAAAGCTAGGTACGCTAAGCCAAGACCAGTTTGCATTTGAGCAATACACTGTGGTTGATGCGGTGATCATGGGTGATGCAGAACTTTGGAAAGTAAAACAAGAGCGCGACCGTATCTATTCACTACCAGAAATGAGTGAAGAAGACGGTATGAAAGTCGCTGAACTTGAAAGCATTTTTGCCGAAATGGATGGCTACACAGCAGAAAGTCGTGCAGAAGAAATTTTGATCCAAGCGGGTATTGAGCAAGAGTTTCATTACGGCTTAATGGCAAACGTCGCGCCAGGTTGGAAACTACGTGTGCTGTTAGCACAAGCGCTGTTTGCAAACCCAGATATTTTGCTACTTGATGAGCCAACCAATAACCTTGATATTCATACCATTACTTGGCTAGCTAACGAGCTTAACCAGCGTAAGTGTACGATGATTATTATCTCGCACGACCGTCACTTCTTAAACTCGGTATGTACACATATGGCCGATATAGATTACGGTGAGCTACGAATTTACCCTGGTAACTACGAAAAGTGGATTGAAGCTTCAAGCTTGCAACGCGAACAACTACTTGCTGAAAACGCAAAGAAGAGCGCTGAAATAGACGAGCTACAAGAGTTCGTAAATCGCTTTGGTGCCAATGCATCAAAAGCAAAATTAGCCAGCTCTCGTGCTAAGCGCATGGATAAAATTAAGCTTGATGAAGTAAAAGCATCAAGCCGTATTAGCCCATCACTTCGTTTTGACGAAGGCAAAAAGATGTATCGCCAAGCATTAGAGCTTACTAAGCTAGGTCATGGCTTTGATGGCGAAACCCTGTTCAGCGGTGGTGACTTATTACTAGAAGCCGGCGCTAAGCTTGCGGTTATTGGTGAAAACGGTGTTGGTAAAACCACCCTATTACGTTGCCTAGTGAATGAATTACAAAGTAACGAAGGTGTAGTTAAGTGGTCAGAAAATGCCAGCATTGGTTATTGCCCGCAAGACAGCAGTAAAGACTTTGATAACGACTTAACTTTATTTGATTGGATGTCGCAGTGGCGCACCGCTAAGCACAACGATTTAATGGTACGTGCTATGTTAGGCCGTTTATTATTTACCGCAGACGACGCTAACAAAAAAGCCCGTAACTGCTCGGGTGGTGAAAAGAACCGCCTATTGTTTGGTAAGCTCATGATGCAAGACATCAACGTGCTCATTATGGATGAACCAACTAACCATATGGATATGGAAGCCATTGAAGCACTCAATAACGCATTAAAAGATTACCAAGGCACGCTGATTTTTGTGAGCCACGACCGTGAGTTTGTATCGTCATTAGCGACTCGCATCATCGATATTAAAGATCAACAGCTTATCGATTTTCAGGGCACGTTTGACGAATATATGGATCATGTCGCGCAACAAGCGCAATAACCCCCTCTTCAAATAGGTGAGCAAGTTTGCTCACCCTTTTTGTTTACGTTCAGTTACATAATACCTTTGACTGACTTACCTTATTTGGGTAATTTGCATTTCTTTTACACAGAAAACAACATTTTAAAGGATGTAAATGAATAAGCTACTTAGCGTATCGGCATTGACTCTGGCTCTAACAGCCTGTGGTGGCGGGTCATCAACAGACAAAAAGCCAGATGCAGAAACGAAAAAAAATACCGCCCCTACTCTATCTGGATCACTCACACTCTCTACCAAAGCACTTGAATCAGCCAGCTTAGTTGTTGATATTAAAGATGAGCAAAACGACAGTGTGACAACCACGATTATTGATAAGCCAGAGTGGCTAAGTGTCACGACCAGCAGCAATCAAGTGACTTTTAATGCTGAGCCGAGCCTATTTGAAGTAGCTAACCATTCTTTTACTGTAGAAGTGTCTGACGGTAAAGCAAGTAATCAATACACTTTAACCGTAAATGTCGCTGAAAACCGTGCAGCATGGCAACCTATTGAGCTTAGCAATAACGAAGTGATAGGTAACTGGCAATCAAGCGATGGCAGTGTACGGTTGGTATTTGCTAGCGAAGATGCAGGTGTAATCGCTCAAAATGGTGAGTTAAGTCGTTTTGAATGGTCGAACCCTGATGTCATTGCGTTAAATACCCAAGCGATTGATTGCTTGCATGAGTGTAATCAACAAGCCTTACTTGAAATGGAAGTGTTAGCTAAGCGCGATGATGCTATTCGTGTTGAGCTATTTAATGTTTCAACCGATAAAGGCGAAGTTGTCACCCTTTATAAATCAAATGCAGAATTTAGCTCTGAGTACTACGCTGATGTGGATCAAAGCTCGTTCCACTCTGTAAATTATTTAAGTACAACGGGCGAGGAAAGTTACTTTGAAGTATCGCTAGCAAGCTATATTCCAACGGCTTCAGGAAGCACTACGTCGTATACTTATGCTGACTTTTCGGCAACGTTAGAGGGTAAAGCATTAAAAATTAACAGTGATACATTAGTTACGACTCAAAACACAAAGCAATTGAGTAACCTTGGTCATGAAGTAGATGTCGCATTTGATCTTAATCTAATTGATGCAGAAGTTATTGCTCAGTTTGATGACTTTTTAGTGCTAAAACTACGTCATGTTTTAACTTATAAAGATGAAAGTGCACAGAATATTATTAATGAATCAACCGAACTGGCTGAAGCTCTGCTAGAAAAAACATCGATTAGCGCACTTCGAAAACTTACCCCTGTTACAGTTCCTGAGCTGACAGTAGGTAAATCATATACTGGTCGTTTAAATAATAAAAATTCAGATACGGGCGAAGGTTTAACATTCCGTTATGTACCCACATTTTTTACAATCACTGCAGCCGACACAGCAACGGTCACATTCAATACACCTAAAAGTACTGACTCATTTAAATGGCATTACAACTTAGACAATAACGGCGAAGCCGTTAAAGTAACGGGTAATGGCCTAGAAACGAGCTTACAATTTTTCACTCAGCCTGATGGCAAAATGATCATGGCACGCGAGCGTAATAAAGAGCAGCGCCAAGCTCGCTTAGGGTATGAGTTCATAGAAGTAGTTGATGATTCAAGCATCACACTCGATGACTATAAGCATCTATTTAGCTACTTACGTCAAAATTATACCAGCAGTAGCCAGAAAATATACTGGTATATAAATGATGATGGTAAAGGCAGCTTCTATTATGCTGACCAATATGGCCTTGAAAATAGAGCTGACTTTACACCAAGTAGCTATTGGCAATTAGAAGCTGATAACAGCATTAGCTTTGCAATGATGTCGCAGTGCCCAAATGCAGTTGATTACGCTAGCTGTAAAGATGAAGTATTAGCAAATCAAGAAGTTGCCTATTCATCATTATTTAATTTCAAAATTCTTGCTAAAGACGGTAATAAATATCTTTTTGACCGCCTGTTTTGGCAAAGTACGTATGCTTACAGCGAAAGAGAATTAAAAGAGAGTATTTTTCAAAATAGCTATTGGTTTGGGATTGAGAAATAAAGGAGCTTACAGCGGTGCGCGAAACAAGTTTCACGCCTACTTTGTAGAAGCGGGTTTATCCCGCGTCATCAGCGAGTTCTAAGCGCTAGGACGCGATGTGAAATCGCTGCTACTTGTTCGGCGTTAAAACGCCACCTACATCTCGTCACTTTCCCTTTGTAACTCGCTAACTTCTCTAAATAAAAAAGGCCACACAGTTAAACTGTGTGGCCTTTGTACTTAACGGAATTTTAAATTAAATGTCGAAGCGGTCGGCGTTCATTACTTTCACCCATGCGTCGACAAAGTCTTTTACAAAACGTTCATTGTTGTCGTCTTGTGCGTAAAACTCTGCATAAGAGCGAAGGATTGAGTTTGAACCAAACACTAAATCAACACGTGTTGCTGTCCATTTAGTTGCACCTGTGCTGCGCTCAACAATATCATAAAGACCCTTACTTGTTGGCTTCCATGTGTAAGCCATATCGGTTAGGTTTACGAAAAAGTCGGTGCTAAGTGTGCCTACATTATCTGTAAACACGCCATGCTTAGAGCCGCCGTGGTTAGTGCCAAGTACACGCATACCACCAACAAGAGCGGTCATTTCTGGTGCTGTTAAGCCCATTAATTGCGTACGCTCTAACATTAGCTCTTCTGCTGATACCGCGTAATCTTTCTTCAACCAGTTACGGAAACCATCATGAATTGGCTCAAGTACGTCGAACGAGTCTGCATCTGTCATCTCGTCTGTGGCATCACCACGACCCGGCGCAAATGGCACGGTGATGTCAACGCCCGCTGCTTTTGCTGCTTGTTCAACCGCTGCTGACCCACCAAGTACAATTAAATCGGCGAGGCTTACTGGTTTGCTTAAACCCGCTTGCACTGATTCCAGTGCGCTTAATACTTTAGCTAAACGCTCTGGCTCGTTACCTTGCCAATCTTTTTGCGGTGCTAAACGAATACGAGCACCGTTTGCACCACCGCGATGGTCTGAGCCACGGTAAGTACGGGCGCTATCCCATGCTGTTGCGATTAAATCTGCTTGGCTTACACCACAGTTAAGTAGCTTGGTTTTAAGTTCGCTAATTTCGCTGTCAGATAATGTGTAATCAACCGCAGGGATCGGATCTTGCCAGATCAGATCTTCGCTTGGTACATCGGCACCCAAATAACGTGATTTAGGGCCTAGGTCACGGTGCGTCAGTTTGAACCATGCGCGTGCAAACACATCACTAAAGTATTCAAAATCATCGTTAAATCGCTCGATAATTTTACGATAGGTTGGGTCCATCTTCATCGCCATATCGGCGTCGGTCATGATGGGGTTTAAACGAATTGATGGATCTTCAACATCAACTGGTTTGTCTTCTTCCTTAATATCGATTGGTTCCCACTGCCACGCACCTGCAGGGCTCTTCTTAAGTTCCCATTCGTAGTTAAGCAATAAGTAGCAATAACCGTTATCCCACTTAGTTGGATGAGTAGTCCACGCGCCTTCGATGCCCGAGGTCATGGTATCGCGGCCAATACCGCGTGAGTTGTGGTTGTTCCAACCAAGACCTTGTTCAAACACATCCGCGGCTTCTGGCTCAGGGCCAACGTTTTCTTCGCTACCATTACCATGGGTTTTACCCACGGTATGACCACCAACTGTAAGTGCGGCAGTTTCTTCGTCATCCATTGCCATACGGGCAAAAGTTTCGCGAACTTGTTCTGCTGTTTTAAGTGGATCAGGGTTACCATTCACCCCTTCTGGGTTTACGTAAATTAAGCCCATTTGTACCGCTGCTAATGGGTTTTCCATGGTATCTGGTTTTTCAACATTCGAGTAACGCTCGTCACTTGGTGCTAGCCATTCTTTTTCAGCGCCCCAGTAAACGTCTTTTTCAGGATGCCAGATATCTTCACGGCCCCCCGCGAAACCAAAGGTTTTTAAACCCATTGACTCATAAGCCATATTACCGGCTAGGATCATTAAATCGGCCCAAGAAAGCTTGTTACCGTATTTCTTTTTAATTGGCCAAAGTAAACGACGTGCTTTGTCTAAGTTTGCGTTGTCTGGCCATGAATTTAATGGTGCAAAGCGTTGGTTACCTGTACCGCCGCCACCGCGTCCATCCTCTAAACGGTATGAACCCGCTGAGTGCCACGCCATACGGATCATTAAACCACCGTAATGGCCCCAATCAGCTGGCCACCATTCTTGGCTTTCGGTCATTAAGTTTTTTAAGTCGGTTTTAACGGCTTCAAGATCAAGAGATTTGAATGCTTTAGCGTAATTAAAATCTTTGCCGTAAGGGTTCGTTTTGCTGTCGTGTTGGTGAAGAATGTCGAAATTGAGTGCGTTTGGCCACCAGTCAGTATTTGATTGAGCGGTGACAGTGTTACTACCATGCATTACTGGGCACTGGCCCGTTTTTCCATTACTCATTGCTTGCTCCTCATAAGCTTAAAATACGACGAAAGCTAGTTTACTTAGCATCATCATAAATAAAGATTTCTATTGGTTTTGAATAACTAATAACTCAAAAGTTCCTGTTGTATAAAACTATAGGAGCACTACATAAATAAAGCTAGATCTTGAACATGGTTTTAAATCGATTGATTCGATAGAAAAATACGATTTGATTCATTTTACAAAACAGTCCATTTTATAAAGGTCTTTTTACTGCGAGTAGCCCTTATGAAAACAATTAATCCTGATGTTGCTAGACAATTAAGCATTAACTTTTTTATCGCCAATTTACCTATTTTAATGTTAACAGGGCTGGTAGTTGCTTCGCTTGTGGGGTTAACGTTTAGAAGCTCATTATTGTTTTGGCTGACGCTATTGGTTACACCTTTAAGCATTAATTATTTATACTCGAAAAAACGCATAAAGCAGTTTTGCAAAAACAACAAGTGCACCGATATATCATGTCTCGCTAAGCAAACTGATTAATTTTTAATTTTATTACCCAGTCACCAGATTATTTAGCCCTCAACTTGTATAAATATTAATTAGTTATGCGAGTTTTATAGGCAGTTTAAAATTAACTGTCATGCCATTAGAAGGTGAACTCGCAGCACTCACTTCACCTTGTAATGCTTGCGTTGCAAGGTTATAAACGATTGACATTCCTAGTCCACTTCCACCTGAGCCGCGCTTCGTAGTAAAAAAGGGCTCAAACACTTTATGCAAAGTTTCTGTATCCATGCCATGGCCATTATCTTTGTAGCAAAGCAAATAAACACCTTGTGCTTCGTCAATATTAACCGATATGTTTATTTGGTTGTCTTGGCGTCCAACAAAACCATGAACGCAACTATTATTAACCAAATTCATTATGATTTGACTCAAAGCTCCTGGGACTGTGATCAACTCAAAGTCATCGACACAATTCACATTTACACTGACGTTATGGCTACGGGTTAAAGGCATTAAGCTGTGTAGAATGTTTTCTAAGTAGTCTTTAATGTTGGTTTCTAATAAATCGAGTGAAGATTGATCTACTGCCGTTTGTTTAAAGTCGCTGATTAATTTTGCTGCTCGCTCTAAATTAGTGAATGATATTTTAAAACATTCGTTTAAATGATTAATACTCTCTATCAGCGCAGCCTTAGTTAACGTATTTGACTGTATAAGCTTATCAACTTCAGAGAGTTTGTCTTTTGCCGAACTGTTTGCAGTCACCGCGATACCTATTGGCGTATTAACTTCATGTGCAATTCCAGCAACCAGATTACCCAATGAAGCCATTTTTTCTGCTTCAATTAGTTTTTCTTGCATCTCGGTAAGTTCAGATAAGGTTTTCTCGAGCGTTCGAGTGCGTTCAACAACACGCTCCTCTAGGTGCTGATTAGCGCGTTCAAGCTCTGCGTTAATACGTTCATTTTCTTGTGCTGATAGCGCTCTGCCGTATAGATCTGCTAATGCGCCTATAAATGAGCATTCATCTTCTGTCCAATGTCGCTCACTACCAATGTGCTCACAACAAAATATACCGATCATTTTTCCTTTATAGCGAATTGGTGCATCGAGCATAGCGCCAATATTAAGTGGTGTTAGGTAGCTTTCGCTAAATTCGTAGGTAGCAGGATCAGTATGCGCATCAACCGCTGTTATTGTGCGTTGCGTATCAAGTGCTTTGAAATAGTCAGGGTATGCGTCCCGGGGAAGCACTAGCATTTGAATTTCTTTACCATTTTCTCTGTCGAGTAATAAACGGCACTCTATTGCTGTATTTTCTTTATTAAGCAACCAAATGCCGGCACGCCCGATTTCAAGTCCATCGAGAACAGCATTAAGGATTAGCCGTTCAGCTAATTCAACATTTCCACTATCGAGATCAGACGAAATTGATACACCATAAAGCAGTTGTACTAGTTGCTGGCGCATATTCTCACCTTTTAGTTTTAGTATCCTTTAAGTTTAGACGAACAAACTCAATATCGCATATAGATTAACTTTTTTTAGAAACTCTTTAAGTATTAAGTAGTTGTTCAGATAAAAATGAGTATATTGTACCTAACTCCTGTTGATACCCCTTACGACTTTATGTTGTTTAAGCAGTTTGGCCAGCTCTCCCCCGAGCTGGTTTTTTTTTGCCTAGTCCCTAGTGCTCACGCATGTTACAGTTACCTCAGTAATCACCAAAAATTAATATGTTATGCGTTATACCCTAATTTTAATCACTTTTTTAATGAGCTTTAGCCCATTTGTAGCAGCTCAAAATGAGCCACAAAACCGCCCAGCATTAACTGAAGCAGAGCAACAGCAAGGACTCGATAAGCTTCAAGAACCTATGTATAAACCATTGTTAGAGCGCTATATTCTTGATGAATTAAAAGCGGTGCGCCAAGACCAACAAAAACTACGCGAAGATGTGACAAAACAAGTTGCTCATACACAACTTGATACTGCCGACCGTGCATTAACTTATACAACAGACACCATTAATAATGTGTTTTTCATTATTACCATTACCGCTTCAATCTTGGTCTTAGTCGGTTGGAATTCCCTACGTGATGTGAAAAATAAAGTAGAAGATATTGTTAATACACGCGTGAGTGCGATTACAAAAGAATATGAAGAGCGCCTAAAAGTACTCGAAGAAAAACTACGTGAGCGATCTGAAGAAATCTTATTAAACCAACAAAAGATCTCAATCACCAATGAAGTTCATTCTTTATGGATGCGTGCCAATTTAGAAAGCGATGTTGCGAATAAGATTGAGATTTTTGACGAGATCTTAAAACGTAAACCAGAAGACGTAGAAGCCATTGCCTATAAAGCAGATGCTCTGTTAGAAATTAACGAAACAGGTGAGGCTATCGAGCTTTGTAATCAAGCATTAGAAATTGATAGCGACTACGGCTACGCATACTGGCAACGTGCTTGTGCCTATGCATTACTACACAAACACGCCGATGCAATGGCTGATATTCGTATGGCTCTTGAATATTCTCCTAACCTACGTAACGAGCTATTACACGAAAGCGCGTTTGCCAGCCTACACGACAACGACAGCTTTAATTCGTTGTTAAATGAATCGGCTTAGCCGAACCCCATGTAGCAGCAGGTTTATCCCGCGTCATAGGCGCTGGGATTTAGGTTTTAGGCGCAGGGAGATGTAAATCGCTGGCTTTTAGCCGTTAGAGGTCAGATATTAGATATCAGCCGAAATGTGGGATTATTAAGGTCGATTGTTCTTCTCAGCATTCGACCTATTCACTTTCCAGGTAGGTTGAGTCGAGCGGAGCGACACCCAACATATAGAGACGATCAGACGCGCGAAACAAGTTTCACGCCTACATGTAGCCGCGGGTTTATCCCGCGTCATAGGCGAGTTTAGGTCCTAGGCGCCAGGACGCGATGTAAAATCGCTGCTACCTCGTACCTCGAAACTCGCTAACTTTACTCTTTCCCCTTGAAACTCGCTAATTTTACTCTCGCTAACTTGAACCCACTAACTTAATCTCCCTCTATTGCAAAAAAACCAAATACCGCTAAACTAATCATTAAGTATCTAATGATTAAAAAAGTAATCAATATGCGTTCTGAACAGGCTGCAAAAATGGCACAAAAGCTGGGCGATTTGATACGCCAGCACCGAACACTTCATTATACGCAAAGTACATTTGCGAAAATGATTGGGGTATCACGTTCAACTGTACAAAAGTTGGAGCAAGGTGATGTTGTGAAAAGTGACATTCTTTTTGAAGCGCTGGTTGTACTTAACTTACAAGGAGCACTGCTTGACGAAATAAATGAATTAGCAGCCGACGTAGGTGGATACAATGCTCGCCAACGCAAACGAAATTCACCACAGGAAATCAATGATGACTTCTGAGTGCTATGTTTTTATAGATGGTTTAGAAGAAAAACCCGTTATCTGTGGTTACTTTAAATTAGATAATCAATCAGGTCGCGGTGAGTTCAACTATGGTAAGAGCTATTTAGCCCGAAGCGATGCCTTTGCTCTAGATCCAATACATCTGCCATTAAAATCGGGGATTTTCAGTTACAGCGCAAACAGAGGTGTATTTGGCGTATTGAGTGATGCAGGAGCTGACTCGTGGGGGCGCAAGTTAATTCTTTCGCTTCATACTACAAAACCCAAAAACGAGTTAGAATTTTTATTAGCTGGGTCTGGATATGGCGTAGGAGCGCTTGTTTTTAGCCTCTCGCGAAGTGCCTCAAAGCATAAAACTAACAAAAACACCTTGTCTGATTTAGCCTTGCTAGACCAAGCTAAAGATGACTTGCTGGCGAATAAAACAATTTCTGATGAAGCTAAGAAAGCATTTGAGTTTGGCCAAAGCATGGGGGGAGCTAGACCAAAAACTTCTATACAAATTGACAACAAACTCTACTTAGCAAAATTCAATCGCCAAGATGATTTATTCAATCTAGTCAGAGCTGAACATGCTGCAATGAAAATGGCGGAACAGGCTCCTACCTTTATTCATAAAACACATACCGGTGATGTGCTACTTGTTGAGCGGTTTGATGTTAGTAATGGGTTACCAACACACCACTTTTTAAGTGCGAATAGCTTACTGCAAAAACCCAAAGTTGCTATGAGTGATCTTTCAAGTGACTACTCATATGGTCAATTAGCTGAATTTATAAGGCATCAAACAATGCAAAATGCAGGTGATGCTGAAGAGTTGTTTAAGCGAATGGTGTTCAATGCGTATATTGGTAATACAGATGATCACACTCGCAATCATGCATTCCTATATTCATTTTCACAAAAAAATTGGCGATTAAGTCCAGCCTATGACATCACTCCAATAAACAACTCAAAACAACATGGTCTTGGCTTTGGTGATGATGGCCGTTATGCAAGTAAAAGCAATTTTTTATCTCAGGCTAAGCGATTTGGGTTAGCAAATTCAGCAGCAAAAAACATCATTAAAGAGATTGAAGAATATTGCAAAGATTGGCCGACTCACTTTAAACATTTTGCAGACGTTAGTGATGAAGATATCACCCGTTTAAAAGGTGTAATTCCTGAAATTAATGAAGATTAATAGCGCGAAACAAGTTTCACGCCTACATGTAGCAGCAGGTTTATCCCGCGTCATAGGCGCTGGGATTTAGGTTCTAGGACGCGATGTAAAATCGCTGCTACCTCATATCTCGCATCTCGTCACTCGTACCTTTACCCTTGCTAGCTTGAACCCACTAACTTTCACCCATAAAAAAAGAGCAGCTGGGCTGCTCTTTTTCTAGCGGAAGAATAACACTTTGGTTATTTTACCATTTTCTATTTTATAACTAGTGACAAATTCAGCTCGCTTATCAACCACCTTAGGGTCTTGTGAACAAGTCTCTGATAGCTCATGGTCAATCACAATATTTCCATGCACAATTCGTTTAATTGGAGACGATTTTATACATTTAAGCTTTTTAAACATGATGCCATAACGAGCTATAAGCTTTTCTTTCCCTGTGAACATTAACTCATTTGGGAATGTGTAAAACTCGACGTTTTCATCATACATTTTAATAAATGCATCAATATTACGAGCATTATATGCTGCTATTAATTGCTCAATTACAGCGATTGATTCTCGTGACTGACGCGCTTTTTCTTGTTGCTTGGCTGTTAGCGCCTCTTTTGCTTGCTTTACGGCCTTTTCAGCCTCATCAACTGCTTGCTGCTTTTCTTCAACTGTTTTTGGTTGCTCGGCAGGTGTAGGCGTTTGAGTACCGAGTACTTTGCTATCATCAACTTCTGCGACCTCTTTCTTAGATTCAGAAATTACTTTTTGCTCTGTTACT
This sequence comes from Pseudoalteromonas sp. DY56-GL22, assembly GCF_041414715.1. NCBI lineage: Bacteria > Pseudomonadati > Pseudomonadota > Gammaproteobacteria > Alteromonadales > Pseudoalteromonadaceae > Pseudoalteromonas > Pseudoalteromonas sp. DY56-GL22. The sequence goes on along the minus strand of NZ_JANHZR010000001.1, from coordinate 49,745 downwards.
GGCTTTTCTTCAATAAACTCTAGACTAGGTACGTCTTTCTTTTCGGCTTTTTGTTCATGGCTAGTTTGAGGCTCGGCTTGTTCAGTGGTTTCTTCACTAGCAAATGACTGCCAAGAGAATAATAAACTAATTGCCAAAAATAACGGTTTCATACTTTTCCTAAATACATCATGCCTGATTTAAGGCGTTAAGGTAGCAAATTCTCACAGTTTGGCATAGTTTTTTACCAATATTGCTCAACGGTGATCTGCCCAGGCTCACGACGCCTGTTGCGGCTAAAACCAAGCTCTAACAAAATGGCCGTGGTATCTTTTACCATTTCTGGATTACCGCAAATCATGAACTGTGTCGAGTCAGGTTTAACAGGAAGCTCTACTACATCAAATAAGCGACGGTCTTTTATTACGTCAGTGATCCGGCCATTAAAACCTATTGTGGCTGACTCTCGGCTGACTACAGGCGAATAGTAAAGATTTGGGTACTGCTGCTGTAGTGCTTTAATGCGCGCTTGATAACTTAAGTCCTCATTAAAACGAACTCCATGCACTAAGTGAACATGCTCAAACTTTTGCCACACTTCGCCCTGCTCTAAAATTGAAATAAAAGGCCCAAGCGCAGTACCTGTACTCAACATATAAAGCTGCTCACTGCTTGGCACTTCATCAAGGGTAAAAAAGCCTGTCGCGCGGCGCTCTATAGTCACTGAGTCACCCGGCTTTAATTGCGCAAGTTGTTGAGAAAGTTGACCGTCTTTAACATTAATCAGATAAAATTCGAGGTCGGGGTTATTCGGCGCATTAACATAGGAATATGCACGTGCTACCCGTTTATCACCCACTTGCATAGCAAGCTTTGTAAACTGCCCTGCTACAAATGGTTCAACATCGGCATTAACAATTAAGCTAAATAGTGAGTCGGTCCACCATTTAACATCTTTAACTTTAGCTTCAACCCAATTAGACATACACATCCTTAATTGTTGGTCCTCTATTAAAAGTGGCAACAATTGCTTGAATTTTCAAGTTTTAAGGGGCAGTTGCGAGCATAAATACATAGTCATAAAAAAAGCCGCATAAATGCGGCTTTGAGGTTAGTCTCACTTCACTTTGGGCGTGTTTCCAAATTTCAGTGAATACGTTACCAAGGAACTTATTTAAATTGATTCTAAAGCAATTTTAACCATTTCGTTAAAAGTGCTTTGACGCTCTTCACTTGGTGTTGCTTCACCAGTGATTACGTGGTCACTTACAGTAAATAGTGCCATCGCTTTTGCGCCGTATTCAGCAGCTACGCCGTACATGCCAGCTGTTTCCATATCAACAGCAAGTACGCCTAGCTTGTCTAATTCTTGATAGAATGTGTTATCTGCTTGGTAGAAAGTATCTGTTGTAAATACATTACCTACTTTCGCTTCAATGCCTAATTCTTTTGCTGCGTTTACGCCGTTGAGTAATAAACCAAAATCAGCAATTGCGGCAAAGTCGTAACCACGTACACGTGCACGGTTTACGTTTGAATCTGTGCTTGCACCTTGTGCAAAGATAACGTCACGGATTTTGATATCGCTACCAATACCACCACAGGTACCAATACGAATTAGATTTTTAACGCCGTAACTAACGATCAATTCACGGGCATAAATTGACATTGATGGAATACCCATCCCAGAACCCATAATACTCACTGGCTTACCTTTGTAGGTACCGGTAAAACCATACATATTACGAACGCCTGTTACTTGTTTTGCGTCATCTAAAAAGTTTTCAGCAATGTATTGAGCGCGAAGCGGATCACCCGGCATTAATACAGTTTCTGCAAATTCGCCTACATTGGCGCTGATATGAGGAGTACTCATTATTGGTTTCCTTTTTTGTTCGCTAATAGCTTGTCGTTAAAGCTATCACCGTATTCAAGTGCAGGAAGATTAAACCACTGGGCAAGGGTTTGACCTATGTCTGCAAAACTAGCTCGTTCTCCAAGCGGGGTGTTTGTCATTCCCGGTTGGTATGCAAGTACTGGCACGTATTCACGTGTATGGTCAGTGCCTGCTGCTGTTGGATCACATCCGTGATCGGCCGTGATAATTAACACATCATCACTATTTAGCTGATTTAAAATGGTCGGTAGGTAATCATCAAACTCTTTTAATGCTTTAGCATAGCCAACTGCATTACGGCGATGACCGTACTTTTCATCAAAATCAACTAAGTTTGTAAAAATCAAACTATGGTCAGGTGCGCTTGCGATTACTTCTGAGGTTTTCTCAAGCAAGTTCATTAACCCTGGCGCTTTGTGTTTTTGGGTGATGCCTTGGTGCGCATAGATATCGGCAATTTTACCAATACTGATCACTTCACCGCCGTCTTGCAATAATTTATCAAGCAAGGTTGGCGACGGAGGTAACACCGAATAGTCACGACGATTGCCTGTACGGGCAAAATCGTCACGGCTCGAACCCAAAAATGGCCGCGCAATCACTCTTCCTATGTTCATTTCATCAAGCAGCGCCCGTGCGATTTCGCAAACCTGATAAAGTTTCTCCAGTCCAAATGATTCTTCGTGCGCGGCTATTTGAAACACGCTATCAACTGAGGTGTAGCAAATCGGCATACCGGTTTGCATATGCTCTTCACCTAGCTTTTCTAAAATGGTCGTTCCTGAGGCATAACAGTTACCTAAAATGCCAGGAATCTCTGCGCGAGCAATTAGCTCATCAACAAATTCTTGTGGAAAACACGGCTGTGTGTTTGGGAAATAACCCCAATCAAATAACACAGGTACACCGGCCATTTCCCAGTGTCCTGAAGGCGTGTCTTTACCACTTGATAACTCTTTAGCGTAACCCCATGCGCCAATAGGTGCTTGGCGGTCACTGACTAAACAAGGTTCTTTACCTGCGGCTTCGCATGCATCAGCTAAACCTAAACGGGTAAGATTAGGAAGCGATAAGTGCTCACCAGTTTCTTCTGCATAGGCTTTAAGTAAATGAGCGAAGGTATTTGCACCTACGTCACCAAACTTTTCTGCGTCAGGTGCTGCGCCAATTCCTAGGCTATCTGCCATTAAGATGAGTGCTCTTGCCATGGGTACCTCGTTATCAATATGTGAATACTTTATATGCTCTTTGAATTTTTGGTACAGGACATAAGTCCTGTTTCATAAAACGGAAACATTATAAATTTGCATCTCTAAGCGAAGCAAAAGAGATTAATCGTGTCTTTTTTGCTATTGTGATCTACCTAACAATGTTTCCTTCTGTGTGGGCGAGAACTTTAGTGACACGAACAATTATAGCTATTGCTGGCGCATCTGCGTCGGGCAAGTCTCTTTTTAGCAAGACAATTTATAACGAATTAGTCAATGAGCTTGAACCGGGCGCGATCGCAGTGATCGAAGAAGATGCTTATTACAAAGACCAGTCGCATTTGCCGTTTGACCATCGAACGCAAACCAATTACGACCACCCTGATGCTTTCGAGCATGAGCTTTTGCATGAGCACTTACTTCAATTGCGCGCTGGAGAATCAGTAGACGTACCAACTTATGACTATGCAATGCATACCCGAAGCGATGAAACGCGTCGAGTGGCACCTGCAAAAGTACTTATCGTTGAAGGTATTTTGCTACTGAGTGATCCGGCACTTCGAAAAGAATTTGATATTAAGGTGTTCATTGATACACCGTTAGATATCTGCCTTATGCGCCGTATGCAACGAGATATGGAGCAGCGTGGCAGAACATTACAGTCCGTTGTTGATCAATATCAAGCGACAGTGCGACCTATGTTTTATCAGTTTATTGAGCCATCTAAGCACAAAGCTGATCTCGTAGTCACACGCGGCGGTATGAATCGCGTTGCCATTGATATAATTAAAAGTAAAATAAAATATTTACTGCAACAATAACAACGGGAAACAGTCAGTATGACAACATTTATGAGCTTAGTTGGCATTGTTGTGCTACTAGGCATTGCTTTTGCGGCTTCAACGAACCGTAAAGCAATTAATTTAAGAACTGTAGGCATCGCCTTTTTACTTCAAGTGTTAATTGGTGGCTTTGTCTTGTTCTTCGAAGTGGGCAAAAACGTACTGGCAAGTATGTCACGAGGAGTCTCATCAGTTATTGGTTATGCCAATGACGGGATTAGCTTCTTATTTGGCTCACTGGCATCGCAAGATACCTTAGGGTTTATTTTTGCGATACAAGTATTGCCCGTTATCGTGTTCTTCTCAGCACTCGTTGCTGTGTTGTATCACATCGGGGTGATGGATTGGATAATCAAGATTCTAGGCGGTGGCTTACAAAAGCTATTGAAAACCTCGCGCCCTGAATCGCTTTCTGCAACCGCCAATATTTTCGTTGGCCAAACAGAAGCACCATTGATTGTTAAGCCATTTATCGCCAGCATGACTAAGTCAGAGCTATTTGCGGTAATGGTAGGTGGCCTTGCTACCGTAGCAGGTTCTGTTATGGCAGGTTACGTAACAATTGGTGTAGAGCTTAAATACTTAATTGCAGCCAGCTTTATGGCGGCACCAGGTGGTTTCTTAATGGCAAAAATGATTGTGCCAGAGACCGAAACACCAAAAGAAGATTTAGCTGATTTAGACGTACAAGAAGAAAAACCGGTAAACGTAATTGATGCTGCCGCATCAGGTGCCGCAAACGGTATGCAACTAGCACTGAACGTAGGTGCGATGTTACTTGCTTTCGTAGCACTTATTGCACTTCTAAATGGGTTATTAGGCGGTATTGGTGGTTGGTTTGATCATCCAACATTAACGCTACAAGAAATTTTAGGTTACGTATTCGCTCCGGTTGCATGGTTATTAGGTGTACCTTGGGACGAAGCAGTAATCGCAGGCAGTTTTATAGGTCAGAAGGTTGTAGTTAACGAATTTGTTGCTTACCTCGACTTTATTAATTATCGCGATACGTTAAGTGCGCACACACAAGCGATTGTCACATTCGCGTTATGTGGGTTTGCTAACTTATCATCGATAGCAATTTTACTAGGTGGATTAGGCGGTATGGCGCCTAGTCGGCGAAAGGATATCGCACGCTTAGGGCTCAGAGCAGTGTTAGCAGGATCTATGGCTAACCTCATGAGTGCAGCAATTGCAGGTTTTTTCCTCTCGCTAGCTTAGAAACTTAATGAGATGAGCCGTAGTTGCAAAACAATAGGATAGGACTTTAAGGGGTTAAAGGTCTATCTGACTTGAACGATACTTCACCAAGGGCCGCAAGGCCCTTTTATCGTTTTATGTGCTAAGATTTATTTACTAAATCCTTTTAAGTGCATAAATGAACTATTTTAGAATTTATATACTAACCTTTTTCTTAAGTTGGCCAGCCTTTTGCAAGCCGACCCTAACCGTTGTTACCGAACTATCACCGCCCAATCAAACCTTGATCAATAACCAAGTTGCCGGTAAAAGCACTGAATTAGTAAGAGCTATTTTTGCCAAAGCAAGCTTAAATGCCAATATAGAGCTCTACCCTTGGGCCCGTGCTTATAATATGGCACTAAAAAAGCCGAATACTTTCATTTACAGCATGGCTAAAACTCCAGAGCGTGAACATCATTTCTATTGGATTGGTGAAGTAGCCACCTATGAAATGGGCTTTGTCAAATTAAGCGAACGCCGCGATATAAACATCACCTCCAATGAGCAAGCCAAACAATACAAGATAGCAGTTCAGCGTCATGACTTAGCAGCACAACGCTTAACTGAGCGCGGTTACACTGTTGTGTATACTTCAGACATCAATAAGTCATATCAGTTGTTGATGTCGGGGAAGGTTGATTTAATCATTGACGATAAAAACTATATCGCCGCGATGGCTAATGAATTAGGCCTTGATGAATCGCGCTTACACTTTGCCTTTGCAATTGATTTTTTAGCGATGAAAGGGTTCCTAGCTGCAAACAAAAATACTAACCCACACCATATCAATGCATTAAAAAATGCGTTTGCTGAGATTCAGGCATCAACGCTATATAGTCAGGTCATGCGAACAAATAGGCCTTAAGTAAGAGCAAGAAAAATTCGTTATTTGCTACTCTGAACAACCCCCAGTGCCTTTTACACTGCACCATGATAGTAGTACTCAGCTACCGATAGCTTCAACGGCTAACGATGACTAATAAAAATTATTTTGTATTGGTATTACTATATTGCTCAATAAAAAAGTCTAACTTACCCTGAGCAATTAGCTTTTCGTAACTTGATTGCAAACGTTCAACTACATCGATGGGTATGTTTTTATTTAATGCTAAATAATTCCCTAATGTATCGTTAAGAGGAAGCTCAACTAGCTTAACGACTTCTCGTCCAGGGTGCCCGTATTGAGTTAGCTGATAATCAAATGATAGATCTGAACCAATAATTAGCTCGATTTTATTTTTGAAAAATAAATTAAGACACTCATAACTATGACTCACTTTCAGCAAATTTTTACCATCACTAAAACCAATTGTTTCTACAAATTGCTCATAGATACTATTACGCACAACACATAGGCTATGTTCTTTTACCTGGGGTAGATCAAGTGGATTAATACGCTCATTTGATTTTAATCTATAAAAGAAATTTCGCGATGAGGCCAACGGCCCTACCCAGTTAAACAGCTTTTCTCTTTGCGTAATTCGGGCTGTAGAGACTAACCCTGACAAGGGCTGTTGTTGCGCCAAGTGGAATGCTCTTGACCAAGGTAAGAGCTCAAAATTGCACTTAATTTTGGCATCGATGCACATGGCCTTAACAAACTTTAAGTTAATACCCTCTAAATGCCCTTTATTTGAGAAGTTATATGGCGGGAAATGCTCGGTGTAAATGGTGACACTTTCTTTTGCAAACACTACAGGTGCAAAGCTTAGGCACGCTAACAACAAATATTTTAAAATAATTAATACACTCTAATGACACAGCTGCATTAAATATAGAAATATTAACTAGTCCAGTCAATTTTTAGACATAAAAAAAGCAAGCCGTAGCTTGCTTCTTCTCTATTTTACTTTTCAGTAAAATTATAGCGGCTTGATGTTGTCCGCTTGAGGGCCTTTTTGACCTTGTGATAGAGTGAACTCTACACGTTGGCCTTCAGCTAAAGTTTTGAAACCTTCAGATTGGATAGCGCTGAAGTGAGCGAAAACGTCTGGACCATTTTCTTGCTCGATGAAACCAAAACCTTTAGATTCGTTAAACCACTTAACTGTACCTGAAACAACGTTAGACATAGTCATATTCCTGATATAAAAAATTAAATATTGCCCGTAGTGGGCGGGTGTAGCAAAAAATCAGATGGAACTTAAAAACTTCAGGACGGTACTACAAGTATTACTTATACAACAACGAAATAAAGATTTATTAATTACACGCTTTTTAGCTACCGCTCACTATATAGAGTTGCCAGAATATGTCAAATACTATCGTTTGCTTAGGCTATATAAACAGGGCACTTAAGCTACTTTAAAGTAACTAAAACAGTCCTTAAAACTCAAACTCAAGTGCTAAACGAAAGCTGTGATCTTTGCCCGATTGACTAAGTTCACTAATAAAACCCGCTTCCCATTTTAACTGGCGTTTAGGGCTAAATCTGTGTAGCCCAATAAAGCCTGGACCAACCCCAAAAAAGTCCTCTCCCGCATAGATTTCTATCGATGGTTGAAAGGCTGAACGATAGCGATAACGGTATTGTAAGCGAAACTCGCTTTCCCACTCGTTTGCAATATCAGCGCCCCATTCATACACTAAAAATGCGTTCATAGTCAGGCTTGTACGGCCAAACTCTTTTTCCCATAAAAACCCAGTTGTTGCTTCGTATGCATCGATATTATGCTGCTTTTCAAGCTCAAATAACGCTCCCCAATCGGCCCATAAACGGCCTTGCTCAACCAGCTGCCAACGTAACTCAAGCTCATACGAAGATAAGCCAAAATCACCGTTATCATCTCGTTCGCCAACTAAGTAGCCCTCAAGACTCATGGTGTCGTTAATTGCGCCACCAAAGCCTGCACGCTGTGCAAGGACATTACCGTTATCGGTTTGCCGAGACACTAAACGCCACTCGACCTCACGTTCAAACGGCATCACATAAGGGTGATATACTTTATCAACCACCATGCCATCTGCCTGCGCGACTTGGCTGACACTTGCTAAAAACAAGCAACTTAAGCTAATTATTAAGAACCGCATACTGGCTCCTCTGTCTTTTTAATTTTTAAAACGCGCGCTAAGGCAATAAATACTACAGCAGCAATAACATACACCCAGAGCGCAGTTTTACTCGGCGTGGCTTCGTAGCCCACTAAGGCTTTTAATACGCGCCCAAGCTCTGAGTTTTCAACTAAAAATCCACGCCAATCTAAATAATTTGAGGTCACGTCTAGTAAGTCGACCTGACTTGCTAAATCTAGAAATATCAATAACTTTGCTGTTGCATTAAAGGCAAGCAGCACGACTAAAGGCTGCACACCTGCACGTCTGACGATACTTTCCAGTAAAAAGAACAATAACACACCAAAACTAATACAAATGCCCACACCTAAACATGTACCGAGTATCAATGGCTCAGCGGTATCTTTACTGTGCCAAAAGCTGACCAAATAGATCATGTAATGGCTTAAATACAAGGTCATGGTTGCAATCAAGGCCAGTGCAGCCGCCATTTTTCGATGCTGACAACTCATTAGTGCAGCGACAAAAATCATTATACACAGCAGCATTTGTATGAACTCTAAGCCTCGGTGATCAAATAACTGACTCAGCCAAGCAGCGGCTTGTACAAATACTAAGCTCATCAGGGTACCAATAACGGCATAAATACTCAGCTGGCGCTGACTTAAAGGCACGATCAAACTCAAAAGCACAGCTAAAATAACCACAGGTAAAAGCTGATTAATGCTCATTAATAAACTAGTTATCAGCATCATTCACCTCCGTAGCCACGACAGTTCCTCTGGCTGTATTAGGCGAAAATTCTCCAAAAAAATCATAACGTCCAGGGCTGAGCGGTCCGATATAAATGACACTCTTACGACCTGGGTAGAGCACTTTTTCACGGTTTAAGTCAAAGCTATCGAACTCTTCTGGGGTATCATCTTGGTTTTCGATAACTAATCGCAGCTTTTTATTGGCAGGTACTGTTATTTCAGCGGGGTAAAACAAATGATCTTTTAAAATCAGCTTGTACTCTTTGGCATAGGCAAGCCAAGACGACATACATAGTAGCAGCATAGAAAGCGCTAAAATCCATTTATTCACTGACATCTCCTTGCATAAAAGAGACACTCACTCGCAAGCCACCAAGGTGACTATCTGCTAAAGCAATATCAGCATTATAAATCGAGACTATGTGTTCAACAATGGCCATACCAAGCCCGGCTCCTTGTTCACCTGATGGATGTTTATCACCACCCACACGGTAAAAGCGGTTAAAAATGCGCTGTTTTTGAGCTTCATCAATACCTGGACCCGAGTCATCTATTTGCCAAATAAAACGATTATTTTCGGTTTTCAGCGTAATACAAATTTCTCCCATAGCTGGGGTATATTTTATGGCGTTACTCAGTAAATTGCCAAACAAAGTAACTAAGGTGAATTCGTCACCGGCAATGATAAAATCATCGCCATCAATGCTTATGGTATGCTCTTTTTCGTCAATACGATCATAAAGTTGTGCAACAACTTGTTGGCTAATTTCTAACACCGACACGGGGCTAAATTGCGCTTGCCATTGCTCTGGATAAGTACGCCCCAAAATCAGCATTTGCTCAACGATATTGCTCAGTTTATCAACACCTTTTTCCATCGCATCAAGCTCAACACTCTCAACACCTTGAGCCACTAAATTATGCACATTGATTTTTAAACTACTGAGCGGGGTACGCAGTTCGTGGGCCGCATCTGAGGCAAAAAAGCGCTCTCGTAAATAGGCACTTTCAACCCGTTTGAATAGATCGTTTAAGCGGCTTATTACGGGTTTTATTTCTTGCTCTGGGGTTTGCCAAGGGATTGCAGTAAAGTCATTTGCTTGACGATGTTTAAGTTGATTTGATAACCGAGTTAGTGGCGCAAGCCCTTGTTTTACAAACACACTAATAAGGAGAGCAAGGATAGGCACACTCCACAACAGCGGCGTCATGGCCGATAGAATCACGGTTTCGGTTAGCGCCACACGTTTACTCAAAGGCTCAGCAATAAGCACGCGCTTATTACCTTCGCTTAAGCGATACACTTTGACGCGTTGCCCGGCCAAGTTCTCAACACTAAACCCGCTTTGCCACTGACTTTGATTGCTAGAGTTATGCTGCAATGATTTTGAGCTTGAGGCCAAGCTGTCATCAACCCAAACTTGAAATAATAACTGCGGTAGATCACTCGTATAAGCTGGAGTTTCTTTACTGAGTGGCTGCTCGATTAACACATGTGCCAGCGTTACCAGCTCGTTATCGAGCAGTGCTTCAGCCTGATTCATACTTTCACGGTAACCTTTAGTAAATGCCAAAAAGCAGGTTAAGATCACCATAGACAATATAAGTAGAGTCAGCCTTTTACGAATTGACACTAGCGTTTACCCACCACATAACCAATGCCGCGCAAGGTTTTAATAAACTCTTTTGGGAATTTTTTACGCAAGTGATGAATGTGTACTTCGATGGTATTAGACCCCACCTCTTCGCCCCATTCGTACAGTTTACTTTCTAACTGCTGTTTTGATTGCACGCGACCTTGGTTTTCTAGCAAGGCTTTAAGGAGCATAAACTCTTTGCGCGGCAAGTTTACTGGCTCACCTTGAAAGCTCACGGTAAAAGCGGCGGTGTCCATTTCAACATCACCGACTTTTAAAGTGCTGGTCTGAGCTTGGGTCACACGCCTGCTGGCAACCCGAAGACGTGCAAATAATTCTGCGGGATCAAAAGGCTTTGCTAGGTAATCATCAGCACCTAAATCAAGCCCCATGACTTTATCATCAATACTGCCCCGAGCCGTTAAAATCACCACGGGCAGGTTTTTACGATGCTTTTTGATGTGTTTTAAAATGTCGATGCCATCACCGTCTGGTAGTCCTAAATCAAGGACTACCAGCTCAATTTCATCATTTTTCAGCCATTGCATCGCTGACTTAACGGTCGAACTATGTTCAACACTGTATCCTTGTTGACGTAAAGAACGACACAGGCCTTCTGCCACTAAGTGGTCGTCTTCAACGAGCAATAAATGCATAGTTTATCTCTTTATTTTTTTCTCTACCTTAGCCAATAGCTTAGTAATTTCTTGTTGGCGGTAAAGATCTGCTTTTGGTCTATCAGGGCGTGCTGGCGCTTGCTGTGCAACCAATAAAAACTCTCTAGCTGATTTATACTTGCGCTCGTCATATAGGAATGACGCATATAAATAGTTGCTATCGATACCACGCGGGTTTAATTCAAGCGCTTGCTTAAACAACTTTTTCGCTTCATCGTCATCACCAAACCCAATTGGCCAACCAGGTACTTTACCGTATAAGGTTGCAAGGCTCGTGTATGCTGAGCCATCAAGCGCTTTTGGATCTAGGCTTAGCGCTTTTTCAAATTGTGCTTTCGCATCTTTTGCAAGACCTAGCGCGCCTAAACCTCCTTTCGCCCCCGCATAGCTCGATAGCACAATACCGTACCAAATATGGCTGGCTGCTTGCTGGTCGTTCGCTTTTGTAAACTCTGCGGTTTCGCTCGCTAATTTTTCGAATGCATCTAACTGCGCATCTTCAACTAATTCGTAATTAACCACTGCCCACTGTTTTTGCACCGAACTTAAATCGCTATTAAAGTCGGCTTTTGCAGGCGCAGCCATGATAACACCTAACATCATTAGGGCTTTAAAATTTAGTTTAGTCATAATCATTCACCTTAATCAATTTAGTTGGCAAAAAAACTTTTAATTTTAGGAAGTTGTTTTGCTATTGCGTTATCAACGAGTGATGGAAATGCACCGTTAATACGGGCAAATAATGTTTCTGGAAAACCAATAAAACGACGACGTTTTTTTGATTTAATTAAATCTATTAATGCATCAGCCACTTTTTCTGGCGGATCCATGGTGTTACCCAGCTCTTTGTTCATCGCGCGTACTTGCGGCGAATTAATCGCGGTATCGGTGGCACGAGGCGCTAAATACAATACTTTGACATCGCTGTGGCTGAGCTCTCTGGCAAGGGCTTCGGTCATTCCTCTTAGGCCAAACTTGCTAGCGCAGTACAAGGTTTGATATGGATAACCAATGCTGCCAAACGACGAACCAATATTGACAATCGTGCCTTTATTGCGGGTCACTTGTGGTAAAAACAGCTGACATAATTTAATAGGCACATGCAGATTAATATTTAACAGGTGATCAATTTGCTGCTCGCTAATTTCACTAAACCCCTGCATTACATTAACGCCTGCGTTATTGATTAGTAACGTTGCCCCGCCAATTTGCTGAGCAAACTTAGCAAGGTCATCGCGAGATTCACTGTTACTTAGGTCAGCCTGAAAATACTCAGCATCATTGCCACATTCCAATTGCAGTGCAGCAAGTTGCTTCACATTTCGACCAACAAGTAATAAACGCCAACCTTCTTTTGCAAGGCGAAGGGCAATAGCACGGCCAATCCCCCCTGTTGCACCGGTTAGCACACATACTGGGCTACTCATGCGCTTTGCTCCAAGTCAGCCTCGCTAAAGAAAAGTTCTGAATCGAGGTCACGGAAAATATTGCCGTACAATTTATAAAAACATTTTGCGGCGTGAATGATGGCTTGCTGGTCGTCCTCGTTATCAATTTTGTTCATGAGGTTTTCGAAAAACTTCACATGCTCAATATCCAGTGCACCGTGCGAAGTAAGGTAGGTAAACGCCTTTTTAGGTAAGCCTACAGCCTCACGAATTTGCCCTGCTGCATTATCGGCTAATGCAATCGAAGTGCCTTCAAGCACATGAACCATGCCAAAGAATGCTAATGGGTTTCCGCGATTAATTGCATCATAGGCATACGATACCATTAATTCGGTCGAAAACTGTGGACGAGAATGACGCACTTGCTCTTTATCAAAACCACAGGCTGCAATATCGTTTAGCACCCATTCTTGGTGGCCTAACTCTTCTTCGATGTATTCTGCAACAGCTTCGCGCAGCCACTCTTGTTTATCGCTCAGCTTTGCACCGACTGCCATCAACAGTGGTACTGTGTGCTTAACATGGTGATAAGCTTGCGTTAAGAACGATGCATATTCACTTAGGCTTACTTCACCTTTAAAAACGCGGCCAATAATCGGCGCAGCTAAAAGGTAGTCACGCTCTGTTTGTGTTTCGGCTTGTAATGTATTGAAAAATTGACTCATGCTCGTCGCCTCTTGATAAAGTGCAGAGATCTCTGCAGCAAAAAATTGATTGATAACATCGCGTTTTGGGCGACTATTGCTGGTTAATAAACCTTGCGTGTGGCTCATAGGCTCTGCCATTCGATGCCATTTTCTGATTTGTGCGTATTCGGGTAGTTGCGCGTTTTGTGCCGTAATATGGGCAGCAAGTTCAGTGTCATTCATCGCTTGGTTTGCATAGATAAGCGCAGCTAAAAATGCCTGGCCTTCGCCAATCACCACCGCTTGTTGTACCTGGCTGTGGCTAAGTAATAACGACTCTGGCCATTCGGCGCTGATATTGCGCCCAAAGCTGGTGATCAGCTGATTTTTCAAGCGGCCTTGTATAATAAAGCGACCTGCTTGCTCAGTAACGAGATCGCCGGTTGCATACCAATCGTCAGCATTTTGCCCGGCTTGACCTAAGTACCCCAAAAACAATGAACCCTTGATATAAAGCTGGCCATTTTCAATTTTGTATTGAATGTGCTTAAGTACTCGCCCAGCGGTGCCGATGTCATCATCATCGCGAGTGTTTAAGCTCACTACCGATGACGATTCAGACAAACCATAGCCTTGATAAACCGGTAAACCGAACTCACGGGCTTGCTTAATAAGCGCTTGGCTTACAACAGCACCACCTACTGCAATAAACTTTAAGCTTTTAGGTGCTTGCCAACCTTGCTTTGCGAAAGCCACTAAGCAAGTCAGTAGTTCAGGCACTAAAATAAGGGTATTTGGCTCAGTGCGCTCAATTGCGGCTACTAATTTGTGTGGCTCAAGTAACTGTGCACCAGAAAAACCAAGTTCAGCTAAAGGCACTAAATTAACCGTGCCACCAGCTAATAGCGGCGCATAAACACCGGCTAAATTCTCAAGCAAAACCGGTAGCGGCAGTAAACACAAATGGTTTGGCTTTTCTAAATCAATGCTTTGATAAAGTGATGTTGCCACCTGCAATTGACTCTCAAGCGATAAACACACGCCTTTCGGTGTGCCTGTTGAGCCAGACGTAAAGGTAATCTTTTGCGTGTTTGAAAAATATGGCACAGGCTGTGTATTACTCAATTGGTAAACATATAAAGGGTAATGCTTACATACATCTACTAACGCCACTAATTTAGCATGCTCACCTTCGTAAGCACGGTCACATACAAATAGCCCTGCTCCGCTATTTTGCAAACCAAACGCTACTTGCTGAGCCGTAAAAAACGTTGGTAGCGGAATGGCCACTCTTTTAAGCTCGCTAAGCGCAGCTTCTAATACACACCAAGCAGGTGTGTTATCTAATTGATAAGCCACACCTTGGGCATCAAATTCTGCCAAAGTAGGTAGTAAACGAGTTACTTGCTCAGTAAATTCTTGTTTAGTTAGTGAGCGCACACCATCGCTTTTGTGGCAAACCATTAAGGTATCGCTATCTTTATGTGGTAACTGTGTTAACCAACTCATAACGCCTCCAAAAATACAGCAAGCTCAAGCGATGACTGTAAACACTGCTGTTTGATATTGAATAAAACGGGGGTATTTAAAACACGCTGATGAGCTTCGTTTAGGTCAACCACACAAATGGTTGGTTGATTGTCGTAATAGCTACCCCAGCTTGCTGGATCTTGAAGTGCTTGCGCATTTGCAACACCGATTTCTTTGCAATTTACACCCAGCATTTTTAATAGCGCTCTCACTTTACGGGTTGCACAAAACACTAAATATTTTGCCCCTGCTTGATAGAGTGCTTCGTTCATTAAAACAAAATGTGCCAAGGTGGCTTTTCGATGCGTTGAGCATAAATTACCTAGCTCAAAAATGTGCTCACGCTTGGCACCGACAAAGTGCTCAATAGACGCAGGGAGGTATTGTTCAATAAACAAAGGTTGTGATGCAGAGCGAAGACCTAACGTACATACTTCATCATCAACATTAAGCTCACACAGTAGCGGCATGAACTGCGAAATTTTCGCATCATAAGCTGCAGCAAAACCTTGCTTGATATTACTCTCAAGGCGGTCACGGAATTGACCTCCTTCACGAGAGCAAACAAAAGCCGGCTCTTGAACTTGAGTTTGATGTGATTGTTGAACTGAAAGCATAATTGTTCGCTCCACTTAGGTTATGTGTAAAATTTATCGAGCGAAACTTAAATAAAACTTAAGAAAAATAAATTTTTATAATTATTTTTCAACCTTATGAAATTAAATGATTTTATTTTCATTAAAAACAAAAATGCCAGTCTGCTAGACTGGCATTTTAATGCTAAAATTAACCTTAAACTTAGATTACTTAACGATAGTCATCTCTTTAAGTAGGTTTTGAGCATTATCAACTTTATCCATCACCCACAACATGTATCGTGAATCAACGTGAATTGAGCGATTTAAATTTTCATCGTAATCCCAATCACCAATAATACTTTCGTAAACACCATCAAATAACAAACCAACTAGCTCAGCATTACCGTTTAATGTCGGTGAGCCAGAGTTACCACCTGTGGTATCTACATTAGATAAAAAGTTAACCGGAACAGTATTCATACCGCCTGTGTAATCGCCATAAAGCTTTTGCTTAATTAACTCATTTTGTTTCTCTGGCGAGTTGAATGGTTCAACGCCGGTGTTTTTAGCAAGCAGGCCTTCTAACGATGTAAAGGGGGTTGCCACTAAGCCATCTTGCGGTGAATAGCCGCCTACCGTACCGTAAGTTACACGTAAGGTGCTATTAGCATCAGCATAAACTGGCTTATTAAGTGCCTTGTTATAAGCGATGATTGCTTCCATTAATGCAGGGCGAGCAGCTTGCTGTTTACCAGCCAGTTCTTTTTTCGCATCTTCAATATCTTTTGTGACCGCAAAGATTGCATGCGCATATTGAATGAATGGATCGCTACTTTGTTTTAACTGAGCAAGGTCAAGATCTGCCATCCATAAACGTTTGCTTTCATCTGCAAGAACCGATTTAGCATACATATCATCAAGCATGGCTTGCTGTTTTTGTTTATCAAAACCGTTTGTTAGACCCAGTGCTTTATCAACCTCTGCAACTCGCTCGTCTTTAGGTAATGCAGCATATTGCTCAATAAAGTACAGTAAAATAGCTTTATCTACGGCTTCATCATAACGACGGCTCATGCTTTTTAAACGAGACTCGATACGTGGCATATCACGCTCTTGATAACCGCTTTCGCGCTCAGCATCTGGCTTTTGTTTTTCGTAAGCTAAACGGTATAAACGTCGAGCAGTTGAAATCATTTGTGAGCGGTGTACGTAACCTAACATACGGTCACGCTGGTTATGCTCTTGCGACTGTGCAACTAGCGCAGATAAATCAGCAAGTACCTGTCCGTATTTAGCTTTGCGCTTACTATCTTCATTGATCCACGCGGTGAGATCTTTTTCGAATTGTTGCTTACGGCTATACATTGACCCTTTATTAAAGCTCTCAATCATTGAACCGTAGTTTTTAATGTAGTTGTTATAACCCGCAATCGTGCTTTCGTAAGCGATACGTGCCTCTGAACCCTCTGGTGCATTTTCTTCGATTAACGAGACATATTTCGAATTATACTTACGCGCTAATGGGTAGGCCGTGTTAAACACATAGTCAACTTCAGGCGAAATACGGTAACGGTTTGTGCTGCCTGGGTAACCCGTCACCATCACAAAATCGCCTTCTTGAACGCCTTTAGCGCTTACTTTTAAAAACGCATCACTTTGGTACGGCACGTTGTCTTCTGAATATTCAGCAGGCTTGCCATCTTTGCCAACATACGCGCGATAGAACGAGAAATCACCTGTGTGACGCGGCCACATCCAGTTGTCGATATCGCCGCCGTATTTACCGACGCCCATAGCGGGTGCATATGTTAAACGCACATCTTTGATTTCTAGCGATTTGATCAGGTAATACTCAAGACCACCGTGGAAAGTATACACATTACAGCGGTAGCTTTGGTCTTGCTCACACTCACCAACAAGTGCTTTTTCATTTGCTTGAATAGCATCAAAACGTGCTTTACCCGTTAGCTTTTCAGTACCTTGGTTTACTTTATCAGTTACTTCAACCACTTCCTCGGTTACATAAACACGAGAACCCGGCGCTGCAGGCACTTCTTCGCCCGTTGTTTTTGCTAAAAAGCCATTTTCTAAAATGTTGTTTTCGGTGGTCGAGTTATATTGAATCGAACCATAGGCACAGTGATGGTTAGTTACGACTAAGCCTTTCGGTGAAACAAACGAAGCAGTACAGCCACCAAGGCTAATTACCGCGTTCATCGGAAACTCTGTTAATTTAGAAATTGACTCTACATCAATGCTCAAGCCTTTCGCTTTTAACACTGATTCAAGCTCTGGTAGCTGGTGAGGTTGCCACATGCCTTCGTCGGCAACAGCAACATTTGCTACAGCGAGACCCACTGCAGCAGCAATAAATTTAAAACGCATAGTCGTCCTTTATATTATTATGTTTATCATTTTTAGCGGTCATATCATTATCATTGTGAAGATGAATAGCAATAATTTGCGACCGCTAATGTCAAAATTTGTAAACCATTTTAGGTTCATGAGCCTAACACTTAGACTCATCAGCTTAATGTTTAGATTCATGAACCACGGCATTGTGGCCATGTAAGCTTTCTTGGTGTTCAACCTTAAACTGGTAATCAGCAATACTCGGCATGGTTTCGAAACACTGTTTTAATCGCCTCGCTGCATCTTCGCAAAACAGTAAGTTTTTTGCGTTAAGGGCAGCAAATGCTTGTTCATCTTCACGCTTCACGGCCGTTTGTACAGGGGTGCCTATGGCTTGCTCACATACTGTGATAAAGCCGCCAATATCAGGTAGCTTCTCACTACTAAAAGTGACATCAATATAAGCATAAGATCGCTGGCTATGAGGGGTTGCAATAGAGCCCTGTGCACTTGCAAGCCAACTGAGTAAAGAGGCTTTATCTATATGCTCATCACTAAATTGTTTATCGACGGCTTCGCTCAAAAGCTGCCTCGATAATGCCGCTGAACACGGGCAGGTACTGCTGTAGGCTACATCAGCTTTTAAGTTGATAGTCATCGACTGCTTCTTAGTTATCGTTAAAACAACAGGGTAAGCATTGTATCCGGCATTGTCGCTAAGGAGTGCTGGTTTTAGCAGCGGTAAATCAAAATGCAGCACCAGTTTTGCGCCTTTACTTAAGCCTTTTTGTGATGCTAAAACGGCTTCCATAAACTCGTTAATACGCTTAGTCGATAAGCTTTGATTAGCCAATAGCTGATTAAGTAATAAATAAAGACGCGACATATGAATGCCTTTAGCATCACTATCAAGGCTAACAAAAATATCGGCTTTGGCATTCAGGTGCACATCAACATGAGGTTGTGCAAGTTTCAAAGGCAATGCTATTTTTTCCATGCCAACCCATTTTAAAGGCGACTGAAAATCTACATTAGAGTGCGAGGTAATATCGGGTAATTGCATATCAACTTCTTTTAACGATTGAATGTTAAGGCCATAGCGGCCTGCTTGTGCGGGTATACGTGCTGTCCATCAAAGACACACTCACCATTTACAAAGGTATGTGTTATTCGGTGTGAAAAAGTAGTGCCATTGAAAGGGGTCCATTGGCATAAGTAATGTGTGTTTGTGTGCTCAACGTGCTTTTCTGCGATTGGGTCAACCAGGACTAAATCTGCAAAGTAACCTTCTCTGATAAACCCTCGATCTTCGATAGCAAATCGCTTTGCCACGTTATGCGCTGTTTTTTCAACGACTTGCTCTAGGCTCAACGCACCACGTTTTACCTGCTCAAGTAACGATAGTAATGCATGCTCGACGAGCGGGAGTCCTGCTGGTGCAGCGCTGTATTGTTGCTGCTTTTCTTGCCAAGTATGAGGGGCATGATCGGTGGCAATAATATCAATGCGACCATCGCGTACTGCTGCGAGTAGCGCTTGGCGATTTTGCTCTGATTTTATGGCAGGGTTACATTTAATTTGATTACCATAGTGTGTGTAATCATCTTGGTTAAACCACAAATGATGCACACAAGCTTCGGCGGTTATGTGTTTTTGCTCTATAGGTGCGTTACTAAATAGCTCTAGCTCTTTTGCTGTTGTAAGGTGTAAAACATGCAGCTGCGAGCCATATCGTTTTGCCAGCGATACGGCGTACGATGATGATGCGTAACACGCTAACTCATCACGAATTAATGGATGATGTTCTATTCGTAACTCACCATAGCGTTTTTCTATTCGGCGCTGGTTTTGTTGAATAACCACCCCTTGCTCGCAATGGGTTGCAATGAGTACTGGGCTTTCCCGAAAAATGGCTTCAAGGGCATGAGGATGTTCAACTAGTAAATCGCCTGTTGATGCCCCCATAAACACTTTAACGCCGCATACATTTTTAGCATCAAGAGCTTTAATTTCATCGAGGTTGTCTGGGGTCGCGCCAAAGTAAAACGCATAATTCGCAGCGCTCGTTTGCGCTGCTATCGCGTATTTATCAGCAAGTGCTTTTGCCGTGGTAGTCGAAGGTGAGACATTAGGCATTTCCATAAAGCTTGTAATGCCACCTACCACTGCCGCGGCAGATTCACTGGCGATCGTACCTTTGTGGGTTAAACCTGGCTCTCTAAAATGTACTTGATCGTCGATCATGCCTGGTAATAGCAACAGACCGCTTGCATCAATTACCTCATCATTGGCCTTGGCACTGATATCTTTGGCAATTTCAGCGATTCGATTACCAACAATTCGTACATCGTTTAATTCGCGCTGTCCTTCATTAACAACACAGGCGTGTTTGATTATGATAGCCATATGACTCCTTGCTTATTCAGCAACATTTGCAACTTATCGTAAAAAAATGCACTCCATGGCAAGATTGATTGCAGATTAAATTGTTACAGTATAACATACCATAAGATTTTTATTTGGACACTGTTATGAGTCAAAAAGATTAGTTGGATCAGGCTATTTAAGCTGCAAAGTAATAAGTGGCTTTCCGATCTTAGAGAATTTTAACGACTTATCGCAGCCAATAATCACCTTATCGCAACGTATGAGGTCAATTGTAGTAAGACACAGTATGCTGGGCTCATTGATCACATGGTGATACCTGCCTCACATAAGTGCTTTTTTGTAGCACTTTTTGTAATTCGTTTTAACCGCTATGCAAATCAAGAGCTTATAAAACGTATGTGCAAGGTTATATCGACACAATTTAATTTTAAAAATGACAAGAGAAAAACTATGAAACACCTAATCGCAACCGCGATCAGTTCTGCGCTGTTACTTACAGCCTGTTCAGAACCGCAAACAACAACATCAACGCCTAAATCAGAGCAATCAGCGCCTGTTGCTGCAAATGAGCAAGCTAACCCACTGTTTGTGAAAAGCGTATTACAATACGAAACGCCTGATTTCAGTGCGATTAAAGATGAACATTTCATGCCGGCATTTAATAAAGGCATGTCTGAGCAAATGGCTGAAGTGCAAGCTATTATCAACAATCCAGCAAAGCCTGATTTTGCCAATACGATTGTTGCGCTTGAGAAAAGTGGTGAGCTATTAACACGCACACGCAGTATTTTTTATAACTTAGCGGGTACGGATTCAAACCCGGCACGTCGTGAATTACAAAAAGAGTTAGCGCCAAAACTAGCGGCTCATAGCGACAACATTTTCTTAAATAAAGCACTTTTTGAGAAAGTAGCGGCTATTCACAGCGAAGCTGACAGCCTTGCCTTAACTGCTGAAGAAAAGCGTTTATTAGACGTTTACTACAAACGTTTTGTGCGTGCTGGTGCAAAATTAAGTGCAGAGCAAAAACAACAAATTCGTGATATCAATACAAAGCACTCGAGCTTAACAACTCAGTTCTCACAAAACTTATTAGCGCTGACTAAAACAAATGTTGTTTTAGTGGATGACAAAGCAGAGCTTGAGGGCTTACCAGCAGGTCAAATTGAGCAGCTTGCCAATGCCGCTGCAGAAGCTGGCCACCCTGGCAAATACCTAATTAAGATCACAAACACCACGCGTCAGCCTATTCTGGCAACACTGAAAAACCGCGATTTACGTGAAAAAGTATGGCGTGCATCAGCTGAGCGTGCATTATCGGGCGAAAATAGTAACCGTGATATCGTGGCAGAACTTGCTCACTTACGTGCTCAAAAAGCGAAACTATTAGGTTACGACAGCTGGGCTGATTTTGGTTTAGAGTCGCAAATGGCGAAAAAACCACAAGCTGTATTTGATATGTTTGCGAGCATGATCCCTGCATTAATGCAGAACGTCAACGCAGAAGCAGCTGCAATTCAAGCTAAGATTGATGAGTCAGGTGAGCAGTTCAAATTACAGCCATGGGATTGGTTATTCTACGCAGAGCAAGTGCGTAAAGATAAATATAACCTTGACGAAAATGCAGTGAAAGAATATTTCGAGTTCAACCGTGTTTTAGAAGACGGCGTATTCTTCACCATGAACCGTTTATACGGTATCACCTTTAAACCACGTAACGATATTCCGGCTTATCACCCGGATGTAAAAGCCTATGAGTTATTTGATGAAAATGGTAAAAGCTTAGCCATTTTCTTTGCTGACTACTTCGCGCGTGAAGGTAAACGTGGTGGTGCTTGGATGACTTCTTTCGTTAAACAATCAGGCCTTAAAGAACAAAAGCCAGTTGTCGTAAACGTAATGAACATTCAAAAAGGCGCGAATGGCGAACCTACGCTTATCAGTTATGATGAAGCAACAACGATCTTCCACGAGCTAGGCCATGGCTTACACGGCATGTTCTCAAACGTGAAGTATCCTACTCTATCTGGCACCTCAGTATCACGTGACTTCGTTGAATTCCCATCGACATTTGAAGAAGATTGGGCAATGTATCCTGAAGTTATCGCTAACTATGCGAAACACCATAAAACTGGCGAGCCAATTCCTGATGAGCTACTGAAAAAAGTAATTCAATCACGTAGCTTCAACCAAGGTTTTGATACCCTAGAATACGTTGCGGCTGCACTACTTGATATGGAATGGCATTCACTCTCAGCTGATGCTCCTTTACAAGACATTGAAAAGTTTGAGCAACAAGCGCTTGCAAAACATGGTGTTGATGTAGCATTTGTACCACCTCGTTATAAGTCAGCCTTCTTCTCACACTCAATGGGCGGCGGTTATTCAGCGGGTTACTATGCTTATATGTGGAGTGAAATCTTAGCAGCAGACGCCTTTGCCTTTGTTCAAGAGCAAGGCGGTCTAAAACGTGAAATCGGTGATAAATACCGTA
Source organism: Pseudoalteromonas sp. DY56-GL22 (assembly GCF_041414715.1). NCBI lineage: Bacteria > Pseudomonadati > Pseudomonadota > Gammaproteobacteria > Alteromonadales > Pseudoalteromonadaceae > Pseudoalteromonas > Pseudoalteromonas sp. DY56-GL22. The sequence goes on along the minus strand of NZ_JANHZR010000001.1, from coordinate 27,080 downwards.
AAGAAATTTTAGAAGTCGGTAACTCACGTGACCTAATGGAATCGTACAAAGCATTCCGCGGTCAAGAGCCAGACACCTCAGCGCTATTAAAACGCCGTGGCCTAAAAGCAACCGTTCAATAACTAAAAGCCTTAAACGGTAAGCTGAATCGTGGGGTTATCGAGTGTTTATAACCCCACAGCATTCAACCTGTTGACTCTCCACGTAGGTTGGGTAGAGCGCAGCGAAACCCAACATTAAGAAACTGTCAGCCTTCAGCTATCAGCGGTCAGACGCGCGAAACAAGTTTCACGCCTACGAAAAGGTGCTAGGTTCTGGGCTCTAGGACGCGATGTAAAGTCGCTTGCTAACTTTACTCTCGCTAACTTTCCCCTCACTAACTTTCCCCTCGCTAACTTTCCCCTCGCTAACTTTACTCTCGCTAACTTTACTCTCGCTAACTTATAAACAAAAAAGCCCTTACAGCGAACTGTAAGGGCTTTGTTATCACTATTTAAAAGTCTTATTTACGTTTACGGCGACGGCCGATAAGCGCTAATGGTGCAAGTAGTAGTGTTAAGAAACCAAAGCTACCGTTGCTAGATTTAGTTACTTTCTTCTCTTCTACTGGCTCAGCTTCGTTAGTTACGGCAACAGTGAACTGCTCTGATACAGAGTCTGTACCATCGCTCACTGTTACTTCAAATACTAACTCGTCATCGCTTGAGATAGCACCAGGCGTGAAGCCTAGAGTCGCAGTATCAGCACCTGTAAGTGTTGCTGTTGTGCCGCTTAGTTGCGTCCATGCATAGCTTAGCGTGTCATCACTGTTACGGTCTGACGCTGTTGCCGTTAATGTGCCTGAAGCAGACTCAGAAACAGACTCATCACCCGATACAGAAAGCAATGGTAGTGCGTTATCACATGCTAATGCATCACCAGCAATCACGTTTGAGAAGATTGGTGACGTTACATTGCTAACAGTTACGTTATCAATCCACCAGCCGAACTCACGTACTGCGCTGTCTGATGACATACGGAAACGTAATTTTGCACGGTTACCGTTTAGCTCAGTACCGAAACGAATTGTTTCGTAGTTACCATAAACACCGTTACCATCAACATTGTTACCTGTGAAGGTATCGCGATCTTGTAGTGCTTGCGCGTCATTTTCGATTAGTGGGCCATCGTAACCAACATCAAATGTACCGCCCATTTCAGTAACATCTACCCAGTTACCACCGTTTACGCTGATCTCTACAACACCACCATCCCATTCGTTTTCGATTAGGTAGAAGTGCCAGAATGAAACTTCAAAGTCACCAGCAAAACCGATATCAAACTCTCTTGATTCAACCGCAACATCTGACTGGAAGTCATTGTTGTTTAGATACATGGTTTGCTCGCCAAGACCGAAGCCAAAGCTGTTGAAGAAGTTAACATTACCGCCAGTTGCCATGCTTTGCGTGCCAACAGCTAAATCATCACCTGTCATTACGTTTTCTTTCCAGTCACGTAATGATGCACCTGCAATTTCCATATCGTCAGTAGTTTGTGAACTAACTGGTGCTTTATCTTCAAAGTCCATGTTCACAAGATAAGATACTTTATCGGTTGCTGCTTCAACAATTTCGTCATCAGCAGACAGTTCAGGGAATGACACTTCGATTTCAAGTGTATCAGCAGTGCCCGCATCATTTAATGTAAACGTGATAGGTGCACTTGTTTGTGAAGCATACGGTGTTGTATCGTCGAAGGTAATTAAACCATCATTTTCGAACGTTACATCGTGACCACTAACAACTGTTAACTGTGCTTGTGTACCCGTCAGTACTTCACTACCGGTATTCATTATGCTAACCGTTAATGTGCCTGTTTCACCTTTATCTAGCACGTTATCGTTTGAACAATAACCTAATTCCGCACCGTTGTAGTTTGCATTCATTGCCACATCTTTCAATGTGAAGCTAGCAAGTTTCATTTTGTCTGATTCAACAACACCGGTTAAATCTTCGCTGAAACGCTCTGGTGCTACAGCACCTAAGCCCATACCACGCTTAGCAAATGCACCTAAGATTAGTTTGTAATCTTCTGGGTCTACTGCGTACGCTGCAGCTAAGATAGCATCACGTGCTTCTGTGTATAGCGGAGCAACAGGAGTTAGCTTGTAACCAGCAACTAAGTAGTTAGCCATGCGGTTTTGCGCGTCTTCAAAGCCGTGCTCGTTGATAAGTGCTACATAGCTTTCCCAAAGCATAGTTGCCCAAATTTCACCTGCTGCGTGTGGTGAAGCAACACTTGTTGGTGCAATGCCTACATCAGCACCTTCATTTTCAGTAATGTGGCGGAAAGACAGCGGGTTTACTTCCATATTAGTTGAATATGGAACACGACGGATACCGTAGTAGAAATCTTCTACGAAAGTACCGCTACCGTACGCTTTTTGGAACTTGTCGTTACCTGGAATGTTAATGTCATCAGCTTTAGCAATGAACATAAGCGAGTGGAAATCACCCCAACCTTCGCCCATCGCACGGCCTTGGAAGTTGATAAGACCTGATGAGTTACCCACTAAACGGTTACTGATATAGTGACCCCATTCGTGAGCAATAATACCGTTATCTAGCGTGCCGTCTTTTAACGTTGCTTTGTTGAACATGTTCACAGTAACAGTGCCGCCTGCAGCGATACCATCGTAAAGTGCGTGACCGTCAGCATAGTTCAGACCCATGTTAGGAATGATAACGGCATCATCTTCACCGCCCATCGGCGCTGGTTCATCTGTATCAGGGTTGTTGTTTACAACGATTGCACCAATTGCACCCGCTTCTTGAGCGTGTAGTACTTTTGCTGTGAAGTTACAAGAGCCACGATCAACTAGCGCAATTTTGCCAGCAAGTTCAGCTGCATTTGTTGCTGGTTGACAACCATCTGTTACGCTACCAGAATCGGCATCATCGCCATCAACTAGACGTACAACTTCGCCTGCGATATCAGCAAATTGCATTTGACCAAAGCCTGATACTTTAGAAGACTCTAGAAGACCAATTGATTCGTCAGATGTAACAACCACACCAAAATCTACACCCACTTTCGCATCTTTCGAGTTGTATAAATACATTTGCATGCGTGGGCTTGCACCGTCAGCAGGGGTTGCCATATTAGCGTTATTTAAACCGCTATTATCTTGCGCTTGCGCTTCGATAGGGTCGCCTTCTACACCACCACGGCCGTAGTTTGATACTTGCGCAACATTTGATGTTTCGTCAAAACCATGGTCATAGAAGAAATCGTGTAAGAAGTTGTTCATATAGAACAAGTTAACGATAGCTGCTTTACGGTTGTCGTAGCTGTTTGCTACTTGATCAACTTGATAAGGGTAGTCAAATGTGTAATCTGATGTGGTTTCAGCTGTGAAGTCACCTTCTGTAAAACCTTGTGGTGCGATAACATCAGCATAAGCAAATACGTTATTACCTGATGTTGTTGTAGCATCATCAGCAAGCCATGGATCCATCGTGCTTAATTTTTTGTAGTAAGACAAGCTTACAAGTGGCGCATCTAGGATTTCAGTTTCATCAATTTGATCTGGGCCATCAGCTGGGATCACGTCACCGTGTGGACCTTCCCACGGGTAACCATCTTCGTCAGCCCATACACGGTAGTTAAAGTCTGCCGCGTGTGCTTTTAAGTCTTTCTTGAAATAAACTTTGCTGTTTTGCGCGCCAATAACGTAGCTGAAGTAATCGCTTTCCAGGCTGTTTTTATCAGCAACTTCGACTTCAACATAGTATGCAGATTGCAGCTCACCCGCTACTTCAAAGAATACTTTCTTAGCACGTGGCTGACCTAATACAACTTTGTCACCACTTTGGTTAGACACAGTATATTTAACATAGTCGCCTTGCTCAGTTGATTTAGTTAACGACACATTGATATCAGCAAGTTCTTTAATCGCACGTTTGATGCTTTGCTCAGCACCTACAAACTCAGCAAGCGGCGCGAACGACTGCGTTGCATTTGAACTTGTGTTAGCGAAATAACCAGAACCTGCAACTAGGTTATATTCTTTGTCCATGATCAGGTTGTATTCACGGTTGAATACTTCAATATCATGAACTTTTTGTTTGTATTTAGCTGTGATTGAGCCAAGTTTTTGCTCAGATAAATCTGTTAATACAGCGCTTGATACACCTTTTTTCGCTGTACTAACCCCAGTTAAGGCATTTAAATAAAAATCTGCAGCGTAAGCATTACGTTGCTCAGGAAGCACCATGGCCATGTCAGGCTTAGCTTGACCAACTGCATTCCATAGGAACGTAGCTTTACCTAATTGCGCATCGAAAATAGATTTGTGACCCGAAACAGTTCTTCGCTCAGCTAATGCACGTTGCTGAGATACTTGAGGATTAAATTGTACTTGAGAGCTAACACTTGAAGCATTATAAAAGCGAGTTTGTTCACTTGCCTGTACTTGAGATGATGCCAAGATAGCCGTTACCATGGTAGCAACTGCCGTTACTTTAAATTGAGACATTCCTTACGTTCCCTATTGTTATATTTTTATTTTCGGTTAACAATCATAACCAACCCCAATGTACCTAATACGGCAATTAAAAAACAGAATTAATTGTAAACAAAAGTAACAAATAAGCAGAGTAAAAATGAAACAAAAAATTAAAATACAAGCACTTATGATATCATTAGTACTAGTATCTGGCTGTCAAAAAAGTGAAATATCTGATCAAGACACAGAACAGCAACCAACAGCTAGTTCACAAAAAGAACAAAGTTTAGAAAAAGATGTTAAAAAAGTAGTTGAAATCAATAAACAAAAATCGACGAATGCTTTTAGTAATAATGGCGAAAAAATTACCTTTGATGCACCGACTTTAACCAAGGGCACAGAAGTCTTTAATCACGCAATGCAAGAGCGCGGCATTGCAACGGGTGCAATTTACTTAACGCTAAAAGAGAATAGCTTACCGGTAGAGCTTAGCAGTCAATATGCGCTGAAAAAAATGACCAACAAAAGCTACCGCTACCTTGCTGAAAAAGACACTGATTTATTAAAAGTGCAAAACGCTTTTAAACAAAATGTCAATGTCGATGTTGTTGAAATTAAAGTTGATTATTCACCGATAAAAGAGGTGATGTAGGTTGGGTAGAGCGCAGCGAAACCCATCGTGAAGAAGCTGTCAGCCTGTAGCAGCGGGTTTATCCCGCGTCATCATGCGCTAGGTTCTAGAAGGAGCCGTCAGACGCGCGAAACAAGTTTCACGCCTACATCAAACCGTAGGCGTCATGCTTACATGGCGTGTCTAACATTCAACGCCATTTAATCAAGCTAACTCAACATTCAAAAACAACACTTTCGGCTTAAAACTTACAGCTGAAAGCTTTAAGCTGTTTTACCTACTCCACCACAAAATCAAAATAGGTTGCGGGGTATGCTTGCGGTTTGTAAGTAAAATGCCACCATTCCATTGAATAAGGCGCAAAGCCGGCCTCAGTCATCAGGCTTTTTAATTTGTATCGATTGGCTTTTTGCTCTGCACTAATGCGTGAGTCGTCGGTGTTAGAAAGAGTGTCGAACATATCAAATGGTGAGCCCATATCGAGCTCATTGCCTTTTGCATCAACTAAGGTTAAATCAATCGTTGAACCACGGCTATGACCCGATTTAGCAGCGATGTAATCACCAAGCAGTTTGTCTTTGCCTAAGTTTGGATAAAACTCAGCTTTAGTGCGGGTATCTTCTAAATCGTTAACCCAACGTACAAAGTGATCAACAGCGCGCTGCGGGCGATAACAATCATATATTTTCAAGCTCAGGCCTTGGGTTTGCGCTGCTACTTGCACTTTTTTAAGGGCTGTAGCAGCACTGTTGTGCAATAAACATTTTGGCGCATTGTAACCATCAACAGGTTTGCCAACAAAGTTATGATGGCCAAAATAACGAATATCTAACACAGCATTAGGTAGCAAAGCACCAACATCCACAAATTCGCTACGTTTATCATCGCTTGAGTCTGCATAAACATTGCCTGTTAAAATAACAGCAATACTTAACAAGGAAATGGATTTAGGTAAACGAGTCAAAAAAGTGAATGCCATTTTGGTTTTCCATAAATAACTTAATAACATTCACTATTGCACATTAAATAACTTATTCCAAGATTGGAGACTCAGAAATAGTTGTGAAATCTTGGCCATAACTTGCATTAACTACAGAACGATTGCGGCCCGTTTTTTTAGCTTGATATAAGGCTTGGTCAGCGAGCTTAAGTACTTCATCAATGTTCAGTTGCTCAATCGGCCAACCAGATATACCAATAGATACATTAATGCAGCCAACAGGGTCAATGTAGCTTTCAGATATCCGCATCCGCAAGCGCTCTGCAAGCTGATACGCCCGTTTGACCTCAACTCTTGGCATGATCACAATAAATTCTTCTCCACCAGTACGAGCAACAACGTCGCTATCACGAGTTACATCTAACAAAATTTTAGCAAGCGACTGTAATACCACATCACCAATATCATGCCCAAACTCGTCGTTAACCCGCTTAAAGTGATCAATATCGATTGCCAAAACTGCAAACGGGCAGCGCTGTGCAATAAAATGACTTAACTGCGCATCAAAGCTTCTACGGTTGTGTAACCCTGTTAGTGAGTCTGTCTGTGCTTCTTGACGTAACAAACCAATTTTACTGTGTAATAAACCAACTCCCTTTAACATTGCTTTTCTAAGCTCATTACTTTCAAAATACCATGAACGAATTAGCATTAACTCGCGTGTTGTGGTTGGCCTATCCAACGTATTTGCGGTTTCAGCAAGTTGCCTCAATGGGCTCGCTATTTTTCTAGCTAATACCCAAATTAATATTAAAGTGATGACACCCACGGGCGCCGTTTTTATGAAGACTTGCCACATTAAATTATCAAGCGGTGCTAATGTGTCTTCAAGGGGTCGTTGTGCAATGACTCCCCAAGGAGCAACGGTTAAAGGAGCAAAGCCAGCCAACATTTCAACCCCTTTGCTATTACTTAATAGTTCAGTTCCGGCTTGCCCTTTCAAAACAGCCTTGATCACAGGGTTTTCAAAAACTTGCTCCCCTATCCTTTTTGTATCAGGGTGATAAAGCAAGCGATGATTCTCATCAACAACATATAAATATGAACCATCGCGATAATAGTGAACTTGTAAAAGCTGGTTTAGAATGCTTGTGCGCTTCAAATATAATGTACCGCCGACATAGCCAATGAATTCACCTTGCTTATCAAATAAAGGCTGAGAAATAAAAATCAGCAAATTTCCCGCCATCGAAATATACGGTTCGCTGATCATCGGGGTTCGATAAGAAAGCGCAGCTTTAGTCCCAAAACTATCAACTTTGCGATTTTTAAGTTTTAAGGATTGCGGTGATACCCCTAAGATATCGCCTTGTTTATTAACAATAATGGTCGAGTTAAAACTGTTAGTTTGTAATCTCAATCGTTCTGCTTCAGCATTTATCAACCCTTGATTATTAAAGTCATTTTCAAGAATTTTACCTACATAAGCCAGTTGCTGCTGCGCCGCCAATAAAAAATTATCGGTGGCCGATACCAGTTTAGCTGCGTAAGCTTTGTGATTTTCAAGCGTTTTATCTATTAGTTGTTGCTTTTGAACTTGATAGCTCGAGTAATAACTGTTTAGAAAGGTGATTAGCGTTGCCGAAAACGCTAATAATAAAATTAAGCGGCGCAGATTTAAACCTGCCTTAAGACCATTAAGCACTGTAATTCTCACATCAAAGCCCAATGTCCATATCGGGTACATCTAATACATTTATACTAGCAATTTATCACTACAGCCTCTATAAAACTTTCGTCATAATTTGATTTAGCTCAATGATGATGCAATAAAGTCAAAATTTATATTGACAAATAAACTTGCCCAAAAGGAATAATTTATTACAATAAAGAAAAAATATAGAAATTTTTCATGTTTAAACATAGTTCTGCGATCATCAATAAACTCCCTTCACATCGCCTGATGGCGTTAGATGTAATGCGCGGTTTGACTATTACCGCAATGATATTAGTGAATAACCCTGGCAGCTGGGGAGCGATGTATTGGCCTTTAAAGCATGCTGACTGGCATGGTTGGACACCTACCGATTTAATTTTTCCGTTTTTTATTTTTATTGTCGGCATGTCTATCACGCTATCAGTAAATAGCTTGCGTGCTAAAGGGATCAGTGATCAACACATACTAAAAGCAGGGGTTATTCGTACCATTAAACTCATTGCTCTCGGTTGGTTTTTAGCCTTGTTTTATTACAACTTTCGAGATCCTTCTTTTAGCTGGGTTGATGACAAGTTATTACAGCTGCGCGTGTTAGGTGTGCTGCAACGTATCGGTTTGGTCTATTTAGTAGCTCTGTGTTGTTATCTTTATTTATCACCTAAGAAAATAGCCATTACTTGCATCGCTCTTTTATTATTTTATGGTGCCGCCATGCTTTATATCCCGTATACCTTGCCAAACGGCGAGGTAGTGAGTGGTTTATGGTTACATGGCAATAACTTAAGTGCCTTCATAGACAATACCGTACTTGGTAGTCATCACCTGTATTATGCCAATGCTAAGCCACTGCCATTTGACCCTGAAGGACTGTTCTCAACACTGCCTGCCATTGCAAGTGCGCTAAGCGGCATATTGGCTGCGGTTTATTTAACTAAGCAACCCGACCTTAAAAAACAAGCCCGTACACTTATCTTACTGGGCACATTAGCCGTTATTGCTGGCTATGCGATTGCACTAATAACACCTATCAATAAAGCCTTATGGACGCCGAGCTATGTGCTACTCAGCTCAGGGCTTGCAGCGATTTTCTATGCACTGTGCAGTGCTATTTTAGATATTTATAAGCTGCGTAGTTGGGGCGCTCCGTTTATTGTATTTGGTGCGAATGCGATATTATTTTTTATGTTTGCGGGCGTGTTTGCACGGCTATTAATTATGATCCCGCTCGGCGATAGCAGTTTAAAAGGCAGTATTTATGGCTTAATACAATTAGTGTTCAGTAATGATCACCTCGCTTCATTTAGCTTTTCACTGCTGTTTTTAATGGTGTCTTATGGTGTGATGTACGGCTGCTACCGCAAAGGCATTTTTTGGAAAGTGTAAGCTTTAAAAAATAGATGAGCCAGTCAGCAACTGGCTCATCAAATTAGCAATTAAGCCTGTTTTATTGCATGGCTTTGCTTATCGAGTAGATACAAAATTGACTGATAACTAATGCCACTGTGTTCAGTTAAACCAATTTCGCAACTACGGCTATTAGACACGCCGCGATTACAGTTCTTTGGTACCTGTTGTTTAAGGGTTTTTAACGCATTGCCATTGAGTTCTGGCAAGTTAAAGCCCTTATCACCTGCAAAACCACAACACTCAATATCAGCTGGAATAATCACCTCATTACTACATGCCTTGGCAAGTGATACTAGGCTTTGCTCTTTACCTAATCGCTTAGAACTACAAGTAACATGGAGCATCACCGGATCTTGCACGGGGGTTACCTGCAAATTAGGCAGTAAATGTTGGGCTGCAAAATCAGCACTTTCATAAATTGTGAGTGCCGTATTTTGCGCGGTATTAAGAGTAGTAAGTGCACAAGGGCTGGCATCAAAAACAATGGGATATTGGCCATTATTTGAAAGCGCCTCGAGCTCAGTAAGTAACTGCTTACTTTTATTTTTAAACTCTTCATTAAAGCCTTTACTAGCAAATGGCATACCGCAACAAAGTGAATCTACTTGTTGCGGAAGTAGCACTTCATAGCCTGCTTTGGCAGCGAGTGAATAGATAACATCTAGCAGTGGGCGCTTATCATCGGCAAACTTATCGGGGGCAAAAATCCGGCTTGCGCAGCTTGGCATATACACCAACTTTTTCGTTTGTTGGAGCTGCTTGAATTGCTTATTAATTGGTTGCTCAGCTCTTGGCCATGCCGAGTAATACAGCGGTGTACCAAGCAACTTATTGGCAGGCTTGCTTAGGCTTCTTAGCTTACTGCTGCCGATTGCTTTTTCGAGCACCTGCATCACAGTTAAACCAAACCGTGCACCCTTAGCAACAACCGCAAAATGCTTGCTAGCAAAACGTGATAATGATCGCGCAACTTTGTTCGATGAGGCTTGCTCTGCTCTGAGCGATTTTATAAATTCGCCCGTGTTTATTCCCACCGGGCATTTAAGGCCACAAAGGCCCGTTGCCGCGCATGAATCTATACCTAAGTATTTAAAGTCGGCCTCGATAACACTGAGCTTTTGATTTAACTTCTGCTTGCTTGCTAAATCTTCGGTTGTTAGCAATTGATTGTGTAACTCGGTGCGGTGTCGCCATAAAGTAATACGCTGCCTCGGTGTTAAGCTAAGCCCTTTTGACGGGCAAACAACTTCGCAAAAACCACATTCAATACAGGTATCGATAATATCATCACTTTTTGGCATGACTTTTAAATGCTGAGTGTGAGCATTTTTGTCGTGATTTATAATAACCCCAGGGTTAAGAATATTTTGTTTATCGAATAATGCTTTAAGCGCAACCATCACCGCAAAGCCATCGTCTCCCCATTCGGTGGCAACAAACGGTGCCATGTTACGCCCAGTACCATGCTCAGCTTTTAATGACCCTTTTAGTTCAACCGCCACTAAGTTCGCCACATCAGCCATAAATTGTTCGTATCGGCTTACTTGCTCTGGTGTATCGAAAGCTTGGGTGAATACAAAATGCAGATTTCCGGCAAGGGCATGCCCAAAAATAATGGCTTCATCATAACCATATTTGATAAATAATTGATGCAGCGCATTTACGCCCTCAGCTAATTTATCAAGAGCAAAGGCAACATCTTCAATAATCACAGTAGTGCCAGTTTCGCGCACTGCGCCAACAGCAGGAAAGGTACCTTTACGGATATTCCAAAGTGCCGCATTACGGGCGCTGTCTGCTGAAAACTCAATCGCTGCCAGTTGGCTTTGCTTAAACTCAGCAAGAAGTTGTTCGGTGACCTTAGTGAGCACATCGAGAGCTTGTGCATTTTCAGCTCTTAACTCAATTAACAGTGCCGCTGACTGCTCAGGGTAGCTGGCCACTTCTTTTGGCATGATGGCGTGTTCAGATACCGACATCAGGGCACGTTTATCTAGCAGCTCAACGGCCGCAACATCAACTTCACTCAGCCTTTGTACCAGCTCACACACCTTGCTGATATCGTCAAAAATAAAGAAACCTGTGTGTTTGTACTTATGCTCAACCACTGTGTGGTAAGTGATATCGGCGATAAAAGCTAAGGTGCCTTCAGAGCCGATAATTAAGTGCTTAATGATTTCGATTGGATCAGAAAAATCCAGCAGTGCATTTAAACCATAACCCGTGGTATTTTTTAAACGGTATTTATGGGCGATGCGCTCACTCAAATCGGGGTTTTGCTTTACCCTATCAACAAGGCTCATTAGCTCATCAACCCAAAGACTATGGCTTTGTAAAAAGGCATTACAGCTTTGGCTATCAGCCGTATCTAGCACAGTGCCATCGGCAAAAATGAGGGTCATATCTTTTACTGTGTGGTAGCTGTTTTGCGCCACCCCACAACACATACCCGATGAATTATTTGCCGCCATTCCGGCTATTTTGCAGCTATTAATTGAAGCGGGATCAGGGCCAATTTTTTTACCAAACGGGGCTAATACTTGATTTACTCGAGCACCAATGATCGCCGGTTGTAAACGTATTGCCTCGGCGTCATCAATAATCTCAAACTTGCTCCAACTATCGCACAATAAAACTAATACCGAATCGGTAATTGCTTGCCCAGATAAACTCGTGCCAGCGGCGCGAAAAGTAATGGGAACCTGTAGCTCGTTGGCAGTAATGATCACTTGCCGTGCTTGATTTTGATTGCTCACTAATACAATTAACTCAGGGATTAATCGATAAAAGCTAGCGTCAGTCCCGTACGCATAACGGCGCGAGTAATCTTCTATTAATGCAGACTCTGGTAAAAAAGGTTTAATTTGCTGTTTAAATGCGTGCAATCGAGTAAAAGCCATCTCGCCCCCAGGCTTGTCATATTTACGCTGATGATTATGGAATATATTATTACTTTAAATTGTACTAAAAAGCGACCCATTAAATTGATAAATTATCAACTTGCCACGCTTTTCATCAGTATAAAGGTTTGGTTACTTAAGCTTATTAGCCCTATTTGGTGATCTAACTTAGCTTTTTGCAGTCGGACTCAAAAACCGCTAGGGTAGCAAAAAAATACTGTATTTATATTTAAAAACCCATTAACATCAAGAATAATTTATTCTAAAAACTAAATAAGCGTTTTGCTTTGGAGCTTGCTGTGTTAAATAAGTTTGCACTATCGTCACTGGTTATCGGATTAGGATGTTTCATGCCATTACAATCATCATTTGCTGAGTCTGCATTAACTTTAAAACAACAGTTAGGGCAAAAGCTCATGCTTGACCTACGTTATTACTGCGAGCAAGACCCGGGTGAGCAAAAATGCCGTACACCGGTGACAGAACTGCCGGCCGATTTAGCAAATATCATCACTAAACATAACATTGGTGGGGTGATCTTATTTGCAGAAAATATCGATACTGTGCCGCAAGTGATCAAACTTAACAATGACCTACAAAAAGCCGCCGCTAAGTCAGAGTTAGGCTTACCGCTGTTTATTTCGATAGACCAAGAGGGCGGCCGAGTTGCCCGTATTCCTCGTGATGTAGGTACATCGTTTACCGGTAACATGTCGATTGGCGCGACCTATAAAGAACATGGTACCCACTTCGCGACTGAGTCTGCCCGCATTATAGCCGACGAGCTATTAGCACTGGGTGTTAATGTTAACTATGCACCCACGGTTGATGTAAACATGAACCCAGATAACCCCGTTATTAACGTGCGCTCTTACGGTGAAGATCCGCAATTGGTTGCAAAACTAGGTGGTGCCCAAGTAGCTGGGTTTGAAAACAACGGCGTTATTTCATCGTTAAAGCACTTTCCGGGGCATGGCGATACCAATGTAGATAGCCACACAGGTCTGCCAAAAGTAATGCATGATAAAGAAACCATTTGGCAGCAAGACTTACCCCCTTTTAAAGAAATTATTAAAAACCAACAGCCGGGTATGATCATGACCGCACATATCCAATACCCTGCCCTTGACGACAGCACGTTTGTCAGTAAAGAAGGCAAAACCATGATCAAGCCTGCAACGATGTCGCGCAAAATCATCACTGACTTATTACGTGACGAACTTGGTTATCAAGGTGTGGTGATCACAGATGCTCTTGATATGGCGGGGATCAGCCACTTTTTTGAACCAATTGAAGCGGTCGTAAATACCTTTGCAGCGGGTGTTGATATTGCCCTGATGCCAATCGAAATCAGAAGCCCTAAAGACTTAGCTGTGCTTGAAGCCCTGATTGAGCGATTAGAACAAGAAGTACAACGCGGCACGTTAAATGCCAACGAAATGAGTGCTTCTGCTACACGCATTTTAAAACTTAAAGAAAAGTTTAAGCTCACTTCGTTGCTTGATGACAAAGCAGCCATCAAAAAAGCGCAGCTTTTACTCGGTGATCAAAGCCATAGAAAAGTAGAAGCCGAATTAGCATTAGCTGCTATCACCGAAGTGAAAAACGAGAAAAGCACTCTACCGCTTAGCATTAAATCGGGCAGCAAAGTGCATATTATTATGCCAGATACCCGTAAATGCTATGCTCTGCAGCAGGCGTTAATTGACAACACCGATAAGTTAATCAGCTTTAGCTGCACAAGTTTGCAAGGTTATGAGCCGCTTGCAACATTAAAAGAAATTAACGAATCGGATATAATCATTGCCGCCAATGCGTCACCAAAACAAAGTGCTGTTGAAGTCGGTGGGATGGATGACTTAGCTGACAACCCGGAGTTTGCAATTGCTAAAGCCGACCAATCTGCGGCATTAGAGTCATTGCTAAAACAAGCAAAATTAGCCCATAAGAAGACTATATTTGTAAGCTTACGTGCCCCTTACGATATTGCCCAATTCGGGAAATTTAGCGACGCTGTACTTGCTACTTATGCTTACAATATTGATGTAGATACTGATGAGAAAATTGCAGGGCCAGCTTTCACAGCACTGGCAAAAGTATTACTAGGAAAAGCTCCTGCAAAAGGACAGCTACCCGTTACTATTAATGATCTGAACTGAGTGTTATTGTAAAACTATCAGTTAAGCATTTGGTAAGGATCGGTATATGCAAAAAAATGCATCATTAACCACTCCCGCAGCTATACGAAAAATGGTTCGCGCAGGAGATTACAGTGGTAATACATCGGGCTTTGCACCGGGCTTTGTGCAGGCTAATTTAGTCATTTTACCCAAACAGTACGCGTTTGATTTTTTGCAGTTTAGTCAAGCAAACCCAAAATCGTGCCCAATTATTGCCTCTAGTCGCTTACCGGGCGTTGCCGATATGCCAAGTGTTGGTGAAGACATTGATATTCGTAGCGATTTACCTCGTTACCGCGTCTTCAAACATGGCCAAATGGTTGAAGAGGTTACCGATATTACGAATCATTGGCGCGACGATTTAGTCACCTTTTTAATTGGTTGCTCGTTCTCATTTGAAGAAGCGCTGATTGCCGCAGGTCTTGAAATCAGAAACATCAGCGAGCAAAAGAATGTGCCTATGTATGTGACTAATATGGCGTGCCAGAGTGCGGGAATTTTCCACGCCAATATGGTTGTGAGTATGCGCCCGATGAAACCTGCCGATGCCATTCGCGCTATCCAAATTTGCAGCCGCTTTCCAAGTGTACATGGTGCGCCAGTGCATTTTGGCGACCCTGCTGCAATTGGCATTAAAGATATTAACAAACCTGAGTTTGGTGATGCGGTGACCATTAAAGAAGGCGAAGTGCCCGTATTTTGGGCCTGTGGTGTTACTCCACAAGTCGCGATTGCCAACGCGGCTCCTGATTTTTGTATCACGCATAGTCCAGGACACATGCTGATCACTGATATTCCAAATAGTAAAATGGCAGCGTTATAAATGACGATGAAATTAAACTGCGACCTTGGTGAAAGCTATGGCATGTGGAAAATGGGCTTAGATGAGCAAGTTATGCCACATATTGATATGGCAAATATTGCTTGTGGCTTTCATGCTGGCGATGCCGATGTGATGGCAAACACCCTAACCCTCGCCAAGCAGCACAAAGTAATGGTTGGCGCGCACCCAAGTTACCCTGATAAACAAGGCTTTGGTCGCCGCTCAATGGCTATGAGCGAAAAAGAGCTGACAAATTGCCTGCATTATCAAATTGCTGCAATTGATGGTATGGCTGCAGTACATGGTTTAACGCTCGAATACGTTAAGCCACATGGTGCATTGTATAACGATATGATGAGTGACGAGCAAACGCTGAATATCGTTATGCGCGCAGTGGCAAGTTATGCAAAGCCATTAAAATTAATGATTTTAGCTACCAACCAAGCTGCCAAACACAAAGTACAAGCAAACGAGCTTCAACTAGAACTCATTTTAGAAGCGTTTGCCGACCGTCAATACACAGACGAAGGTAAGCTTGTTGCACGTTCTTTAGCGGGCAGCTTACACGACAAAGCGGCGCTAATGGCGCAAGTTAAACAGTTAGTTGCACATGGCACAGTCACTACACGAAGTGGTGAGCAGCTGGCACTTAATGCTGATAGCCTGTGTGTGCATGGCGATAATGAAGCGGGTATTGCGCTCATTCAAGAGATCAAAGCACTATGTCAGCAAGCCTAAGCGACGCTGCGCTCAGCCAACAAATTGAAACCATGATGGTTGAACAAAACCCGCGTGGAATGCAGCATTTATACGCAAAACAACTTACGGGTACGTATTTACGCGCAGCAAAATACCTTTATAAAGCACAAGGTACTGTGTTGATAGGTACGGGCTTTGCGGTCAACAATACCTTCGAGACTGATGGTCCGGTTGGTGCAATTGCACTTTACAAGGTACTCGAAAAGCTTGGTAAACAGCCTATTTTGGTTACTGGCAACCCCCTTTACAGTGCCCTGAAAAATGACTTTAACTGTTTTGAGCTACCTATAAATAGCATTGATAATGCACACACTTTTAGCATTAAAGCCCTTGCGCAGCTAAAACCTGAGTGTGTTTTATCAATAGAACGCCCGGGGCTTAACGAGCATCAGCGTTATTATAATATGCGCGGTATTGATATTTCGGAGCATTGCGGCTGCTTTGATTTTTTTGTGACAGAAGCACCTTGCCCCACCATAGCGATTGGTGATGGCGGTAACGAAATAGGCATGGGTAACCTTGCACAGCATATGCAAGCGCTAAACATCACTCCTTGTTTAACAACCTGTGATGAGCTATTACTCGCCGATGTATCTAACTGGGCAGCATACGGACTCATTGCCTTTTTAAGTCGCTGGCATAACACTGATTTGTTGGCTGATATTGAGCCACTCAACATTTTACATTACCTAAGTGAGCGCGGTAGTGTCGATGGCGTCACCCATAAAAATGAGCTCACCGAAGACGGCCTGCATGCAATGCATGGTCAACAATTAATAACTCGGCTTCGCCAACTTGGCGGCTTTACGACAGAGAATGAGGTTTAACAATGGGCACGGTATACCTAAACGGTGAATACCTTGGCGCTGATGAAGCAAAGATTTCACCCATGGATCGCGGCTTCTTATTTGGCGATGGCATCTATGAAGTGATCCCATCATACCAAGGCAAAATGCTTGGCTTTGGCGCACATATTGAGCGTATGAATAACGGTTTAAACGAACTTGAAATTAAGCTCGATTACAGTGCCGATACGTGGCGTAAAATCTGTAATGATTTATGCGAGAAAAACCAAGGTGATAATCTAGGGATTTATTTACACGTGAGCCGTGGCGCTGATACTAAACGTGCCCACGGTTACCCAACTAATATTACCCCGACCGTATTCGCGTTTGCTTTTGAAATTCCGGCAGAGCCAAAAGGCGATATCGACAATGCAACAACTTACACTGTATCGCTTGAGCAAGACCGTCGCTGGCAACGCTGCCATATAAAATCAACGGCACTGCTTGGCAACGTGATCCATTACCAGCACGGTGCAGCAGCGGGCAACAAAGAAACTATTCTATTTAACCGCTTAGAAGAAATTACCGAAGCTAGTTCAAGTAATGTGTTTATTGTTAAAGATGGTGTGATCAGTACGCCACCACTTGATAACCAAATTTTACCGGGGATCACCCGCTGGTTAATCCTCAATATTCTTCACAGTTACAGTAACTTTAAAGTGCAAGAGCGCATTATTAGTAAAGACGAGTTACTTGATGCCGACGAAGTATGGATCACTAGCGCCACTAAAGAAGTTGGCCCAGTTGTAAAAGTAAATGGCAAGTTAGTTGGCGATGGTAAGCCTGGTGCAGTTTGGCAACAAGTGCAAAGCTTGTTTACCAAGCATAAGTTTGATTACTAATTTAATCGGACTCAAAAACAAACGCCTACTGCAAGTAGGCGTTTTTGTTTTAGCTTTTATTTGCTTTATAAGGCCAAGCTTGCAATAGGCCGTCACTGGTTTCTGAATATAGCTGCTTACCATCGTAAGCCACACTCAGTACTGACGTTCGCTGGCGCTGTTGTTTAGCTTCGTACTCAGCGATTAGTTCACCATCTGCAACGCGATATAAACGCATCTTCATTTTTGGCGACCCAGTTAATAGCCATTTATCTCGATTAATAAATTGCGATGCGGTGAACTCAATAAAGTTAGAGTATGAGGCCACTTCTGATAACTCTTTTTTATTGGCTAAATCAAAGAATACACGATCATCAACCGAGTCAATTGCAAAGCCCAAGCTTGCTGTTTTATTTAAAGTAACGTGATTCACTCTAGTCGCTAAACGCTCTTCAAAGCGAGTGCTGCCATCACTTGTTGACCAAAGCTTAACGTACTTGTCGCTTGAGCCGGTAAACGCCCACTGCCCATCAGCCGATAACGCCACGCTATTAATATCTAAGCGATGAATATCAAAACGCTTAGTATCACCTGTGCGAGTATTTATTACCTCAGCCTTGCCGCTACGATAAGCGATAACCAACGTATCGCCTACGGCTGAAATAGCGATGTCTCTTGCGATTTCTTGCCCGGTGAGCCAAGTACCAATACTACGCCCAGTGCGAGTATCGTATAAAGTCACCGATAATCGATTTGAAATGAAAAAACGAGATTTGTTAGCGCTAAAGCCCACAAGCTCAACATGTTCAGCGCCCTGCCCTGTTATACAATCGTATAGACGCGCTTTTAACTGATTATCCCAAACGCACACCTCAGATTGGGTTGCCACTAACGCGTGACTAGCATCCTCGGTTAGTGCCGTGGCACTTAGCAACTCATTGCCATGGGCAAATTCACTACTTGCAGGTGCAGTAAACACCTCACCTCCACCACAGCCCACAAGGCTCAGTGCAAATACACAAGCAAGAGGTTTAAAAAGTTTCGACGTCATGATTATTCTCAATTTTATAATTATTTTTGTATTGGCGCAGTGTAATGAAAATAAGCGGAAGTTGGTAGGGGAACTAGCTTTCAGCCGTCAGTTTTTGTAGACGTGAAATTTATTTCGCGCGAAGCGCTGGCAGCTGTGCGATGCAGCGGCGCGCCATGCGAGCATGGCGCTTACTCAAAACGATTATTGGTCTGTTCTGCTCACGATTTCGTAGCCTTCAGCTTCATAATCATTGATGCATTTTTGAAATTTATTTTGAAGTTTTATTTCATCAAAAAAGCCAAGTGAGTATGCATCACACTTTACTTTCATATGTTCACTGTTTTCCAAAACCGCATTTAGTTTGAGCTCAGCAAAACCAAATTTATAGGCTAATTCTGTGAACTGTGAATACAGAACCAAAAGCAGTACAGCGAGAAGGGTAAGCGTTAGTGTATTTTTCATTTTTATTTCCTTTAAAAGTGTTGGTAAAAAGTCTGGAGCAATTATCGAACCAACAATATAACCTCATATAAATCAATAAAATGGATTATTCACGCAAAAGCATAGTTGATATTTCCACCAATAAATAGTGAAAAAGACAACTATTTCCTAAAATAAATACAACCGTATTGTGATGTGTGTTTTTAAGGTGCGAAGTACGAGATTCGAGATGCGAAGTATGAGATTCGAGGTGCGAAATGCGAGGACCGAGATGTGAGGTAGGAGGTGCTTTAGCGCCGAACAACAACTTCCTAATCACAGCTTAAGATTACCCTACAATTTTCTTGTAGGCGTGAAATTTATTTCGCGCGAAGAGCCGGTAGGTATGCGATGTTACTGGCGTGCCATGTGAGCATAGCGCAAAGAAGAGTTAAGAGTTACGCGGCATAAAGCTACATAAGCTAGGCCCTGTTTCCTAGAGCCTAGCGCCTGTTAACTTTCAATCTGATAGCTGACGGCTGAAAGCTTACAGCTCACTTTCCCTCGCTCACTCCCCTCACCCATGCGTAAAACAAAACACATTAAGTTTGTTACCGTCTAAGTCTCTAAAGTATCCCGCATAAAAGCCGGGCATTTCACGTGGACCGGGGGCGCCTTCGTCTGTGCCACCTAGTTCTATGGCTTTTTTATAAAAGGCATCTACTTGGGCTGGGGTTTCGACTGCCAGAGCAATCATAGTGCCGTTACCTACTGTGGCTTTTTCATCGTTATAAGGTTTGGTAACCGCAAAACCGGGCTTATCTTGACCTGTGCTCCATGCGACAAAGCGGTCAGTTTCTAAAAAGCGCTCGGCGTTTAAAGTGGCGAACAATTCATCGTAATACTTTACTGCTTTAGCTAGGTTGTTAGTGCCTAACATGGTGTAACCTATCATTGTGTGCTCCTTACGTTTAAAAGTGTCTGTACTCAACATAAAAGGGAAATGACCATCTGTCTATTGATTTCTCCATTCATCGCAATGGACTATATTTCTGATGGTTGTTACTTTATAACAGGTTAACACGCCCTAATTTCTGCTCACTAACAAGGAAATAAAATGAAGTTTAAAACGTCTTTAGCACTGCTTGCAGCAGCCAGCTTTTACAGCCATGCAGGAGCTAGCAATACCTTTCAACTTGAAAATGTTTTTGATCTTGAATACGCCAACCAAATAGAAATGACAAAAAATGGCGATACAATTTACTTTGTGCGTAATCGCATGGATATCAAAAGCGACCGTAAAGTCAGTAATATTTGGTCAGTAAACCCAGATGGTAAAACCATGCTACCGCTAACATCTGGCGTGCATATGGATTACTCTCCGGTGTTGTCACCAGATGAAACTCGTTTAGCGTTTATTTCTACCCGAGATGGTAGCAGCCAAATCTATGTAAAATGGTTAAAAACCGGTAACGTAGCAAAAATTAGTAACCTAACGCAAAGCCCTGGCGGATTAACTTGGACGCCAGATGGTAAACAATTAGTGTTTAGTCAGTTTGTGCCAGCAAAATCAGCAAGCCCAGTGTCTTTACCGGGCAAGCCAGAAGGCGCTAAGTGGGCTGAGCCAGCTAAATATATTGGCGATACCTATTACCGTGCCGATGGCGGTGGCTACTCTGAAAAAGGTTATCGTCACTTTTTTATCATCAGTGCAACGGGCGGCAATGCACGTCAATTGAGTTCTGGTGATTTTGATCATGGTGGTGCTATTAGCTTTAACGAACAAGGCGATGCGTTTTATTTTTCGGCTAATCGCTATGAAGACAATGAATTACACCCAACTGAATCTGAAATCTATAAACTTAGCTTAGCGGATCGTTCAATTACCCAAATAACAGACCGTAAAGGCCCAGATTCACGCCCTAAAGTCTCGCCAAATGGTCGTTATCTAGCATACACAGGTTACGACGACAAAAAAACTAACTATGAAAATAACGACATTTATTTACTTGATTTAAAATCAGGTAAAACCTCGGTACTCACTGCTGATTTAGACCGTAGTGTCGAAGATATTAAATGGGATGATAGCGGCAGAGGCCTTTATTTTAGCTACGATAGTGAAGGTAAAACTCATCTAGCTTACCAGCCGCGTAGTGGTAAACATAAGGTGATTACCTCAGAGATTGGGAGTGTCGCCTTTGGTCGCCCATATTCAGGTGGTGACTTTGATGTGAGCGAAGATGGTGAAGTTGCATTCACACTTGCAGATACCCAACGTCCAGCAGATGTAGCATTAATTAAGCGTGGTAAAACGGCGCGTTTAACACAATTAAACGAAGATGCGCTGGGCGACAAAGAGCTGGCTAAGGTTGAAGAAATTTGGGTTAAATCAAGCCACGATGGCTTGGCTATTCAAGGTTGGATTGCTTACCCGCCGGGCTTTGATAAAAACAAAAAGTATCCACTTGTTTTAGAGATCCACGGCGGTCCTGTTGCAAACTACGGCCCTCACTTTAGCCCTGAAGTACAATTATACGCAGCCAAAGGTAATGTTGTGCTATATATGAACCCGCGCGGCAGTGACTCATACGGTAAAGAGTTTGCGCAAACAATTCATCATAACTACCCAAGTAATGACTTTGATGACTTAATGACAGGTGTTGATGCTGTCATCAATAAGGGCTTTATTGATGAGAGTAAGTTGTTTGTCACCGGCGGTTCAGGTGGCGGTGTTTTAACTGCATGGATTGTAGGTCATACAGACCGCTTTGCAGCCGCTGTTGTTGCTAAACCTGTTATCAATTGGATCAGCTTTGTACTAACTGCTGATTTCTACCCTTTCTTTGCTGACTATTGGTTCCCAGGTAAACCATGGGACAACATTGAGCATTATATGAAGCGCTCTCCAATTAGCTATGTGGGCAATGTAAAAACACCCACTATGCTGTTAACTGGTGAATCAGACTATCGCACGCCGATTTCTGAAACCGAGCAATTTTACCAAGCGTTAAAGCTTCAAGGCGTTGATACAGCGATGGTGCGTATTCCTAATGCCTCACATGGTATTACCGCGCGCCCATCAAACCTGATGACCAAAGTCGCCTATATTCAATGGTGGTTTGATAAACATAGTAAGTAGTTGCGGGTTGCGAGCAATAGTTTAGGTGCGGCTTTATGCCGCGCCATATATAAACCATAACGCGGGATAAACCCGCTGCTATTTTCTAACTTTTGAATTTCAATCTGATAGCTGACGGCTGAAAGCTGACAGCTCTCTTTTCTGTAAACCCCCTTTACAGTCAAAATATGAGTAACTCCTTACATACATTTCTCAAATATCGGACATTAATCCAAAAGCAGTTAGTAAAAAATCGGTTTATAGCCAAAATCAGTAACTTGAGTTAGTAAAAAATCGGTTTGTGCCGCTAGAAACCTAGCTTCAGTTAGTAAAATTTTGGTTTGTAAGGGTGTTGAGTTGGTAAAAAATCGGTTTATGGCTTGAGTGAGTTAATAAAAAATCGGTTTGTAAATCGCTAGATTCTACAAAACAACATTAAATTGCCGTTTATATGAGCCAATTTTAACCATTCTAGAGGCTGTAATTAGGCAATAGGCCCTAAATTAAGGCTTATACGGCGGAGGTAGTTAAATCCTGATCTAAAATTCTTAGGCTGGTAAATGCGTGATCTGTATTTTTATAAAGCTAGTAAATGGCTGATCCAAGACTTGGTTAAAGAGTGATCCGAGATATGAGGTGCGAGATGCGAGGTGAGAGATGCGAGTCTGATGGCTGACGGCTGAAAGCTGATAGCTAAAAAGCGAAAAAGGGCCCGAAGGCCCCCAACAACATTATTGAATAGCTATAAAGGAAACTACATTACAACTTGGTTAGAACTGGTTCATGGTATTTGCTTCACCACCGGCTTTAAGCGCATTTTCACCAGAGAAGTACTCTTTATGAGTATCACCAATGTTAGAACCTGCTAGGTCTTGGTGTTTCACTGATGCTTGTTCACGGCGGATTTCTTGACGTTGTACGTCGCGAACATACGCCAGCATTCCTAGGTCGCCGAAATAGCCTTCTGATAGGATATCAGTGCTTAGCGCCGCAGTATGGTAAGTTGGTAGCGTGATTAGGTGATGGAAGATACCCGCTTCACGTGCACCATCTTTTTGGAAGTTTTGCACAAGTACGTCTGCTGCCGCTGCAAGCTCTGTGTCATCCATTTCTGGCGCCATTAATGCCTTATTGTCATCGATGCTTGGGTAAGCTGATAAGTCTTTACCTTGCTCTTGCCACTCAGCATATACTTGCTCACGGAATTTAAGTGTCCAGTTGAACGACGGTGAGTTGTTGTATACCAGCTTAGCATTGGGTACTTGCTCTTTAACGCGGTTTACAAGCTCAGCGATTTGTTTAACATTTGGTTTTTCTGTTTCAATCCACAGTAAGTCTGCGCCTGATTGTAAGCTAGTTACACAGTCTAGAACTACGCGGTCTTTCTCTGTGCCTTCACGGAACTGGTATAAACCATTATCTAAACGTGTTGGTTTGCAAAGCTGACCATTCAGCTTCATTGCTGTGTCGCCTTCGTTTAAGTCATCCACACTGTTTACTGGTGTTGTTTCAAGGAACGACGTGTATTGGCTAGCAAGGTCGCCAGGAGTTTTAGATACTGGCACTTTTTGAGTAAGACTTGCACCTAATGAGTCTGTGCGAGCAACAATAATACCGTTATCAATGCCAAGCTCTAAGAATGCGTAACGAACTGCGTTAATTTTTGCTAAGAAATCTTCATGCGGTACAGTTACTTTACCAGCTTGGTGACCACATTGTTTTGCGTCAGATACTTGGTTCTCGATTTGGATAGCACATGCACCCGCTTCAATCATCTTTTTAGCAAGTAGGTAAGTTGCTTCTTCGTTACCGAAACCCGCATCGATATCAGCAATAATTGGCACAACATGGCTTTCGAAGTTATCGATTTTATTTAGCACTGCTTGAACGTCACCGCCGTTTGCTTTCGCTTCGTCTAGGTCTTTGTAAAGGTGGTCAAGCTCACGTGCATCAGCTTGCTTTAAGAAAGTGTAGATTTCTTCGATTAGCGCTGGAACAGACGTTTTTTCATGCATACTTTGGTCAGGTAATGGACCAAACTCAGAGCGAAGTGCCGCAACCATCCAGCCACTTAGGTATACATAGCTGCGTTTAGTTGTTTTGTTATGACGTTTAATTGCCATCATCATTTGCTGTGCAATAAAACCATGCCAACAACCTAATGATTGTGTGTATTGGCTGTGGTCAGCATCATAAGCTGCCATGTCTGCACGCATAATGTCTGCAGTGTATTGAGCAATGTCTAGACCCGTACGAAAACGGTTTTGTAAGCGCATACGGCTAGCGTATTCTGGGTTGATTGACTGCCACGTTTTGCCTTGTGTTTGACATAAAGTAGCTAAGTTATCGGTTTCGCGTTGATATCTTGTCATAATAAAAATCCTTCGAACGGGTTATCTATTTTTTGTTAGTGAGAGTGGCTACTTGGCGTTTGCTTCGTAGCGCTTAATTCAACATTAGGCGGATTTTTGGAATTTAGTAAATTTATAGTTGTTATTACCACTATATTTTTAGTGAATGGCAAATAGCCTGCTTATTAGCCTTTTTTACGATATGGTTGGACCATGAATGATCAAATTAAGCTCGTTTAAAGGACATTATTATGACCACTCTCTCACTTAACGGTTTAAGCGTTGATCAACAACTTGCACAGTTTGTTGAACAGCAACTTTTACCAGGAACAGGCATTAGCACAGACACTTTTTGGCAAGGTTTTGCTGATATCGTCAATGAACTAACGCCAATCAATCGTGCGCTTTTAGAAAAACGCGAACAACTACAAGCTAAGATTGATGACTACCATAAACAGCAGCCGGTATGGGATGCGGCTAACTATCAAGCATTCCTTGAAGACATAGGCTACCTCGTTCCTGAGCCAGCTAGTTTCAGCATAGAAACAGAGCAAGTAGAGCCTGAAATCGCAAACACAGCTGGGCCACAGCTTGTTGTGCCAGTGAGTAATGCACGCTTTGCCTTAAACGCCGCAAATGCGCGCTGGGGCTCACTGTATGATGCGCTATACGGCACAGATGTATTAAGTGAAGACGACGGCGCTGAGAAAGGCTCTACATACAACCCTGTGCGTGGCTTTAAAGTCATGGCTTATGCCCGCCAGTTCCTTGATAAAGCACTGCCTTTAGCAAACGGCTCACACATCGAAAGCACCAGCTATGCAGTGGTTAATAATGAGCTTTTAATCACATTACGTGATAGTAGTCAGGTTCGCCTAGCAAACCCTGTACAACTTATTGGTTACCAAGGTGAAGCGCAAAATCCAAGCGCTATCTTATTGAAAAATAATGGCTTACATATTGAGCTGCAAATAGACCATCATCACCCAATAGGCCAAGCAGATAAAGCAGGCCTTAAAGATGTACTACTAGAAGCAGCCCTTACAACGATTATGGACTGTGAAGATTCCGTTGCTGCCGTTGATGCCGAAGACAAAGTAAACGTCTATCAAAACTGGCTTGGTTTAATGCAAGGAAACCTTGTAGAAGCATTTAACAAAGAAGGTAAAACTATTGAGCGTCGTTTAGCACAAGATCGCCAATATCAAGGTGTAAATGGCGAAACAATCACGCTAAAAGGTCGTAGCATGATGTTTGTGCGTAATGTTGGCCACTTAATGACTAATCCAGCTATCCAAGATAGTGAAGGCAATGACGTGTTTGAAGGCATTATGGATGCCATTATCACTAGCACCGCTGCACTTCATGACTTAAAAGCTACAGGTAGCCTTAAAAATTCAACGGCTAAGAGTATTAATATTGTTAAGCCAAAAATGCATGGTCCAGAAGAAGTTGCCTTCACTAATACCCTGTTTACCCGCGTTGAGCAGCTGTTAGGCTTGCCTACAAACACCATTAAAATGGGTATTATGGATGAAGAGCGTCGTACTTCAGCTAACTTAAAAGCCTGTATTTTCGAAGCTAAAAAGCGTGTTGTATTCATCAATACCGGCTTCTTAGACCGCACTGGTGACGAAATTCATACTTCAATGCAAGCAGGTGTAGTACTGCCAAAAGGCGCTATTAAGCTTGAACCTTGGATCAGCGCATACGAAGATCGCAACGTAGATATTGGTCTTGCAACTGGCCTTAGTGGTAAAGCACAGATTGGTAAGGGTATGTGGCCAATGCCAGATAAAATGGCGTTAATGATGGAACAAAAAAGTGGTCACCCGAAAAGTGGTGCAAATACCGCGTGGGTGCCCTCTCCTACTGCTGCAACACTGCATGCCATGCATTATCATGATATTGATGTATTTGCCTGCCAAAAAGCGCTTATGGACCGCAAAGAAGCAAGCCTTACCAGCTTACTCACTCCGCCGCTTATGAAAGATGCCAGCAGCTTAAGCAAAGAAGATATTCAAGCCGAACTTGATAACAACGCTCAGGGTATTTTAGGTTATGTTGTGCGTTGGATTGACCAAGGTATTGGTTGCTCAAAAGTACCAGACATCAACCATGTCGGTTTAATGGAAGACCGTGCCACACTGCGTATTTCAAGCCAGCACATGGCCAACTGGCTGTATCATGGCGTTTGTTCTGAAGAGCAAATTAGAAAAACCATGGCACGTATGGCGAAAGTTGTTGATGGTCAAAATGAAGGTGATCCGGCCTACAATAATATGGCTGATTCAGCCGAAACTTTAGCACAAAGTGTTGCTTATCAAGCAGCTTTAGCCCTTGTATTAGAGGGAGTTAAACAACCTAGTGGCTATACTGAACCATTATTGCATGCGTTCCGTATAAAGTATAAATCGTTAAATTAGCCACTACACAACTCCCCTTCGAGTTTCATGTGTCGTTCATAGCAGCCCAAGGGCTGCTTTTTTTTGACTAATATCAACTGATACCAATCCGCAATAATACTTAATTATTTTGAGGGATTAAACCTGTCGCTACCTGCGTTAAAAACTTCTGATTTACGACTGCATGGATGCAGAAGGTAGAGCAATGCAGGAGCAATTGCCGAGCACAACTAAATAACGAAAT